>NZ_JACYUK010000008.1:0-230185 GCF_014841725.1 Pseudomonas sp. CFBP 8758 | reverse complement strand
CGAGCCGCGTCGGCGGTGGGCGCGGTGTGTCTGATGCCACGCGGTGATGCCGGACGCGGCTTGCGCCGCTGCTAAAGGGGATCGCGGTGCTTCTGTAGCAGCGGCGCGAGCCGCGTCGGCGGTGGGAGCGGTGTGCCTGATGCCACGCGGTGATGCCGGACGCGGCTTGCGCCGCTGCTACAGGGGATCGCGGTGCTTCTGTAGCAGCGGCGCGAGCCGCGTCGGGGTTCAGCGCGTTACTCGTTCCTGGCCAGGGCTGTGGTTGAACAGGCGTTTGTATTCCCGGCTGAACTGCGAGGTGCTCTGGTAACCCACGCGCAACGCGACCTGGTTGACGTTCATTGCATCCGCGACCAGCAGCGCGCGCGCCTTGAGCAGGCGCAGGCGCTTGATGTACTGCACGGGCGAGGCCAGCGTATTGCGCTTGAAATGCTCGTGAAACGTCGAAGCACTCATGTTCGCCCGTCGCGCCAGGTCGTCGACTTGCAGCGGCTGCTCGTAATGCGCGTGCAGCTAGGACAGCGCGCCGGCGATACGTGCGAATTGCCCTTGCTGTTCGACCAGCGCGCGCAGCACATGCCCATTGGGACCGCGCAGTGCGGTGTAAAGCACCTCGCGCAACCGGGCCTGCGCCATGGCCAGGCGCTCCTGGGGATCATGCAGGCACTGCAGCAGCCGTTCCACCGCGCCGCGCATGGCGTCGTCCAGCGCTACGGCAGTCATCGACTCGGTGGTCTGTGCCTGGCTCGGGCCGGGCTCCATGGCCAGCACCAGTTCACCCAACAGCGTTCGATCGATCGGGATAGATACACCGAGCAGGGGCAACTGCTCGCTGGCGAAGGTCTCGCACTCGAACGGCACTGGCAGTGCCTGTATCAGGTAGTGGCCCGCACCGTATTCCAGGGTGCGCTCGCCCAGGTACGCCAGTTTGCTGCCCTGGGCGATCACCATCAGGCTCGGTTCGTAGATCTGCGCGGTCCGCGCGACGTGGCTGCGGCACGAAACCACGCGCAGGCCGTCGATGGCCGTCGGGATCCAGTCATCGGCAATGGCCAGCGGGCGAATCAGCTGTACCAGGCGGGCGTTGGCGTCGAGGTGTTTGGTCAGGCTCATGGGATACCACAGATCAGGCATGAAATCAGTCGTGGATCATCGCACGTTCGGGCCCCGTTTGCGGGGTGCTCGGAGGAATGGGCATTCATTGCGCAGGATCGGACATGGCCGCAGGCGCGCGGGAAAGCCACAATCTAAGCCTGATCATTTTTCGTTTCGAGAGGTTTACCATGTCCAAGGCACTCGGCTACGCCGCGCTTTCGCCCACCACGCCCCTGGCGCCCTTGAGCTTCGAACGTCGCGCCTTGCGCCCTGACGATGTCAGCATCGAAATCCAGTATTGCGGCGTCTGCCACTCTGACTTGCACCAGGCCCGCAACGACTGGGGCATTGCGGTGTACCCACTGGTACCGGGCCACGAAATCGTTGGCCGCGTGGTTGCCGTCGGTTCCCAGGTGCAGAAGTACGCCGTGGGCGACCGCGTCGGCGTGGGCTGCATGGTCGACTCGTGCCAGCATTGCGATGCCTGCCACGCGGACCTGGAGCAGTACTGCCTGGAAGGCCCGACCATGACCTACGCCACGCCTGATCGCGTGGACGGCAGCAACACCATGGGCGGTTATTCCGACAGTATCGTGGTCAGCGAGAATTTCGTGGTGCGCATTCCCGACGGCCTCGACCCGGCCAACGCCGCGCCGATCCTGTGCGCCGGGATCACCACCTATTCGCCGCTCAAGCATTACGGCGTCAAGCCGGGTGACAAGGTCGGCATTCTGGGCATGGGTGGCCTGGGCCACATGGGCATCAAGTTCGCCAAGGCGCTGGGCGCCGAAGTGACCCTGTTCACCCGTTCGGCGAGCAAGGCTGCCGAGGGCCGTCGCCAAGGTGCGGACCATGTGATCGTATCGACCGATGCCGAGCAGATGAAGGCCGCCGCCGAGACCTTCGACTTCCTGCTCGACACCATTCCGGTGCCGCACGACCTGAACCCCTACCTGGAAACCCTGCGCTTCGACGGTGTGCACATTCTGGTCGGGCTGATCCAGCCGGTAGATCCTGCCCTGCATGCGGCCAACCTGGTGCTCAAGCGCCGCGTTCTGGCCGGTTCGTTGATCGGTGGTATCAAGGAAACCCAGGAAGTCCTGGATTTCTGCGCCGAGCACGACATCACCTGCGATATCGAGATGCTGGACATCAAGAACATTAACGAGGCGTTCGAGCGCATGCACGCCGGTGACGTGAAGTACCGCTTCGTGATCGACATGGCCACCCTCAAGGCCTGATGCGGCAGGGTATAACCTGTGCAGGAGCGGCCTGATGCCGCGAACCGGGCGCTGCGGTGTGTCAGTCAATCCGCGGTGTGCTTTTCGCGGCCGCTGACCGCTCCTACGGGTACGCGGTTACCTGTAGGAGCGGTCCATGGCCGCGAACCGGGCGCTGCGGTGTGTCGGTCAATCCGCGGTGTGCTTTTCGCGGCCGCTGACCGCTCCTACGGATACGAGGTCACCTGTAGGAGCGGCCTGAGGCCGCGAACCGGGCGCTGCGGCGTGTCAGTCAATCCGCGGTGTGCTTTTCGCGGCCGCTGACCGCTCCTACGGATACGAGGTCACCTGTAGGAGCGGCCTGATGCCGCGAACCGGGCGCTGCGGTATCGCGCTGCTACTTTATGCAACCATTCCTGCGCGCCAGCCTCAAAGCTGCAATCCGTGCCAGGAACATCCCCGATGTCTTCATCTTCCGCCCGCCCGTTGCGCATCGGTGTGCTGACGCACATCAAACACCCCATTCGCCAACCGTTCGCCGGCGGCCTGGAAGCGTTCACCCACGATGTGACATCCGGGCTGATGCAACGCGGCCATGACGTCACGCTGTTCGCCAGCTCGTCCAGCGATCCGGCGCTCAACATTGTCCCGGTGTGGGATGACACCACCTACAAGGACGGTCGACGGGCCTGCCTGAGCTCCGAGTACATCGAGGAGCATCACGCCTACCTCAAAGCGATGCAGAACATCGACGACCGCCGCTTCGACGTCATCTTCAACAACAGCCTGCACTATGTGCCTGCGACCATGGCCTCGATGATTCGCACGCCGATGCTGACGGTGCTGCACACCCCACCTTTCTTCGAATTGATCAACGCCTACAGCGGCGAGCGCCGCGCCGGGCACTTCGCGACCATCTCCGAGGCCAACGCACGGCAGTGGAAAGAGGTCGTTCCCGAGTGCCGTGTCATCCCCAACGGCATCGACCTGCAGCTGTGGTCGCCGCGCGCGGCACCGCTCGAGCATGCCATCTGGTTCGGGCGGCTGGTGCCGGACAAGGGCGCGCACCTGGCCATGGACGCCGCGAAACTGGCCGGCGTACCGCTGCGCCTGGCCGGTCAGGCGGTCGACCCGCGTTACTTCAAGGAGCAGATCCAGCCGCGCTTGAATGACCAGTGCCAGTACCTTGGCCACTTGGGCCGTGACGAACTGGCCATCGAGCTGGCCAGCGCGTCCGCCGCCTTGGTCACCCCGTGCTGGGAAGAGCCCTTCGGCCTGGTCGTGGCAGAAGCCCTGGCCTGCGGCACACCGGTAGCGGCCTTCGCCCGCGGCGCGGTGGGCGATCTGCTGACCGACGCAACCGGTGCGCTGGCCGCAGGCGGCGACGTTGAAGGCCTGGCACACGCTTTGCGCCTGGCCCGGCGCAAGTCACGCCTGGCCTGCCGCCTGCACGCCGAGAGCCAATGGAGCCACGAGGTCATGCTCGACCGCTACGACGCGCTGTTGCGGCAAGTGGCCGACGCCGGTGCCTGAGCGCGCACAGGTCGGCTACTACGTGCATCACCACGGCTCCGGCCATGGCATGCGCGCCCTGGCCATCGCCCGGCACATGGACTGCGACGTCACGTTGATCGGCTCGCGGTTGCCCGACGCCGACTACTCCTCGACGATCAAGGCCCTGCAGTTGCCCGGCGACACTGCGCCCGGCATGCATGTGGAGAGCTTTCCCGCGCTGCATTACGCGCCCTTGGCCGTGGACGGGCTGCGCGAACGCATGGGGCTTCTGGCCGACTGGATGCGTAGCGCCTGGCCGTGTCTGCTGGTGGTCGATGTATCCGTGGAAGTGGCGATGCTGGCGCGCCTGTTCGGCGTACCGTGCGTGTACATGCGCCAGCACGGCGAACGTACCGACCCGGCCCATCTGCAGGCCTATGCATCGGCCTCACGCTTGCTTGCGCCATACCCGGCCTCGATGGAGTGCAGCCAGATGCCCGACTGGGTGCTGGCCAAGACCGACCACTGCGGTTGGGTGTCCCGCTACAGCCAGCAAAGCAGCGCTCACGTGGCGCCTGAGCATGGCGCGGTGCTGGTGATCACCGGGCAGGGTGGCACGGCCTTCACCGTCGATTCACTGATCGCCATTGCCAGACGCTGCCCCGAAGATCAATTTCGTGTAGCCGGACCGCTGCCCGCCAGTGACCTGCCGCTGCCGGGAAACCTGACGCTGCTGGGGCACCTGGCCGACCCCTTGCCGGAACTGCTGCGTGCCGAGATCGTGGTAGGCAGTGCCGGGGACAATGTGGTCGCCGAGGTCGCGCATCTGGGCGGGCGTTTGATCGCCATTGCCGAGCAGCGCCCGTTCGATGAGCAACGCCTGCAGGCGTTGCAGCTTGAAAGGTTGGGCGTGGCACTGGGTGTGCTCGGTGTGCCGGCTGCAGATCAGTGGCCGGCTCTACTGCAGAGGGCTCGGCACTTGCCTGGTCGCCGCGGCTGGCAGGCATTGCTCAACGACAATGCCGCAGCCGACGCCGCTCGGATCGTTGTGGATACGCTGCACGGTCATTTTGGATCGAGCTGATGGAGGGCTGGCGCGCTCAGCCTGCCTTGAGCGCCAGCGGCGGAATGAACGCCTCGAGCTCGGCTTCCACCGCCTCGATGATGCGCTCGACGTCCGCGGCATTCATGACCGTTGCACAAGGCAGCCCGGCGATGGCCAGCAGGGTTTCGCCGCTGCTGCGGTCGAACAGCCTGGCCACCATGCTGCTGGGCGCATCCATATTGCCCTCGAAGCCCATGGGGTGAAAGTGCCAGCGCATGACCTGGCAAGCGTTCGGAAATGTCATCTTGTTCATCGCGCCCACCTGTTGCAGCCGCACGTGGCAGGGCAGGCCATCGGAATGGATAGCCTGTGGAGTATTAAAAGTAGCACCACCTGGATGACAGCTGTGCGCTTTGCCACGAATACCGGGCGATTTCATGAAGTTTCATGATCTGCGTCAGTTTTTGCAGGACGCAAGCCCCGTGGCGTCCGCTTTGCCGACCACCGCATCGCAGCCTCCGGGCTTGAGCATGATGGTCAGCAGCGCCGAGAGCAGCAGCGCCCCGCTCATCAACAGGTAGGAAGCGCCCGGGTTGCCGGTGCTGGCGTTGAGATAGCCAACCAGGTAGGACCCGGCAAATGAGCCCAGGGCGCCCATGCTGTTGATCAGCGCCATGGCACCTCCGGCCACGTTGGCGGGAAGGATCTCCGGCACGATGGCAAAGAACGGACCATAGGGCGCGTACATGCACGCTCCGGCGATCACCAGCAGTGCATAGGACCACCAGAAGTGCTCGCTGCCCAGCGCGTACGAACCGTAGAACGCCAGTGCCGCCAGCAGCAGCGGTGGCCAGACGAAGCGCTTGCGCCGTTGCATACGGTCGGAAAACCAGCTCACCACCAGCATGCCGATCACCGCCGCCAGGTAGGGCAGGGAAGACAGCCAGCCAGCCTCGATCATGTCCATCTGCGCGCCCTGCTTGAGAATCGACGGCAGCCACAGCACGAAGCCGTACACGCCCACGCTCCACAGGAAGAACTGCAACGACAGAGTGATGACCTTGCCCGAACGGAAGGCTTCGGCGTAGTTCTTCACCGGCTTCATGCCCACCTGTTCGGCGGCCAGTGCCTGTTGCAGATCGTCTTTTTCCTGCTGGCTGAGCCACTTCGCCTGGGCGGGTCGATCATCGGCCAGGCGCCACCAGATGAATGCCCAGATGACGGCGGGCAACCCTTCGATGATGAACATCCAGCGCCAGCTGTAATGCTGGATCAGGTAGCCGGACACCACCGACATCCACAGCATCGTCACCGGGTTGCCCAGTATCAGGAAAGTGTTGGCCCGCGAGCGTTCCGCGCGGGTGAACCAATGGCACAGGTACACCAGCATCGCGGGCATGACCACGGCTTCGACGACGCCGAGCATGAAGCGGATCACGATCAGCCAGTAGGCGCTGGAGACGACACCGGTCAAGGTCGCCAGGCTGCCCCAGAGGATCAGGCTGACGAAGATCAACTGCTTGACGCTGTGCTTCTGCGCATAGATCGCGCCGGGGACCTGGAAGAAGAAGTAACCCAGGAAGAACAGGGCGCCGAGCAGCGAGGACAGCCCCGGCGTTATGTTCAGGTCGGCGGCCATGCCCGAGGCTGCGGCAAAACCGTAGTTGGCCCGGTCCAGGTAGGCCAGGCTGTAGGTGATGAAGACGATCGGCATGATGAACCACCAGCGACGGCTGGCGAGTTTCACGGTGTGGCTGTGCATGGTCTGACTCCTGAGCATTTTGTAATTGTCGCAACAGGTAGGGCGTTTTGATTCATGGGTCCAGGGCGCAACGTTTTGCGGGTGTCTTTTTTGCGTGCGTCAGTGGCTTTCGTCCTCGATCAGCGCGGCGCGCATCGGCAGGCCTTCCATGTCGCCCGGGCTCTGTACCGCCAGGCTGCCGATCCAGTTGCCGCGGGCGGCGGCCTGGGCCAGGTCGCGGCCTTCGAGCAGGGCACTGATGACGCCCACGGCGAAGCCGTCACCCGCGCCGACCGTATCCACCACCTTGGCCACGGGGCGGCTGGCTACGTAGCCTTGTTGCTCGGCGCTGCAATAGAACGCGCCGTCCGCGCCCAGCTTGATCACCACCGCTTGCACACCCAGGTCAAGATAGAAACGGGCAATGTCTTCGCAGCGTTGGTGTCCAGTCAGCAACTGCCCTTCGGCCAGGCCCGGCAACACCCAGTCGGCCAGCGCAGCGAAGCTGTTGATCTGCTCGATCATGTGCGCCTGGCTGGGCCACAGCGACGGGCGCAGGTTGGGGTCGAACGAGACGCTCCGGCCTGCCGAACGCATGGCGGCCATCAAGCCACGGGTCAACGCATTCATGCTCGGCGACAGCGCCGGGGCGATGCCGGTGGCGTGCAGGTGACGGGCATCGAGCAGGCGTTCAGGCACATCGCCAGTGCCCATATGGCTGGCCGCCGATCCGCGGCGAAAGTATTCGACCGTGGGGTCGCGGCCATCGTCCTGCAGCGACTTGAACTGGAACCCGGTGGGGTGCTGTGAATCCACGCCGACATGGCTGCAATCCAGCCCTTCGCGTTGCAACGCGGCGACGATGAAGCGACCGAGCGAGTCGTTGCCCACTCGGCTCAGCCAGGCGACGTTGAAGCCCAGCCGCGACAGGCCGATGGCGACATTGTTGTCGGCACCGGCAATGCGTTTGCGGAAGCGCTCGACTTCGGCCAGTTCGCCGGTCTGCTCGGCGACGAACATGGCCATGGTTTCGCCGAAGCTCAGCACATCGAACTCAGCCATGGGCCACCTCCTGCGCGGCCTGGCCGAGGCGGGTGAGGGTGGCCACCTGTGCCTTGGCGACAGCCAGCAGGTCGCTGCCCTGCAACGGGTACTCGATGGCCCGCACCAGGCCTGGGGCCATGTGGCCGAGCAGGCGCGCCCACTGATGCAGGTCGGTCAGCTCGGGCGGCGTGGCGACCAGCTTGCCGGTCGTGGTGCGTTGTACGGCCTTGCAGTGAATGTATTCGACGAAACGGCCCAACTGCTGCGCAGCGCTCGAAACCGACTGTTGCTGCCATTGCCAGTTGCCGATGTCGAAGGTCATGCCCACCGGCACGCCTTGCCTGGCTATCGCAGTGAAGAAGTCGACCAGCGGCTCGATCCGCCCACCGTGGGCAGTCTGGTCGTTCTCGATCAGCAGGCGCACGGGTTGATCGCGCAACTGGTCATGCAGCAGGTGCAAGTCGCTGGCAGTGGAGTGAAAACCCAGCGAGACCTTGAGCCAGATCGCGCTGCACGCAGACGCGCGAGCGAGCGCCAGTTGCAGCTGCGGATTGGGCGCGGCCTGGCCGGGCTGCCACAGTTCGAGCGGCGAGGAATAGACGCAGGTAAGTTCTTGCGCGGCGATCGCACTGCGCAGGGAGGGCGCATCGAAGTCATCGAACAGCTCCTCGCGGAGTTCGATATGGCTGGCGCCGGTCTGGGCAACCAGCGGTGCCAGGCTGGCCTGACCCTGTGTACGAACATGGTCCGCGCCGAAGCTGGAAAGGCTGATGGAGACGGGATAGGGATGCATTGTTATTGTCCTCTGAAACCGGTTTCAGTTTTAAGCATGGGTACAGCGCACGCCGCAGCGCTTTTTCAGCGGAGCGGGGTGGAACCTCGAACGATCAGGTCAGGGGTGAAGTGGAACGTCTGGGCTGGACCTTGCGCACCCTGCAGCCGCCGCAACAGGCATTCCAAGGCTTGCACGCCGATGGCATGGGTGGGTTGGGCAAGGGCGGTAATACCGTTGCCTACCAGGGGGTACCAGTCGAGGTCGTCGAGCGCGATCAGCCCCACGTTTTCGCATGCCTGGTTGCCCAACTCCCGCAGGGCCAGCGTGCAGGCCAGTGCCGCCACGCCATTGGCGCAGAACAAGGCCTTGGGCCCGACGTCGGTGCTGGCAAGGAACGTGCGTAGTTGCTCGCCGAGGCCGGCACCTGTGTAGAACACCGTGCCGCCGGTGCGTTGCGCGAAGGCCTCGATGCGTTCGGTACGAGAACTGGTGCCATCAACCGCCTCACTGACCAGCGCAAGCTGGCGATAGCCGCGCTCGTGGAGGTGGTCGACGGCCATGTCGACGGCCATCCGGTTGTCCAGCCCGACAAGGTCGCTGGGCAGGTCGGCCACCTTGCGGTCGACCAGCACCAGGGGCAGTTCCCGTTGCAGTTCGCGCAGCTCATCCAGGTGGTGGCCGAGGGTGTTCACGATCACGCCTTCGACGTTGTAGGCACGCATGGCCTGCAACTGCTGGCGTTCCTGTTCCGGGTCGCGGTCGGTGTTGCAGACCACCAGGCTGTAGCCATGGCGGCGGCAGGCGGTTTCCACGCCATGCATGACGGCCACCGAATAGGGGTTGCGGATATCGGCCATGAGCATGCCGATCAGGCGCGTACGGCCGCGCTTGAGGCCGCGGGCCATTTGATTGGGGCGATAGTCGAGGTCGTCGATGGCGCGGGCGATGCGTGTGGCGATGACGTCGGACAGCAGACCGCGATCCTCACCGATGAAGCGCGAGACACTGGCCTTGGATACACCTGCGCGCTCGGCTACGTCGAGCATGGTCACGCGAGGGCGCACAGGAACGGAAAGACGGGTCACGGCCTGAGTCCTTTTATGGATGTTATGGGCAGGCGATCAGTGGATTGAAACCGGTTTCAGGAAACACCAAATCGAAGTGGCCGTCAACTGGCGAAGGTGGATATTCGCGCAGACGATCTGGGCATGAGGGGGGTGCATTTTCTAGTCTGGAACCGCGGCGCGACCTTCGCGGGCAGAGCCCGCTCCCACAGGGGATCGGGCTACTCCTGTGGGAGCGGGCTCTGCCCGCGAATCAGGCGACGCGGGTCAGCCAGCGGCGACGACGGTGATTTCCACCAGCAGATCGGGCGCGGCCAGGCGGGATTCCACGGTAGCGCGCGCCGGGGCGTGGCCTTCGGGTGCCCAGGCGTCCCACACTTCGTTCATTCCGGCGAAATTGGCCTGGATGTCCGACAGCCACACTTGCGCGGTGACGATACGGGTCTTGTCCAGGCCAGCCTGCTCCAGGAAGCTGTCGATCTTGGCCAGCACCTGGGCAGTCTGGCCCTTGATGTCCAGGCTACGGTCGGTGGCGGTCTGCCCGCCGAGGAACGTGAAGCCGTTGCACTGCACGACACGGCTCATGCGTTGGTTGGTTTCGATGCGCTTGATGTCCAGCATGGTGTATTTCCTCACGAGTGGATAAGGGATGTTGCAGGTTGTTCGAGCGTCGTCGCCGATTGCGCGAAACGCCCTATGGAAAACGGGTCGAGACTGATCGGCGAGGGCTCGCCAAGGATCTGCTGGGCCAGGCGCTGACCGGTCCCGGGACCCATCTGGAAACCACTGCCGCAGAAACCGAAGGAATAGCTCAGCTTGTCGGCCTTGCAGCTGGCGCCGATCACTGGAATGTCATCGGCGGTAAACGCCTCGACACCGGCCCAGACCCGATTCACACCCAGGTTGCGCAAATGGGGAAACAGGTCGGTTACCGTACGCGCGCTGGTGCTCAACCGGTCCATTTGAACCTCGCCATGGCGCGCGGCGAACTCCACCGAGCCTACCAGCTTGCCGCCGATCACTACGGTACCGTTGGCGAACTGTTTGAATGACAGCGCCCGCCCCGTAGCGCCCAGTACCGGCGCACAGAATGGGGCGACCCGGTGAGTGACCATCAGCATCAAGCCCTGCGGATGCACCGGCACCGGCTCGCCGACCTGTGCCGCCAGTTGCGCCGCCCAGGCCCCTGCGGTGACCACCAGGTGCTCCGCTTGATGCACGCCCGACCGCGTCTCGACCCGCCAATGAATGGCGCTGCGCTCGATGCGCAGTGCCGGCGTCTGCTCCAGGACCCGTACTCCCAGCCGCTGCGCAGCCAGGCGAAACGCGGTAACGGTGTGGTACGGCACGGCATAGCCGTCGCCGCCGACCCAGATACCACCCACCACATGGGGTGCCACCGTAGGTACCAATTCGAGCACCTGCTGCCGATCGATCAAAACTTCATGGGTGAAGCCCAAGGCATGCAACTGCTCCACACGGCGCTGGCATTCCTGCAGTTCAACGTCGTTCTCGGCCAGTTTCAGCTGGCCGCTGGCGACGAAGCCACCGTCCTCGCCGAGCACGTCCTGCAGGCCATGCCAAAGCGTTCGCGAAGCGAGGGCCAAGGGGATTTCCGCCACATGGCGGCCCAGGGTGCGCACGCCACCGGCGTTCACCCCGGAAGCATGGCGACCGCAATACTCCGCCTCCAGCACGGTCACCCGGACGCCGGCGCTAGCCAGGTGCAGGGCGGTGCTGAGGCCGTGGATGCCGCCGCCGATCACCAATACATCAGCGCCCGAGCGCTGGCGCTCAGTCACCGGCCAGCTCCCCGAGTGTGATGGGCTTGATCGGCGGACGAATCCGGTAGTAACCGACGTCACCTGCGGGCACCTGGCGCGCATCGGCGATCACTTCGGTGACGGTCAGGCCGCACAGGCGTCCCTGGCAGGGCCCCATGCCGCACCGGCCGAACGACTTCGCCTGGTTCGGACCGGCGCAGCCCATGGCGACGAACTGGCGCAACTGGCCGGCGGTGACTTCCTCGCAGCGGCAGACAATGACGTCGTCAGCCGGGATCCGATGCTCGTCGCGGGGCCGGTACAGCGCGTCGAGAAACGGTCTGATGCGCAAATTGTCGGTCAACGCCCGGCGCAGCTCGACGCCACGCCGATCGCGCTGCGGAGCGCCCAGCGCGCCCAGCCGAGCGGCGATGCCCAGGCCGGCCAGCCGGCCCTGCAGTGCCGCCGCCTGTGCACCGCCGATACCGCCTCCGTCACCGGCGACAAACACCCCTGGCACGTCCAGTTCGCCCCAGCTGTCCCTGAGCGGGCTGAAGCACAGCTGCTGCGGATCCCAGGCGTGGGTCGCACGCAGCGACTGGCTGAATTGAATATTGGGTACCACCCCCTGGTGCAGCAGCACGCAGCGACTGGCGATGCGCTGCGCCTTGCCGTTGGCGGTGAAGCTCAGCGCCTGGGCCGAATCGGTACCCTCGATCGCCAGCTGCGAGGCGCCGGTGAAATGGGCGATGCGCGCCTGGCGCAGACTGCGCATCAGCTCCAGGCCCTTGCGCAGGTAAGGCCAGGCACGCAGGGCCGAGACCAGATGACGCCGCGCGCGCCAGTAGTCGTCGCGGTGCGTGGTATCGACCAAGGCCTTGATCGGCACTCCGGCACGCAAATACTGCCAGCCCAGCAGGTACAGCAAAGGTCCGCAACCGGCCAGCACCACCGGCTCGGTGGGTACTGCGCCAGCGCTCTTGAGCAGGATCTGCGCCGCGCCCGCAGTCATCACTCCCGGAAGGGTCCAGCCACGGATGGGGAAGGGCCGCTCCATGGCGCCGGTGGCCAGCAGGACCGCGCGGGCCTGCAAAGTGTGCATGCGCCCACCCTGCAGATAGCTGACCTGATGATCACGACCCACCTGCCACACTGCAGCTTCCTTGATGTGCCGCACCGGAGTGTCCTCCAGGGCTCTGGCGAGCACGTTGCCGTGGGCATAGTCCGGTCCCAGCAGGTCGCGCCGGCTCAGCGGCGCCAGGGTGATACCGCGATAGATCTGCCCGCCAGGGCTGCCTTGCTCGTCCAGCAAGACCACGGCGAGGCCCAGCCCGGCCAGCTCGGTGGCACCGGCCATGCCTGCCGGGCCGGCGCCCACGACGACGACGTCGACGGATTCGGGGTTCATGGCTGCACCTCCAGGACGCTGACCGAGGGAACCTCGAACTGCAAGTCGCGAGCGCCTTCCTGGGAGCGCACCTGCATGCCGTCGACCACATCGATCAGGCAACTCTGCCGATTGGGCACGCCATCAATGCTGACCAGGCATTCGAAACACACGCCCATCATGCAGTAGGGCGCGCGCGGCGATTCGCTCACCGGCGTGGCCCGGAAGCGCTCGATTCCGGACATCAACAACGCCGCCGCCACGCTGATGCCTGGCGGTACGCTCAACGCCTCGCCGTTGAAGCTGAAGGTCACACTGCGGCTGCTGCGGGTTTCGCCGGCCACCGACTGGAACAGCGGGGCGCGGCTGGGGGCTTCAATGGGCATGGGCAAGCACCTTGTCGCTGAGAAAACGTTCGCCGTTGAACACGGCCAATTCGTCGGGCTGCGCCGCCCCCATCACCCAGGGCGCGATGCGCAGGGCGTGGGCGGCGGCCAGGGTTACACCGCTGTGGCAGGTGATGACGAAGGCCCCGGGGTGGGTCGACGACTGCTGGTAGATCGGGAAACCGTCCGGGCTCATTACCCGCAAGGCACCCCAGGCACGGATCAGGCGCACATCGCGCAGCAGCGGAAAGGTCGCTACGCCACGCTGGGCGATCGCCGAGAGCACACCGGTGGAGGTACTGTCGTCGAAGCCGACTTCTTCCATCGAATCGCCCAGTTGCACCGTGCCTTCGTCGGTCTGGCGGACATTGATGGTGGGATAGTCGAGAAACGGCTGGACCCGCTCGCTGACCAGTACCTGCCCGCGGTTGGGTGCGACCGGTGCATGCAGCCCGATCTGCGCGGCCAGCCCGGGGTTGCCCAGGCCGGCTGCGAGTACCACGCGCGGCGCACAGTAGGCCTGCTCCCCGGCCCAGATGCGGAAGTCGCCGGCACTGCCCTCGATGCGCTGGATGTGCTGGCCGCCTGCGAAACGCGCGCCATGGCGTTGCGCGGACGCATGCAGGGCGCGCAGTAGCTTCAGCGGGTTCACATGGCCGTCCTGGGGGGTATAACTGGCGCCGATCACGGCCTTGCCGATCAGCGGCAGGCGCGCCTTGAGTTCGCCGGCATCGAGCATCTCGAAGGGGTAGTCACCGACCGCCGCCTGCAATTGGCGCAGGCGCGCCTCGCGCTCTAGCAGTTCCTCGTCGCTGAAGCACATGTGAAAGCCACCCGGCTGCTTGAGGCTGACATCCACGCCACTGTCGGCCAGCAGCGTATCGCGCAGGTCGGCCCAGCGTTGCGCCGAAGAACGTGTCCAACGCGCATAGTCGGGCAGGTTGTAGCCTTTGCCCTGAACCCAGACCAGGCCGAAATTGCCACGCGAGGCGCGGAACGCATCGTCGCCCTGGTCGAGCACCACGGTGTCGGCGCCGTTGCGCGCCAGGCCGTAGGCCACCGCCGTACCTACCAGCCCGCCACCGACGACGATCACGTCGGCCTTGATCGCTGCCGTCGAGCGCTTCATTTGCCTTCTCCTATGAGCACGCGGTCCAGGCCTACCAGGCGATCCAGCACCAGCATCAAGATCAACGTGCCAACGATCAGCACCGTCGAAACCGCCGTGATCAACGGGTCGATGGTCTGGGAAATCTGGTTGTACATGGCCACCGGCAAGGTCGTGGTGCCGGGCGTGGCCACGAACACGGTCATGGTCAGCTCATCGAAACTCTGGATGAAAGCCAGCATCCAGCCGCCGACCACGCCAGTGCGGATGCGCGGCAGGATGACCCGGTGGAACGCCGTCCAGCGTTTGGCGCCCAGCGACAGCGCGGCCTGCTCGATGTCTTTCTCCAGGCCGATGGCGGAGGCCAGGGTCAGGCGCAATGCATAGGGCAGCACAACGATCACGTGAGTCAGGCACAGCGCCCAGAACGAGCCGCCAATCTGCGCGATGGAGAAGAAACGCAGGAAGGCGATCCCCAGCACCACGGAAGGAATCATCAGCGGCGAGAGCAGAAAGCCGGTCAATGTGCCGCGGCCGGGGAAGTCGTAGCGGCTGATGGCCAAGGCCGCCGGGATGGCCAGCAGCGTGGCGATGGTGGCCGACGCCAGGCCCAGCTTGATCGACAGCATGAACGCGTCGAGCATTTCCTGATTGTCCAGCAGGGCCCTGAACCAGCGCAGCGACAAGCCATTGGTGGGCAGTGACAGATACCCCTTGTCGGTGAACGCCATCGCCATCACCACCAGCAGCGGCGCGACGATGAAGCCGATGAACAGGGTATGGAACAGCAGCGAGAAAAAACCGTTCTTGTGCATGGCGGCCTACTCGAAGACTTGCTTGAAGCGGCGCTCGGCCAGCTTGCTGCAACCCAGAATGATGATCAGATTGGCCACCAGCAGGAGCATGGCGATCGCCGCGCCCAGGGGCCAGTTGAGGGTGCCGAGGAATTCGTCGTAGGCCGCAGTGGCGACCACCTTAAGCCGGCGTCCGCCGATGATTGCCGGGGTGGCGAAGGCCGAGGCGGCGAGGGCGAAGACGATGATCGAGCCGGAAAGAATGCCCGGCATGATCTGCGGCACGATGATGCGCCGGAACACCGTCAGCCGCGACGCGCCCAGGGACAGGCCGGCCCACTCCACCTGCAGGTCCAGTCGCTGCAGGGTGGCCCACACCGCGATCACCATGAAGGGCACCAGCACATGGGTCAGGGCAATGATCACGCCCACTTGGGTGAACAGGATTTTCACCGGTTCGTCGGTGATGCCCAGGGCTTGGAGGGCATCGTTGATCAAGCCGTTGTTGCCCAACAGAATCGCCCAGCCGAGGGTTCGCACCACTACTGAAATCAACAGCGGGCCAAGCACCACCAGCAGGAAGGTCGAGCGCCAGCGTGGCGCCATGCGCGCAATGATGATGGTTTCCGGGATGCCGAGCAGTACGCACAGCACCGTCACTGCCAGGGCCATCGAGCCGGTTCGCAGGAAAATCTCGTGGAAATAGTCGTCCTTGAACACCTCGATGTAGTTGCCCAGGCTGTACACCGGCAGCACGCCTTCGGTGTCGCTGAACAGGTTGAGCGACAACAGCGCGGTCAGCAGCAACGGTGCCAGCAGCAGGGCGATGAATACCAGCAAGGCAGGGCCGCTGAGCAGCCAGGGCGCCGCGCCTACGTGTTCGGCGTCATACCTGGCCATGGGCAGCCTCCCGGTCGAGCAGGCGCAGGTCGTCGTCCGACCAGTCCAGGCCGACTTCGTTGCCCTCGGCGGGCGGTACATGCCCCAGATTCGGCTGGGTCAGGTGGACCAGGCCAAAGTGGCTGTCCACGGCAAGCAACCACAGGTTGCCGAGGAACACCCGCAGGGCGATCCGACCGTTGATGCGGCCCAGGCCAGGTTCGGTCAGGCGGATTTTCTCGGGGCGGATGTACACGTTGACGTCCTGACCCAGGGAGCGGTCCTCGTGGGGCACATGCAGCAAGGTGTCGCGCACCTGCACGTGGCAGCAGCGCTCGTTGCGCAGCTGCACGGCTCCGGCGAAGGCGTTGGTCTTGCCCAGAAACGCCGAGGCGAAGGGCGAATGGGGTCGTTCGTAGGCTTCGAATGGTGTATCGATCTGCACGATGCGCCCGCGCTGCATGACTGCGATGCGGTCGCTCATGGTCATCGCTTCGACCTGATCGTGGGTGACCAGGATGGTCGTGATACCCAGTTCGCGCTGGATGGCGCGCAGCTCGATGTGCATTTCCTCGCGCAGCTTGGCATCCAGGTTCGACATGGGTTCGTCGAGCAGCAACAGGTTGGGGCGGATGGCCAGGGCGCGGGCAATCGCCACCCGCTGGCGCTGCCCGCCGGAAAGCGCCTTGGGATAACGCTCGCCAAGCCCGCCAAGACGGACCAGGTCCAGCGCCTCGACCACGCGCTTGGCACGTTCGGCCTTGGCCACGCCGCGCATCTCCAGGCCGAAGCTGATGTTCTGCGCCACCGTCATGTGCGGGAACAGCGCGTAGCTCTGAAAAACGATGCCAAGGCCGCGATCTTCCGGGCGTACGTGAGTGATGTCGCGACCGTCGAGCACGATCCGGCCTTCGGTGGGTTGCACGAACCCGGCGATCGACTGCAAGGTGGTGGTCTTGCCGCACCCGGAAGGGCCGAGCAGGGCGACGAACTCGCCGTGCTGTACCTCCAGGCTCAGACCGTCGATGGCCTTGAACGTACCGTAGTTCTTGACGAGGCCTTCCAGTGTCAAAAATGCCATGGCTTTGCCACGCAGGCATGCGCCTGCGGCTCCAGGAAAAGGTCGGGAAAGTTCGGACGGGCGCGCGGATCAGCGCTCGACGGTACGGTTCCAGCGTGTGGTCCACTCACTGCGCTGCTGGTTGATGGTCTCCCAGTCGACTTTGATCAGGGCACTGACTTTGTCCGGGCCATAGGGCATGCGCGCGGCGATCTCGGGGCTCAGCTCGACGGTCTTGTTGACCGGCGCAAAACCGTTTTCGTGGGCCTGGATGGTTTGCACTTCGGGCGACAGCACGTACTGGATGAACGTCTGCGCCAGTTCCGGCTGGGCATTGGGTGTCACCCCGCAGGCGGCCAGTTGCAAGGCCACACCACCTTCCTTCGGGTAGATGAACTTGAGCGGGAAACCGGTGCCCTGCAAGGCCACGGCGCGACCGCTGCCGTAGACCGCCATGACCACATCGCCGTTCTGCATCATGCCGTCCATTTCACCGGGCGCCGACACCCAGGCCAGCACGTTCGGACCGATCTCATCCTTGAGCGCCTTGAAGCCGGGGTCGATGTTCTTTTCGCTGCCGCCGCGCAGGCGAGCCATCTCCACCAGTGTGTGCAGGCCGTAGGTGTTGGTCACCGGGGGCATGCCGAGCAGTTGCTTGTAGCGTGGGTCGGCCAGGTCTTCCCAGGAGTCGGGGGCGTCCCAGCCACGCTTCTTGAAGGCTTCTTCGTTGTAGCCGATTCCGGTAGCGACCATGCCGATACCAGTGGCCTGTGGGCTGAGGCGAGCCAGCGGGTAAAGGTCCTTGTACACCGGCGCATCGCTGAGGTCGCCGCACAGGCCCTGCTGAAGTGCCTGGTACATGGGCCCGTCGTCCATCATGGCGACGTTGATCTGCTGGCGGCCCTTCTGCGCCTGCAGCTTGGCCAGAGTTTCAGTGGAGTTGCCGGCTACGTAGACCACTTTGACGTCGTGCAGCTTCTCGAAGGCGGGAATGATCTTGCTCTTGTACATCTGCTCGGTAGAGCCGCCGACACCGGCAACGTAGAGGGTTGGGGCGGCATGGGCGCAGGCGCCGCTCAGAGCGGCGAAAGCGAGGGCAACGCGCAGGGAAGTGAGGCGAAAGGACGGTTGTTGGCTATTCACAGACTATCTCCGAAGTGCAGGGGGCAGATCGAACAATGCGTCGGTCGCTCCGGCGAACCGGGGCCACGCATGCGCTGTGCATGCTCCCGGCCATGGGCGGCGCCGGGTAACGCATCTTGGTGTGCGCTATGTGTATGTGCTGCTGGACTTGAGTATTGCGAGCGTGACGGTATATGGTCAAATACGGATATCGGGCCTAGTCATGCATATTTGATATGGAGGCGTCAGTGAACCTGAGGCAGATCGAAGCGTTCCGCAGTGTGATGCGCATGGGCTCGATGACCGCGGCGGCCGACGTCCTGTACACCTCGCAACCCAATGTCAGTCGGCTGATCGCCCAACTCGAGCTGAGCACCGGGCTGACCTTGTTCAAGCGCGCCGGGGTTCGGCTGATCCCGACGCAGGAGGGTCGCGCGTTCTTTCAAGAGGTGGAGCGCGCATTCGTCGGGCTCGACAGCCTCAAGCATTCGGCGAAGAACATTCGCAACCTAGGCACCGGGCGCCTGCGTGTTGCGGCCGTGCCGTCGACGGGCATGAGCGTGATTCCCGAGGTGCTCAAGACGTTCACGTCGACCCGTCCGGAGCTGACCGTATCGCTGCACGTCAACTCGTCGCCCACCGTTGAACAGTGGGTGAAATCGCAGTTCTGCGACATTGGCATCGTGGTGCATCCGGGCGATGTGGCGAACCATCAGGTCGAGTTGCTGGCCGAGATGGCCGCAGTCTGCGTGTTGCCGGCGGCGCATCCCCTGGCTGAGCACCAGAGCATTACCTTCGCGGACCTGCAGGGGCAGCCGTTCGTGTCGCTGTGCCACGGAGACGGCACGCGGGCGCTGGTCGACGGGCTGTTCGAACAGGCCGGTGTGGAGCGAATCATGGCCCTGGAAGCGCAATACAGCGCGATCAATTGCGAAATGGTTGCGCACGGCATGGGCATAACCCTGGCTCATCCGCTGGTGGCCAGGGATTACCTGCACCGCCAGATCGTGGTTCGACCCTTCCGCCCGGATATTCCCTTGCCGACTTACGTGATCTGGCCCCATGCGCAGAACCGCACCCTGTTGGCCGAGGATTTCATCGACACCCTCAAAGCCCATTACCAGCATCTGACCAAATCCCCGTAGCCCACCTGCAGGTCCGCGGTTATCTGTGGGAGCGGGCTCTGCCCGCGAATCGGGCGCCGCGGTGTGTCAGGCACTCCGCGGTGTGCCTTTCGCGGCCGATGACCGCTCCTACAGGGTGCTAGATCACCTGGTCGGCCAGTGGAACGGCGTGGGCCATGTCTTCGGCGCGGGCCTGGGCCTTGTGCAGGGTGACCGGGATCGACTTGGCGGCGGGCACCTTGCTCTTGCTCGCGTAATGCCACAAGGGCACCAATGCATTGCACTCGGGGTAGTAGGCGCCCGCGCAATTGATCGGGATATCGTAGGCGATGATCTGCATCGGCCCCACCTCGCGGCGCACCTGCGGCTCGATGGCGGTACGAATCGTGACCCAGTCGCCCGGATTGAAACCCAGCCGGACGATGTCGTTGTGGTTCAGGAAGATCACGCTGCGCGTGCCCTTGACCCCGCGAAAACGGTCCTCGTAGCCATACACCGTGGTGTTGAACTGATCGTTGCTGCGCAGCGTCATCAGTTGCAGCACATCGCGCTGTCCGGCGTTCTGCGAGACGTCGTCGTCCTCGTCAAGCGTCTTGGCGGTGACGAACTGCGCCTTGCCCGTGGGTGTGGTCCAGTGGCGCTCGCAAGCGCCCAGCGGCCGATGGAAACCACCGGGCTCCCACATTCGCGTCTCCATGTCATGGAAGATCTCCGGATAGGTCTGGGCGATGGCCTCCCGCACGCGGGCATAATCCTGGCGCCACAGCTCCCACGGAATCTGCTCGTTGCCGCTCAGCGTCGCCTGGGCCAGGCCGGCGATGATCGCCAACTCCGCGCGCAAGTGCTCGCTGGCAGGCTCGGCGCGACCTTCCCAGGCGCGGATGCAGCCGGTGCTGTCTTCGGTGGTGTACACCTGGCGGCGGCCGTCCTGCACATCGCGCTCGATGCGTCCCAGGCACGGCAGCAGCCAGCCGTGCTGGCCGGGGAACAGGTGGGTGCGATTAAGCTTGGTTGCGATCTGCACATTGAGGGCCAGGCCCGACCATGCCGGCTCCATCCGATCGGTGTCCGGCACTGCGCGCAGGAAATTGCCGCCCAGGCCGATGAAGCCCTTCACCTTGCCGGCCACGATGCCCTCGCAGGCATCCACCGTGGCCATGCCCATCTTCTTCGGCACCTGAATGCCGAACAATGCTTCGATCTTGTCCACCGGCACCTTGGCCGGATCCTCGGTGATGCCCACCGTGCGTTGCCCCTGCACGTTGGAGTGCCCGCGCACGGGGCAGATGCCAGCGCCCGGCTTGCCGATGTTGCCGCGCAACAGCAGCAGGTTGACCAGCATCTGCACGTTCTGCACGCCATGGCGATGCTGGGTCAGCCCCATGCCATAGATGATCATCACCCGGTTGCTGCGGGCATACACGGTGGCAGCGGCCTCCAGAGCCGCGCGATCCAGGCCGCTGCGCTGTTCCAGCGCGGCCCATTCGTGCTGGTCTACCTGGGCCAGGAATTCATCGACGCCCTCGGTGTGCTCGGCGATGAAATCATGGTCGATCACCGCCGGCCGGCCGTCGGCATGCGCTGCGCGGTCCATCGCCAGAAGGGCCTTGGCGATGCCCATTACCGCTGCCGTGTCACCACCGATAGCTACCTGGTGGTATTGCGTACTGATCACCGTGGAGTCCGGGCCCAGCATTTCCACCGGCGATTGCGGATTGACGAAACGTTCCAGACCGCGCTCGCGCAGCGGGTTGAAGCTGATGATCGGCACCTGGCGCTTGCGCGCCTCCTGCAGTGGATGAAGCATGCGCGGGCTGTTGCTGCCCACGTTCTGACCGAAGAAAAAGATGCAGTCGGTCAGCTCGAAATCCTTCAGGTTCACCGTACCCACGGGCACCCCGATGCTTTCCTGCAGGCCCACCGACGTGCTTTCGTGGCACATGTTCGAGCTGTCCGGCAGGTTGTTGGTGCCATAGGCGCGAGCCAGCAATTGGTACATGAACGAAGTTTCCAGCGAGGCACGTCCCGAGGCGTAGAACACCACACTGTCCGGTTCCAGCCCGCGCAGTTGCTGGCCGATGCCCTGGTAGGCTTCCTCCCACGTGGTGGTCACATAACGATCACTGGGCGCGTCGTAGCGCATCGGATGAGTCAGGCGCCCGTTGCGCTCGAGCTCGTAGTCGCTCCAGGTGCGCAGCTCGCTGAGGCTATGCTTGGCAAACAGCTCGGGACCGGTGCGCAGCGCGGTCAGCTCCCAGGCGGTCGCTTTGGCGCCGTTCTCGCAGAATTCCAGGGCGTGAGGATTGCCTGGCTTTGCCCAGGCACAGCTGACGCAGGCGAACCCGTCGGGCTTGTTTTGCCGCAACAGCGCGGCAGGGCCCTTGCCCAGGGCTTGCTGGCGCCAAAGGATATTCATCACCGAAAACGCCGATCCCCAGCCTCCGGAAGAAGAGGTGTAGGGTTGATAGCGCGCTTTGGGGTGAATGATCTGCATGGTCTGGATCCTCGGATGCGGATGCCTCGGTGCATGAGGCCTGCATTTACGACGGCCCGTAATCGGCAAAGGTTCGAAGAGCTTTACGCGGCGCTGCCTGCAGGCTGTTCTCGCGCACTTCATCCGGCACGGCCCCTCGGTCAGCGCTGGCGCCACAGCGGCGATTGCGCTAAAACCGATGGCACCCTTTGGCAAAGGCGTCTATTTTGAATGCAAAATACAAAAAGCAAGGGAGAGACAGCATGACCAGCTCCGCCAAACGCCCGATCAAGGTCCCGTTCACCGGCCCGGCACTGCTTGCCACGCCGTTGCTGAACAAGGGCACCGCTTTCACCGCGCAAGAGCGCGACACCTTGCATTTGCAAGGCTTGCTGCCCCAGCAGATCGAGACCATCGACCAGCAATGCGCGCGGGCCTATCACCAGTTCCAGGCATGCTCGACCGACCTCGAGCGCCACGTGCTGCTGCGCTCGATCCAGGACTCCAACGAAACCCTGTTCTACCGCCTGGTCGACGACCACATCGACGAGATGCTGCCGATCATCTATACCCCCACGGTCGGCAAGGCCTGCCAGGAATTCTCGCGCATCTACCGCAGCCATCGCGGCTTGTTCATCAGCATCGACGATGTCGAGCGCATGGACGAAATCCTCAACAACGTGACCAAGGACAACGTCAAGGTCATCGTCGTCAGTGACTGCGAGCGAATCCTCGGCCTGGGCGACCAGGGCGTGGGCGGCATGGGCATCCCCATCGGCAAGCTGTCGCTGTACACCGCGTGCGGTGGCATCAGCCCAGCCTACACCCTGCCGGTGGTGCTCGACGTGGGCACCAACAACCCCGAGCGACTCGCCGACCCGCTGTATTTCGGGCGCCGCGAAGAGCGCGTGCGCGGTGAACGCTACGAAGCCTTCGTGCAGGCGTTCGTCGAGGGCGTGCAGCGGCGCTGGCCGGAGGCGATCCTGCAGTTCGAGGATTTCGCCCTGAGCAATGCCATGCCACTGCTCGAACGCTTCCGCGACCAGCTATGCTGCTTCAACGACGATATCCAGGGTACCGCCGCCGTCACCGTGGGCACTTTGCTGGCCGCGTGCAAGGTCAAGGGCCAGAAGCTTTCCGAGCAGACCGTGGCATTCGTCGGCGCCGGTTCCGCCGGGTGCGGCATCGCCGAGCAGATCATCACTGCCATGCAACTGGAAGGGTTGAGCGACAAGGAGGCGCGCAGCCGTGTCTATCTGCTCAACAGCAAGGGCCTGCTGACCGACCGCCAGCCCGACCTGTACGATTTCCAGCAACGCCTGGCCCACGACAGCCAGACGCTGGCCTCCTGGTCGTTCGCCGGGCAGTGGCCGACCCTATTGGAAGTCGTGGCCAACGCCAGGCCAAGCGTGCTGATCGGCGTTTCCGGCAAAGCCGGTCTGTTCACCGAGGAAGTGGTGAAAACCCTGTACCAGCATTGCCCGGCGCCGATCGTCATGCCGTTGTCCAACCCCACCTCGCAGATCGAAGCCCACCCCAAGGACATCCTGCAGTGGACCGAAGGCAACGCGCTGGTGGCCACCGGCAGTCCATTCCTGCCGATCGAAGTGTTGGGCCGTACTTTCCCCATCGCGCAGTGCAACAACTCCTACATCTTCCCCGGTGTGGGACTGGGTGCCATTGCCAGCCGGGCCACGCGCGTTACCGACGGCATGCTCATGGCTTCGGCACAAGCGCTGGCCGACAGCGCGGCAGCGGGACAGATGTTGCCGCCCTTGCGTGACGTGCAGGCGGTCAGCAAACGCATCGCCCTGGCGGTAGGCCTGGCGGCACAGAAGGACGGTGTGGCCGCGCCGATGGATGAGGCCGCGTTGCGCGAGGCAATCGACGTGCATTTCTGGAAACCGGAATACCGCACCTACGAACGTCAGCCTCTGTAACGGGCCGGAGCTCAGGCCAGGTTGTGGCTCTTCATCCAGCCCAGCCCGGCCTCGGTTCCATTCAACGGTTTGTATTCGCAACCCACCCACCCCTGGTAGCCGATCCGGTCCAGATGCTGGAAAAGAAAACCGAAATTGATTTCCCCGGTGCCGGGTTCATGGCGGCCGGGGTTGTCCGCCAGTTGCACATGGCCGATAGCATGCAGGTGTGCCTGCAGCGTGCGCGCCAGATCTCCCTCCATTACCTGCATATGATAGATGTCGTACTGCAGAAACAGATTGTCGTGGCCCACCTGTTCGCGAATCGCCAATGCTTGCTGTGTGCCGTTCAGGTAGAAGCCGGGCATGTCGCGGGTGTTGATCAT
Organism: Pseudomonas sp. CFBP 8758; assembly: GCF_014841725.1. NCBI lineage: Bacteria > Pseudomonadati > Pseudomonadota > Gammaproteobacteria > Pseudomonadales > Pseudomonadaceae > Pseudomonas > Pseudomonas sp. CFBP 8758. The sequence goes on along the minus strand of NZ_JACYUK010000008.1, from coordinate 206,306 downwards.
CTCCATCACCAGGCGAATGCCATGACTCGCCAGCGCTTCGCTGGCGTAGCGCAGATTGTCGACGAGGGTCCGTTGCGCCAGTTGCGGGTCGTCGCCGGGCGGGGTGATACCGGCCAGGCAGTTGATCCGGGTATTGCCCAGCACCTTGGCATACTCGATGGCCGTGGCCACGCCGGCGCGAAACTCCTCGCGCCGGTCCGGCAGGCAGGCGATCCCGCGCTCACCGCTATCCCAATCGCCGGGTGGCAGGTTGAACAACACTTGGGTCAGGCCGTGCTGCTGCAGTCGCGCCTTGATCTCGGCGCTGTCGAAGTCGTAGGGAAAGAGGAATTCCACACCCCTGAACCCGGCCTTGGCGGCGTGGGCGAAGCGTTGCAGGAATTGATGTTCGGTGAACAGCATCGAAAGGTTGGCACACAAACGAGGCATGGCAGGCTTCTCCAGGCAGGAGGCGTGGCGACGGGCGCGTGACACAGGCCGGCCCGCCGCCTCACCGGTCCAGGTTATCGTACTCCTTGCTCAGGATTGTTTCGCGCCTGATGTCAATGCGCCAACAGTCACTTGGGCACCGCGACAGCCACCGGCGTGGCGGCTGCGGGAAGCTCGTAGACGAAGCGGTTCTGTGGGCGCATGCGGAACGACAGCACCACGCCAATAGCCAGCAGCACGATGCTGACCATGAACGGCAGCTGCCAGTTGCCGAACTTGTCGATCAGCAGTCCGGCGGCCACCGGGCTGATGATCGCGGCCATGGCCGATCCGGTGTTCATCATGCCACTGGCGGTACCGCAATGGTCCGGGGCGATGTCCATGGGAATCGCCCACATCGGCCCGATGGTCATCTCCGAGAAGAAGAACGCGATGGCCAGGCAGGCCAGCGAGACGTACATGTCGTGGGTGAACATCAGTGGCAGCAAGGCTACCAGGGTCAACGACAGACAGATCGCAACCATCAGGCTGCGCGCCCGGTTGAGGTTGCCGGTGCGTTTGTAGATGCGGTCGCTGACGATGCCGCCCAGGGTGTCGCCGACCACGCCGCCGAAGAACACGGTCGAGGCGAATATAGCGGTGCCTTTCAGGTCCAGGCCCATGTTCATGAAGTACATGGGGACCCAGCTCAGCAGCAGCCACAGAGTCCAGCCATAGCAGAAGTAGACGATGGTGACCGGGGCCATGCGCCGGAACAGTCGTCCCCAAGGCAGCTTGATGGTGTTCTTGGGCTTGGGCGCAGGCAGGGCGTCCAGCTCCTGCTGGGTGATGCGCGGGTGATCCTTGGGTTGTTCGGTGAACACCAGCGCCCACAGCGCGACCCAGACGAAACTGATACCGGCGCAGACATAGAACGACTCGCGCCAGCCGTAGGCTGCCATTACCGCGACCATCGCAGCCGGCGCCAGCGCGTTGCCCAGGCGGGCGAAGGCGTGGGTGATGCCTTGGGCGAAGCCGCGGTTCTCCTTGCCGACCCAGCGCGACATGGCCGCAGTGGCAGCGGGGAAGGTGGCGCCTTCACCCAACCCCAGCAACACCCGCGCCACGATCAGGGAAACGAAGCCGCCGGCCATGCCGGTGAGCACCGTGGCGCTGGCCCAGATCAGCCCGCACACCACCAGGGTGCGCTTGGCGCCGAAACGGTCGCTGACCCAGCCGCCGATGATCTGGAACACCAGGTAGGGGTAGGCGAAGGCCGAGAAGACGATGCCGATCTCGGTCTTGGTGAGGTTGAATTCCTTGCCAAAACCGACCGCAGCGGTACTGACGTTGACCCGGTCCAGGTACGTGATGAAATACATGGCGCACAGCATGACCAGCACCATGGTAGTGGGGCGCAGATATAACCGCTTCATGTTCTATCTCCAGTTTCTTATTGTTTACGCCCGCAGGCGTTGATTCGGGATAGTCAGTCGCATCGGGCGCAGCCAGGGGCAGCGCCGGTGGTTCACTCGCGGCGCAGGGGCACGTGCTGCCCGCCCAGGTAATCCATGGCGGCCAGCACGCCGCTGGCGTCCAGTTTGACCCCGGCCATCTTCAAGCCCATTTCGCAACCACTCAGGGTGGCCATCAAGGTCAGGTCGTTGCAGTCGCCCAAGTGGCCGATGCGGAACATGCGCCCCTTGAGCTTGCCCAGGCCGGTGCCCAGCGACATGTCGAAGCGCTCGTAGATGGTCTTGCGCACCTGGTCGGCGTCGACGCCTTCGGGCGTCATCACACCCGTGAGTACCGGGCTGTACACACTGGGATCGGCGCACTGGATGGGCAGGCCCCAGGCCTGCACGGCGGTACGGCAGGCCTGGGCCAGGCGTTGGTGGCGGGCGAAGACGTTGTCCAGGCCTTCGCCGAGAATCATGTCCAGTGCCTCGGAAAGCCCATAGAGCAGGTTGGTATTGGGCGTGTAGGGCCAGTAGCCGGTCTTGTTCATCTCGATGATGTCATCCCAGGCCCAGAAGCTGCGCGGCAGGCCACCGCGCTGGCTGGCTTCGATGGCCTTGGGCGACAGCGCGTTGAAGCTGATGCCGGGAGGCAGCATGAGGCCTTTCTGCGAGCCGGAGATGGTCACGTCCACGCCCCATTCGTCATGGCGATAATCAGCCGAGGCGAGCCCGGAGATGGTGTCCACCAGCAACAGGGCAGGGTGCCCGGCGGCATCGATGGCCCGTCGTACGGCAGGAATGTCGGAAGTCACTCCGGTGCTGGTTTCGTTGTGCACCACGCACACCGCCTTGATCCGGTGCTCGCTGTCCTGTTCCAGGCGCGCCTGGATCATGTCTGCACGCACGCCGCCGCGCCAGCCTTCGATGCCTGGCAGGCCGATGAATTCGGGCTTGAGCCCCAGGCTGATGGCCATCTTCTGCCACAGGCTGGCGAAATGGCCTGTTTCGAACATCAGCACCTCGTCGCCTGCGCTCAACGTGTTGCACAGTGCCGCTTCCCATGCACCGGTGCCTGAAGCGGGGTAGATGATCACCGGGTGGCGGGTCTTGAAGATCTGCTGAATGCCTTCGAGCACCTTGAGGCCCAGTTCACCGAACTCGGGGCCGCGGTGATCGATGGTCGGGTAGCTCATGGCGCGCAGAATACGATCGGGTACTGGGCTGGGGCCCGGGATCTGCAGAAAATGGCGGCCGGCAGGATGGAAGTCGAGCTTGAGCATGGGTCAACCCTTTGTTGTTGTATTTTGAATGCAAAATTACATTAGCAGTTGGGGGCGCTGTGTCAAACCACTTAATTGCGCTAATATCCGCCTAGATTTGCGCTTTTTAGAATAAGAAAAGCTCGCGTTAACCCATCGCTACAAGGAGTTTGCATGCAGTCTTCGTCAATGGCCGCCCCGGCCACGCCCGCGCTGCAATTGCCACGTCTCGAACGGCAGCGTCTGCACGACACCGTGGTAGAGCATTTGCGTGGGTTCATCACCGAGGGGGTGCTGCTGCCCGGTACCAAGCTGAACGAGCGCGAGTTGTGTGAGACGTTGGGTATTTCACGCACGCCTCTGCGCGAGGCGCTGAAGGTGCTGGCCGGGGAAGGCCTGATCGAAATCAATCCGAACCGCGGAGCCAGCGTCGCGCGCATGAGCGAACTGGAAATTCGCGAGGCATTCGAGCTGATGAGTGGCCTGGAAGCCTTTGCCGGAGAGCTGGCGTGCGAGCGCATCACCGAAGCGGAGCTGGAGCAGATCAAGGCTTTGCACAATGCCATGGTGGTGAGCAAGAGCCAGCATGACCTGGTGGGTTACTACCAGCGCAACCGCGCCATCCACGACCTGATCAACCTGGCGTCACGCAACTCGGCGCTGCGCCAGATGTACCTCACGGTGAACCGCCGCCTGCAGGCGCTGCGGTTCCTGTCCAACCAGCAGGCACCCAAGTGGGATCGCGCCCTGCACGACCATGAACAGATGATCGAAGCCCTTCAGGCCCGCGACGGCAAGCGCCTGAGCGCGATCCTGCGCCAGCATTTGCTGGAAAAGCGCGACGCCATCATGCTGCTGGTACAAACCACCCGGCCCTGATCTGCGATGCACGCTTCGCAGTCACTGACCGTTCACACGGATACAGGGTCGGGTTCTGGATTCGCCTGCTTGGGTCAGCGCAAGCTCAGCGGGATGTTCAGATCGCTGATGCGCTGGGTGGTATCGGCATCGACCGTGCCGGCCACGAACGCCGACTCGCGGGTCGTGCCGTTTTTACTGGCCGCTTGCACGTCCAGGGCTGACAGTGGCAAACCCGTCGGGGCTTGCCAGCTCGACCGTCGCGGCGGAATGTAGCCATGGTAATGGCTGCGTATCGCATCGCTGTCCAACACCGGCGTGTCTTTGAACGATGCCAGGCTGCCGGCAATCGTCAAGCGACCCGCTGCGTTGACCGAAGCGGCATGGGTGGCCAATCGCACCGCCGCGATGTCTATATTGCCGCCCGCTTTCATGGCGAGGCCGTTATGCACGCGGTCCGTCACGTGCGTACGAGCATTACCGTTGGTTGACACGAAATGATACTCAGGCAGATCGTTGTCCAACCATATCGCCCGGTTGCGCGGTCCCGCAGGCTCCAGGCTGGCGGTAAGCTGGATATCGCTGGCCTGCAGCTTGATGTCGCCCTTGCTGTCCAGCTCCGAGCCAGCCACGTCGAGCATCGTGCCCGCAGTGACCTGCACGGTGCCACCGGCCAGCGTGCTGCGCGCCTGGGATTCCTTGAAGCCCGTACGGTTCCAGGGGCGTTGCGATTCACTGGCCATTGGGCTCCAATGCGACCCGCTGAGGGTGAAGCCTTCCGTTTCGCCGATGCCGCTTATCCAGACGTTGTCCTGGGCGTCGAGGGTCAGGGCAGTGCCTGCCAACAGGTGGGAGCCCGCGATGGAAATGTCACCGTCTCTAAAGGTCGACCGACGCGCGCGCAGTGCGACTGTGCCGCTGGCTGCCAGCACGCTGGGGCTGATAGCTGTAGACGTGCGATCGAAGCCGCGCGCTGCCTGTGCGGCGCTCGGACGCGCACCTTCGAGATGCATGCGCGCGCCGGAACCCTCGATGGCGATGTTGCCCTGGCTGTGCAGACCCACACTTGCTGCCGACAGCCTGCTGCCGCTGATGGAGATGTCCGTGCCCCGGATCGACAGCTCGCCGTCGAGGGCATTCAGCTGCGTTGGCAACTGATACGCATGGGTGCGCGCGGCCTCATGGGCGCGGGTCTCGGTCAAGGTCACGCGCCGTACATCGGCACCTTGGCTCGACGCGCTGCGCAGCTCCAGTCCAGCGATGTGCGTGGCCCCCGACCCGCCGATGTGCAGCGAATGGCTCGCATCGATTCTTGCACCCACCAGCCTGGCGCTGGGGAGTGTGACCGAGCCGCCGCTGATATGGCTGGCGTTGGCTCGCTCGACGTAGGTAGAGGCGTTGTCTTCAGGGCTATCGGACGAAGCGAGCCGAACGCTGCGCGCGTGTGTGTCCAGCTTCGCCCCGACCTCGACGCCTCCGCGCACCGTGTAGATCCCGACGTGCTCCGGTCCAGCGATACGGCTGGCCGCGATTTCGATGCCGTTGACCCCGTCCAGGCGCACCCGCCCCTGAGCGATCAGGCTATTGCCCACATGGCGCAGCGTGCGTTCGGTGACGTGAGCGTCGGATTCCCCCTGCGCCAAGGTGAACCAGTGATCCTCGGCATGCGCCGGTCGCTGTGTTTCGGTCTGGTGAGCGAGGGCGTCCAGTTTCAGGCGCGCACCTGAACGCGCGTCGATGTGTCGACCCGTGACTGCCAGCGACGTCAGCGTCAAGTCACTTGCGGCTGAGAGGCTCACGTCCTCGTCACCCGCGTCGAGCGTGGCCTGGGCGGGCTCGCCGTTCTGGCGGGCGGTGGAACTGATCGCCAGCGCCCCGGCCGACGCGATCTGGATACCTTGGGCGGCGTGCATGCCAGTGATGCCCATGTTCACGCCGGCACCGGCCTGGGTGCTGATGACCTTGATGCGCCGGGCGTGCATGGCGCCCAGCAGGTTGGCGTCGACCGCCGTCTGCGTCGGTGCAGTGTCGGTGCTGGCCAGCGTTCGCGCATCGACCTGCTGGCGACCCATCAGCAAGCTCAAATCGCCACCCGCCGTCATGTCGCCGCTGACCATCACGCTGGGTGCGATCAATTGTACGGAGCCGGCGCCAACGTTCACGCCAGCTTGGCCGACCACCAGGCGCTGCTGCGAATCACGCGTGTCATAGCGCGCGATCGCGCCGTCTGCCAGCACCGCTGTGCCCACCACGTAAGTCGCCGTGTCGTGTTGACCCAAGGCCAGGTGGGCGCCATTGAGCTCGATGCCATTGGGGTTGCTCAACACGTAGTCGGCGGCCTGGCCGAAGATGACTTGCTCGCCGTCGATACGGGAGCCACGCGTGCCCACCACTTCGTTGAGAATGGTGCGAGCGGCGACATCGACCAACTGCGGGTTGGCTGCAACCGTGATATCGAGCCCGCCAACACTGGCTTGTCCTGCGGCCAGGCTGTTGTTCAATACCACACCGGCGGCGCCAACGTTGTAGTCCTGCCAACGGTTGTGGGAAAGACCCTGGGCATTGGGTGCAACGATGGCAATCACCGGTGCGGGCGTTTGGCTGTCGACCAAGGCGGTGCCCATCGGGCCATCGATTGCCACCAATCCGGTGGCCATGGCAGGTTCGAGGGCCGTCAGCAGGGCCATGGAGATGGCCATGCCGAGCGTGTGTCGGGTCAAGGAAGGGGTGCTGCAGGCTGCTGGTTGCACGTGGATGCTCCTCTCGGGGGCTGGGAAACATGGGCAAGCGGCGGGAAGAATCCGCCGTCGGCCACTCTAGAGAGGAGGGGGTCCGGTAATGAGTGCAGGAAGGATCCTTGTGCTGTAGGACGTGTCTGTCAGATACAACGTCAGCGGCCGACGGTGCCAGTTGGCTCGGGACCGGCACCGAGCAGGGTCCAGCCCGTCAGCCGAGATTGAACTCCACCCGCTCCGGTACCCGATTCATCAATACCCGGCCGCCGCGAATCGACACCCGCGCCTTGGCCTGTTGGCGCACCGCTTCATAGTCGCTCTCGGCGCCCAGGATCACCATGTTGGCCGGGCGGCCCACGGCGATGCCATAGCGTTCGCCCAGGTTCAGCGCGCGGGCGCTGTTGTCGGTGACCAGGTCGAGCGAGCGCTGCAGGTCTTCGAAGCCCATCATGTGACAGATGTGCAGGCCCGCATCCAGGACCCGCAGGATATTGCCGTTGCCCAGCGGGTACCACGGGTCCTTGATGGAGTCCTGGCCGAAGCAGACATTCATGCCCGCCCGATCCAGCTCGGCTACGCGGGTCACGCCGCGGCGCTTGGGAAAGGTATCGAAACGCCCCTGCAGGTGAATGCTTTCGGTCGGGCAGGACACGAAGCTGATCCCCGACTGTTTGAGCAGGCGGAACAGTTTCGAGCAATAGGCGTTGTCGTACGAGCCCATCGCCGTGGTGTGGCTGGCCGTGACCCGGCTGCCCATGCCACGCACGCGAGCTTGTTCGGCGAGTACTTCGAGAAACCGTGAATGCGGATCATCGGTCTCGTCGCAATGCACGTCCACCAGGCAACCGGTGCGCTCGGCCAGGTCCATGAGGAAGCTGATCGAGCTGACACCCTGCTCTCGAGTATTCTCGAAGTGCGGAATTCCGCCCACTACGTCGGCGCCCATGGCAACTGCGCGCTCCATCAGCTGGCGGCCATCGGGGTAGGACTCGATACCTTCCTGGGGAAACGCCACGATCTGCAGATCGATCAGGTGGCGCGCTTCTTCGCGCACTTCGAGCATGGCCTTGAGCGCGCCCAGGGTCGGGTCGGTTACATCGATGTGCGTGCGTACGTGCTGGATGCCGTGTTCGGCGAGCATGCCGATGGTGGTCAGAGCGCGCTGCTTGGTGTCTTCGTGGGTGATGCTCGCCTTGCGTTGGCCCCAGCGTTCGATGCCTTCGAACAGGGTGCCGCTCATGTTCCATTGCGGATCACCGGCCGTGAGGGTGGCATCCAGGTGAATGTGCGGCTCGACCAGCGGCGCTATCAACAATTGCCCCTGTGCGTCGATGTCATCCCCATGAGCCTGGACCCTGTCGATTTGTGCCTGGACCGCCGCTATGCGGGCACCGCTGCAGGTGACGGTGTGCAGGCCTTCGGTCTTGCGCAACCTGGCGTTGATGATCTTCATGGGGGCACCCTTTGTGTAAAAGCCGATGACCAATGTTGCCATAGTTGTCCGCAAGCCCCCGGAAAAACCTCGGGGCAATGTGCGGCCGCGGGTCAGGCCGGCGCGGTGAACAGCTCGCGGCGTGCACCTTCGGTGATGGCCACGATGCCAGGGTGCTTGACCTTGCGCTCTACCGAAATCACGTAGAAAGACTCGGTGACGGCTTCGGTCTGCCCGATCAGCCGCACTTGGTACTGGGTCATGATTTCATCGGCAATCACACTGGGCGCGATGAAGATGCCGCTGCCCGACTGTCCGAAGGCCTGCATCAGTGCACTGTCGTCGAACTCGCCGACCACCCGCGGCAGCAGCCCTTGATCGCCGAACCAGCGCATCAGCCGGCTGCGCAGCACGCTCTCCTGGCCGGGAATCAGCAGCGGTGCACCGTGCAGGCACTGCGGAAAATCGCCGCCATGGCGTGCGGCCAGCTGCTCGGTAGCGAAGAAGCTGATGCCGCATTCGCCCAGCTTCTGGCTGTAGCCCTTGATGTCCAGGTGTGATGGCATCGGACTGTCGGAGATGACCATGTCCAGACGCTGGATCGCCAGATCGGCCAGCAGCCGCTCCAGCTTGTCTTCCCGGCAGGTGATGCGCAGGGGTTCGCTCAGTTCCATGGTCGGTGCAATCAGCCGATAGACGATCGACTTGGGCACCACGTCGGCCACGCCTACCCGAAAAGGAATCTGTTCCTCATCGGGTTGGGTCCGCAGCACCGCCTCCAGTTCTCCGCCAATCTGGAACATGCGTTCGGCGTAGGGCAGGGCCTGGCGACCCGCCTCGGTGAGCTCAAGATGCCTGCCAACACGCCGAAACAATTTCACACAGAACGTTTCTTCAAGCAGGCTGATCTGACCGCTAATGGTTTGTGCGGTGAGGTTGAGTTGCTCACTGGCACGCACGATGCTCCCGGTGCGCGCAACGACCCAGAAATAGTGAAGCTGACGATAATTGAGCACGGCGACCTACACTTCGTAAAAACCGAAGTGTAACTGGTAAAAATACGAATTTTCCAGAGGTGTCCGTGTCTCTAGAATGCCTCGCTAGCAAAGAGCCAGTAGTTGGGGCTTGCTAGCGTGCGCGGCACCAGCCGAGCCTCTCCAGACATTCAGCGAACCGTGATAAGGGCAGGAACGATACATGGAATACCTACTGGAACTGGCTTCAAGCCCCACCGCCTGGGTGGCATTGGTGACTTTGGTGATCATGGAAGTCGTGCTGGGCATCGACAACCTGATATTCATCTCGATTCTGACCAACAAGCTGCCCAGGGAAATTCAGGCCAAGGCACGCCGTATCGGTATCAGCATGGCGCTGATCCTGCGTCTGGGCCTGCTGAGTACCGTGGCGTACATCGTGCAACTGACCGAGCCGGTTTTCTCCGTGCTGGATCACTGGTTCTCGTGGAAGGACGTCATCCTGATCGCCGGTGGCTTGTTCCTGCTGTGGAAAGCGACCAAGGAGATCCACCACACCGTGGATCCGGTCGATCAGGAAGAGGCGAAGATCGGCGACAAGGTAAGCATGAGCTTCGCCTCGGCGATCGGTCAGATCCTGGTGCTGGACCTGGTGTTCTCCATCGACAGCATCATCACCGCCGTGGGCATGACCGAGCACTTGCCGATCATGATCATCGCCGTGGTCAGCGCCGTCATCGTGATGCTGGTGGCCGCAGAGCCTCTGGCCAAGTTCATCAACGACAACCCTACGGTGGTCATGCTGGCCCTGGGCTTCTTGATCATGATCGGCATGACGCTGATCGCCGAAGGCTTCGGTGCACACGTGCCCAAAGGCTATATCTACGCAGCGATGGCTTTCTCGGCGACGATCGAGGGCTTGAACATGTGGTCGCGAAGGTCCAAGCAGCGCAAGCTGGCGGCCAATCGCGAAGCGTAAAGGCGGCAGACAAAGCGAGGGGGCATGGATGCCCCCTTTTGTTCGCCTTGGATTTTTCGCTGGCTTGACGTTCCGGACGGACGGGTCAGACGTGCTGAGGCGTCCCGGTGCGACGGGGTGCGGCCGGCGCAGAGCGCTTGGCTGCTCGAGGCTGCGGATGCGCGTGCTGGTGGCGGCGAGCGATTCGCAGCACCCCCCAGAGCATGGCGGCCGCTACGGCCATCCAGCCGGCAATCAGGCTGAAGATTATCATTGCAAGGCTCATCACTACCTCCATTGCTTTCGCGTCTTCTAGGTCACGTAATAGATGACCTTGAGGGTTTGCGGGCGTTTCAACCTATTGACGAAAGGTCATTTGCGTGCATCGGCCGGGCCTGTGCAGCCGTCCATTGTTCAGCCGCTATACCGCTGGCTGCGGGAAATCTATGATGGCCGTTCCGGCGTCACAGTGTGTGTCGCCACGGAGCAAGGGAATACGATGCAGCCCAGATCTAACGTCGTGGCCGGTCTACTGCTGATGTGCAGCCTGGTAGCAGGCTTGGCCGGTTGCGCAAGCAACAACGGCCCGGCACTGCCTGGCCTGGCGGACCGAGTGGAGCTCAACGGCGTACCGTTCTATCGGGGCAACGCCAATCAAAGCGGCTCGATGGTGCTGGCCAGCATGCTCTCGCAGCAAGGCATTACCATTACACCTGGGTTGCTGGATCCGGCGCTGAAACTGCCCGGTGAAACCGATCGCCTGCAGCAGAACATCACGCAGGTAGCCCGCGAGTATGGCTTGCTGGTGTATGCGCTCGATCCGCAGCTCAATGCGTTGCTGACTCAGGTGGCGGCGGGTAACCCGGTGTTGCTGCGCTACAGCGAGGGCTCGGCGTTCTGGTCGCAACCGCGGTATGCCTTGTTGGTGGGCTATGACCGATTCAAACGGCACGTTTTGCTGCGCTCGGGGATGAACCGACGTCTGACGATGGATTTCGACAGCTTCGATTCGGCGTGGAAGAGTGCCGGTGCCTGGGCCATTCTGGTTCAGCAACCCAACCAGTTGCCGGCCAAGGTCGACCGCCAGCGCTGGCTGGACGCCGCTGGCGAAACCGCCGCAGCCGGCCAGGAGCCCGCCGCAGCCCGCGCCCGCAAAGCGCTCGGCTCCTGAACGCTTCCGCCGTAGGAGCGGTCATCGGCCGCGAAAGGGGTTGTCGAGGTGTATCAGGTAAAGCGCCTATACCGCCGACGCGGCTTGCGCCGCTGCTACAGGGGATTGCGGTGCCTGTAGCAGCGGCGCGAGCCGCGTCCAGGGACGCCGCAGGGTTTCAGGCTGCTCGCGCTCCGATCAAAACCCCAGGCGATCGCGCAGGCTGTAATACCAGGCGCCCAGTTGGGTCAGCGGCGCGCCGAAGGTGCGGCCACCAGGGAAAGGGTAATGGGGCAGGTCGGCGAAAGCGTCGAAACGCTCGGCCTGGCCGCTGAGCGCCTCGGCGAGCACCTTGCCCGCCAGGTGGGTGTAGGTCACCCCATGCCCGCTGCAACCCTGGGAATAATAGATGTTGTCGCCCAGGCGGCCCATCTGCGGCAGCCTCGACAAGGTCAGCAGGAAATTGCCTGTCCAGGCGTAGTCGATCTTTACCTGCGCCAGCTGCGGGAACGCCTTGAGCATCTTCGGTCGGATGATCGCCTCGATATTGGCGGGATCCCGCGCGCCATACACCACGCCACCGCCGAAAATCAGGCGCTTGTCGGCCGTCAGGCGGTAGTAATCGAGCAGATAGTTGCAGTCTTCCACACAGTAGTCCTGCGGCAGCAGGCTGCGCGCCAGCGCCTCGCCCAAGGGCTCCGTGGCGATCACCTGAGTGCCGCAGGGCATGGACTTGGCCGCCAGTTCCGGCACCAACTCGCCAAGGTAGGCATTGCCGGCAACGATCACGAATTTTGCCCGCACCCGGCCCTGAGCTGTGTGCACGACAGGATTGGCGCCACGCTCGATACGCAGGGCCGGGGACTGTTCATGGATGCGCCCGCCCAGCGATTCGACCGCTGCCGCTTCGCCCAGCGCCAGGTTTAGAGGGTGGATATGCCCGCCACTGACATCCAGCAGACCACCCATGTATTGATCGCAATCGACGACCTGGCGGATGCGCGTCTGGTCCATCAGCTCCAGCTGGGTGTGCCCATAACGTTCCCACAGGCGCTGTTGACCCTCCAGGTGCTTCATCTGTTTGACCGTCAGCGCAGCGAATACGCCACCGTTCTTCAAGTCGCAATTGATGCCGTAGCGAGTGACCCGGTCGCGAATGATCCGCGCGCCCTCGAAAGCCATGTCGCCGAGCAACCGCGCCTGTTCGGCACCGACGCTGCGTTCGATCACATCCAGATCCCGGCTGTAGCTGTTGACGATCTGCCCACCGTTGCGCCCCGAAGCACCGAAGCCGACCTTGGCCGCCTCCAGTACGCAAACGCTGAAACCGCGTTCGAGCAGGAACAGCGCACTGGACAGCCCGGTATAGCCTGCGCCAATGATGCACACGTCCGTTTCGATATCATCCTGGAGGGCAGGGCGAGACGGCGCTGCATTGGCAGATGCGGCGTAGAAGGACGGGGGGTATTGCATGCTGGACATCCGGCAACCTCGGCTCGATGGGATTTCGCCTGTGCCCGGATGCTAACGCAGTTGCCCTTGCCTCACCAGCATGCCGAATTCACCCGCGCCAAAAATAATTCCGCATTTCATAGGGTTAGCGCGCAGAAAGGAGTTGACAGGCAACCCCGAATCCGTAGAATGCCGCCTCACAGCAGGCACGTAGCTCAGTTGGTTAGAGCACCACCTTGACATGGTGGGGGTCGTTGGTTCGAGTCCAATCGCGCCTACCAAACAAAATCCGCTCTGCTGGGCGGTCTGGAAGGGCTCACCGAAAGGTGGGCCCTTTTTGCGTTCACTGGGTGATGTGCTCGAGCCTTTCGATAAGGGTGGCCAGTTCCGCACCGCGCCGTTCGAGGTCAGCCAGCACCTGGTGAACCTCCGCACCTGCGCCGGGCCGCTGCAGGCAGCGTCGCACGTCGGCCAAGGCACCAGCGTATGCCTGCTGATGCTGATGAAGGCGCATCAAATGCAAAGCCAATAGATCGTGATCGAACATCGCCGCCACCTCGCTACGGGTTGCTGCAGTCTATCAATGCCGCCCGCCCGATCGCGCAGATTCAGTTCAATGGTCGCCACTGTACGTCACGCAGCCCGCGGCGTTCGACATGCCTTCTGAGTTGCGCTGCGTGTTCTGCCGCGTTGGTGCCGCCATAGACCAGCCCGATGCCCGAGTGCAGCGCGGCGTAGTACAACGCATCGGCATCGCTCATGTGGCTATCGCGCTGCTGAAAGCGCCTGGCCTCACCGTTGAGGACGTAGCGAATCTCGTAGTCCGTGAACCGGCTTGTCATAGTTTACTCCCGTGTTACCGGGCATCAGACATGCAGGCCATTGGCCAGTTCCGTGGTGATGGCAAAAAACTACTATTGATCGCTTGCGTGAAGGGTCGCCAAGGCAAGCTTGATGTCACCCTGGCGAATCACAGGACCTATGCCCAATGCTCAGCTGGGTTCGGTGGACGCGTCAGCACCGTCGATGTCCAGATCGTCCGGGTCTGCTTCGGGCTCGTCTGCATCGGCGTCGTTCAGCGCGGCGCCATCGCTGTGCACCTCATCGTCGAGAGGTGATTCCCCGGCCTGGCCGATAAGCGGGATGGGATCGAGATCGATAGTCATGGCATGCCTCGCAAGTTGACGTGGGTGTCATGCTTTCGAGAGACGATGGGCGAGCAGGGTTCGATTCAGCTTGAGACCGTCGGTCATGTCACAGTTCGACGGCATTGAATTCGCAATAGTCTTCCCAGCTCAGCCCGAGCGCGTCGGCCACTTCCTGGTGAACCTCGAGGCGCATGGTCTTGAGTTCTTCCGGGCTTTGCGCAATCAATTGCAGCGCCAGCTCCCAAGGTTCCAGGCCCTGGGCCTGTGCCTCGTCCTCGAAAGCCCACTGCACCTGTTCGGCCTGCTCGCGGCTGTCCAGCACCTGGATCTCCTCGCGCAAGTCGGGGTGGGCGTCGAGGAATATCGCCAGTGCGGCTGAGTTGCGGTCTTCTTTGGCGATCATGTCGGGGCCCTGCTGGCTATTCGAAAAGGTAAGGCTTGCATGATGCCACGGCGTTGCCGCGGCGTCAGCGGCGGTCGACGCGTGAACGGGCGCCGGCCAGGTGGATAGTGATAAAATCGGCGCCTCGAATTCTGGAGGTAGGCGTGTGCGCAAGTTGATGATGGTGATGGCAATGCTGACGTTGGCCGGTTGCGGTACCGCGTTCGAAAAAGCCCATGAGGCGGTGTCGCAGCTGTTGGAGAACCCCAAGACGGCGCGCTTCACCAATGTTCGCACCACCGATCAAGGCAACTACTGTGGCCAGGTGAAGGGCAAGAACGCCCAGGGCGTGTACGGACCCTACCGCAGCTACGCGGCCGTCCCCCATGGCGACCGGTTCGAAGTGGTCATCGACAACGATGGCAACGACCCTCGCGTGCGCGAAGTGTGCGGCAGCGCCGAGGAACTGCTGGCGCCCGTCGATGTAGCCGAACAGCCAGGGCAGCGTTGGGAGGTGCGTATCGTTTCGGGTCGCAACATGGGCTCGGTGACTGACATGGCGGCGCGTCTGGTGGAAAACGGCTTCGTTGCCAGCTTCGTCCAGCGTGATGGCCAGACCCTGGTCTACCTTGGCCCGTTCGACAGCCGGGCCGAAGCCGACAAGGAGCGCGCTCGCCTCATGGGCTCGCGCGGTATCGAATCGGTGGTGATGCCGTTCAGCGAGGCCGACAAGCCCTGAAGCGCGGTTGCACCAGGGTTCTCTGGCTTCAGCCGCAGGCCTTGAGGTCTACCGGCCCGACGAAGGCGTTGCCGTGGCCCATCACGCACGCCACCTGCTGGTTGCGCTGGCGCTCCCAGACCTGCACCGGGTAGGTCTTGTCCCAGGCCTGGTACAGCTGGGTGTCCTGGCGCGACAGGCGCAATCCGTACTGCTTGCTCATGTACATATAGGTGCGCGCGATCATCCCGCGGATCGAAGGCCGTGGCATGACCTTCTTGGCCTTGAAGTCGACCTGGGTCAGGCATGAACCGTACTGCCCGCGTTGTTCGGGCAGCCAGCCGAAGCTGAAGTTGCTGCGGTCGCCATTCACCTCGCCAATGCTCGGTACCAGGTTGTGCAGATCGGCTTCGGCGGTCTGGTAGACCTTGTCGTTGCGGGTGCAGTTCTTGCGCCCGCCGTTCTGCCAGCATTGGCGCTGGTGGCCGATCTGCCAGGCCGGCACGATATGCTCCCATTCGATGCGCGCAGCGCGGTTGGCGTTCTTGCGCGGTACATAGCCGCACGCCGCAAGGTTGACCCGATTGCCGGTGTACTTGCAGCCGCAGTAAAACTCGGTGGACTGCGGAGCGTACAGCTTCCAGGCGACTTTCTTGGCTTCGCTGAACGTGCGTGGGGCATCGGCATACGCGGTAAAGCTGAACAACATCAAGCTGATGAAAAAACTGCGGACCATCATCGAATCAATCTTCCTTCGGCACGACCCAGAAAATCTGCACGCCACCGTCGTCGCGGTGGGCGAGGGTGACGTTGTCGTTCTCGGCGATTTCCTCGAGCATTTGTGCCCAATCGTCCTCGCTTTCGTGCTCGAGGCGGAATATGAGGGCGGCGCGAGACTTCTGCGCGGTGGGCGAATTGATGATCTTCTGGACGCGCACGCCAAGACGCTCATAGGCGCTCGGCGCGGCAGGGGTGGCAGTGGTCACGACAGAATTCCTTATTGGCTGTACGTGCGTACAGTATTTGACTGTAAGACGTTTCGCAATAGCGCAGGGTCAATAGCGGGTTTCTGACAGCCAATCCTGTTGTTTTCTTCAGGGCGTTTAAAAAAAACTTCAAGCGGATCAGAGACATCCGACGCGACTCCACAATCGGAAAGTCCCGACAGCGATATCGTTATGCGATAACGATATTTAAAATTCTATTCTTATAGCTCTACAGTCTGGCCATCCCCTCGTACTCAATAGCCAGAGTCGGAGCACAACATGGCCGCCGTTCTTCCTGAAACCTCACGTCAAGCCTTCGATGTTCGCCCGCTGGCCGGCCATGTCGGTGCCGAAATCGTCGGCCTGGACCTGCGCCTGGCGTTGAGTGACGAAGACTTCACCCGCATTCACCGCGCCCATCTCGACCATCATGTCGTGGTGTTTCGCGATCAGCGCATCACCCCTGAGCAACAGATCGACTTCAGCCGTCGTTTCGGTGTGCTGCAAATCCATGTGCTCAAGCAGTTCCTGCTCGCAGGGCACCCAGAGATCCTCATCGTTTCCAACATTGTCGAGAACGGCCAGCCGGTCGGGCTGGGTGACGCCGGCAAATACTGGCATTCGGACCTGTCCTATAAAGAACTGCCGAGCCTGGGCTCCATGCTGCATGCGCAGGAATTACCCAGCGAAGGCGGTGACACCTTGTTCGCCGACATGCACAGGGCTTGGGACACTCTTCCCGCAGCACTGCGCCAGGCCGTTGAGGGCAAGCACGCCGTGCATTCCTATACCGCGCGCTACAGCGAGGGCAAGAATGCCGCCAACTGGCGGCCGACCCTGAGTGCCGAACAGCTGGCCCAGGTGGTCACCGTGACCCATCCGGTGGTTCGCAACCATCCAGAGAACGGGCGCAAGGCTTTGTTCGTCAGCGAAGGCTTCACCACGCACATCGTGGGCCTGCCCGAAGATGAAAGCCGCGACCTGTTGCAACAGCTCTATGCCCACAGCGTGCGCGATGAGCATGTGTACCGTCATCAGTGGCAGCCACACGACATGGTGTTCTGGGACAACCGCTCGTTGGTACACCTCGCGGCCGGCTGCCCGGACCACCTGCGGCGCAAGTTGTACCGCACCACCATCCAGGGCGATGCGCCGTTTTGATAGGGAGTCTTGCATGAACGCTGCACTGCCAGGCCACACGGCCAGCGCTGATATCGCAGGTGTACCCGGGCAACGGCCGACTGCCGAGACCCTGCTGCAGGTGGACAACGTCAGCCTCGAATACCGCACCCCCGAACGGGTGGTGCGCGCAACGCATCAGGTCAGCTTCGAAGTGGACCGTGCCGATCGCTTCGTCCTGCTGGGTCCCTCCGGGTGCGGTAAATCCACGCTGCTCAAAGCCGTGGCAGGCTTCATCAAGCCCAGCGAAGGGCAGATTCGCCTCGCCGGTGAGCGCATAGAAGAGCCAGGCCCGGACCGTATCGTGGTGTTCCAGGAGTTTGACCAACTGCCCGCCTGGAAAACCGTGATCGAGAACGTAATGTTCCCGCTGCTGGCGTCGCGCACCTTGAAACGCGCCGAAGCCAACGAGCGCGCCCGTCACTACCTGGAGAAGGTCGGCCTCAGTGCTTTCGCCGATGCCTACCCGCATACGTTGTCTGGCGGCATGAAGGCGCGGGTCGCCATCGCTCGCGCGCTGGCCATGCAGCCGAAGATCCTGCTGATGGACGAACCGTTCGCGGCGCTCGACGCACTGACGCGACGCAAGATGCAGGAAGAACTGCTGGAACTGTGGCAGGAAGTGCGCTTCACCTTGCTCTTCGTCACCCACTCCATCGAAGAAGCATTGGTGGTGGGCAACCGCATCCTGCTGCTGTCGCCGCACCCGGGCCGGGTGCGGGCGGAAATCAACAGCCACCAGTTCGACCTGAGCAGCCTGGGCGGCGTCGATTTCCAGGCCAGCGCCCAGCGCATCCATCGCCTGCTGTTCGACGAGGGCGAAGCGCCTGAGCTGGACCGTCCGGTGGATTTCCAGCGCCTGCGCATCGCCTACTGATCTCGCCGCATTCGGAGCAACGACATGAGCCTTCCCCCACCCGCACGCCAGGAGTACGAAGTCGTCCTGGAGCCGTTCACTCAAGCCGAACTGGTGCGCGACATCTCCTTGGCGCAGCGGATCTGGCAACAGGCCTGGGTGCGCAAGGGCGTGATCCTGCTCGCCCTGGCGGTTATCTGGGAACTGGCCGCCCGTTGGCAGAACAACGACTTGCTGCTGCCCAGCTTCATGCAGACCGCCCATGCCTTCATCGACGGTGTGGCCAGTGGCGAACTGTTGAGCAAGGTATGGATTTCACTGACGGTACTGATCAAGGGCTACCTGATCGGCATCGTCCTGGCCTTCGGCTTGACCACACTGGCAGTGTCGACCCAGCTGGGGCGCGACCTGCTCAGCACCTTGACGGCAATGTTCAACCCGCTGCCGGCCATTGCCTTGCTGCCGTTGTCACTGCTGTGGTTCGGCCTGGGCGAAAACAGCCTGATTTTCGTGCTGGTGCATTCAGTGCTGTGGGCGCTGGCGCTGAACACCTACGCCGGCTTTCTCGGCGTCTCAGAAACCCAGCGCATGGCGGGCCGCAACTACGGCCTGCGTGGCCTGCGATTCGTCTGGTACATCCTCATTCCGGCCGCACTGCCGTCGATCCTGGCAGGCTTGAAGATCGGCTGGGCGTTCGCCTGGCGCACGTTGATCGCCGCTGAACTGGTGTTCGGCGCCTCGTCAGGCAAGGGCGGCCTGGGCTGGTACATCTTTCAAAATCGCAACGAGCTGTACACCGACAAGGTGTTCGCCGGCCTGGCTGCGGTGATTCTGATAGGCCTGCTGGTGGAAAACCTGCTGTTCAACACGTTCGAACGCCTCACCATCAAGCGCTGGGGCATGCAGCGCTGAGTCCATTTCCTTAAGTCCTGAGACTTCATCATGGTATTTGCAAGCAAGCTATCCCTGGCCTGCGGCCTGGCCGGCGCACTGCTGGCCAGCGGCGCCAGCGCCGAAGGCAAGATCAGCATCGCCCAGCAGTTCGGCATCGGCTACCTGATCCTCGATGTCGTGCGTGACCAGCAGCTGATCGAGAAACACGGCAAGCAGCAAGGCGTGGACATCGAAGTGGACTGGAACAGCATTTCCGGAGCCACCGCGATGAACGAGGCATTGCTCGCCGGTGCGTTGGATGTGGTGTCGGCCGGCGTGCCGCCGATGCTTACCGTCTGGGACCGCACCAAGGGTCGGCAGAACGTCAAGGCCATCGCGTCGCTGGGCTCGATGCCCAACTACCTGCTCAGTAACAATCCTGACGTCAAGACCTTGCAGGACTTCACCGACAAGGACCGCATCGCGGTGCCCGCCGCAGGGGTTGGCTTCCAGTCGCGCACTTTGCAGTTGGAGACGGCCAAACTCTATGGCGACAAGGAATTCAAGAAATTCGACAACATTTCGGTGAGCATTCCCCACCCGGACGCCACCTCGGCGCTGATGGCCGGCGGTTCGGAAATCAGCGCGCATTTTTCCAGTCCGCCGTTCCAGTACCAGGCCCTGGAAAACCCCAAGGTGCACAAGGTGCTCAGCAGCTACGACGTCCTCGGCGGCCCGGCCACCTTCAATGTGCTGTACACCACGCAGAAATTCCACGACGACAACCCAAAGACCTACAAGGCGTTCTATGACGCATTGGTGGAAGCCGCACAGATCGTCAAGGCCGACAAGGTTGCCGCAGCCAAGACCTATATTCGCGTGGAGAAATCGACCTTGAGCGAGGCGTTCGTGGAAAAGATCGTCCAGGACCCGGAGATCGACTTTACGGTGGTGCCGCAACGCACCTTCATATACGCCGAGCGGCTGCATGAGCTGGGTGTGCTGAAGAACAAGGCAGACAGCTGGAAAGACTACTTCTTCGAAGAAGCCCACGGCGGCGCCGGTAGCTGATCCGCCCGCTCCCTCACCATCGACGCACACCTCGGCACCCGCGTTCACCCACCCTGTGAACGCCGGTGCCAAGGTTTTTTGCGGCGGGTAGATCAGGCCGGAGTCGGGGCGGGCAGGCCGAGGGCAGGGTAGTACTGGGCGAAACGCACGTTGTCATGCTGGTCGACCAGCTTCTTCAGGCGCTCGTTGAATGCCCGGCCCACGCCGTACTGACCGCCGGACACAGTGCGGAATTGCGAGGTCAGGACGATGCCATTGAGGTCCATCTTGTCCACCCCGAACACCTGCAACGGACCCTGCAGGTTGTGCTTGAGCATCACGTCCTCGACGATGGATTGCCCCGCCTGCTTGATCAGGTCCAGGGCGGTGTCGATGTCGCTGTCGTAGGTGAACTGCACCGAGAAGAACGCGTAGGCGAATTGCCGGGATTGGTTGGTGACTGCCTTGATCTGGCCGAACGGCACCGAATGCACGAAGCCCTTGCCGTCGCGCAGGCGCAGGGTGCGGATGGTCAGGCTCTCCACCGTGCCGGCGTGGCCGGAGTCGAGTACCACCCAGTCGCCGATGGCGATGGTGTCTTCGATGAGGATGAACAGGCCGGTGATCACATCCTGCACCAGTTGCTGCGAACCAAAGCCGATGGCCAGGCCGACTACCCCGGCACCGGCCAGAAGCGGCGCGACGTTGATGCCCAGGTTGGCCATGGTGGTGATGGTGCAGATCACCAGCAGGATGATCTTGATGGCGTTGCGCAGCATTGGCAGGATGGTCAGCACCCGCGTGCTCGGCTGGCGCGAGGCGCGTTTGCCGACCGAGGGCTTCAGTGCCTCCTGAATGGCTGTGTCCAGGACCACCCACAACAGCCAGGTGACCAGCAGGATCAAGCCGATGCTGCTCAGCGAATCGCTGATCGCCCGGCCCATGCTGTTGCTGGCGGCGAATTCGAGCATCGACACGCCCCAGATGCGTCCGAGCAGTTCGATGAAGGCGATGGCCATGACGATGCGCACCACGGCGTGGCCCAGGTTGCGCAGTAGCTCTTTATAGGGGCGCAGGCGGGGTGCGGCAGTGGCGGCAGCGGCGGGTTTGAACAGGTGTTGCATGACAGTGCTGAGGAACACCGTAGCGATCAGCAGCACCGTGGTGAGCAGGGCGTTCTGCAAGGCTTTCTGGCTTTCCTCGCCGGCGCCGATCAGATGCACCGCCGAGACCAGAATCATCAGCAGGATGGGCAGGTACCACAGCGCCGAAAACAGCCGCAGCGACTCTTGCACTCCGCGGTGCTGCAGGCGCTGCGCCAGTGGCCGATTGCGGATCAGATGGGCCACCGGCCGACGCATGCGCACCACCAGCACCGCGAAGGACAAGGTGGCGAACAGGCCCGCGACCACCGCCAGGCTGGCGGTGAAGTTGGTGCCCAGCTGGCGAGCGATCTGCGGGCTGGTGAGGGCGTCGCTCAGGGCCGCCAGAAAGCCGATCATGAACAGCGGGCGCGGCGCATAGCGACGCAGCACCGTGACCGCAGCGCGCTTGTGACCGCTGTCGAACAACGTGATCACGCACATGATCACCGAGGTGGAGAAAATGCCGCTGCTGGTGGCGTAGGCCAGCGACATGCCGATGGCTCTGGCGATGGATGCGTCCAGCGAGTGACTGGCATACAGCGTCACTGGCAGGGCAATGATAGCCGGCAAGGTGAACGGCAGGATGTAGCCCAACAGGTTGTGCAGGCGCGGACGCTCGCGGACGAAACGACGGTGGCCGCTGCGGGCAACGATGAAGCGCCCGAGAAAATGCGCGAGCAGAAACGCTGCCATCCAACACACCGACAGCAGAATGAAATCCGTTGCCAGGTCGAGTGCCGAGTGGGCGTGTCGATTGATCAGCTTATCGACCTCGCTGGCGGCGCGGTCGGTGCGCAGGCGCCAGGTGTCGAGCAGATGTTCGTCGAGATCGAGCTTCTTCTGCACGTCGTCGATGCCGGTACTGATGGCACCCAGCAAGCCGCCTTGCACCAGCGGTGCTGGTTCTTCGACAGGCGCATCGGCCGCCGGGGCTTCAGCGGCCTGCAGGGTGGAAGTCAGCAGCAGGAACAGCAGGGGGAGGAGGATTTTCGCCGGGGAACTGAACACAATGCGGGTCGCTCTATTGATCGGTACACCAGTCGTTGAGTGAATTTTTACCGGCAAGTTCGCCGATCCACGGCATTTGTCGCGATTGTTCATCTTGCATTCAAGGTAGTCGCCTGTCGCTCGAGCGGTGCGCGCGGCTGCATGAAACTCTTTATCCAAGGCTTTGATCATGTCGTCGAGCAGCACCTTCGCCACCGCCGCGCCGGGTCGGCAAGAGCAGTTTTCCACCCGTATCGCTTTCTTCATCGCCGGCTTCGCCATGGCCGCCTGGGCGCCGCTGGTGCCGCTGGCCAAGGCGCGGGCGCAACTCAGCGACGGCAGCCTGGGCCTGCTGCTGCTTGGGCTGGGCGCAGGTTCCATCCTGGCCATGCCATTGGCGGGTTATTTCTGCGCGCGCTGGGGCTGCCGACGCGTCATCGTCGGTGCAGCCTTGCTCATCTGCCTGACATTGCCGCTGCTGGCCAGCGTGGCGACCCTGCCGCTGTTGATTGCCGCAATCCTGGTGTTCGGCGCCGGAATGGGTGCCATCGACTGCGCCATGAACATCCAGGCGGTGCTGGTCGAGAAGGCCAGTGGCCGGCCGATGATGTCCGGCTTCCACGGTTTGTTCAGTGTGGGTGGCATCCTCGGAGCGGGCGGCATGACCGCTTTGCTTGCGCTCGGCCTGACGCCGCTGCTGGCGGTGGCCTGCGTGGTAGCGCTCACCCTTGTTGCGGTATTCAAGGCGGCGCCGCATCTACTGCCCTATGGCAATGAAAGCGACGGCCCGCTGTTCGCCGTGCCACGTGGGATCGTGCTGTTCCTCGGGGCGCTGTGTTTCATCGTCTTTCTCACCGAGGGGGCCATGCTCGACTGGAGTGCTGTATTCCTGGTTTCCGAGCGCGACATGCAACCTGCCTACGCAGGGCTTGGCTACGCTGCCTTCGCCACGACCATGACGATCGGCCGCCTGACCGGCGATGCCATCGTCTCGCGTTTCGGTGGCGCCCGGGTCACGTTGTACGGGGGGCTCTGCGCGGCAATCGGTCTGGCCTTGTCGCTGGCCGTTCCGGCGTGGCCGGCGGCATTGCTGGGCTATGCCTTGATCGGCGCAGGCTGCTCGAACATCGTCCCGGTGCTGTTCACCGCGGTCGGGCGCCAGACCACCATGCCGCAGAGCGCCGCCATTCCTGCCATGACGTCCCTGGGGTATGCGGGCATCCTGGTAGGCCCGGCTTTCATCGGCTTCGTGGCCCACGCCAGCAGCCTGTCGATTGCCCTGGGCGTGTTGATCGTGCTGCTCCTGTTCGTCGCGGCCAGCGGGCGCTACCTGCGAAACTGAACGGCCCGTGCAGGGTCTACGCTGAACGTTCATCAACCGCCCATTGATCGCCACTCGATACGGAGTTCAGCCATGCAACTGCACGGATCCTGTCACTGCGGTGCCGTCACTTTCAGCCTGCACAGCGCCCATCCTTACCCCTATCAGCGGTGCTACTGTTCGATCTGCCGCAAGACCCAGGGCGGCGGCGGTTATGCCATAAACCTGGGCGGCGAGGCGGCCAGTCTCAATGTGCAGGGTCGCAGTCATATCACCGTCTACCATGCCAGGTTGCCCGACGAGAGCGGCAGCGGCACTCACCCCAGTACTGCCGAGCGGCATTTCTGCCATCTGTGCGGCAGCGCCTTGTGGTTGTTCGATCCGGCCTGGCCGGAGTTGGTGCATCCATTCGCCAGTGCCATCGACAGCGAGTTGCCGGTGCCGCCCGAACACACCCACCTGCTGCTCGATTCCAAGGCGAGCTGGGTCGAGGTGCAGCCCGGCAAGCACGACCGGCAGTTTCAACAGTACCCGGACGAGTCGCTTGCGCAGTGGCACGAGAGGCTCGGCCTGACCCAGCCTTGAGTGGTGCAGGTCGATATTTGAAACATGGTGAATCACCTCGACAAGCTCGCCGGGCCATGCCGCGGCGAACGTCAGGGACAATTCATCCTCAAATCCCTGAATCCACTGTGATCGAGGGCGAGATACCCATGAAGTTGTCCCTACTGGCGTCCCTGATGTTTGGCACGATGCTGTCTCATTCGGCGATGGCCCACGTGTCGATCACCACCGAGCAACCGCGTCAGCCAATCACCGTAGCCGCCAACGATACGTCCAATCCCTACAACAGCCCCACTCGACGGATCAATCCGAACAGCCGCCAGGGCACTACCGCGCCCAATCCGCAACTGCGCCAGCCGACGCCGCGTACCGACAATCCGCGGCCGCCGACGCTCGAAAACCGCGGCATCGGCAACGGTGAAAACCTGCGCCGCCCGGCCAACGGCACCCAACAACCCCGCACCGCCCCTGGCACGCGTTGATCACTCCATTCTTGCTGAAGGATAAGCCCATGCTGCAGAAAACCCTTTTGGCCTCGGCTTGCGCCGGCCTTGCGCTGTACGGACTGGCCGCTTCGGCGGCAACGGTGACCACTTACCCGAGCGAACTGGGCCAGATTACCGTGACAACCGTGGCCGAAGGCCTCAAATACCCTTGGGGTTTGGCCTTCCTGCCGGACAACAAGGGCATGCTGGTCACTGAAAAACCGGGTGATCTGCGCGTGGTCAGCGCCGAGGGCAAAATCTCTTCACCCATCAGCGGGGTACCGCAGGTATGGGAGAAGAATCAAGGCGGGTTGCTCGACGTGGTGCTGTCACCCGACTTCAAGGCCGACCGCATGGTGTACCTGTCGTATGCCGAACAGGGCCAGGATGGCAAGGGCGGCACCGCCGTGGGTCGTGGACGGTTGTCCGAAGACCTGACTCATCTGGAAAACTTCACCACGATTTTCCGCCAGGAGCCGAAGCTGTCGGTCGGCAATCACTTCGGTTCCCGTCTGGTCTTCGACCGCGACGGCTACCTGTTCATCGCCCTGGGCGAGAACAACGAGCGTGCCACCTCTCAGGACCTGGACAAGTTGCAGGGCAAGGTCGTGCGCATCTTCGCCGACGGCAAGGTGCCCAAGGACAACCCGTTCGTGGGGCAGAAGAGCGTGCGTCCGGAAATCTGGTCATTCGGGCATCGCAACCAGCAAGGCGCTGCGCTGAACCCCTGGACCGGCACCCTCTGGACCCATGAGCACGGCGCCCGTGGCGGTGACGAGCTGAACATCATCGAGCGCGGCGCCAATTACGGATGGCCGCTCTACACCCACGGGATCAATTACTCCGGAGAGCCGATTCCCGAGGCCCGCGGCAAGACCGGGCCGGGGATCACCGATCCGTATCATGTGTGGGAAAAGTCACCGGCCATCAGCGGCATGGCGTTCTATGACAACGACAGGTTCAAGCGCTGGAACCACAATCTGTTCATCGGTGCGTTAGCCTCCGAAGACCTGATTCGCCTGCAGTTCGAGGGTGACAAGGTGGTTCACGAGGAACGTCTGCTGGGTGACCGCGGCGAGCGGATCCGCGACGTGCGCCAAGGCCCGGATGGCTATTTGTATGTGTTGACCGACGACGATGATGGGGAATTGCTCAAGATCGGTCTTGAATGAATCTGCACGTTTCATCGTTTATCTGAAACCTCTCGTTCATCTTCGAGTCGATTGCTGGTCAATGGCCAGCATGGTCTCGACGATTTCGTCTCTTCAAGAGGTTCAGCATGATCGGCGTCATCATTCCTGTGCAAAACGAGCACGCCAGTCTCGACCGATGCCTGCGATCGGTCATGTTGGCTGCCGAGCACGGCACGCTGTGTACCGAACTGGTACGCATCGTCGTGGTGCTCGACGCCTGCAGCGACAGGTCGCGCGATATCGCCCAGCGCTATCCGGTACGGCTGATCGACACCAATGCCGCCAACAAGGTAGCGGCGAGAGCCGCAGGCGCCGCACACCTGGTACAGGCTGGCGCACGATGGCTGGCCTGGACGGAAGCGGATGTGCGGGTGCCTGATGACTGGCTGGCCGCGCAGCTGGCCTACGGAGTCGACGCTGTGTGCGGGCGGGTGGATGCCGAGCCGGGTGCCAGCCGCTTCGTACAGGGTCGGCGGCGGCGCTCGGTGACCATGGATGAACGGCGCTCGAACGTGCATATGGCCAATCTCGGTATGAGCACCTTGGCCTACACGGATGCCGGAGGGCTGAATGCGAGCTTGGGTCATGACGAGCGGCATCTGATCGAACAGGTGGAGGCCCGCGGCCGGCGCATTGCCTGGAGCGGATCGGTGCGCGTCAGCCGGTGTGCACCGGCGGGCAGCGGTTACGGCGAGCCGGCGCGGTTGCCGGGGTTGTGCAAGGTGAGTGGGTTCTGACGAGGTGAACGTGACATGGTGAGTGTGATCACACTGGTGCATGGCCGCGAGCGACAGCTGGACAATGTCATCCGTGGACTGGAGCAGGGCAACCTGATGCCCGAGGCGTTCTGGGTGGTGTTCATGAATCAGCCGGCGCGTGATTTGCACAGTGAGTGCTTTCCCATCCACTGCCTCGTGGTCGATGATGCGTCTCATGGCTTGCCGCTGGCGAAAGCGCGCAATGCCGTGCGCCAATGCGGGGGCGAGCATTGGGTGTTCCTCGACGTGGACTGCATCCCCAGCCAGAGCCTGCTGTCCGATTACGCGGCCGCGCTGCGTGAAAGGCCTGAAGCCCTGCACCTGGGCGAGGTCCGTTACTTGCCCAGTACCGCCCGGATGGAAGACTGGACTCAAGCCACGTTGATGCGCGACGGCGTTGCCCATCCGCTCAGCCAATACCGCGGGAAGCCGGGTTCGCTGCTTGCGCATCACCTGTTCTGGTCGCTGAATTTCGCTTGCACCCGTGAGGTATTCGAACGCATCGGTGGCTTCGACGAGGGGTACCTGGGCTACGGCGCCGAAGACACCGATTTCGCGTTCAGCGCACGTCACCATGGCGTGGAGCTACGAGTGGCAGCGGCCCTGGCCTTCCATCAATACCACCCCACCTGGCGTCCGCCGCTCAACCATTTTTCGGCGATCGTGGCCAATGCTCAGCGCTTTCACCGGCGCTGGGCGCAATGGCCGATGGAGGGCTGGCTCGGCGAGTTTGCGGAGCTGGGCCTGGTGAGCTGGACGTCTGACTCGCTGGAGATCCTGCGTTATCCCACTGATGCCGAGGTCGATGCTTGCCTGGACAAGGCCGGCTCCGGGTTCTAAAAGCCTGGTCAGATTCGGCAATGATTGTGCGCTTGCCCTGGGCTCATCTGTTTTCTACGTTGAAGGCTTTTCGGTGGACAGGGAATGTCGGCGTGCAGGAAAGCCTGTGTATTGCGCAAGGGGCGCTTCAGCGAGGTAGGCCGGGTTTACTCGATCACCTGTGTGACGGCTGATCGGGCTCCGGTTTTTTCCTGCTTACAGAGCGCCCGGTCGCTGGTTGCTCAGTTGCGCGCCTTGCATGACGCAGGGGATGTAGAGTCGTTGGCGTGGGTGGTGATGCCGGATCATCTGCACTGGTTGTTTCAATTGCGCAAGGGTGATCTGGCTACGATCGTTTGCCGGATGAAAGCGCGCAGCAGCCTGGCCATCAATCGCCGCAACGGCGCCTGTGGTCGACTCTGGCAGAAAGGGTATTACGACCGTGCCCTGCGCCGCGAAGAGGATCTCAGAAGCGCAGCCCGCTACATCATCATGAACCCGGTCCGCGCCGGGCTGGTTCAGAAGGTTGGCGATTATCCTTTGTGGGACGCGATATGGCTGTGATCAGCGATCNACCGCCGACGCGGCCCGCGCCGCTGCTACAGGCACCGAGAACCCCTGTAGCAGCGGCGCAAGCCGCGTCCGGGGGTGGTGTGGTGGGTCAGACGGAACGCGGACACCGCCGACGCGGCTCGCGCCGCTGCTACAGGGGATCGCGTTCGAGGAGGTGGCCGATGCGGCCGACCAGGTCGCCCATGCGGAAGGGCTTGATGACCATGTCCATACCTTCGGCAAGGAAGGTCTGCAGGTCCAAAGCGTTTTCCGCATAGCCGGTCATGAACAGCACAGGCAACTCTGGACGCAAGGCGCGGGCGGCGTCGGCGAGAACGCGGCCGTTCATTTGCGGTAGCCCTACATCGGTCAACAGCAGCTGGATCGACGGGTCATCGCGCAATAGGTCCAATGCATCCAGCGCACTGTCCACCTCGGTGCAGCGGTAACCTGCGTCGATCAGCGCCTCGACCACGAACATCCGTACCGACGCCATGTCTTCCACCACCAGCAGATGCTCACCATTACCGCGGTTTTCCAGCTGTACCGGCTCGCTGGGCTGCGGCAGCAGCGCCAGGCCAGCCGGCAGCATCAGGGTCACCTCGGTGCCGTGGCCAAGCAGGCTGCGGATCCGTACATCGCCACCGGACTGCCGGGCAAATCCGTAGATCGTCGACAGACCCAACCCCGTACCCTTGCCGACGGCCTTGGTGGTGAAGAACGGGTCGAAGACCTTGTCGATGATGCTGTGATCGATCCCGGTACCGTCGTCACGCACCGACAGCACCACGTAGTCGCCATCGGCCAGGCGTGTGTCGCCCCGCGAATAGGCCGCGAAGGTCGACAGACGAATGTTGCCGCCTTCGGGCAGCGCGTCGCGGGCATTGATCACCAGGTTGAGCACCGCATTCTCGAATTGGATCGGATCGACCATGGCGATGGCTGCGCTGTCGGTCAGGTCCAGGCTCAGGGTGATCCGTTCACCGATGGTGCGGCGCAACAGGTCTTCCAGCGAATGCACATGCTGGTTGATCGCGATCGGCCGCGTATCGAGCGGCTGCTGGCGGGCGAAGGCCAGCATGCGATGGGTGAGGGCGGCCGCATTGGTTGCCGACTGCAGCGCCGCATCGGCATAGCGTGACACGGCTTTGTCGACGCTGCCGGTGGCACCTTGCACAGCGGAGGGCTCGACCCGCTTCTTGATCAGTTCCAGCGCCGTGATGATGCCGGTCAGCAGGTTGTTGAAGTCATGCGCAATACCCCCGGTGAGCTTGCCCAGGGCGTCCATTTTCTGCACTTGCAACAGTTGCGTCTCGGTGCGCGCGCGCTCGGCCACTTCCTGCGCCAGCAATGTCTGTGCGTCGGCCAACTGGATCTGCTGCTGACGCTCGCGCTGCCGGTGTTCGGTCACGTCCTCGATGAACACCAGGCTGTGCCCGGGCGCGCGATAGGGCGAGACCTGCCATTCGGTTTCACGCAGTTGATCGTCGACTCTGATGGTCAGGTTGCCACGCCAGCGTTCGCCTTTGCTCAAGCGCACCTGCAGGTCGTCCAGCACGCTTTCCTGCCCGGCCGCCAGTTGCGCTTGCAGGCTGGTGAGGGACACCGGGGTAGGCAGTAGTTGCGAGAACGCATGATTGCACTCGATCACCTGCAGCTGCTCGTCGATCACCGCGATGGGCGCGGCGATGTTGGCGAAAATCTCGCGAAAGCGTGCCTCGCTTTCGCGCAGCGCGTTCTCGGTGTCACGCACGCGCAGCAGAGTGCGCAGGGTGGCCAACAGCACGTCGGCGTCCACTGGATGGATGAGGTACGCATCGGCTCCGGCTTCCAGACCCGTGATGATGTCGCCGGTCTGAATGGAAGCCGCCGACACATGGATGATCGGCAGCAGGGCGGTGGCCGGCTTGGCGCGCAGCAGTCCGACGATGTCGAAACCGCTCATGTCCGGCAGGTTGACGTCGAGAATCAACGCGTCCAGTTGCTCGCTGGCGATCAGCGCCAAGCCATCGCCGCCGGTGCCGGCTTCCAGAATGACGATGCCGTGGCGTTCCAATCGGCGCCGCAGCGCGTAGCGAGTGGCGCTGTTGTCGTCGACGATGAGTACCCGCACTTCAGGTGTCATGGCCAGGCTCCGGCGCAATGGCCAACGGAATGATCACAAAGAATGTCGAGCCCACCCCCGGGCTGCTTTGCACGCCAACCGTGCCGCCCAGCAACTCGGCGAAGCGCTTGCACAGCGACAGGCCCAAGCCGGTGCCACGCAGGCGTTTCTGCACCGGCGAGTCGATCTGGGCAAAGTCCTCGAACAACGTACCGTGCAGCTCGGCAGGAATGCCGATACCGGTATCGCTCACGGCGAAGCGGATCTGCGATGGCGATTCCAGCCTGGCCGACACCCGCACCTCACCTGCCAGGGTGAACTTCAAAGAATTGGAAATGAAGTTGCGCAGGATCTGCGCGAGCTTCTTGTCATCGGTATAGAGGCGTGGCAAGCCAACAGGCTCTTCGAAGATGAGGTCCACCGCGCTGGCGTTGACGATCGGCCGAAACATGCCGCGCAACGCCGAGAACAGATCGAACATGTCGAACCATGCCGGCGATATGCTGATCCGACCTGCCTCGATCTTGGCCAGGTCGAGCAGGTCGTCGACCATGTCGCTGAGTTCCTGGGCGGCGTGAGTGATGAAACTCACCTGCTTCTGCTGCTCCGGCGCCAAGGGGCCGTCCAGTTCATCGGCAAGCAGGCCGGTAATGCTCAGGATCGAGCCCAGCGGGGTGCGGAATTCGTGGCTCATGTAGGACAGGAAGCGGCTCTTTAGGTCCGAAGCCTGGCGCAGTTCCTCAGCCTGGCCGTCGAGTTCGCCATACAGTGCCAGCACGCCCTGGTTGGTTTCATCCAGTTCGTCACGCAAGGCCTGGGCCTCGGCACGCAGTTGGGCGATCAATGCCGCACTGGCCTCGGCATCCAGATCGAGGGGTTCAGACATGGGGTGGCTCCAGAGCGATGACCAATACGGTGATGTCGTCGCGGCCGCGACAGAAGTCGCGGTACAGCACCGACGCAATGATGGCGGGGTGAAGGTGGACCAGACCCGGGTAGTCGGCCATGTTCCAGCGCGACTGCAACCCGTCGCTGTACAGAACGAGCAACTGCTCGTTCGCCTCGTCGAACGTGAAGGCTTGCGCGCGACGGAACTGTCCGCCGACGATGCCCGGATGGGACGCCAGTCCGCGGCTCTTGCCCGGCGATAGCAGCGTGGCGCCGATGTTGCCGATGCCGGCGAAACGCAGTTGCCCGGCGTGGTATTCGAACTGGGCAACGGCCACTGCGCCACCGCGTGTGCCGTTCATGGCCTGGTGCATGTCGTCGAGCACATGTTCGGGCCGTGCGAACGGTGCCTGCCCGAACGTCTGGCAGCCTGCACGTGCGGCCTTTTCGGCCTCTTCGCCATGACCGAGACCATCGACCACCACGGCGCTGATACCCTCGCCGGCGAACGTTACCTGCCAGGCATCGCCACACGCCGGGTCGTCGTGCAGCGAGCGCTGGGTGACGCCCAGGCGCAGGTCGGCGAGCTTGTCGCGCTTGCGGTACAGGCGTGCCAGCACTACTGAACCGCGGACGTCGCTGTACGCATCGAACACTTCCGACTGCCGCGCCAGCGCGCCGAGGCCGATGCCTTGAGTGCCGCGCGTGGAATAGCCGTCGGCCATGCACTCGTGCAGCTCGAAACCAGTGCCGCGGTCCACTGCCAGCAGCTCCACACCCGGTGAAGTTGGATGGGGCAGGGCACGCAGGTGCAGCTCGCCGTGGCCGGCATGCTTGAGGATATTGCTGGCCAGCTCGGTGGCCAGCAGCGCGACGCGGCCGCAGTCGGTTTCGTCCAGGCCCTGCGCCTGCGCCATCTTCTGCGCGGCACGGCGGGCTTCGCCGAGCTGGCTGGGGTCCTGCAGTGCGATCACTTGGGTGATGACACTGCGCAAGGTCAGGTCCATCGGGTGATCGTCACGCGGGTGCCCTGGCCAGGCGCGGTGTCCAGTTCGAATTCCTCGACCAGGCGACGTGCACCGGTCAGGCCCAGGCCAAGCCCGTTGCCCGAGGTCCAGCCGTCGGTCAGCGCCAGTTTCAGATCGGGAATGCCCGGGCCTTCGTCGCGAAACGTCAGGCGCACGCCTTTGCGCACGCCGTCGTCGAGAATCTGCCAGTCCATGTCGCCGCCACCGCCATAGACCACCGTGTTGCGCGCCAGCTCGCTGACCGCCGTCACCAGTTTGGTCAGGTCGATCAGGCGCATGCCGCAGTCTTGGGCCAGCTTGCGCGCGGTCTGGCGGGCCAGCACCACGTCCTGTTCGAGGCGCACCGGTTGACTGCCGCTGCTCTCGACGTTCATGAGCCGTTCACCCGTGCCTGCAGCAGGCGCATGCCGCGCTCCACGTTCAGCGCGGTGCTCACGCCCGGCAGGTTCATGCCCAGCTCGACCAGCGTGATCGCCACGGCGGGCTGCATGCCGACCAGCACGGTTTCGGCGTCCATGATCCGCGACAGGCCGGAGATGGTGCCGATCATCCGGCCAATGAACGAATCGACCATGTCCAGCGCGGAGATATCGATCAACACACCTCGGGCCGAAGTCTTGCTGATCTTTTCCGACAGGTCATCCTGCAGCGCCAGCGCCAGTTGATCGTGCATGTCGACCTGGATGGTCACCAGCAGGTACGCGCCCATCTGCAATATAGGGATGCGTTCCATGGGCTCAAACCGCCTTGCTGACGGTCAGGTTCAGGCGGCGCAGGGCCAGGGCCAGGGCGTCTGCCAGATTGGCCTTGGTGACCACGCCTTGCAGGTCAAGGCCCAGATGGACGATGGTCTGCGCGATCTGCGGGCGAACACCACTGATGATGCAATCGGCACCCATCAGGCGAATGGCGGTGACTGTCTTGAGCAGATGCTGGGCCACCAGGGTGTCGACCGTCGGCACCCCGGTGATATCAATGATGGCTATTTCCGAGCCGGTGTCGACGATGCGCTGCAACAGCGATTCCATCACCACCTGGGTACGCTGCGAGTCCAGCGTGCCGATCATCGGCAGGGCCAGTACCCCTTCCCACAGCTTGACGACGGGGGTGGAGAGTTCGAGCAGTTCTTCCTGCTGACGCTTGATGACCATCTCGCGCGACTTCTGGAAAGTGCGGATGGTGTGCATGCCCAGCCCGTCGAGCAGGTCCGAGACCAGCAGCACCTGCTCGGCAAGCTCGGCCGGATGGCTGGCGTACGCTGCCTGCAGCACGGCGAACAGCGGGCGCTTGAGGGCAAAGATGAAGTGCGCGGTCTGGTGCGAGTCGTGGCCCAGCAGCGCGCGGCTGTGGGACAGTTTCTCCAGTACCTGACGGACATCGGCCCATTGGCTGCCGGCGATGTTGTGGGTCTGACTGGTTTCCAGGGCGATGATCAACTGGCTGAGCAGCTCGCTGCTCTGCTGCCGAAGGTCGGCTTCCTTGATGTTGCGCGTCGCTCCGCTGGCTTCAAGGCCTGCGAGCCACTGCTCGACAATGGCATTTTGCTGGGATTTGAAAGCGTCAACGGTTTGCGTGTTCAGCGCGGCCA
Source organism: Pseudomonas sp. CFBP 8758 (assembly GCF_014841725.1). Lineage (NCBI taxonomy): Bacteria > Pseudomonadati > Pseudomonadota > Gammaproteobacteria > Pseudomonadales > Pseudomonadaceae > Pseudomonas > Pseudomonas sp. CFBP 8758. Next base: position 172,996 of record NZ_JACYUK010000008.1, on the reverse strand, counting down.
TGCAAGAACTCCTGGTACAGAGATGGGGCGAGATAGCGTAATGATGGCCGATTATCTGCTAAACGCCGAATCCCGTCGATGGCCAAAAGCGCACGGCATCCGGCCGCCATCGACTCGGAGCGCAGCGCTTGAATCGGCTAGCTGGCGAGGAGGTTCATGACCGGCTCCGGCAGCGGCGGCAAGCCATGAGCCGCACGCGCCTTGTCGCACGCCGGGTTATGTTCGCCGTGTTCCCAGGAAGCATCGAACTCGCGGCAGGTACTGGAGCGCTGGGCATACATCGTACAACCGATTCCGACCTTGCCCACCTCGCCGGCGAGGGCAACGCAGCGCGTGGGCTTGGCGTCGGTGCCGAGCATCGCCACCCGATTGTGGGTGACCTGAATGACCTGCTCGTCAGGCACCAGGCCGCCCGCAGACTGACATTCGCCCCAATAGAAGGACACACGGAAATGCGCGCAGCAGGCGCCGCACTCAAGGCAGGGATTGGCTTTGGACATGTTGGCTCGGGAGGGGGGGCAACAGCGTTATTGGGGACCGCGACCACGCCGCCATTCTAGGCCTGCCGTGGCGGTTGGGAAGGGGGGGCTCAAGGTATATTTCAAGGGCGCCGCACCGACCGCGAACACCTCGAAAGGCGGCATGTTCGCGCTGTCATCACACAACTTGCTGATATATGATCGGTTTTCCTTTTCCAGCCATGATCGCGCCGCCATGAGCAACGACATCGTCACCGCCGACATCACGCGTCGCAGGCCGGGCAACCTGGCCCAGAGCCTGGTGGACGATGTCTGCAGGATGATCAGCCAGGGTGTGGTCAAGCCCGGAGACAAGCTGCCCACCGAACTCGAATTGATGGCGGTGGGCGGTGTCAGCCGGGCTACCGTGCGCGAGGCACTGTCCCGCCTGCAGGTGTCGGGCATCGTCGAAACCCGTCGCGGCATCGGCACCTTCGTCCTCAACGTCCCGGGTTCGACCGTATCGCGCCTGGACCCGGCCACTATCGTCACCCTGCAGGACGTTATCGCCATTCTCGATGTGCGCATCAGTTTCGAGATCGAAGCGGCGGGGTTGGCGGCACTGCGGCGCAGCGACGACCAGTTGGCGTGTATCGAAGACGCGCTGAAGCGCTTCGAACAGGCGTCCGACACCAGCGGGTCCATCGTCTCCGACTTCCAGTTCCACCTGCAGATCGCCCAGGCTTCCAACAACCGCTATTTCGCCGACATCATCACGCATTTCGGCACCAGCATGTTTCCCCGTGCACGGCTGGACACCGTGGCCATCGCACGTCTGGACCGCCAGCAGAAACACGAACGGCTGGTTCGCGAACATGCGCACATCTTCGAAGCGGTCGCCCGCTGTGACTATGACGCCGCCCGCGCCGCGATGCGCATCCATCTGGCCAACAGCCGGGCGCGCGTGGTCAAGGCGCATGAAGATCTGTCCATCTGACCCTCCAAGTCAGCGCCTGCAACGTAGTACGATGACTTCCCGCCCACATTGCTACATCTTTGGAAATAATTCATCTCCGAGGTATGGATATAATCAGCGTTGTACGATAACGTAACTGCAGTACCGGCACAGACCGGTGTCCCCTAATAATTCCAACGTCCAGGGTGCTGCAACCATGATTATCCACGTGATGTCTTCCCGCTGTTGTCCGACTTCCTCCGTCCTACAGGGCCATGGCTCGCAGCCCGGCTGAGTCAGCGACACCTGAAATACCCGGCTTCATACCCTCTACCCGCATAAAAATAACTCGTGGGAGTACCTTCGCATGCCAGCGACGAAGAAGACGCATGTGCGCTACATGATCCTGTTCCTGTTGTTCGTGGTGACAACACTGAACTACGCGGATCGCGCCACCATTTCCATCGCCGGTGCCAGTCTGCAGAAAGACCTGGGCATCGACGCCGTCACCCTCGGCTATATCTTCTCCGCTTTCGGTTGGGCTTACGTCCTGCTGCAGATCCCCGGTGGCTGGTTGCTCGACCGCTTCGGCTCGAAGAAGGTGTACGCCTGGAGCATTTTCCTTTGGTCGCTGTTCACGGTAATGCAGGGGTTCGTCGGCTACCTGCCGATGGCCAACGCGGTGATCGCGCTGTTCATGCTGCGCTTTCTGGTCGGCGCAGCCGAAGCCCCGTCGTTTCCCGGTAACGCACGCATCGTTGCGGCCTGGTTCCCGACCGCCGAGCGCGGCACGGCGTCGGCGATCTTCAACTCGGCGCAGTACTTCGCCACGGTGCTGTTCGCTCCGCTGATGGGCTGGATCGTGCACTCCTGGGGCTGGGAGCATGTCTTCGTGGTCATGGGCGGCCTGGGCATCCTCTTTTCGGGCGTATGGCTCAAGTACATCCACAATCCCAAGGAACACCCAAGCGTCAGCGCCGAAGAGCTGGAGTTCATCGAGCAGAACGGCGGGCTGGTGGACATGGACCAGGCCAAGGGCGGCAAGTCCAAGCCGAAGTGGAACTACATTCGCCAACTGCTGACCACGCGCATGATGCTTGGTGTGTACCTGGGGCAGTTCTGCATCAACGGCATCACCTACTTCTTCCTCACCTGGTTTCCGGTGTACCTGGTCCAGGAACGCGGCATGACCATCCTCAAGGCAGGCTTCATTGCCTCGCTGCCGGCCATCTGCGGCTTCATCGGTGGCGTGTTGGGCGGGGTCATCTCGGACAGCCTGCTGCGTCGCGGCCACTCCCTGACCTTCGCGCGCAAGACGCCGATCGTCTGCGGCCTGATGCTGTCGACCACCATGGTGATCTGCAACTATGTGCAGGCCGAATGGATGGTGGTGGCGTTCATGGCTTTGGCGTTTTTCGGCAAGGGTGTGGGTGCGCTGGGCTGGGCCGTGGTGTCCGACACTTCGCCCAAGCAGATCGCCGGGATCAGCGGCGGCTTGTTCAACATGTTCGGTAACGTGGCGTCCATCACCACGCCGATCGTGATCGGCTACATCATCAGTGCCACCGGCTCGTTCAAGTACGCGCTGGTCTACGTCGGTGCCAATGCCCTGGTAGCGGTGTTCAGCTACCTGGTGATCGTCGGCCCGATCAAGCGCGTGGTACTGCGCGAAGAGAACGGCGACCCGGTCGTCGACGATGCACCGCAGCTCAATGCCGCTCGTCCCTGAAGCGTCTGCAGCCAACGACAAGACCGCGGCCGGCACTGCCGGTACGCGGCTCTGGATTCAGCCTGAATTGATTGGAAGGGCCAAGCCATGCAATTGATCGAACATTCCGATTCTCCCCGCTACGTGCGCCTGCACGCAGACGATAACGTCGTGGTCGTGGTCAACGATCAGGGCGTGGCCGAAGGCAGTCGTTTTCCCGATGGCCTGACGGTCATCGAAGGTGTGCCGCAGAGCCACAAGGTTGCCACCGTCGATATCGCCGAAGGCGGCGCTGTGGTGCGTTACGGCCAGATCATCGGCTACGCACTAGAGCCGATCCGTCAAGGCAGTTGGGTCAAGGAAAGCCAACTGGCCATGCCTTCGGCGCCGCCGTTGGACAGCCTGCCGATGTCCGACGCGGTACCGCCGGCTCTGCCGCCGCTGGAGGGCTTCACCTTCCAAGGCTACCGCAATGCCGACGGTACCGTGGGTACGCGCAATATTCTGGGGATCACCACCACGGTGCAGTGCGTGACCGGAGTGCTGGACCACGCGGTCAAGCGCATTCGCGAAGAGCTGCTGCCCAAGTACCCCCACGTCGACGACGTGGTGGCGCTGACCCATAGCTACGGCTGCGGCGTGGCCATCAATGCGCGCGATGCCTACATTCCGATTCGCACCGTGCGCAACCTGGCGCGCAACCCGAACCTGGGTGGCGAAGCCTTGGTGATCGGCCTGGGTTGCGAAAAGTTGCAGGCCGGGCAGGTTATGCACGAGGACGATCCCTCGGTAGACCTGAGCGAGCCGTGGCTATACCGCCTGCAGGACTCCGGGCATGGCTTCGGTGAAATGGTCGAGCAGATCATGGCGCTGGCCGAGACGCGGCTGGCCAAGCTGGACCGTCGGCGTCGCGAAACGGTGCCCGCCAGCGAGCTGATCCTGGGCATGCAGTGTGGTGGTAGCGATGCGTTTTCCGGGATCACCGCCAACCCGGCCCTGGGCTTCGCCTCCGACCTGCTGGTTCGCGCCGGGGCCACGGTGATGTTCTCCGAAGTCACCGAGGTGCGCGATGCCATCTATATGCTCACCTCGCGGGCCGAAACCCACGAAGTGGCAACCCAGCTCGTGCGCGAGATGGACTGGTACGACAATTATCTGGAACGCGGTGCGGCGGACCGCAGTGCCAACACCACACCGGGGAACAAGAAAGGCGGTTTGTCCAACATCGTCGAGAAGTCGCTGGGTTCGATCGTCAAATCGGGCAGCAGCGCCATCAACGGTGTGCTCGGTCCGGGCGAACGGGTCAACCGCAAAGGCCTGATCTACTGCGCCACGCCGGCCAGCGACTTCGTTTGCGGCACGCTGCAGCTGGCTGCCGGGATGAACCTGCACGTGTTCACCACGGGCCGCGGGACCCCGTACGGCCTGGCAATGACGCCGGTGGTGAAAGTGTCCACCCGCACCGAGCTGGCCGAGCGCTGGCCCGACCTCATCGATATCGACGCCGGGCGCATTGCCACCGGGCGGGCGACCATCGAGGAGCTGGGCTGGGAGCTGTTCCATTACTACCTGGCCGTGGCCAGCGGTGAAAAACAGACGTGGGCCGAGCGCTATCGCCTGCACAACGACATCACCTTGTTCAACCCCGCGCCGATCACCTGATCAGGCGTCTCGAAGGGCAGCAGGCAACCTGCTGCCGGTCGGTTCGACAAAAGAAGCGTCAAAAAAGGGAATCAAATAGCTACCTCCAGTGTCGAAGTGCCACTAAACTGTCATTCTTCGTTTCGGTACCTACACTAGAGGTTTTTGCATGAAGCTCAGTCCGTTTGCGGGCAAACCTGCTCCAGCCCAGCTGCTGATCGACATCCCGCGTCTGGTCACGGCCTATTACACCGCCCAGCCGGATGCAAGCGAGCCCACTCAGCGTGTGGCGTTCGGGACCTCGGGGCACCGTGGCAGCTCGTTCGACTTGAGCTTCAACGAGGCCCATGTGCTGGCGATCAGCCAGGCGATCTGCCTCTACCGCAGCAGCAAGGGGATCGACGGCCCACTGTTCGTCGGCATCGACACCCACGCGCTGTCGACCCCGGCAGGTGCCAGCGCCCTTGAAGTGTTCGCCGCCAATGGCGTGCAGGTGATGTTGTCCAAGGACGACGAATACACCCCGACACCGGCGGTCTCCCACGCGATCATCTGCTACAACCGTGAGCGCAGCAGCGGCCTGGCGGACGGTGTGGTCATCACGCCGTCGCACAACCCGCCGCAAAGCGGTGGTTTCAAGTACAACCCACCCAATGGCGGCCCGGCCGACGGTGACGTGACCAAGTGGATCGAAGCCAAGGCCAACGAGCTGCTTGCCGATGACCTGCGCGGGGTCAAGCGCATGCCTCACGAGCAGGCGCTGAAGGCTGCCACGACTCACCGGCACGACTACATCGGTCACTACGTGGCCGACCTGGTCAACGTGATCGACTTCGACGTTATCCGCAAGGCCGGCCTGCGCTTGGGTGTGGATCCGCTGGGTGGGGCAGGTGTGCGCTACTGGTCGGCCATTGCCGAGCACTATCAGCTCGACCTGCAGGTGGTGAACACCGAAGTCGATGCCACCTTCCGCTTCATGTGCGTGGACTGGGACGGCCAGATTCGCATGGACCCATCGTCCAGCTACGCCATGCAGGGGCTGATCGGTCTTAAGGATCGCTTCGACGTGGCCTTTGCCTGCGATCCCGATCACGACCGTCATGGCATCGTCACCCCGACGGGCGGGTTGCTGGCACCCAACAACTACCTGGCGGTGGCCATCGACTATCTGTTCCAGAACCGTCCGCAGTGGCGCACCGACGCGGCCGTGGGCAAGACCGTGGTCAGCAGCGGCATGATCGACCGCGTCACTGCGCGCCTGGGGCGTCGTCTGCATGAAGTGCCGGTGGGCTTCAAGTATTTCGCCGACGGTCTGTTCGATGGCTCGCTGGGGTTCGGCGGTGAGGAGAGCGCCGGCGCGTCGTTCCTGCGCATGGATGGCAGTGTGTGGACCACCGACAAGGACGGGTTGATCCCGGCCCTGTTGGCCGCTGAAATGACCGCACGTACGGGCCGCGATCCAAGTCAGGCGTATGAAGCGCTGACCCAGAGCCTGGGCGAGCCGTTCTCTACGCGCGTCGAGGCCAAGGCCAACCCGCAGCAGAAGGCGGCCTTGAGCAAGCTGTCGCCCGAGCAGGTGAAGTCCACGGAATTGGCCGGTGAGCCGATCGAGCAGATTCTCAGCCATGCGCCAGGCAATGGGCAGGCCATCGGTGGCTTGAAAGTCATCACGGCCAACGGCTGGTTCGCCGCGCGTCCCTCGGGTACCGAAGACATCTACAAGATCTACGCCGAAAGCTTCATCGACGAGGCGCATCTGCAGCGTCTGGTAGCCGAAGCGCAGGTGCTGGTGGATTCCGCCATCGGTTGATCCCGCACGCACCTCCCGTGGTGGCGGTCATCGGCCGCGAACAGGGCACTGCGGAGTATCTGATAGACCGAGTCGACCGTTTCGCGGCCGCGGACCGCTCCTACAGGGAATTCGGTATCGCGTAGGAGCGGTCAGCGGCCGCGAAGGGGGCGCTGCGGAGTATCTGATAGACCGAGTCGCCCGGTTCGCGGCCACGGACCGCTCCTACAGGGAATTCGGTATCGCGTAGGAGCGGTCATCGGCCGCGAAGGGGCGCTGCGGAGTATCTGATAGACCGAGTCGCCCGTTTCGCGGCCGCGGACCGCTCCTACAGGAAATCCGGTATCGCGTAGGAGCGGTCATCGGCCGCGAAGAGGGCACTGCGGAGTATCTGATAGACCGAGTCGCCCGTTTCGCGGCCGCGAAGGGGGCGCTGCGGAGTATCTGATAGACCGAGTCGCCCGGTTCGCGGCCACGGACCGCTCCTACAGGGAATTCGGTATCGCGTAGGAGCGGTCATCGGCCGCGAAGGGGCGCTGCGGAGTATCTGATAGACCGAGTCGCCCGTTTCGCGGCCGCGGACCGCTCCTACAGGAAATCCGGCATCTCGTAGGAGCGGTCATCGGCCGCGAAGGGGGCGGTGCGGAGTTTCTGCTACACCGAGTCGACCGTTTCGCGGCCGCGGACCGCTCCTACAGGAAATCCGGTATCGCGTAGGAGCGGTCATCGGCCGCGAAGAGGGCACTGCGGAGTATCTGATAGACCGAGTCGCCCGTTTCGCGGCCGCGGACCGCTCCTACAGGGAATTCGGTATCGCGTAGGAGCGGTCATCGGCCGCGAAGGGGGCGCTGCGGAGTATCTGATAGACCGAGTCGCCCGGTTCGCGGCCACGGACCGCTCCTACAGGGAATTCGATATCGCGTAGGAGCGGTCATCGGCCGCGAAGAGGGCGCTGCGGTGGGTCAGGTACACCGCACAGGCCGCCGACGCGGCTTGCGCCGCTGCTACGGAGGGTGTGCAGCGTTTGAAGGTGGGATCTTTGGTATATTGCGGTCCTCGCGATATGCCCAGGAGTTTTCGTGTCATCGCAACCTACCGACAAAGACCGTCAAGCCCCAGGCCTGATCGCCCGGGGCTGGCGTTGGCTGCGCTCGCAGCAGCGTGACGCCTGGTTTCACACGCCGCTCACAGAAGCTACCGCGCCGGCCCCGCCTGTCGAACCACCCCCCGAGTCACAGTCGAAACGGCCACCCCGCGCGCCGAAAAAACCCGTCAACTCACAAACGCCACAGCCGTTGCTCTTCGCGCCCTGGCAGCTCGAGCTGACGCCAGCACTGAAGAAAACCATTAAGGCTGACGTCGCTGCATGCTTGCCCGAACACGCCCAGCCGAGCGCCGCGCAGTGGAAAATGATCTTCAGCACGACACCCGCCACCTGCGTGGTGGCTGGCGCAGGTGCAGGCAAATCTACATCGCTGGTACTGCGGGTACTGGTGCTGCACCACTACATAGGCTTCGAACTCGACAGCCTGAGCGTGGTGACCTTCACCCGGGAATCACGTCGAGACTTTATCAAGAAGTTGTGCCAAGTATTTGATATGTGGGAAGTACCTTACGTATTCGAGAAAGTACGTGAAGTGGTCAGAACCTATCATTCCCTGGTTCTGCCGCTGATTCACGCGCTGCCTGGGCTGGCTGAGGTGCGCGCTTTCGAAAACCTCGGGGCGGCCGCAACGGGTAGCGAAGAAGCGAATCCGTTCCAACTGCGGCTCAACGACACCCAGCGTCAGTTGATGAACGAATGCTATCGCAGCCTGATGAGTAGCGATCCTTCGTTCAGTGGTCACATCGGCAGCTTGCGCGCGAGCGCCGCCCAACTGCGCAAGCTGGACCCGCAGGATCCCGATGTGCAGAAGCGGCTCAAAGCCCTCAGCCTGGCCAGCGCTCGCGACGCCGAACTGTGTGACTTGATCGAAGAACACTGGCGTGCGCAGGATGCCTGGCCTATAAAGGGGATCAAGATAGATCGACAAGCCATTGATATAAAAGGTTTTACCTTTCATGCGCATGGTTACATTGCACGGTTGAACACCTGGGTCGTGTTAGGGTTCGAACCCGGTACCGATGCCCAACTCACCCGGCCCACGGCCAAGATTCCAATCTGGGGCGAATGGGCAGTCAAGCGCACCCTGTTTCAAGCTTTCTGTGATAAGCCACTGATATGGCTGGATAATCCTTCCGATGCCAAGAAGGCTTTGGCAGCCTTGAACAGCAAAGGGTTGACCGGGCCCGGGTTCGAATACCAGTTGCCCGGCGAACTCGCCCCGGCGCCGCTGCTGGACTGTTTCGTGGCTGCCGCGACCTTCATCGAGAACCTCGGATTGCAGGTCGTCGACGCCATCGACCGGATGAGCTGGAACGCCGGAGATTCCGAAGCGGACTTTTTCGCGGCCTTGCGCCTGTTCTGGCCGGCACTCGAAGCGCATCTGCACAACCAGACGCCGCCAGTCATGCTGTTCAATCGCATGTTCGCCTTGCTTGGCGAAGGGCCAGGCTCGCGGGTCAGCCAACTGCCTGACGACGCACTGCGCCCCATGTCCCATCTGCTCGTCGATGAATTCCAGGACATTTCCGCACAGATCGTGGGCTGGTTGAGGGCCAGCCTTGCGGAAATCCTGCGCCGCAGCACCGCGTTGGCCGGTGAGCGAGCCGCGCAGCACAGCTCGCTGATGTGCGTTGGCGACGACTGGCAGTCGATCTATGGCTGGCGCGGCAGTAACCCAAGCTACTTCATGCAGTTCAACCGCACCTTCAGCGCTCACAAGCACACGCGTGTACTGCTGATCGACAACTACCGCAGCCATCAGGCGATCATCGACGCCGCCGAGCATATCGTGGCGGCGGCACCGGCCATACCCGGCAAGAAGGCTCTGGCCCGCCGCGTATTCGATCGCGAGCCATCGCCTGTGATTCTCTTGAGTCGAGACCTTGCCGATCTGGCGCGCCGCGCCGCCGAGCATCACGCTGCAGGCGACTCGATTCTGGTGCTCTACCGTCGCAACAGTGACCGCCAGGCTTTGGCCGAGCATATCCAGGGCCTGTTGCAGGCAGATCAAGCGTTGCCAGCCGAGCAGCGTCGTTTGCGCCAGCTCACGTTCCACAGCGCCAAGGGTCTGCAGGCCGACGCGGTATTTCTGCTGGGCGATTGCCAGTATGCCAGTCGCTCGCCCTACAAGAACCAGGTCTATGCCCTGGCGGGCTTGGCTCAGGCGGGGCAGGTGGACGGCTACGACAGTGCCCAGCACGAGGAAGCGCTGCGCCTGGCCTATGTCGGGATCACCCGGGCCATCCACAGCTGCTATTGGTATGTGGAAACCGCTGCCAAACCAGGCGCCCGCGCCTCGGATCGAGTGGACGCCAGAATGCCGTGCTTCAACGACGTGCGGACCAAGCCCAAGCGCTGATTCAGGCCTGGGACATCTCCCGCACCTTGGCCGTGAGCACATCGAACGCGAACGGCTTGGTGATCATCTGCATGCCGTCATCGAGAAAGCCGGCGCGCACCTCGGCGTGCTGGGCATAGCCGGTGATGAACAGCACCTTGAGTCCCGGCCGCAGATGGCGCGCGACTTCGGCCAGTTGCCGACCGTTCATGCCGGGCAGGCCGACGTCGCTGATCAGCAGGTCGATGCGCTGCCCGGACGCCAGGATCGGCTGCGCGGCGCTGGCATCGGCTGCCTCCAGATAGCAGTAACCCAATTCGCGCAGGACTTCGCACACCAGGCTGCGCACGGCATGGTCATCCTCGACGATCAAAACCGTTTCGCCATTGGTGGCCATCGGCGATTCGATCACCGGCGCAGTGGCCTGGGGCAGTTGCGAGGCATAGCAGCGCGGCAGGTAGAGCTGCACCGTGGTGCCCTGGCCGGGGGTGCTTTGGATCGCCACGTGGCCCCGCGACTGCTTGCTGAACCCGTAGATCATCGACAGGCCCAGGCCAGTGCCCTGGCCAATGGGCTTGGTGGTGAAGAATGGATCGAATGCGCGATTGATCACGGCCTGGTCCATCCCCGACCCGGTGTCGCTCACGCTGAGCAGGATGTAGTCGCCCGGTGCCAGGTTCTGGTGCGCACTGGTAAAGCTTTCATCGAGGTGCCGGTTGGCCGTTTCGACGATCACTTCGCCACGCCCTGGCATGGCATCGCGGGCATTGATCACCAGGTTGAGCAGGGCACTTTCCAGTTGATGGGGGTCCGCCTCGGCTATCCACAGTTCAGGATCCAGGTGCATGCGCAGCGCAATGCTTTCATTGAGGCTGCGGTGCAGCAGTTCTTCCATCGACTGCACCAGTCCGTTCACCTGGACTGGCTTGGAATCCAGTGACTGGCGGCGGGAAAACGCCAGCAAGCGGTGAGTGAGGGATGCAGCGCGGTTGGCCGAGCTGATACCCATGTCGATCAGCTTGGGCAGGTCGTCGAGCTGATTGCGGCTCAGGCGTCGGCGCATCAGCTCCAGGCTGCCGATGATGCCGGTGAGCATGTTGTTAAAGTCGTGGGCTATGCCACCGGTCAACTGGCCCACCGCTTCCATTTTCTGCGCCTGGCGCAGGGCCTCTTCGTTGATCCGTACCTGGGCCGTGCGTTCCTCGACCTGCTGTTCCAGATTGCCGTTGAGTTCACGCAACTGTTGTTCGGCGGCTTTCTGTTCGGTGATATCGGTGGTAACCCCGACCAGTGCCTGGATGCGTCCTTGCCTGTCGGGAATGGCGCGGGCGCGCATGTCCACCCAATGCACTGAACCGTCAGGCCAGCTGTTGCGGAACTGCAAGGCGAAGTCGGCGCCCAGCTGCAGGCTGTTGATCAGCGCCTCCTGCATCATGGCCTGATCGCCCGGATGCACGCAGAGCAGCCAGTCTGAGTAGTCGAAACGGGTGCTGGGCTCGATGCCGTAGTGGGTGCGGGTCCGGTCCGAGCAGTTCAACTGCAACGGGTTGCAGGTCAGCTCCCAGGCTCCCAGGCGCCCGGCACTCATGGCGTGCTGCAAACGCTGTTCACTTTCGCTCAGGTCCAGCAGACGGTCACGCGCTTCATATTGACGGCGCCGACCCCGAATGGCCGTCTTGGCCAGGCTGATCAACGTCAGCGGGTGAAACGGGCGTTCCACGAACGTGACGTTGCCCAGGCGCGCAGCGAGCAGCATGGACTGCGCCTGATCGGCCGCGCGTTGATGGGTCATCAGCACGATCGGCAAGTCGGACCAGGCCGGCTGCTGGCTCAGGTACACCAGCAACGGCTGCATCCTGGCTTCGGACAGCGCTTCGTTGGCGACAATGCAGACACCTGCGCCTTCGCGCTGCAAGTGCGTACAGAGATCGTCGACGTCTGCCACGGCGATGCCTTGAATACCTGCCTGTCCGAGAATCTGCAGGGCCACCTGGCTGTCGCGTCCCATGGGGGCAAGCACCAGCACTCGTTCCGATGTGGGTATCGACATCTTCACTGATCATCTGCTTCAAGCAGGGGACGGGCTTCGCCGACGTAGGTCGGGACACCGCGCAACACCCCCTGGAAAGCGCTCAGTGGCTCACCGACCTTCATGCCCTGGCTGCTGATCTTGTATTCGCGAATGGTGTTCTCGTGGCCGCCAAAGCGCTTCTTGATCACCGACACCGCACGCCGCACGTTGCCCAGCGCCTCGAAGTAGCGCAGGAGAATGACGGTGTCGGCCAGGTAGGTGATGTCCACTGGCGCCTTCATGTCGCCGACCAGCCCCTGTTGGGCCACGGTCATGAAGGTCGAGGCGCCCAGGCGGTTGAGGTACAGCAGCAGCTCATGGATGTGCAGCACGGGTGTGCTTTCGCCCATCATCGCGGCGTGGTAGCCATTGATGCTGTCGATCACCACTGTCTTGATGTCGTGCAGGATGACGCTGGTGCGGACCATGTGGGCAAATTCGCCCGGCGACTGTTCAGCGGCGTCCACCTGCTGGATGACCATCTTGCCACTGCGCTGATAGGCTTCCAGATCGATGCCCAGGTTTTTCATGCGCTCGAACAGCAAGCTGAGCTCTTCGTCGAAGATGAACAGCGCGACTTTTTCGCCACGGGCCACGGCCGCAGCGGCGAAAACCATGGAAATGAGCGATTTGCCGGTACCCGCGGGGCCGATGATCAAAGTGCTCGAACCGTTCTCGACGCCGCCGCCCAGAAGGGCGTCCAGCTCCGGGATGCCCGAAGTCAGTTGGGTACGCTCGTAGCGGGCGCGATGTTCGGCCGCAACCAAGCGCGGATAGACGTGAATCCCGTCGGCCTGAATGGTGAAGTCGTGATAACCGCCGCGGTATTTCTGCCCGCGGTACTTCATGATGCGCAGGCGCCGGCGCTCGGCGCCGTAGTCCGGCGCGGTTTCTTCCAGGCGAATCACGCCGTGGGCGATGCTGTGCAGGGTCTTGTCCAGTGGCTCGCTGGTCATGTCGTCGAGCAGCAGGACGGTCGCATTGAAACGCGCAAAATAGTGCTTGATGGCGAGAATCTGCCGCCGATAGCGCAGCGAGCCCTGAGCCAGCAGCCGTACCTCGGACAAACTGTCCAATACCACCCGTGAAGGCTTGACCCGTTCGACTTCGTCGAAGATCTGCCGCGTCGCTTCGCCCAGTTCAAGGTCGCTGCTGTAGAGCAGGCTCTGCTGCTGTTGCAGGTCGAGCACCAACTCCGGCGGCGTCAGCTCGAACACGGTGACGCGCTCGTCCAGTTCCCAGCCGTGGGAGCGAGCGCCTTCGCGCAGTTCCTTGGTGGTTTCGGACAAAGTGATGTAGAGACAGGTTTCGTTCTGCGCAACGCCTTCGAGCAGGAACTGCAGGGCTACCGTCGTCTTGCCCGCACCCGGTTGACCCTCGAGCAGAAAGATATGGCAGCGGGTCAGACCTCCACCAAGAATGTCGTCCAGCCCGGCGATACCGGTGGCTGCTTTGGCCGTCGTCAAAAAGGTGTCCTCGGGTAGCGGAAGGGGCTGCAGTGCAGAACGCGACGCAGCTTGATACTGGACACCGGGCCGTGGGCGGGGTTCCGAGCTCATTCAGACAAAAACGGGCGAGGGTGGCCCTGGAAAAGCCGCGACTTCACAACCCCTGCTGCAGGCTGGGGTCGTCGGCGTTCTGCTGCTCGAGTTCGGCCAGCAGCACCTGCACGTTCTGCAGCTGACCGGTTTCTTTCCAGTACTGGATCAGCAACACCCGTGCGCGTCGGTTGGCCGGGTCACGACGCAGGATCTCTTCGAGCTGCTTCTGCGCCGCTTCGACCTGCTGCAGGTCGTGCAGGTTGGTGGCCAGTACATAGCGGTAGTCATTGTTGTCCGGTGCCAGCTCCACCGCACGAGCGAGGGCGAGCAGGGCGTATTCATCCTCGTCATGGGCCATCAGCCACAGGCCCAACTGCTGCTGCAACAGGGCCGATTGTGGATGCACCAGCAACTGTTCGGCCAGCAGGCGCCGCGCTTGGTCACTTTTGCCCTGGTGCTCGTACAGCTCGACCTGCATTGCAATGGCTTCCAGGTCATCGGGCTCGAGCAGGCGATAGCGGGCCAGCGCCTGCTCGGCCTGAACATGCTCGCTCTCGTGCAAGTACAGCCGGGCGAGCGTCAGTTGGGCGGCAGCGCTGTCGGTCTGGCCCTGCAGGGCAGCAATCCAGGCGTTCACCACCTTGTCCAGGTGGCCGAAATACAGGCCCAGTTCATCGGCTGGCAAGCCGAGCAACCCCCGCGCGGCGTGGAAGCGGATCGACTCGTCACGGTCTTCCAGCAAGGGCCCCAGCAGTACGCTGCGCTGGCTCTCGGGGACCAGGCCGATGACTGCATCGATTGCCGCATGGCGCACGTCGACAAGCTTGCTCTGCAAGTCGGCAGTGGCGAGTTTGAGGGCTTGAGGACTGGGGTAGTTGGGCAGTTCGGCGTACAGCGCAGCGCGCCGCTCGGCGCTGAGGTCGGTGCGGGCCAACTGCTGATAAAGCACTCGTGCGGCGCCCGGCTGACCATGGCGAGCCTGGCTCAGGGCTTTGCCGTAGCCCTGCTGCGGCGCTGCCGGAACCGTATGGGCCGCAGGGCGCCAGGCGTACCAGAGCGCTATCAGCAGCAGTGCCACGAGCAGCAGGGTCAGCGGAAGGCGAACGCGTTTGAACATGCGGGTATCCGAAAGGGCGCAGGCTTGGCCGGGGCATTCAGCTTGGGTCACTGCCGGGGTGCAGTCAAATCATGGCAGCGACGAGCATTGGCAAGCCCCCCGCCGGTGATGTTTACTAGCGCCCAATCTCCGTCGTTTCTTCGTCGTTTCTACGCTCCCCGCCAAGGCCACCGCATGACCCGCTACACGAGCCGCGATTGGCTGCCCCACGAAAAGCCGAACTTGCCGGGCTCTCCCTCGACGCCTCTGCATTCGACGCGCAAGCGCCTGGCGTTCGGTATCGTCGGCCTGCTGGTGGCACTGACCGGCGGCCTCGGCAACTCGCTGGTGGTGGCGAACCTGCAATTCCTGCAGGGCTCGCTCGGCGCCACGGCGGCGGAGATGGCCTGGCTGCCTGCGGCCTACGTGATGACCAATGTGTCGATGAACCTGCTGCTGGTGAAATTCCGCCAGCAGTTCGGTCTGCGCACGTTCACCGAACTGTTTCTGATGCTGTATGCGCTGGTCACCTTTGGCCATCTGTTCGTCAACGACCTGGGCTCGGCGATTGCCGTTCGCGCCGCCCACGGCATGGTCGGGGCGGCGCTGAGTTCCCTGGGTCTGTACTACATGATCCAGGCGTTTCCTGCCAAGTGGCGTCTCAAGGCCCTGGTGCTGGGCCTGGGCACCTCGCAGCTGGCCTTGCCACTGGCGCGGGTGTTTTCCGAAGACCTGCTGCAGATCGCCGAATGGCGCGGCCTGTACCTGTTCGAATTGGGCATGGCGCTGCTGACCCTGGGTTGCGTGTTCCTGCTCAAACTGCCGCCGGGCGACCGCTTCAAGACCTTCGAACCGCTGGATTTCCTCATTTTCGCGATTCTTGCATCTGGCATTGCGCTGCTCTGCGCGGTGCTGTCCCTGGGCCGGATCGACTGGTGGCTGGAGGCACCCTGGATAGGCTGGGCCTCGGCTGGGGCCATCGTCCTGATCCTCGGTGGCCTGGCGGTGGAACACAATCGCAGCAACCCGATGTTGATGACCCGCTGGCTGGGCAGCAGTGTCGCCATCCGCCTGGCCCTGGCAGTGATTCTGACGCGCATGGTGCTGTCGGAGCAGTCCACCGGGGCGGTCGGTCTGTTGCAAGCGTTGAACATGGGCCAGGAGCAGATGCGCACCCTTTATTGCGTGATGCTCTTCGGCGCGGTGGCGGGGCTGGCCGTGAGTGCCTGGACCATCAACCCCGAGCATCTGTTCATGCCACTGATCATTGCCCTGGCGCTGATGGCGGTGGGTTCGGCCATGGACAGTTTCTCCAGCAACCTGACGCGTCCGGCCAATATGTACGTCAGCCAGTTCCTTCTGGGCTTCGGTGGCACGTTTTTCCTGGGCCCGACCATGGTGCTGGGCATGCGCCACGTGTTGACCAACCCGCGCAAACTGGTCAGCTTCTCGGTGCTGTTCGGTATCTGCAACAATTTGGGCGGGTTGATCGGCGCCGCGTTGCTGGGCACGTTCCAGATCGTCCGCGAGAAATACCATTCGAGCATGATCGTCGAGCACCTGACCCTCATGGACCCGCTGGTCCAGGCGCGGGTCAGCAATGCTGCCGCCAGCTACCTGGCGCACATCGCCGACCCGGCCCTGCGGGCCACTTTGGGCACCCGTGCGCTGGCGACGGCCGCCACGCGCGAGGCGAACGTCATGGCCTACAACGATGTCTTCATGCTGATCTGCATCATTGCCGTATTGACCATGCTGTGGATCTTCGTCCGCAGTCTGTGGCTGATGAGCACCACCCGGGCGGTGACCACCGCCGCGACACCTACCGTATCCACCAGCGGCGCCAGCACTTCATGACCGAACCGACGTCCACGACCACCAATGCCATCGCCGCCACGCCCGAAGGCCAGACCCCACCGCCCAATCCAGCGGCCACCGAACCGCGTTCGCGGCGGGTGCGGGTACTGTCCAGCCTGATTTTCGCCAGCATCGCGTTGGTGGGGGTGGCGATCGTGCTGTACGCCTGGCAACTGCCTCCGTTCAGCAGCCACATCGAAAGTACCGAAAATGCCCTGGTGCGTGGCCAGGTGACGATCATCGGGCCGCAACTGGCAGGCTATGTGTTCGAAGTGCCGGTACAGGACTTCCAGTTCGTCAAGGCAGGCGACCTGCTGGTACGCCTGGACGACCGTATCTACCGCCAGCGCCTGAACCAGGCGCTGGCGCAGGTCCGGGTGCAGAAGACCGCCTTGGCCAACAACCTGCAACAGCGCCGCAGTGCCGAAGCCACTATTACCCAGCGCCAGGCGGCGGTGGCGGACAGCGAAGCGCAGGCGCGCAAGGGCGCTGCCGATCTGGGCCGCAACCAGAACCTGATCAGCGACGGCTCGGTGTCGCGCCGCGAGCTCGATGTGACCCGCGCTGCCAACGCCCAGGCGCTGGCCTCGGTGGCACAGGCCAAGGCTGCGCTGGCCATTGCCCGCGAAGACCTGCAGACGGTGATCGTCAACCGTGACTCGCTGGCCGCCAACGTCGCCAACGCCGAAGCCGCGGTAGAGCTGGCACGCATCGATCTGGACAACACGCGCATCCTGGCGCCGCGCGACGGCCAGCTGGGGCAGGTCGGCGTGCGCCTGGGGGCCTATGTGAATTCCGGTGCGCAACTGATGGCGCTGGTTCCCGATACGCTGTGGGTCATGGCCAACATGAAGGAAACCCAGATGGCCGATGTGCGCATCGGCCAACCGGTGAGCTTCACCGTCGATGCCCTCGACCACCTGCGCCTGCGCGGCCATGTACAGCGCATCTCACCGGCCACCGGCTCGGAGTTCAGCCTGTTGCAGGCCGACAATGCCACCGGCAACTTCGTCAAGATCGCCCAGCGCATTCCGGTGCGCATCACCGTGGACCCGGACCAGGACAGGGCGCATCGGCTGCGCCCCGGCATGTCGGTGGTGGTCAGCATAGACACGGGCTATGTGGTCGAGCAGGACCGTACCGACCGGCCCCGCGACGGCGCCCCCTAGGCAGGCAATCGGGGTGTCCACAGCGCGTTGCGCGGGTTAAACCATTTGATCTTTGCCGACGGGTCGCCTACCGTCTGCGCCGCTTGTCTTCGCCCAGAGCAGGAAGCCGGTTCGAATCCGGCGCGGTCGCGCCACTGTGATCGACATGTTGCATGTCGTCAGCCAGACCTTGCTGTGGGTTTCTTCGATCTGTTGGACGCGCCATCCAAGGAGTTGCAATGAATCTTCCTGCCGTATTCGTCCGCGCCAGCGTCGCTGCCGTCGGTCTCTTCGCTGCCGTCGCCAGTCACGCCGCCACCCACTATCCACTGACGCTGCCCAACTGCGGCGCGCCCTTGACCGTCCAGGCCGCGCCGCAGCGTGCCGTCAGCCTGGGGCAGGCCAGCACCGAAATTCTCCTCTCGCTGGGCCTGGCGCCACGCATGGTGGGCACCGGGGTCTGGTTCGGGCCGTTGCCCGAGCCTCTGCGCGCGGCCAATGCCCAGGTGCCACGCCTGGCCGACAACGCCCCCAGCTTCGAGGCGGTGGCCAATACCGCACCTGACATCGTGGTGGCGCAGTACACCTACCACGTCGGACCCAACGGCGAAGTTGCCAAGCCCGAGCAACTGGCCAGCCTTGGCATCCCTTCCTATGTGTCTCCCAGTGACTGCGACGGCAAGGAAGTCACCGCCACCTCCAATGCCGACGGCAGCCGCAGCCAGGTGTTTTCCATGACACTGGTGGACAAGGAAATCCGCGAGCTGGCGAGCATCTTCGATGTGGAGCCGGCCGGGGAGCGCCTGACTGACCAGTTGCACGCACGCATCCAGAAAGCCAGCGAGCGAGCGGGCAGCGCCGGGCACGCACCGCTGTCGGTGGTGTACTGGTTTTCCAGCACGCGCCTGGAAGGCGACCCCTGGGTGGCCGGCAAGAGCGGCGCGCCCGGCTATATCAACCGTCTGCTGGGCCTGCGCAACATCGTCGACAGTGACGAGGAATGGCCTGGGGTGAGCTGGGAAAGCATCGCTGCGAGCAATCCCGATGTCATTGTCGTCGCGCGCATGCAGCGGCGTCTGTACCCGGCCGACGATGTCGAGAAAAAGCTGGCGTTCCTGCGCAGCGACCCGGTGACCCGTGAGCTGGATGCCGTGCGCAATGGCCGCATCATCGTGGTCGATGCGCAGTCGTTGAACCCCTCCATGGATGTCGTGCGCGCGGTGGAAGACATCGCTGCCGGCCTCGAGCGTACACGGGCCACACCTTGATCCAGCGCCTGGCGCGTGAAGATGGCTGGGTCTGGCGCCTCCTGTTGGCGCTGCTCGCCCTGGCGACGTTGAGCGTGTCGATCGCCCTGGCGGTGTCGGTGGGGGAAATGGGCATTGCCCTGGCCACGGTCGGCAAGGCGCTGCTCAATGGCGTGGGGCTGGCCGACTACCCGGTGCCGAGAATCATCCAGGGCATCATTTGGGAATACCGCCTGAGTCGCGCGCTGGTTGCCGCCTGTTGTGGCGCCGGCCTGGCGATCTGCGGCGCGGTGTTGCAGGCGCTGCTGCGCAACGTGCTGGCCGAACCCTACGTGCTGGGCATCTCCGCAGGCGCCTCGACGGGCGCGGTGGTGGTGATGCTGCTTGGGCTGGGCGGCGGCGTGATCGGCATTTCCATGGGCGCGTTTCTCGGTGCGGCCCTGGCGTTCGGCCTGGTGCTGCTGCTGGCTGCCGGCACTCGCAGCGGCCCGGCGCAGGTGATCCTCGCCGGTGTCGCCGGATCGCAACTGTTCAATGCGCTGACGGCCTATATCGTCTCGACCTCGGCCAATGCCGAGCAGGCACGCAGTGTGATGTTCTGGCTGCTCGGCAGCCTGGGCGGGGTGCGTTGGCCCGACGTAGGTCTGGCCGCGGTGGTGGTCGGGGCGGGCCTGGTGCTGTGCCTGTACTTCGCGCGGGCGCTGGATGCCTTCGTGTTCGGCGAAGACGCTGCCGCCACCCTTGGCGTGCCTGTGGTCGCGGTGCGGCTGGTGTTGTTCGCGACCACCGCGCTGATCACTGCGACCATGGTCAGCATCGTCGGCGCAGTGGGTTTCGTCGGTTTGGTGGTGCCCCACATTGCGCGCTTTCTGGTGGGGCCCAGCCACGTCCGGCTGTTGCTCGCCTCGGTGCTGATCGGCGCCAATTTCATGGTGCTGGCCGATATCGTCGCGCGCATCATCGTGCCCGGCCAGGTGTTGCCCATCGGGGTGGTCACGGCCCTGGTCGGCGCCCCGGCGTTTGCCTTGATCCTCTACCGCGCGAGGCGTCGAGCATGAGCCTGCAACTGCACCAGGTCAGCTGGAAAGCGGGTGGGCTGCTGATTCTCGACGACGTCAGCCTGGCCATCACGCCCGGCAGCATGGTCGGCCTGATCGGCCCCAATGGCTCGGGCAAGTCGTCGCTGCTGCGCCTGCTGGCCGGGCTCGGGCGTCCCAGCCAGGGGCAGGTCACACTCGACGATCAGCCCATGGCGGACGTATCGCGGCGAGCGGTCGCACGGCAGGTGGCGATGGTGGAACAACACGCCAGCACCGAGGTGGACATTCGCGTACAGGAGGTGGTGCGCCTGGGGCGCACGCCGCACCGCTCGCCGTTCGCACCGTGGCTGCGCGAAGACGACCTGGCGATTGCCCAGGCCCTGGCCCAGGTCAACCTGAGCGGCCATGCGCAGCGGCGCTGGCACACCTTGTCCGGCGGCGAGCGGCAACGGGTGCAGATCGCTCGCGCCCTGGCCCAGCAGCCCAGCGAACTGCTGCTCGATGAGCCCACCAACCACCTCGACATCCAGCACCAGCTGGAATTGCTGCAACTGATTCAGAACCTGCCGTTGACCTGCGTGATGGCGATTCATGATCTGAACCTGGCGGCGATGTTCTGCGACGTGCTGGTCGTGCTCAAGGGCGGCCGTCTGGTTGCCAGCGGTGCGCCGGCGCTGGTCTTGACCGAGCGGCTGATCGCCGAGGTCTATGGCGTTCACGCCGAGGTTAGCCTGGCCGGCGGCCGCCCCCATGTGCGCTATCGGGTCTGAGCCGTATCACTGACACGTCCCGTGCCCTGTGGTAGCCTTGCGCGTTCGAGGTTCTCTGCCCAGCAGAGCTAAGACGGGAACGCGGTCCAAGCCGCGGCTGCCCCCGCAACTGTAAGCGATGAAGGCTGCGCCAAGGCCACTGCGAACGCTCGCGGGAAGGCGCCGCAGCCTGGGCCAGAATGGCCGGCATCGCGAGCCAGGAGACCTGCCTCGACTGTTCTTTCCTATTCAACCGGGCGGGGTGATCCGGTGACGAATGCTGGCGCCTGCCGTTGCGGCGCTCGTCTCGTGCCCTGCCGCGCAATCAGGGCGACCCGATGAAAACGCTGTCCAAACTACCCGTCACCATCGTCACCGGCTTTCTCGGCTCGGGCAAGACCACCTTGCTGCGCCATATGCTCGACAACGCGCAGGGCCGACGCATCGCCGTGATCGTCAACGAATTCGGCGAGCTGGGCATCGACGGCGAGATCCTCAAGCAGTGCACCATCGGCTGTACCGAAGAAGAAGCCAATGGCCGGGTCTACGAGCTGGCCAACGGCTGCCTGTGCTGCACCGTGCAGGAAGAGTTCTTCCCGGTCATGCGCGAGCTGGTGGCACGGCGCGCCGACCTCGATCACATCCTCATCGAAACCAGCGGCCTGGCCTTGCCCAAGCCGCTGGTCCAGGCCTTCCAATGGCCGGAAATCCGCAGCGCCTGCACGGTCGATGCGGTCATCACCGTGGTCGACAGCCCGGCCGTGGCGGCGGGTACCTTCGCAGCCTTCCCCGAGCAGGTCGATGCCCAGCGCAAGCTCGATCCCAACCTGGACCATGAATCGCCGCTGCACGAGCTGTTCGCCGACCAGTTGGCCAGCGCCGATCTGGTCATTCTGAACAAGGCCGACCTGATCGACGCAGACGCCCTGGCTGCGGTGCGCGCCGAGGTCGCCGAGGAACTGCCGGCGGCAGTGAAGGTGGTCGAGGCCAGCAGTGGCCGTTTGCCGCTGGCGGTACTGCTGGGCCTGGGCGCAGAGTCCGAGCAACACATCGACGGCCGCAAGACCCACCACGACCACCATGAAGGCGACGACCACGACGAGCACGATCACGACGCCTTCGATTCGATCTCCATCGAGCTGCCGCAGGCCGAAGAAGCCAAGCTGCTGCAGGCGCTCAACGCTGCCGTGGTCCAACACGGCATCCTGCGCGTCAAGGGCTTCGCGGCCATTCCGGGCAAGCCGATGCGCCTGCTGATCCAGGGCGTGGGCACGCGTTTCGACAAGCACTTCGATCGTGCCTGGGGCGCAGACGAAGTGCGCAGCACGCGCCTGGTGCTGATCGGTCAGGAACTGGATGCAGCGTCGCTGCAAGCGCAACTGCGCGCCGCGCTGGAAGCCTGACCGATGCACCTGCTGAGGACCCAACCCGGCGGCTTCGTGCCGGACGACAGCATCGCCGACCTCGGCCAGACGCCCGCCGAACTGGTCATCCTCTGCAGCGGCGATTCGCACCTGGCCTTGCTGGCCGAGGCCAGCGAGCGTCTGCCGGCCGACTACCCGAGCCTGCGCCTGGCCAACCCCATGCAGGTGCAGAATCATTCTTCGGTCGACCTCTACGTCGACCAGGTGCTGCGCCACGCCAAGGTCATTCTGATTTCCCTGCACGGCGGCATCGGCTACTGGCGCTACGGCGTCGAGCAGTTGATGCAGCTGGCCGAGCGGGGCGTGCAGGTTATCCTGGTGCCAGGCTGCGATCGCCCCGATCCCGAACTGGCCGAGCGCTGTACGGTGCCTGCCGAGCAAGCCGACCGCCTGTGGCAGTACCTGCGCCAGGGCGGTATGGAAAACGCACGCAACCTGTTCGGCTACCTCGGAAATACCTGGTTCGGACGCACCGAACCGTGCGAAGCGCCTCAGACGCTGCCGCGCACGGTCATCTACCATCCGACGCAACCGACCGCCGACCTGGCCTACTGGCAGACGCAGTGGCAAGCGCAGTGGCCTGTGGTGCCGTTGCTGTTCTATCGCTCGCACCTGCAGGCGGCCAACACCGGTTTCGTCGACACCTTCTGTGCCAGGCTGCAGGCGGCCGGGCTCAATCCGTTGCCGATCGCCGTGGCCAGCCTCAAGGAAGCTGCATGCCTGGCGCAGGTGCAGGACTGGATGGACGAGGCGGGTGCCGCGATCATTCTCAACACCACCGGCTTTGCCCAGTCCAGCCCGGAAGCACCGCACCTGCGGCCGTTTCGCCGTGACATTCCGGTGATCCAGGCCATCTGCGCGCAAGACAACCAGGCATTGTGGCAGGCGAGCGAGCAGGGTCTGGGCGCGCGCGACCTGGCCATGCACATTGCCTTGCCGGAGCTGGACGGGCGCATCATCAGCCGGGCCATCAGCTTCAAGGACCTGGCCTGGCACAACGAGCGCAGCCAGAGCGATGTGGTGTGCTACACGGCGCATGTCGAGCGCATGGATTTCGTCGCCGAACTGGCGCGCAAATGGGCCGCTTTGGCGCGTCTGCCCAATGCCGACAAGCGTGTCGCCCTGGTGCTGGCGAACTATCCGACCCGCGATGGCCGAATCGGCAACGGCGTCGGCCTCGACACTCCGGCTGCGGCGCTGAACATCCTGCGCGCGATGCAGCAGCAGGGCTATCCGGTGGCCGATCTACCCGACAGCGGTACGGCGCTGATTCACCTGCTGCTCGGCGGCGTGACCAACGATCTGGAGCAACTGGACCTGCGCCCCTGTGCCCAGAGCATGGCGCTGGACGACTACCTCGCCGCCTTCGCCTTGCTGCCGGCGGCCAATCAGACCGCCGTGCGCGAGCGCTGGGGCGAGCCAGGTGCCGACCCCATGTGCCGTAACGGCCGCATGATGATCGCCGGTCTGCGCATGGGCCTGACCTTCGTCGGCATCCAGCCGGCGCGGGGTTACCAGGTGGACGTCAGCGCGGTCTACCACGACCCCGATCTGGTGCCGCCCCATGGTTACCTGGCGTTCTATTTCTGGCTGCGCCACACCTACGGCGCCGATGCACTGATCCACGTGGGCAAGCACGGCAACCTGGAATGGCTGCCGGGCAAGGGCGTCGGGCTGTCCGAGCAGTGCTGGCCCGATGCGGTACTGGGGCCGATGCCGAATATCTACCCGTTCATCGTCAACGATCCGGGTGAGGGCGCCCAGGCCAAGCGGCGCACCCAGGCGGTGATCATCGACCACCTGATGCCGCCGCTGACCCGCGCCGAGACCTACGGGCCGCTGCGCGATCTGGAACTGTTGGCCGACGAGTACTACGACGCGCAGATGCTCGATCCGCGCCGCGCCCAGGCCCTGGAACAGGACATTCTGGCGCTGGTGCGCGAAACCCGCATCGATCACGAGCTGCAGATGGCCGAGGGTGCCGAAGCGGCGGTGTGGCTGCCGCGCCTGGACACCTACCTGTGCGACTTGAAGGAGTCGCAGATACGCGATGGGCTGCACGTGTTCGGCGAGTCGCCCCAGGGTCGCCTGCGTGCCGATACCCTGCTGGCACTGCTGCGCATTCCTCGGGGCGACGGCCGCGGCGCCCAGGCCAGTGTGCTGCGAGCATTGGCCAAGGCTTTCGAGCTGGGTTTCGATCCGCTCGACTGCGACCTCGGCGCACCTTGGGACGGACCACGGCCGACGGCCCTGGCCGCGATCAGCGAGGAGCCCTGGCGCAGTGCCGGCGACAGCCGCGAACGGCTCGAACTGTATGCCGCCCAGCTGATCGAGCAGGCCTTGAACGGTCCGCTGGAACTGGGCGAAGGCTGGAGCGACGTGCAACTCATCCTGGGCCACCTGTGCGACACCGTGGCACCGCGTCTGGATGCCTGCGGACCGGCCGAAATGCACGGCCTGCTCAGCGCATTGTCGGGCCGTTTCGTGCCCGCCGGGCCGAGCGGGGCACCCAGCCGCGGGCGCCTCGACGTGTTGCCCACCGGGCGCAACTTCTTTTCCGTGGACGTGCGTAACCTGCCGACCACCACTGCCTGGCGCATCGGCTTCGCCTCCGCCAACCTGATTCTCGAGCGGCACCTGCAGGACCATGGCGATCACCTGCGCCAGCTGGGCCTGTCGGTCTGGGGCACGGCGACCATGCGTACCGGCGGCGACGACATCGCCCAGGCCATGGCGCTGATGGGTGTGCGCCCGGTGTGGGCCACCGGCAGCCAGCGGGTGGACGATTTCGAGATTCTGCCATTGAGCCTGCTCGATCGCCCGCGGGTGGACGTGACCTTGCGGGTGTCCGGGTTCTTTCGTGATGCCTTCGCCAACCTGTTGCGCCTGTTCGATGCGGCCGTGCAGGCCGTGGCGGCGCTCGACGAGCCCGACGATCTCAACCCGCTGGCAGCCAAGGTCCGTGCCGAACAGGCGCAACTGCTGGCCGAGGGCGTGCCTGCCGAGCAGGCCGCCCGCGAGGCGGGCTGGCGTATCTTCGGCGCCAAGCCCGGTGCCTATGGCGCCGGGGTGCAAGGGGCCATAGACGGCCGCCTGTGGCAGACCCGCGAAGACCTGGCCGAGGCCTACCTGAACTGGGGCGCCTATGCCTATGGTGCGGACGACGAGGGGACCGCCGCACGCGCACCTTTCGCCCGGCGCCTGGGGCAGGTCCAGGCCGTGCTGCAGAACCAGGACAACCGCGAGCACGACCTGCTCGATTCCAACGATTACTACCAGTTCCAGGGCGGCATGCTGGCCGCTGCGGAAACCCTGGGCGGGCAGAAGACCGCCAGTTACCACGGCGACCACAGCCAGCCAGACGTGCCGCGCGTGCGTACCCTGAAAGAAGAGCTCAACCGCGTGGTGCGCGCCCGCGCGGCCAATCCGAAGTGGATCGAAGGGGTCAAGCGGCACGGCTACAAGGGCGCCTTCGAACTGGCCGCGACGGTCGACAACCTGTTTGCCTTCGATGCGACCACGCACCTGATCGACGATCACCAGTACGCGTTGCTCACCGACGCCTACCTGCTGGATCCTTCCACCCGCAGTTTTCTGCAGGAGCACAATCCGGCGGCGCTGCGCGACATGGCCGAACGTCTGCTCGAGGCTCAGCAGCGAGGCCTGTGGGCTGAACCGGGCGACTACCGACAAGCCGTGGAAGACCTGCTGCTGGATACCGAAGAAGATGCCTGAAGAGATCCCTGCAATGACCGACACTCTGCACTTTCCCCTGGCCGCCGTGGTCGCCGCCGATTCGCTGAAACTGGCGTTGTGTCTGGCCGCTATCGATCCGCGCATCGGTGGCGTGTTGATCGAAGGGCCACGGGGCATGGCCAAGAGCACCCTGGCGCGCGGGCTGGCCGATCTGCTCGCCGGTGGCCAGTTGGTGACCTTGCCGCTGGGTGCCAGCGAGGACCGCCTGGTCGGCACGCTCGACCTGGAAGCGGCGCTGGGCGAAGGGCGGGCACGCTTCTCGCCAGGCGTGCTGGCCAAGGCCGACGGTGGCGTGCTCTACGTGGATGAGGTGAACCTGCTCGCCGATCACCTGGTCGACCTGTTGCTCGACGTCGCTGCCAGCGGCGTCAACCGCATCGAGCGCGATGGCATCTCCCACGCCCATCCGGCGCGCTTCGTGCTCATCGGTACCATGAACCCCGAGGAAGGCGAGTTGCGTCCGCAGCTGCTCGACCGCTTTGGCTTCAACGTTGCCCTGGATGGCCAGCCCGCGCCGGCCGAACGCAGCCAGATCATTCGCCGCCGTCTGGCATTCGACAGCGACCCCCAGGCGTTCTGCGCGCAGTGGGCTGCCGCGCAGGCGGCGCTGCGGCTGCGTTGCCAACAGGCGCGGGAGCGTCTCGAGTCGATTCCGCTGAGCGACCAGGCGCTTGAATCGATCACCACCCGTTGCTTCGCCGAAGGCGTGGACGGCCTGCGCGCCGACCTGGTCTGGCTGCGCGCGGCGCGCGCCCATGCGGCCTGGCGCGGCGGCGACGCTATCCTCGACGAAGACGTCGACGCGGTTGCCGAGTTCGCCCTGCGCCATCGCCGCCAGGCTAGCCGGCCGCCAGAGTCCAGCGCAACACCGCCACCGCCGCCCGCTCCCAGCACCGCGCAACCCTCCGGCCCCGGTCAAGGCCAGTGGGGCGACATGCCGGCGCAGGCCGTTCCGGTGGGCGAACGGCGCACGGTGCCGAGCTGGCCAAAAAAGCCCTGAGCATCCGTCCGCGCCCGGCGGATGCTCGGCCCGGCAAGGGCAACCTTGAACAAGGGCGGCAGGGCGCAGCGCGCGCGGCATCGGCCGGCAAGGTCGACTGGCCGGCTACCCTGCTGCAGGGGCGGCCGCGCCAACGTGACGACCTGCGTTGGCAACAGCGTCGCAGTGCCGCCCAGCAGCTATGGCTGATAGTGGTGGACGCGTCGGCTTCGACCCGCCGACATGGCGCCCTGGCCGAGGCCAAGGGCGTGCTGGCCCAGGTCTTCGACGATGCCTACCGGCAACGCGCCCGGTTGGCGCTGCTCACCGCCAGCGGCACCGGGCCGGCCTGGCAATGCCACGGTTTGAAGGCTTCGGCGGCGTTGCAGCCCTGGCTGGCGGAGCTGGGCGCAGGCGGCGGCACGCCACTGCTGGCAGCACTGGACCAGGCTCGCGAATGGCTGCAACAGCGCGCACGCCAGCACCCCCAGGAAGCACAACGCTGCCTGGTGTTCACCGACGGGCGTCTGAAGTCACTGGAAGGCGCGTTACCAATGGCCTGTCCGGCATTGCTGGTGGACATGGAGAAGGGCCCGATCCGGCTGGGTCGCGCTCGCGCTCTGGCCGCGGCGCTTAACGCCGAGTACCAGCATCTGAACGACTTGCCGCGCCGGTAGCCTCAGGCCGCTCGTGGATTGCAGAGCGCCTTGCTCCACACCGGATTGTCGCAACGCGGGCAGGGCAGCGCCTGCTGGTGAACCAGGGTTTCCAGGTGGCCGCAATACTCGCAGGCATACAGGTCCTCGCGATCGGCCGTGGTCAGCGACTCCCGATGCTCGGGCGGGAGGATCGACAACCCAGGCTTTACATCCTCGCGTTCGTGGAAGTACAGGCTGACGTCACCATTCACCTCGAGGATACCCAGCCGCACCTGGCCCAGGTGCTCGACGCCGCGAAGGCGCAGTTCCATCAGGAACTCGGCGTGGGTGATGTTGCCGCTCTGCAGCGCCTTGAGCTCGAACACACCGTCGCGAATGATCAGAAACGGCTTGCCCTCCAACCATTCGCCGAAGCGGCCGCTGCGCTCGGTCAAAAAGGTGGTGAGGCGATACAAGATGATCATCGCCAGGAACACCACCAGCACGGGCAATACGGGTACGTCCTCATAGAAGGTCACATCGCCAGCCGCCGAGCCCAGCGTCAGGATCACCACCAGCTCGAACAGCGACAGCTGGCGCACCCCGCGCCGTCCGGCGATTTTCAGAAACAGGAAGACCACCACATAGGCCATGAGCGTACGCGCGACCACCTCGCCCAGAAATCCCGTGTTGACATCACCCAGCAGCACACGGTGCCAATCGAACGCGTTCATGCTCATCCTTGCCGATACTGAAAAGCGGCGATTGTACACCGGCGTCGCGCTCGCTCCGCGAGACGTATCGCTGACGCGCCAATGTCGCGCGACGACGATCCATGACCAGCACGAAGGGGTTAAACGTCAATTTTCTGTTACCGTTTTGGCACAACTTGCAAGCCGCTGTTTTTGATGTATTTTCCCGAACACGTCCCAGCAAGGAAAGGCCATGCCTGTGAATTCGAACGCCTACCCCTGCGAGCCTTGCGGACTGTTGGGCGATAGTCAGCCCATGCGCGACTTGTACAAGCTCATCAACAAATTCTCGACCACCGATTCCCCGGTCTTGATCCGGGGTGAAGCGGGTACCGGCAAGCAGTTGATCGCCCGCGCACTGCACCAGCAGTCTGCGCGCCGACTGCAGCCATTCATCGTCTTCGACTGCCAGGCCCGTGCCCACCGCCCGGGCCAGACGCCACTCTTCGCGCCTGGCTGTGGCGAGACCAATGTGCACCCGTTGTCCGGCAGCGTGCTGCAGGCCGCCCATCGCGGTACCTTGCTGCTCGAGCAGGTACATGGCTTGCCGCTGGACATCCAGGAGCAACTGCTGCGGTTTCTGCAGCGCAAGGGCTCAGGCGAGGTGGACGTGCGCGTGGTGGCCACCAGCGACAGCGACCTGGCAGGCGCCATGCGCAAGGGGCAGCTGCGTGAAGATCTCTACTACCGGCTCAACGTGCTGGAGATCGTCGCGGTACCGTTGCGCGAACGCTACGGCGACCTGGCCATGCTGGCCAATCATTTCGCCCAACGCTACAGCCGCGAGAACGGTCGGCGCCATCGCCCGTTCAGCCAGGAGGCACTGATCGCCATGGGCGAGCATGACTGGCCGGGCAATGTCCGCGAGTTGTCCACCCGGGTTCGCCAGGCCCAGGCACTGGCCCACGGCAACCAGATCGAAGCCGGGGACCTGGGGCTGGGCACCGAGACCCTGGTCGCTGCGCCTTTGGGGACGCTGCAGGATTACAAGCACCGCGCCGAGCGTCAGGCGCTGGGCGACGTGCTGCTGCGCCATGGCGGCAACCTGAGCACGGCGGCCAGGGTGCTTGGCGTGTCACGCCCGACGCTGTATCGCCTGCTGCACAAACACCACATGCGCTGACGCACGCTAGGGTTGATCCAGAACATGCCGAATGCTCGCCAGCACCTGTGTTTCACGCGCTCGCCAATCTCCGCTGATGACGGTGCAAGGCAGCGCGTGGGCCAGCAGCCAGGCCCGGCTTTGGGCAAAGAAGGCTTGGCGCTGGGACAGCTCGGGTTGACAGCGCTGGCCATCGGCAGTCCATTCCACGCCCTCTGGCGAGAGCAGCAAATGCGCGTCGTAGTGCCGTTGCAGCAGCGCCGTTTCCAGCCACGCCGGGCAGTTGCCGAACAAGGTCTCACTCCAGAGCATATTGCTCAGCAAGTGGGTGTCGAGCACCAGCAACGCCGGTTGCGCGCGGCGGGCGGCATCTTCCCAGGCCAATTGGCCGCGAGCGATGGCGTCGATGTCGGCGTAGCAGGTGTCACGCTGTTCGCGGTCGATGAAGTGGCGCACGTATTCGCCCACCACCACCGCACCCAGTTGCACGCGCATGCGTTCGGCCAGCCAGCTCTTGCCCGACGATTCGGGCCCGCACAGCACCACGACCTTCATGCGGCCACCGCCACGCTCTTGCGCCACTGGTGCCAGCCATGAATGGCCAGCATCAGGAACAGCGCATACAGGCCGGCCGTCAAGTACAGCGCTTGATGCACGAACAAGCCGACGAAAATCGCATCGAGGACGATCCACAGCGGCCAGCACTGCTCGCGCTTGGTCGCCATCCACCACTGTGCGACCAGGCTGAAGCCGGTCAGCAGGGCGTCCAGCCACGGCTGGCTGGCGTCGCTCCAGGTGGCCATCGCCGCTCCCAGCGCAAGCCCTGCGACCAGGCCGATGAGCAAACCGCCGAGCAGCGGCGCTGGTGCCAGGCGCGTGACCGGTCGACCATTGGCCGTCGCCGCACCACGGGTCCAGTGCCACCACCCGTACACCTGCACGCCCGCGTACACCACTTGCAACAGCATGTTGGAGTACAGCTTGTAGTCATAAAACACATACGAATAGATCAGTACCATGACCAGGCCGATCGGCCAGCACAGCCAATTCTGCTTGACGGTCAACCACACCGCGATCACGCCCAGCGTGGCGGCGAACAATTCCAAAGGCGACATGGACAATCCCTGGCAGGTGCATGCAATGCATCGAAGGCCGGGATTGTAACCTGCGCCACACTCGCGGCGCGCGTTGCGTGCCGTGGACCTGCCGTAAAGATGAAACTTCAACTCAATCAACGCTCGACGGCGCCGGCATGCGGATTTGCACGACCTGCTCTGATAGCATCGCGGGGCCCGACGGCAATGAGTTCTATTAAACAGACAGGACCGCGCCAGGCGCGCGTCCAATTGGGGGAATGATGGATTTTTGGACCGCCATGCAGGCGTTGATTCTGGGCATCGTGGAAGGCTTGACCGAGTTCCTGCCTATCTCCAGCACGGGCCATCAGATCATCGTGGCCGACCTGATCGGCTTCGGAGGCGAGCGGGCGATGGCCTTCAATATCATCATCCAGCTGGGTGCGATACTGGCCGTAGTGTGGGAGTTTCGCCGCAAGATCCTCGAAGTCGTCACCGGCTTGCCGACCCAGCGCAATGCGCAGCGCTTCACCATCAACCTGCTGATCGGCTTTCTGCCTGCAGTGGTGCTGGGGGTGATATTCGCCGACAAGATCCACGAATACCTGTTCAACCCCATCACCGTGGCCGTGGCGCTGGTGCTTGGCGGCTTCGTCATGCTGTGGGCCGAGAAGCGCGAACATGCCGTGCGGGTTCACCACGTCGATGACATGCACTGGAGCGATGCGCTCAAGGTCGGCTTTGCCCAATGCCTGGCGATGATTCCCGGCACTTCGCGCTCGGGCTCGACCATCATCGGTGGCCTGCTGTTCGGTCTGTCGCGCAAGACGGCCACCGAGTTCTCGTTTTTCCTGGCCATGCCGACCATGGTCGGGGCCGCGGTGTACTCCGGCTACAAGTTTCACCATCTGTTTCAGCCAGCGGACTTCCCGGTGTTTGCGCTGGGCTTCGTGGTCTCGTTCATCTTCGCGATGATCGCAGTGCGCGGCCTGCTCAAGTTCATCGCCACCCATAGCTACGCGGTGTTCGCCTGGTACCGCATTGCCTTCGGTCTGATCATCCTGGCCACCTGGCAGTTCGGCTGGATCGACTGGTCCAGTGCGCAAGGCTGAAACGGCGCCCAGCCGGGCGCCGTCACCGCTGCGCGGAGGGCAACAGCGTCCCGTGCGATTCCTGGCGCTGAAACTTACGGCCTTCATTCTGCTGTGCCTGTTGCCGTTCCTGGGCGTATTGCGCCTGGCACTGGCCGGGCACCCGGTGCTGCTGGCAGTCTATGCCCTGATGAGCCTGCTTGCGGCCGGGTTGTACTGGCATGACAAGCGCCGCACCACGGTGCAGGGCCAGCGCATTCCGGAAAGACTGCTCCACGGCGTCGAGCTGCTCGGCGGCTGGCCGGGTGCGCTGCTCGCCCAGCAACTGTTCCGGCACAAGACGCGCAAGGTGTCCTATCAACTGGTGTTCTGGCTGATCGTCGCGCTTCATCAGGCGTTCTGGTTCGATCAGGTCATTTTTGCCGGACAGCACCTGGGTATCACGTTCTGACGCCACGGCCTGCACTTGCAAGCTCAATGCGCGTGACGGCTGCCGGTGGGGTCCTGGATCTGGATGACGCGACCCTTGCTCCAGGCGTCGGCGCCTGGGTCTATTGCCGGCGCGGGGATATCGGCGCGGGCCGCTTTCTTGCTGTCGCTGTCGACACCGAAGCGTTTGTCGCGCTCGCGCACCAGCGCCGGATCGATCTGACCATCAGCGGTGAAACCCATCATCAGTTGCGGTACGCCCAGGGGCACCTGCTTGTCCAGATCGGTGTGCCAGGTATGCCAGGTCTTGCCGTAGGTGTTCACCAGTTTTTCCATCAGGGCATGTTCGGCCGGCGCGGGAATGCCCGGCGCTATCAGTTGGCCAGACTTCACTTCGTGGACGTGGCTGTGCCACAACGCTTTCTCGGCCGTGGGCAGTTTGGCGAAGAGCCCGGCGCTGATGATGTATTCGACGCCCATCAGTTTTGCATCCTTGACGTTACCGTCATAAATGACGCACTGAATCACTTCTTCATTGAGGATGGAGCAATAGTGATGGGCTTCCATCTGCGCGCCGGGGTGTCCATTGTAGAAATGAAAGCCATCCAGGTAGGCGTTCAACTCATCGATGGGTGGGCGCGACTGCAGCGCGTTGGCGCCAGCGTCCAGGGTCTTGGTCAGCGCTGTGGCCGGTACGCCGGGCGCGTCTACCTTGGATGCGCTGTTATTGCCGGCGCAGCCCGCGATGGCGAGGGCGGCAAGGCACGTCAACGAGGTGCGCGTGGCAAGGGCCTTTCGAGTGTTCATGCTGGAATCCTTTTCATGGGGGCGAAGCGCAGCCAAGGCTCTGGGAGCAGTGGCCGGCAACACTTCTGGGGCACCTTCATAGAGCCGGACCGCGGACGAGGGTTCAGCCGATCAGACCCTGGTTGCGGTCAGTGGAGGGTTTTCAGCCGCGCCTGCGTAATATTTCACGGAACCGGCGTGTGACTTGGCCCATCCTATGCTGTGTCAGAACCTACCCCCGAGGTTTTGCCAAGGAAGAGCGCCGCGATGGTCCGTCGTTGTGCAGTATTGGTTTTTCTGCTGCTGTTGAGCCTGTTTTCGGTGCAGGCTCAAGCGCTTCCCCATGCCCGCTGGAACGTGGGTTATCACCTGCTGACCTTCAACGACCCGCTCGACGACCAGCCCATGCAAGCCTATGCCTTCTACCCCACCCAGGGACGTACGCATCCGGCCCGATTGGGCGGCTACAGCATCGACGCGCAGCAGGATGCCCCGATCGCCATCGGTCGCTTCCCGCTGCTGATGCTGTCCCACGGCAACACCGGCACCCCCTTGGCCTTGCACGATCTGATCACTGCACTGACGCGCAAGGGCTTCGTGGTGGTGGCGGTGGTCCATCCGGGTGACAACGCCCAGGATCACAGCCGTTTGGGCAAGCTCAGCAATCTGTACGGGCGGCCACTGCAGATCTCCCAGGCGATCACCGCAGCGTTGGGCGATTCGATGTTGTCGCCTTTCGTCAATGCCAACGCAGTTGGGGTGATCGGCTATTCCGCAGGTGGCGAGACGGCATTGATCCTCTCCGGCGCGCGCCCCGACCTGCAGCGCTTGCGCAAGTACTGCGAAGAGCGGCCCTACGACGCCGATGCCTGCCAGACCCGTGGTGAACTGGAAGCCGACCGCGACGACCTGAACCCCGAAGCCGACCCACGGGTACGCGCGCTGTTGTTGATGGCGCCGTTGAGCCTGATGTTCGGTCGCCAGACCCTGGCTGAAGTCCATTTGCCAACCCTGATCTACAGCGGCGATAACGATCAACTGGTGGCCATCGACAAGAATGCCGAGGCGCTGGCGCGCAAGCTGCCGGGAAACACGGACTATCGACTGCTCCCCGGCGCCGGTCACTTTGTTTTCATGGCGCCATGCACGGACGAGCAACGAGACGCCTCGCCGGCGCTGTGTACCGATGCCGACGGCGTGGACCGTGAAGGTATCCACCGCGACCTGATCCACGAAGCCGGCAAGTTCTTCACGCACACCCTGGGTCGGCCTTCACGCGCGGGCCTGCAGACCGCCGATCACTGATCCTGGCGCGACAGCCACGCAGTGAGCCCCAGTGCCGCGAGGGACAGCCCGGCGGCCAGAGCGAAAATCGATCCATAGCCGAACCCGGCCGCTACTGCGCCCATCACCGGTCCGGCAATCGCCAGGGCCAAATCGAAGAACACCGCGAAGGCGCTCAAGCCTGCACCGCGGCTGGTGCCCGGTACCTTGTGGATGGCCAGCACCCCCAGCGCAGGATAGACCAGCGACAACCCCAAGCCGGCCAGCGCTGCACCCGCGAGCGTGAAGGTCGGCGAGGGCGCCAGCCAGAGCAGGCTCAACCCGACCACCTCCGTGGCGATACAGGCCATGGCCACCGTCGAGCCGCCCAGGTGATTGATGCTGTTGATGAACACCAGGCGCGCCGCAATGAAGCTGATGCCGAAGGCGGTCAGGCACCAGGCCGCGCCTTCCCAGCCGCGCTCCACGTAGTAGAGGGTGATGAACGTGGTGAGGGTGCCGTAGCCGATCGACGCCAGCATCAGGCTCATCCCGTGCGGTGCGACCCGGCCGAAGGCTGCCCAGAACGGCATGCGTTCGCCACGCACCACGGGCGCGGCAGGCGTATCGTGGATCATCCACAGCGCCAGCGCGCTCAATAGCATCAGGGCGATGCCCAAGGTCCAGAAGCCGGCGAACCCCACCATCAGCACGCCCAGGGGCGCGCCGATGGCGATTGCGCCATAGGAGGCGATGCCATTCCAGGAAATCACCTTGGCCATGTGCTCGGCGCCGACGCGGCTGATGCCCCAGCTGCTGGTGCCCACGCCGATCGCCCCCTGGGACAGGCCGAGGACCACACGCCCGGCGATCAACACCCCCAGGCTCCACTGCGGCGCGCTGTGCAGGAACACGGATACGAAGGTCAGCGCACCGCTGATACCGATACCGATCAAGCCGTAGACGATGGTGCGTTTGGTGCCCAGGGCATCGGCCATACGCCCGGCACTCGGGCGGCTGAGCAGGGTGGCCAGGTACTGCGCGCCGATCACCACGCCAGCCGCTACGGCGCTGAAGCCCAGCTGATCGTGAACGTAACCCGGCAACACCGCAATCGGCAGCCCGATGGAGATGAAGGCAATGAAGGTGTAGAAGACGATGGAGATGATTTGCAGGTTGATGGACGACGAAGGGGTAGGGTG
The DNA here is from genome assembly GCF_014841725.1 of Pseudomonas sp. CFBP 8758. Classification (NCBI taxonomy): domain Bacteria; kingdom Pseudomonadati; phylum Pseudomonadota; class Gammaproteobacteria; order Pseudomonadales; family Pseudomonadaceae; genus Pseudomonas; species Pseudomonas sp. CFBP 8758. The sequence goes on along the minus strand of NZ_JACYUK010000008.1, from coordinate 137,755 downwards.
GGCAGACTCGGTCATGGGCTCGTTCGCAGGCGTGCGCTTGAGGTCCCCTCGGACAGGGAACGTTGGTTAAAGCAAAGCAGGCTATCGATTATTTGCAACTCTTCGACACAACGCGACGCTGCTACAACCACAACGCAAGCCGCGTCATCGCAGATGGCGCGGCTTGCACGAATCCCTGTAGCAGCGGCGCAAGCCGCGTCCGGGTTCGCCGCTTTGCGTCAGGCACACCGCACTGGCCATGACGCGGCTTGCGCCGCTGCTACAGGGGCTGTTCCAGCAACGCAACGGTTTTCTCGTCGGGCTCACCGTTGAAGAACCGGTCGAGCAGTTGCTGGAAGCACGCCTGCTCAGGTGCGACGCTGGCAAACAAGGTCATGCATGAACGCAGTTTCATATCATCGGGACTGCCGAACATGGCTGTCACGCTCTTGCCCGAATGCTCGAGCACGGTCCGTGTGCACTCCAGAAGCCGAGCGCCCAGTAACGGATCGTGCAGATAGGCCACTGCTTCGGCAGCGCCGCTGATCGCGTAGAAACGCGCCGTCTCGCTCCGCCCCAGGCCGGCCAGTTGGGGAAAGACGAACCACATCCAGTGAGTGCGCTTGCGGCCGCTGCGCAATTCTTCGAGGACATCGGAGTACACCACGCGTTGGGCGTCGATGAAGCGGTTCAGATCGAAGGTGTCGTTCATGGCAGGTACTTCCCGCAGGAATTGTGTGCAATTGTGGCCGCTGTCAGGCAGTGGAGTTCCATCTACCCGTATCGTCACTCTTGGGCCAACAGTACTTCCACACCCAGCTTGCGGATCGCCTCGGCGGCCACGTCAGTCAACTCGCTGTCGCTGATGACCACATCGAACTGCTCGAGCCCGGCGATCTTGTACATCCCGAACGTACCGTATTTGGAACTGCTGGTGATGAGCACCCGCTGAGACGCCGACTGCATCGCCACCTGCTTGACCTCGACCTTGAGCGCCGAAGGCGTGGTGATGCCCCGTTGCAGGTCCCAGGAACTGGTGGACATGAATGCAATATCGGTCGCCAGCTGGCGCAATGTGGCCACTGCCAAACCACCCACGCACGAGCGGTTAGGATGGTCGAGCAGCCCGCCGGTGTGAATCACGTCCACATGCAGCGCTTCGGCCAGAGCATGAACGATGCCGAAGTCGTTGGTCACCACGGTCATGCCCGAGAGGGCCGCGATATGCGGAACAACCTCCAGTGTGCTGGTGCCAGCATCCAGATACACCGTCATGTCATCGTGTAACAAACCTGCGGCGAGCCTTGCCATCGCCTGTTTCTGCGGCTGCTCGGCGACCGCCTTGGACTGATGGCTGGGTTCGCTGTGCAACTGGCTGGCAATGCGCACGCCACCGGGCACCGAGTAGGCGCGGCCTTCCTGCTCCAACACACTGATATCGCGGCGCACGGTCATGTGCGAGCAATCGAACATTTCCGTCAGTTGGTGCACGCTGAGCACCTGGTGCTTGCGCAACTGGCGCAGGATCTGTTCCCGGCGCTGGTCGGGAATCATCGGTGCGGCGCCAGTGATGGCGAGGTCCTCGTCGGTGGGCATTCAGGCTCCGGGGCGTGCAGGCAGATGGTCAGGCGGCCATCTTAGCGAATCACCGCTTCGATCAATAGAACGCCGATCAAACCGATCACTGATTGCAGGCACAGCATCAGGGTCCAGGTGCGGAAGGTCTGAGCCACACTGAGTTGGAAGTACTCCTTGAACAGCCAGAAACCCGAGTCATTGACGTGGGAGAGCATCACGGCACCCGAGGCGGTGGCCAGTACCAACAGCTCCGGTGACAGGCCCGGATAGGCTAGTGCCAGGGGCGCGACGATCCCGGTGGCAGCGACGGTGGCAACGGTCGCAGAACCGACGCAGATGCGCAGCAGTGCCGCAATGCCCCAGCTTAGAATCAGCGGATTGACCGCCCAGCCAGAAGCATGGTGAGTGATCAGTGCATCCAGGTGAATGGTAGTGAGCATTTCCTTGAAGCCACCGCCAGCGCCCAGAATCATCACGATCGCGCCCAGCGGTGCCAGGCCCTGGCTGGCCATCTTCTGCACCTGGCCCAGGTTGAACCCGGCGCGCAGGCCCAAGGCGAAGAAGGCAAAGATGACCGCGATCAACAACGACAGGATCGGGTTGTTCAGGGCGTTGAATACCCCGTAGGCCATCGAGCCCTTGACGCTGAAGGCCAAGCCCAGGGTGCCGACCAGCATCAGGCCGGGCGGCAGCAGCACGGCGATGATCGATGACAGCAGCGACACCTGGTTTTGATCCGGGCTGACTTCCCGCGCGCCCACTGGGCCTGCGCTGAGGTCGGGCGCCGGGCCGAACCAGGGGCTGATCAGGCGGGTGAAGATCGGGCCGCATATGATCGCCGTGGGCACGGCGATCAGCAGGCCATAAAAGATGGTCAGTCCGGTATTGGCATGGAACGCTGCGACCGCCAGCGTCGGGGCCGGGTGCGGCGGCAGCAGACCGTGAGACACGTACAGGCCGGCGGCCAGGGGCAGACCTATGTAAAGCAGATGGCTATTGGTGCGCTTTGCCACCGTATAGACCAGCGGGGCCAGCATGATGAAGCTGACGTCGAACAGGTGCGGCATGCCGATCAGCAAGGCGGCGGCGCAGATCGCCCAGGGCGCGTACTGCACCGGACGCTGGCCGATAAAGGCATTGGCGATGCGGTCGGCGCCGCCCGAGCCCAGCAGGATACCGCCCAGCAGCGTACCCAGGCCGATCACCGGGCCGGTCTTGGCCAGCGCCGAGCCGAAGCCCTTGGCGAAGCTGTCGATGGTCTCGCCGGCGCCCGCACCACTGAGCAGGCCAAGGCCGATCGCGGTGAGGGTCAGGGCCAGGAACGGGTTGAGCTTGAGCTTGGTGATGAGCAGGATCAACACCACGATGGCGCCGGCGGCCATCGCGAAAATCAGCAGTTCGCTATTCATGTTTTTATGGAACCTGTGAAGTGGACGTCGGTGCCCGTGTCGGGCACCGGTATCGGCTGAAGGCCGCTGTGCGATCAGGCCGATTGCAGGCCGGTCTGCCAGGCGCGGTGCAGTTCATCGTTGTACTGCCCGATGTCACTCATCAGCAGCAACTCGCCGGCTTTGATGTCCCGCGCGGCGGTGGCGTGGGCTGCCAGGTACAACGGAGCGATATCGTCGGGGGCATCCGAACGCCCGATCAGCACGGCCTGCACACCGGTGACGTCGTGGTGGTGGCCACCCATTTTCAGCACGGTGCCTGCGGCGATATCGATCGTGGCGCGTCCGGCCAGAATGGTCGACTGGCTCGGTTTGTCGGTGCCCGACGCACGTTTGTGCAGCACGGCGTTGAGCAGGGTGATCGGCGTTTCCACACCCATGAAGTGGTAGGGCAGGTACAGGCAGGCGTAGCGTCCGTTGCGGCTGACCACGTGGCCTTTCTGCGCGAGCAATTCCCAGGTCGGTTTGTCGTGGGTGCGGATGATCACGAACACACCCCCGGCAAAGCTCGCCTCGTCGGGTAGACGCAGCACGTTGAACACCTCGATCACGCCGCTGCGACCCAGCACACCACCGTCTTCACGCAAGGCGTAGATGTCGGCCAGTTCGCTGGTACGAGCAATCGGGTAGTGCAGCAGTTCCACGTCCGGCACCAGGCCGGTGTTGGTAGCCACCACCGACATTTCGCAATAGTCAGCGGTGGCGGACGTCTTCAGGCCATTCAAGGCGGCGCGGCGTGCTGCAAGGGTGGCTGGAATGTCATCGCCCAGGCGCAGCAATTCGCCCATGGCTGGCGCGGAAATGGTGGTATCAAGCTGGGTGATGCTGCCGTCCTCGGGGTTGAACACCAGATCGTATTCACTGGACTTGCCCGCCGCGACGATGTCCAGCTTGAGCACACGCGCCCAGCTGACCCAGCCGATCAGGTTGGCCGGCTGATCGCCGTCGGCGGTGGTGTAGACCACATCGTGTTGTGCGGCAAGGCGGGACAGGGCGATACCCGCAACCGAGTCCACTTCCTTGCTGACCATGGCGACGTGACGACCGTCCTCGATGGCGCGCCGGGCGACCTGGTAGCCAATCGCGGGGTTGCCGGTGGCTTCCACCAGGATGTCGTAGCGGGCAGCCTGCAGCAGGGCGACGTCGGCGACCAGCACAATGGCATCGGACGGTGCGCTGGCAACCGCGGCCGCATCCTTGCAGATGTACAGCTGTTCTGCGGCAAAGCCTAGTTCGACGCACAACCCATGCAGGCCGGGCACGTCCAGGTCGCACAGAACGGCGGGGACCAGGTTGGGCATCAGCTGCGTCTGGGCCAGCAAGGTGCGCGAGAAACCACCCTTGGCGCCGGTGAGTGCGTAACGTACGGCCTGGCCGGCTTGTGCAGCGAACAGCAATTCGAAATTCATGGTTCGTCCTCGGTGAAGGGAAAATCGGCAGCGACCACCGGATGAACAATATTTGTTATGGATTCGTAGCTCCCGAGTGACAGCACGATAGTGCGGTTTTCACATTAAGGTCAATTTATTTAACATGGATTAACACTAAGCTTGCTTTCGCTTGTAGTATTGGGTCATTGAATCGCTCAGATGAACCAATAATTAACATGCGCCGTGCCCGCCACGGTGACCTGTGCAGGAGATGCCACTCATGACCGCTGTCCATCGCCCGCTGCTCGGCTGCATTGCCGACGACTTCACCGGTGCTACCGATCTCGCCAACATCCTGGTGCGCGGCGGCATGCGCACGGTGCAATCGATTGGCGTTCCAGACAGTGATCTGGCCGAGTTCGCCGAGGCGGATGCCATCGTCATTGCTCTAAAATCCCGTACCACGTCGGCGGCCAGCGCCGTAGCCGAATCGTTGCAGGCGCTGGCGTGGCTGCGCGAGCGTGGCTGCCAACAGTTCTTCTTCAAATACTGCTCGACGTTCGATTCGACCGCAGTGGGCAACATTGGCCCGGTCACCGAGGCATTCCTGGAAGCCCTCGGCAGCGATTTCACCATCGCCTGTCCGGCGTTCCCGGAGACCGGCCGCACCCTGTTCCGCGGTCATCTGTTCGTTCAGGACAGCCTGCTCAATGAATGCGGCATGCAGCACCACCCGCTCACACCGATGAAAGATGCCAACCTGGTCCGCGTGCTGGATGAGCAAACCACCGGTGCGGTGGGTCTGCTGCGCTACGACGTGGTCGGGCAGGGCGCCTCTGCGGTGGCCATGCGTATGGACGAACTGCGAGCCGAAGGCGTGCGCGTGGCCATTGCCGATGCCGTGAGTGACGACGATCTACAGACGCTGGGGCGTGCCTGTGCGAACCTCGCCTTGATCACCGGCGGCTCGGGGGTGGCCCAGGGCCTCCCGGAGAACTTCCGCCGCCAGGGCCTGTTGCGCACAGGCGACGCATCCGCCATGCCGGTCATCGAAGGCCGTGCCGTGGTGTTGGCAGGCAGTACCTCCAAGGCTACCAACGGACAGGTCGCTGCCTGGCTGGAAGCAGGTCGCCCGGCCTTTCGCATCGACCCACTTGCAATCGCCCGAGGCGAACCGGTCGTAGCCCAGGCTGTAGCGTTCGCCGACCGTGACCCAGCGGTGCTGATCTACGCCACCAGCAGCCCCGAGCGAGTGGCTGCCGTGCAACGGGAGTTGGGTGCCGAACACGCAGGCGCCATGATCGAGGCGGCGCTGGGCGAGGTCGCGACACAACTGCAAGGCAAGGGCTGGCGCCGCTTCGTCATCGCAGGCGGGGAAACTTCCGGTTCGGTGGTGCAGGCGTTGCGCATCAAAGGCTTGCGTATCGGCCGGCAGATCGATCCTGGCGTGCCGGCTACCGTAGCCTTCGGCGGCACTACTGCGCTCGCGCTGACGCTGAAGTCGGGCAACTTTGGCAGCGTGGACTTTTTTGCCAAGGCGCTGGCTTGCCTGGCGGGAGATTTTTCGTGAGAAATGAAAACGAGCTGCGCGAAGAAATCTGTGAAGTCGGCCTGAGCCTGTTCGGGCGTGGTTATACCGTCGGCAGCGCCGGCAACATCAGTGCCCGCCTCGACGACGGTTGGCTGATCACCCCTACCGACGCCTGTCTGGGCAGGCTGCAGCCCCACGCCATTGCCAAGGTCACCACGGCGGGTGAATGGGTCAGCGGTGACAAACCTTCCAAGACCCTGGCCCTGCACCGGCAAGTTTACGACCGAAACCCAGGAGTCAACGGCGTGGTCCACACCCACTCCACTCATCTGGTGGCCCTCACTTTGGCTGGGGTGTGGAGCGCGCGGGACATCTTGCCGCCGCTCACGCCTTATCAGGTCATGAAGGTGGGCCGCATCCCGTTGATCCAGTACCAGCGCCCAGGCTCGCCCGACGTGGCGACGCAAGTTGCCGCACTGGCCGATCAGGTGAGGGGGGTCATGCTGGAACGGCTTGGCCCGGTTGTCTGGGAAAGCTCGGTGTCAAAGGCCAGCCATGCGCTGGAAGAACTGGAGGAAACCGCACGGCTGTGGCTGATGACCGAGCCACGACCTGCGCCCTTGAGCCAGGCAGCCGTCGAAGAACTCAAGAGGGTGTTCGGTTGCGCCTGGTGAGGCATTGACCCTACTTGTGAAAAGGCCATCGTTGGGCTTTACTGGAACCAGCGTCCTACAAAAATCACAAGAGACGAAGCTGATGAGCAATTCCGTGAAGATTCGCAAAAGCGACAGCCATGTCGATGCCTGGGCCATAGGCTTCATGATCGTTGTGATCGTGGCGACGGCGGTGTACTGGTTCAGTCGCGGCTGAACCCGTACCCGCCACGGAATCTGCGTTAGTTGTCATAACCCAGATTCGGCGCCAGCCAGCGTTCGCTGACTGCCAGCTCCTGTTGCTTGCGTTCGGTGTAGGCCTGCACCTGGTCGCGATCGACCTTGCCCACGGCAAAGTACTGCGCCTGTGGGTGGGCGAAGTACCAGCCACTGACCGCAGCCGCCGGGAACATCGCGTAGTGTTCGGTCAAGGTCACGCCGCTTTGCCCGTCGTCATCGAGCAGGTCGAACAGCGTGCCTTTCTCGGTATGGTCCGGGCACGCGGGGTAGCCAGGGGCAGGGCGGATGCCTTTGTACTGCTCCTTGATCAATGCCTCGTTGTCCAGTGTCTCTTCGGGGTCGTAGCCCCAATGCTCCTTGCGCACCTGCTGGTGCAGCCATTCGGCGCAGGCCTCGGCCAGGCGGTCGGCCAAAGCCTTGACCATGATCGAGTTGTAGTCGTCGCCGTTGTCCTGATAGGCCTTGGCGACTTCTTCGGCGCCGATCCCAGCGGTGGTAATGAAGCCCCCCACGTAGTCGGTCACGCCACTGTCCCTGGGTGCGACGAAGTCGGCCAGGGAAAAGTTCGGCTTGCCATCGGTCTTGATGGTCTGTTGGCGCAGGTGATGCAGGCGCGCCAGCGGCTGGCCATCGTCGCCATACACTTCGATATCGTCGTGTTCCACCTGGTTGGCGGGCCAGAAACCGAACACCGCGCGGGCGCGGATGAGTTTCTCGTCGATCAGCTTGCGCAGCATCACCTTTGCGTCCTCGAACAACGCGGTGGCCGCTTCACCCACCACCTCGTCGGTGAGAATGCGCGGGTACTTGCCGGCCAGGTCCCAGGATATGAAAAACGGTGTCCAGTCGATGTACTCGGCCAGTACGTTGAGGTCGATGTCATCCAGTACCCTGGCGCCGGTAAAGGTCGGCTGCACGGGGTGGTAGGTACTCCAGTCGAAAGTGGCCTTGGCCGCGATGGCGTTGGCATAGCTCAAGCGCTCGGTGCGAGCACTGCGGTTGGCCGTACGCTCGCGAACCTCGATGTATTCCAGGCGAGTCTTCTCGACGAACGCCGGCTTGAGTTCCTTGGACAGCAACTGGGTGGCAACCCCCACCGCCCGCGAGGCGTCGGTCACATAGATGACCGCGTCATTGCTGTACTTGGGCTCGATCTTCACCGCCGTGTGCGCCTTGGAGGTGGTGGCCCCGCCGATCATCAGCGGCAGGTGGAAGTCCTGGCGCTGCATTTCCCGGGCAACGTGAACCATCTCGTCGAGCGAAGGCGTGATCAGGCCGGACAGGCCGATGATGTCGCACTTCTGCTCGCGGGCGACCTGCAGGATCTTGTCGGCGGGCACCATGACGCCCAGGTCGACGATGTCGTAGCCGTTGCAGCCCAGCACCACGCCGACGATGTTCTTGCCGATATCATGGACGTCGCCTTTCACCGTGGCCATCAGGATCTTGCCCTTGGCTTCGGGCTTGTCGCCTTTCTCAAGCTCGATGAACGGAATCAGGTGAGCCACGGCCTGTTTCATCACGCGCGCCGACTTGACCACCTGGGGCAGGAACATCTTGCCCGAGCCGAACAGGTCGCCAACGATGTTCATGCCCGACATCAACGGGCCTTCGATGACCTCGATCGGGCGCTTGAACGACTGCCGAGACTCCTCGGTGTCTTCGACGATGTGCGTGGTGATGCCCTTGACCAACGCGTGTTCCAGACGCTGGTTGACTGGCCAGCCGCGCCATTCTTCGGTCTCGGCTTCCTTGACGCTGCCGTCGCCCTTGAACTTGTCGGCGATGGCAAGCAGGGCGTCGGTGCCTTCCGGGGTGCGGTTGAGCACCACGTCCTCGACACGGTCACGCAGCTCGGCCGGGATCTGGTCATAGATCTCCAACTGGCCGGCGTTGACGATCCCCATGGTCAGGCCGTTGCGGATGGCATGCAGCAGGAACACCGAGTGGATAGCCTCGCGCACCGGATTGTTGCCACGGAACGAGAACGACACGTTCGACACGCCGCCGCTGGTCAATGCATGGGGCAGCTCATCGCGGATGTAGGCGCAGGCATTGATGAAGTCGACGGCATAGTTGTTGTGTTCTTCGATGCCGGTGGCCACGGCAAAGATGTTCGGGTCGAAGATGATGTCTTCCGGAGGGAAGCCGACCTGGTCGACCAGAATGTCGTAGGAGCGCTTGCAGATTTCCTTCTTGCGCGCCTCGGTGTCGGCCTGGCCAGCCTCGTCGAAGGCCATGACCACCACCGCCGCGCCGTAGCGCTTGCACAGCTTGGCGTGGTGAATGAAGGCCTCCACGCCTTCCTTCATGCTGATCGAGTTGACGATGCCCTTGCCCTGGATGCACTTGAGCCCGGCTTCGATCACTTCCCACTTGGAGGAGTCGATCATGATCGGCACCCGCGAGATGTCCGGCTCGCCAGCGATCAGGTTGAGGAAGGTGACCATCGCCTTCTGCGAGTCGAGCATGCCCTCGTCCATGTTGATGTCGATCACCTGCGCGCCGGCTTCCACCTGCTGCAGGGCGACTTCCAGGGCCGCGGTGTAGTTGTCCTCGCGGATCAGCCGGGCGAAGCGCGCGGAGCCGGTGATGTTGGTGCGCTCGCCGACGTTGACGAACAACGACTGGCGGTCGATGGTGAACGGCTCCAGACCCGACAACCGGCAGGCTTTGGGAATGTCCGGGATCGCCCGCGGCGCATAGCCGGCCACTGCCTTGGCGATGGCTTCGATATGCCCCGGCGTGGTACCGCAGCAGCCACCGACGATGTTGAGAAAGCCGCTCTGGGCAAACTCTTCGATGATCTTCGCGGTTTCCGAAGGCAGCTCGTCGTATTCGCCAAAGGCGTTCGGCAAGCCGGCGTTGGGGTGCGCCGAAACGTAGGTGCCGGCCTTGTTCGACAGCTCTTCCAGGTAGGGGCGCAGCTCGCTGGCACCCAGCGCGCAGTTCAGGCCTACCGAGATCGGCCTGGCATGGCTTACCGAGTTCCAGAAGGCCTCGGTGGTCTGCCCGGACAGGGTGCGGCCGGACGCATCGGTGATGGTCCCGGAAATCATGATCGGCAATTCGAAGCCCAGTTCCTCGTACACCCCCTGCACGGCGAAGATCGCCGCCTTGGCGTTGAGGGTGTCGAAGATGGTCTCGATCAGGATCAGGTCGGCGCCGCCCTCGATCAGGCCCTTGGTGGCCTCGGTGTAGTTTTCCACCAGCTCGTCGAAGGTGACGTTGCGGTAGCCGGGGTTGTTGACATCGGGGGACAGCGAGCAGGTGCGACTGGTCGGGCCCAGCACGCCGGCGACAAAGCGCGGTTTGTCCGGGGTTTCCAAGGTCTTGGCGTCGGCGACGCGCCGGGCCACCCGCGCACCTTCAACGTTGAGCTCGTACACCAGCGACTCCATGCCATAGTCGGCCTGGGACACCTGGGTGGCATTGAAGGTGTTGGTTTCCAGAATGTCGGCGCCCGCGTCCAGGTAGGCCTTCTCGATGGCGGCGATCACATCCGGGCGGCTGAGCAGCAACAGGTCGTTATTGCCCTTGACGTCGCTTGGCCAATCGGCAAAGCGCTCACCCCGATAATCCTCTTCTTCGAGCTTGTAGCTCTGGATCATCGTGCCCATGCCGCCGTCGAGAATCAGGATGCGCTCTTTGAGGGCTTGCTGGAGGGCTTGAAGGCGAGCACTGCGGTCGGACATGGGAACCACTCTTTCAGAAAATTCGGACACTGTGACAGGTGGCGGATGATAGCAAACCTGTGCGCTATTTGATCACCACAAGGATTACCATGAATTTCACTCATGTTGAGACCGCCGGGCTCGTGCCTTTTTAATCCCTTGCAAGAAACCCCGAAAGAGGCTGGCAGCCGGTCAGTCATTGACGCGTGTCGCGACCTTTTCGAGATTTTTGCAGTCCCACCCCTCGGAATGCCCTGAAAAGGGGCGCGAATTCTCGTTTCAAAAGGCGGTACGCATGCTGATTTCGCTTCAAGCTTTAAGGGCCCTGGCCGCCTGGATCGTAGTCTGCCATCACTTCATGCAGATTTTCTTCGACTTCCATGCCGCAGGCCCCATCGGTCAGTTCTTCACTGACCGAGGCGCGGTGGGCGTCGATATCTTTTTCGTCATCAGTGGGTTGGTCATCTACCTGTCGACCCAGGACAAGCAGATGCCCGCGGGGCGCTTCCTGCTCAATCGTGTCATTCGCATCGTCCCGGCCTATTGGCTGTACACCGCCTTGATGGGGCTGATGCTGGTCAGCCTGGGCCAATGGCTGCCCCATGCCGCGATCGACCTGCCGCACTTCATCCTCTCGCTGCTGTTCATTCCTTCGGAAAATCCCGGTGGTTACGGCCTGTACCCGACGCTGAACGTGGGCTGGACACTCAACTACGAGATGTTCTTCTACCTGCTGTTCTCGCTGGTGTTCACCGTGCCGCAGCGTTACCGCCCGCTGATCGTCGCCGCCGCGCTGGTCGCGGTCAGCGAAGTACTTGGCCGCTATGGGGTGGTCAGCCGCTTCTATCAGAACAACATCATCTACGAGTTCCTGCTGGGCATCGGCATCGGCATGCTCTATCGCCGCGGCTGGATCGCCCAGGGCTTGTGGCTACCTTTGGCCGTGATCATCGTGTCGGCGGTGCTGATCTATCACCTGGATTCCAGCGACCGACTGCTGCACTGGGGCTGGCCCAGCGCGCTGATCGTCCTGGCCTGCGTGGCCATGGAGCCGCACTTCCGGGGCAGCCGCTTGCTCAAAACCCTGGGCGATTGTTCGTATTCGGTGTATCTGGTGCACGTGCTGGTGCTCTACGCCGGTTGGCTGGCCAGCGTCCACTGGCATCTGAACCCATACTGGGTGTTTGCGTTCTGCGTGCCCACCATCGCCCTGGTGTCGTGGGCCAGCTACGTGTGGATCGAGAAGCGTCTGTACCACCGGGTCAAGCACTGGACCGACGCTCGCCTGGATTCGACCTCGATGGCCCGTACGGGGTGATTCCCGACCAAAACAGTCAGGCTTTGTCAGCGTCGCCGGATTCGCGTAAACTGCTGGCAAGTCTGTGAGGAACCACTATGAGCGCTATAACGATTACCGACGCTGCGCACGATTACCTGGCCGATCTGCTGAGCAAGCAGAACACCCCCGGAATCGGCATTCGCGTGTTCATCACCCAGCCAGGCACCCAGTACGCAGAGACGTGCATTGCCTACTGCAAGCCGGGTGAAGAAAAGCCGGAAGACACCGCCCTGGGCTTGAAAAGCTTCACCGCCTGGATCGACGCCGTCAGCGAAGCCTTCCTCGACGACGCCGTGGTCGACTACGCCACCGACCGCATGGGCGGGCAGCTCACCATCAAGGCGCCCAACGCCAAGGTGCCGATGGTCAACGCCGACAGCCCCGTCAACGAGCGCATCAACTACTATCTGCAAACCGAGATCAACCCCGGCCTGGCCAGCCACGGCGGGCAGGTCAGCCTGATCGACGTGGTCGAAGACGGCATTGCCGTGCTGCAGTTCGGCGGTGGTTGCCAGGGTTGTGGCCAGGCCGACGTCACCCTCAAGGACGGTATCGAGCGCACCCTGCTCGAGCGCATCCCGGAGCTCAAGGGCGTTCGCGATGTCACCGACCACACCCAGAAAGAAAACGCCTACTACTAGCTAGGCAGGCTGCCCCCGCGCCAGGACGCGGGGCCCGCATCCGATTCGCTGCGCCCAAGCAGCACGATGCGGGCGGCTACTGGCCGAAGCGCTGGGCGTAACCTTGCGGACTCACCCCAAGCACCTTCTGAAAACTGCGCCGCAGGTTTTCCGCATGGCCATAGCCGCACAGGCGCGCCACGCTCTGCAACGACAATTGCCCGCCCTGGATCATCGCCCGGGCCGCTTCCAGGCGGACCCGCTCGATATGCCGCGCCGGCGTGATGTTCAGTTCGGCGAAGAAAACCCGGTACAACGTCCGCGGCGTCATGTTGGCCTTGTGTGCCAGCGCTTCCAGGGACAGATCGGCGCTCAGGTTCAGTGCGATCCATTCCAGCAACTCGGTCAGCCTCGACGTCGTTCCGTTGCAGCGCGCCAGGTGTGGGCTGAATTGCGTCTGTCCACCCGAACGCTTGAGAAACAGCACCAGGCGGCGAGCGACGGCGAGGGCCAGGGGGCGGCCCAGGTCGGCCTCGATCAACGCCAGCGCCAGGTCGATCCCGGCGGTGACGCCTGCCGAGGTGAAAATGTGGCTGTGCCCGTCCTTGTCCGAGGGATCGTAGGTGTGCAGCCGATCGCCTTGCACCTGCACATTGGCAAAGGCCTGCAAGGCCTCGACATCGTCCCAGTGAGTGGTGGCGATCAAGCCGTCCAGTAAGCCCGCGCTGGCGAGCATCAGCGCTCCCGAGCATACCGAACCCAAGCGTCGGACCGTGGGCGCGGCCTCGCGCAACCAGGCGAGCAGGGCAGTGTTCGCGCACTGTTCGGCATCGCTGCTGCCGCCGGGCAGCAGCACCGTGTCCAGGGTGCTGCAGTCCACCGACAGCCAGCTGGCGTCGGCATGCAGTTTCAACCCGGCGGAGGTCGCCACGGCGCCCGCTGCCTCCCCCAGCAGCTGCAATTGGTAGAGTGGCGCCAGGCCCTGGCGGGCCAGCTCGACGTTGGCCGAGGCGAACACCTGCATCGGGCCGGTCACATCCAGGCTCATCACCCCGGGATAGATCAGGCAAGCAATCACTTTGGTGGAATCAGCCATGCAGTCCATGTCGTTCAAGAACGGTACAGGTGGGCATGGCCCGCACGGTACAGCGCCGAGTCGGCGAAACTGTCCGTGTGCAGCACGTGCCCCACGAGAATCAGCGCACTGCGCCGGAAGTCCTTGGCTGCGACCTTGAGCTGGATATCCGCCAGGGTGCCCAGCGCGAAGTCCTGATCCGGCCAGCTAGCCTTGTGAATCACGGCAACCGGGCAATCCGCGCCGTAGCTGGGCAGCAGCTCGGCGACGATTCGATCCAGATTTTTCACCCCCAGGTGAATGGCCAACGTCGCGCCGTGCCGGGCCAGGCTGCCCAGGCTTTCACCCGGCGGCATCGGCGACTTGTCGCCATAACGCGTGAGAATCACCGTCTGCGCCACATCGGGCAGGGTCAGCTCCACGCCCAGCAGCGCTGCGCAAGCGGCCGTAGCGGTCACGCCAGGAATGATCTGGTAGTCGATGCCATGTTCACGCAGGCAGCGAATCTGCTCACCGATCGCGCCATACAGGCCGGGATCGCCGCTGTGCACGCGCGCCACGTCTTCGCCCCGGTCATGGGCTTGGCGCATCAGCTCGATGATCTGTTGCAGGTGCAGCTCGGCGCTGTTGTGCACCTGGTGCGCGGTGTGCCCTTCGAGCACCGCGTCGGGCACCAGCGAGCCGGCATAGATGATCACCGGGCAACGCCGGATCAGGCGCTGGCCCTTGACGGTGATCAGCTCCGGATCGCCCGGTCCGGCGCCGATGAAATAAACGGTCATGGGGATTCCTGACAGGCGGAGGGGTGAATGATATTCAAGTTGAACGCACAGCGCAGCTGGTCTGACCCACACTGCTGGCGATGGCCAGGGTAGCCACCGCCGTGTGCCGCCGTTTGACACGCAGCATCGCCGCAGACGCCGTGCAGTGCTCGGCCATGGCCAGGGCGGCGCTTTCGGCCACACCGTGGCAAGCGGTGGCTGCGAACGAGCGCGCGGAACGATGGCTGAGTCGATCCTCAAAGGGCGCCAGCGCCTGCGCGCTGTAGGTGGCGAAAGGCAAACCAAGGCGTTCGGCCAGCAGTAGCAGCCCTGGCTCGTGTGCCTTGAGGTCGATGCTGGCCAGCCCCTGCACATCCGCCCAGTCAAGCCGGTGTTCGAGCAGGGTCTGTTGCAGCAGTTCGTATAGCGCCTGCGCGCTGCAACCCCGGCGACAACCGAACCCTACCCACAGCGCCGTCATCGGATTCAGCTACGGGCTCGGCGAAACAACCAGGTACTGATCAGGCCCAGGGCCAGCCAGAACACCGCATTGGTTACCAGTGAAGCAATCACGAACTGCTGTTCCAGCGCTTCGGGCGCCAGGCTCGCATGCTGTTCGGGTTGGGGCGCGCCAATGAGGTGCGGTACCAGCACGATGGCCAGGCCCAGCGCCTTGAGCAGCATGCCGCGGCCGAACACCAACAACGCCAGGCCCGCAGCTGTCGACGCGGCTGTGCCGATCCACCAGGTTTGCCGCGATGCCAGGTCTGCCGCCTGCGTGCCGGGCAGTTCCGGCGGCAGGCCCAGGTTCGGCGCCAGGCAGAACACCGCGAATCCACCCAACCCCCACAACAGTCCCTGGGCATTGCGACCGGGTGCCCGCAGCGTATAGAGCGCGACCAGCATCAGGGCGAAGCCGACGGCAACTACCAGATTGCCCCCGGCCGTGGACAGCACGCGCTGCCAGCCGTTTTTGGGTTCCCAGGCCTCGGCGTGCTCGTGCTCGTGCTCGGCGCCTGCGGCATCGGCATGCTCATGCTGCGCGGCAGGTGTTTCATAGGTTTCACCCTCAAGGATCAGCGAGGCGACCCAGAGGGCTTGCAGAAGCGTCAACAACAAAGCGGCCAGCAGCCCGCTGAACCCGGCGGTACGTACGATGTGCCTGATCATCTCGGTATTCCTCAATGGCACGGAAAGGCGGCGCTGTGCCGGGTGTCGTGAGCGGCGTTGTGCACGGCTTCGATATGCGAGAAACCGGCGAAGCCGACCAGGCAGCAGCCCAGCAGGAACGTACCAGTCGCCAGCGCAATGCGCTGGGCGAGGGTGGCGGTATGCGTTTGGGCGTGTTCAGGGCTGGTTGAGACGGTGCTGGACATGGCGTTCCCTCTGGTGGTCCCGACGGTGGCGGCTCCACGGTATGTGGTTCCGACAATCGGGCACGCGCACGCAGAAAGCCTGGCGCAGGCGCGCCATGCTCGCAACAGCGCCCGCCCACCGCGGGTTTGTCGATCACAGACAGTCTGGGCCGGTCTCCGGGCTTGCGAGGGGCGGCGTGAGCCAGCCTTGAAAGCGTCGCCTTCCCACACCCATGACAGGCGCAGTGGATCTGACACTTCTCTCGCTTACCGTTGCGGGGGCAGCACCGGACTTGCGCCAGCATCCAATCGAAGCTGGCACTCACCGGTTTCCCGTTTCACCCTGTGAAGGGCACCCAAACGAAGCGCCTAGCAAATCATGTCGACGCGGGGCCGTCAATCCGTGCCCATGCCAGCGAGCGCCGGCGCCTGTAGAATGCTGCCGCGGTCCGCACTTTCCCATCCGACAAGGAGTTCCCCATGCCCGAAGAAGGCAACATGCTACAAGCCGCCGTGGTGTTCCTGCTGGCCGCGGTGATTGCCGTGCCGTTGGCCAAACGCCTGCAATTGGGCGCGGTGCTGGGCTATCTGTTCGCCGGGGTGGTCATCGGCCCGCAAGTGCTGGGCTGGGTCGGCGACCCACAGAGCGTCAGCCACATCTCGGAACTGGGGGTAGTCCTGCTGCTGTTCATCATTGGCCTGGAGCTGTCGCCCAAGCGGCTGTGGGTCATGCGCAAGGCCGTGTTCGGGGTTGGCCTGGCCCAGGTGCTGTTGACCGCAGTGGTGATCGGCGCGGTGGCATTGCTCGGCTTCGGCCAGCCGTTGAACAGTGCCGTGGTGCTGGGTCTGGGCCTGGCCTTGTCGTCCACTGCCTTCGGCCTGCAAAGCCTGGCCGAACGCAAGGAGCTGAACGCTCCCCACGGTCGCCTGGCCTTTGCCATCCTGCTGTTCCAGGACATTGCCGCGATTCCACTGATCGCCATGGTGCCGCTGCTGGCTGGCAGTGGCGGCGATGCAGGCGAGGGCAGTACCCTGGATCACGGCCTACGGGTGCTGGGCAGCATCGCCGTGGTGGTGGTCGGTGGGCGTTACCTGTTGCGTCCGGTGTTTCGCATCGTCGCCCGCACTGGCCTGCAGGAGGTGTCCACCGCCACGGCCTTGCTGGTGGTGATCGGCACCGCCTGGCTGATGGAACTGGCCGGTGTCTCCATGGCTCTGGGCGCCTTTCTCGCTGGCTTGCTGCTGGCCGATTCGGAATACCGGCACGAGTTGGAGTCGCAGATCGAGCCGTTCAAGGGGCTGCTGCTGGGGCTGTTCTTCATCAGTGTCGGCATGGGCGCCAATCTGGGCCTGCTGATCGAAAGCCCGGCACTGGTGCTGGGGCTGACGCTGCTGTTGATCGGCATCAAGCTGCCGTTGCTGGTGTTGATCGGGCGTCTGGCCGGCGGCTTGGGCCGGCTCAGCGCCGTACGCCTGGGTATCGTGCTGGCCGCCGGCGGCGAGTTCGCCTTCGTGGTGTTCAAGATAGGCCGCGAGCAGGGCCTGTTCGACGCGCGCCTGTACGACACCTTGCTGCTGACCATCACTTTGTCGATGGCGCTCACGCCATTGCTGTTGCTGCTGTGCGCACGCCTGCTGCGGGTCAAGACCCCGCCGGTGGAAGTGCCGGACGCCTACCGCGAGATTGAAAGCGACGCGCCGCGCGTGGTGATTGCCGGCATGGGCCGGATGGGGCAGATCGTTGCGCGGATCCTGCGGGCGCAGAAGATCAGCTTCGTAGCCTTGGACACCTCGGTGGAGTCCATCGAGTTCTCGCGCAGCTTCGGCCACCTGCCGGTGTTCTATGGCGACCCGCTGCGGCCGGAGATCCTGCGCGCGGCCAAGGTCGAGCAGGCCGAGTATTTCGTCATCGCCACCGACGATCCGGAAATCAACATCAAGACCGCCGAACTGGTCAACCGCCTGTACCCGCACGTGAAGATCATCGCCCGCGCGCGCAATCGCCAGCACGTGCACCGGCTGGTCGACCATGGCGCCCAGGCGGTTCGCGAAACCTACTACTCGAGCCTGGAAATCACCCGCCGAACGCTGGTCGGCCTGGGCTTGAGCCAATCCCAGGCCGATGCGCGGATCAGCCGCTTCAAGCGCCATGACGAACAGGTGCTGCAGGCCCAGCACGCGATCTACGACGATGAAGCCAAGGTCATGCAGACCGCCCAGGAAGCGCGCGCCGAGCTGGCCCGGCTGTTCGAATCCGATCGTCAGGACGAGAAGGCTGCCGCCAAGGGGGCGCCGCGGCGCTGAGAATCAAACCGGCGGCTGGCGGGCGACGTCGGCCGGCCCGTCTTCGTTGGCCGGATGAGGCGTGCGGGTCGACATTTCGGCGCGCAGCTGCGGCAGGCACTCGGGGTAGCGGTTGTTGACGAAAGTGATCAGCCGCTCGCGCACATGGCAGCGCGCATCCCAGTTGCGCGACGAATCCAGCGAGCTGAGCAGGATGCGCAACTGCATCGCCTTGTCGCTGGTATCGGTGACCTGCAGAACCACCACACGGCCGTCCCACAGGTGCGGGATTTCCTCGCACAGACGCTTGGTCTCGACGCGCAGCGCTTCCAGCGGCACCGAGTAGTCGACCCAGAGAAACACCGAGCCGATGATGCTGGAGGTACTGCGGGTCCAGTTCTGGAACGGCTTCTCGATGAAGTACTGCAGAGGCACGACCATGCGCCGCTCATCCCAGATCTTCACCACCACGTAGGTGCCGGTGATCTCTTCGATACGCCCCCATTCGCCCTCCACGATGACCACGTCGTCGATGCGGATCGGCTGCGAAATGGCGATCTGCAGCCCGGCGATGAGGTTGCCCAGCACCGGCTTGGCAGCAAAGCCGGCAGCCAGTCCCGCCAGGCCCGCCGACGCCAGCAGGCTGGTGCCGATCTGGCGCACCGCTGGGAACGTCATCAGGATCAGGGCGATGCCGAAAATCAGCACCAGTACGTTGAGGCACTGCACCAGCACCCGTACCTGGGTCTGGATGCGTCGGGCGGCAAGGTTGTCCTCGATGTCCAGCGGGTGCTTGAGGGTCATGGTGGTAGCCACGGCCTTGACACAGCGCAAGCCGAGCCAGGTCAGGCAGGCGGTGACCAGCATGCCGTTGAGGTGGCGCACGGTATTGATCAGCAGCAGGTCGTCGGGCGCCGAGGTCCACACCGCCTGCAGGGCCATCAACGGCATCAGCCACAGGGTCGGCTGCTCGGCACGGGCGACCAGTTGCTGCGCCAGTACGAAGGACTTGGAGACGCGTCGCAGGATGATCAGGCCGACCCAGCGGATCAGCAGAATGACGCATACGGCCAGCGCGGCGGCGATCAGCGTACTGAGCCAGGGCATCGGCACGCGGGCCAGCAAGGAATCGGGAAGGGCGTATTCCATGGGTCGGGTGCTCGCTTGAGGCATGAACTGGAGTCGACCGGCAAAGCTCGACACGGTTCCCCGGCATCCGCAGCCGATCAGTCTGCCAAGCGGGTTTCACGCGAGGGCGAGTGGCCAAAATAGCCGCTGTAGCACTTGCTGAAATGGCTCACAGAGACGAAGCCGCAGGCAATCGCCACGTCCATGATCGACAGCGTCGAATGCTGCAACAGACGGCGTGCTTCGGTGACCCGCAGTTCCATATAGTAACGGTGCGGCGAAGTGCCAAGCTGGTCCTGGAACAGCCGGTCGATCTGGCGCCGCGAGCGGCCGACGAACTCGGCCAGTTGGTCCAGCGACAGCGGTTCCTCCAGATTGCTCTCCATCAGGTCGATGATGTTGCGCAGCGGCTGGCTGAGCTTGCCGGTCGCCTGGCCACCGGTGCGCTTGAAGCGCAGCCCTTCGAAGGCAAGAATGTGTTCCACCCCATTGGCCAGGGTCTCGCCGCGCTGCTGGCGGATCATTTCCATCATCATGCCGAAACCGCCGTTGGGGCTGGCGGCGGTGGCGCGGTCGCGGTCGATGACCTGGCTGGCGGGGGTGACGGTGATCTGCGGGCTGAGTTCTGCCAGCGAAGCGCGGTTTTCCGGATGCACCGCGCAGCGATAGCCATCGAGCAGGCCTGCCTGGCCGAGAAACCAGGCGCCGTTCCAAAGCCCGCCCAGGGCAATGCCGCGACGCGCGCAGTCCGCCAGTATTCGACTGAGCAGCAGGGAAGGCCGCAGCGGCGTGCGAAAGCCGCCACAGATGATCAACAGGTCCACTTCGTCGTGCATGCCTGGCATCAGTGGCGCATCCGGCTGCAGCAGTATGCCCAGATCACTGATCACCTGGCCGGGCGCCAGCCCATAGGAGCGAATGGCGTAGGCCGCCGGGCTGATCAGATTGGCAGTGACCAAGGTGTCCAGGCTGGCAGTGAAGGCGGCCAGGGAAAAATGCTCCAGCAGCACGAACCCCACGCGCAGGCTTGCCTGGTCGGTGTTGCGCAGGCGTCCGTTGGCCGAGGCAAGGTACAGCAGGTTCTTGCTTTGCCCGGCACCGCTGAAAACCCGTTGCGTCATTGCTGCCTGCTCCCTGGATTGCCGCTGATCACAGCGGATATTACCGTAGTGCTGCGGCCATGGGTCTGCGAGACTGACGGCCCTTTTGCCTTGGAGCAAGCCCCATGCCCTACCTGCGCCACGCCCACTGCCTGCTGCTGTGCTGGCTGATCGGCACACCGGTGTGGGCCGACGACAGCGTGATCGTCTGGCCCGCCGACTGGGACGTGCAGATCCTGCCCGACTCGGCCGATGCGCAGGGCCAGCCCAGCGGCAGCCGCCAGCGTGCCACCAAGACCGATGCCAATGGCGATCCGTTGATGATCGTCGAGATGACCCGTGGCGCGCTGGCCCAGGACCATTCGGTCAACCTGGAAGCGGTGTTGCTGGAGATGCGCAAGGCCATCCAGATCAACTTTTCCCGCTCCGGCTACCAGAGCGTGTGCACCAAGGTCAAAGCGACCCGGCTGGGCAACCTGCCAGCTGCTCAGACCACCTGCAAGGTCACCCGCAACGGAACACTCGCCATTACCCAGACCCTGGTCGCAGCGGTACAGCCCGGCATGGCCTACGGGTTCAGCTATGCAGGTTCTGCCGTGGGTTATCCGCAACTGGAGGCCGAGGTCATGGGCATACGCCAGGCACTGCGATTTGCCGAGCCCGAATAGCGAGGCGGGCCAGGTTGATGCTGCATATTCTTTGAAGGCATATAAAAAGCATTATTCATTCTTTTTAAATATCCGGTTGTAGGTGCAATCTCTACCTCACGCACTGCGGTGCGACCGAATGTCTAACGAGGATGACTGCATGACCATCAAAGCGATCAACGTACGCAACCAGTTCAAGGGCACCGTCAAGGAAATCATCGAAGGGCCGGTCGTCTCGGAAATCGACGTGCAGACCCCGGCCGGTATCGTCACCTCGGTGATCACCACGCGCTCGGTGCACGAGCTGGAATTGCAGATCGGCAGCGAAGTCATCGCTTTCGTGAAATCGACTGAAGTGTCCATCGCCAAACTGTAACAAACGCCTCGCATACTGATCACGCATTCACGTCTTATACCGTGGTGTCTTGTCAAGTTTGAAGCCGGAAAGATCTTGAGGGTCGTGCTCTTGCAGGGGAGCACGACCCTTTTTTTGTCTGCGCCAGGGATGGCTCAAGTCAGCGGCGTAGGCGCCAGGGTGCCGAGCAAAGCCACTGCAGCCACGGCGCCCAGCCCGCACGCCCATTCGAGGGTGACAGTACGCTTGAACCCATGGATGTCCAGCGGGCCCCGGGCCAATTGACGCCGGTGCCACAGGGCCAGGCCAAGCATGGCCAACACCAGCGCCAGCTTGATCGCCAGTACTGTGGCGAACCCGGATTGGCCAGGCAGCGGGAGGAACGTCCCGGTCAGCGCCCGGGTGTTGATGAGTCCGGTTATCAACATCCCGGCCACCAGCACACACCCCACGCCACTGAAGCGACCGAGCACCACGCGCAAGTCTTGGTCGCCCGGTCGAGCCAGTACGAACATCAGCAACATCAGACCGCCCAGCCAGGCACCGACGCACAGCAGGTGGATCAACTGGTTGATCACCAGCCAGGTGCCAGCGGCGCCTTCGAGCATGGCTGCGTGGCCTACCGGCGCGAGCGTTGCCAGCGCCAGTGCACTCAAGGGCCTGGCCACTACTTGCAGTTTCGGATGGGGAAGGCGCAGACACACCAGGACCGCCACGCAGGCAAACAGATGCAGCGTCCAGACCTTGCCGAAGAAGGTTTCCGCCAGCACCCGTCGAACCAGCGCCATGTCCAGCGAGCCGCCCAGCTCATAAGCCACGGCGAACAGCCAGGCTACGCCGCTGATCAGGGCCAGTGCAGCCAGCAGGCACACCAACGGATCGATCAGGTTACGCAACCGACCCATCTGGCTGGGGTGCACGAGCAGCAACGGGCGAAACATGCACGCACCGAACACCAGCATCAGGCTGGTGAAATGCAGGAAACGCAGAGCGATCAATACACTCATGGTCACGGACTCACGGTGAAGCTGTATTCACCCGCACTTTTGTGGGTATCCACCGACACGACCTGCCAGTGCACCGTGTACTGACCCGCTGCCAGGGGCGCGGCAGGTTTGATCACAAGGGTCTTCGCATCGTCCGCAGCACTGGCCAAGGGCTGCAAGGCTACCGCGTCGCCGTCCGCCGCAGTCACGCTCACCTGGCTGAAACCCAGTTCAATTGCTTCGGAAAAACCCAGGCTCAATTGCGCCGGGGCAACGACGGTGGTATCCGCAGCGGGCACAGGGTGGGTCAGATGGGCGTGGGCCATGGCCAGGGGCGATACGAGAACGAGCAGGGCGGTGCTGAGCAACTTGCGAGCAGACATGGCAATGGCCTTGAACACTGAAAAAGGCCGCCAATAAAGCATGATCCTGCGCGCCGGGCAACGTCGTCGACCGGTCATGCGGTTGCAGCTCGGCGGCACCAGCCGGGCTGAACTCCCTGCGCGAGCTCAAGCCTAAGCAGCATGACTCTTTGACCAGGAGGCCTCCATGGCCAGCAAGAAAGTAGCCGACATCGTGATCCAGACCCTGCAGCAGGCCGGGGTTCGCAACTGCTACGGCATCGTCGGCGACACGCTCAACCACGTCACCGACGCGATCAAGCGCAGCGAGATCGAATGGGTCCACGTGCGCCATGAAGAAGCTGCGGCATTCGCCGCGGGCGCAGAGTCGTTCATCAGCGGTCGACTGACGGCCTGCGCCGGTTCCTGCGGCCCTGGTGGCCTGCATTTCATCAACGGTATCTTCGAAGCCCAGCGCAACAAGGCGCCCATGGTGCTGATTGCCAGCCAGATCGTGACCAGCGAGCTGGGCATGGACTTTCCCCAGGAAGTGGACTTCAAGGCCATCTACGGCAGTTGCACGGTGTTCTGCGAACAGGTGTACACGCCGGAGCAGGCGCGCCGAGTGACTACCCTGGCCGCGCAAACCGCCTTGAACGAAGGGGGAGTGGCGGTGATCATCCTGCCATCGGACATCAGTGCTGCGGAGGTCAAGAATGACCGCCCGTTCAGCGTTCACCAGCCTCGTCCGGTACTGCAACCCAGCCCCGACGAACTGGCTGGGATCGCCGCCATTCTTGCCGAAGGCAAGAAGATCGCAATCTACGCCGGGGTCGGCTGTGAAGGTGCCCACGACGAGCTGATCGAGCTGGCTCACCGACTCAAGGCGCCCATTGCCCACACCTCACGGGCCAAGGACTTCGTCGAATACGACAACCCATACAACATGGGCATGACCGGCGTGTTCGGGGTTGAATCCGGCTACCACGCGATGATGGAGTGCGACACCCTGCTGCTGCTGGGCGCCGACTTCGCCTGGGGCCAGTTCTACCCGCAGAATGCGCGGATCGTTCAGGTCGACCGCAAAGGCGCTCACTTGGGTCGTCGCCACCCGATCGAACTGGGGGTGGTGGGCGACGTCCTGCCGACCTTGCAGGCGTTGTTGCCACTGCTGGCCGAGCGTAGCGAACACAGCTTCCTGGAAGACTGCCTGAAGGTGCGGCAGAAAACCTTGAAGACCCTGGCCCATGACCAGCGCCATACCGACGGGCATCTGATTCACCCGCAGTACCTGACCCACCTGTTGGACAAACACGCCAGCGAAGACGCGCTGTTCACCGCCGACGGTGGCTCACCCATGGTCTGGGTGCTGCGTCACATCAACACCAACGGTCAGCGCCGTACGCTCACCAGCCTGCGCCACGGCACCATGGCCAATGCCATGCCCCAGGCACTCGGCCTGCAGAAAGCCTACCCGCAACGCCAGGTCATTTCGCTGTCGGGCGACGGTGGCTTGGCCATGCTGCTGGGTGATCTGCTCACAGCCGTTCAGGAAAAGCTGCCGATCAAGGTGGTGGTGTTCAACAACAGTTCATTGAACTTCGTCCAGATCGAACAGAAAGTTGAAGGCTTGTTGGATAACTTCACCGACCTGCACAACCCGGACTTCGCCAAGTTGGCTGAAGTCATGGGCTTCTACGGTGAGCAGGTGTCCGATGGCGCCAGCCTCGAAGCGGCGGTGCAGCGCTTCCTGAACCATCCTGGCCCGGCGCTTCTGGATGTAAAGGTCAATCCCGAAGAACTGGTGATGCCACCGAAGATCGAGTTCTCGCAGGTGTCCAATATGGCCCTGTATTCGGCCAAGGCCATGCTCAGCGGTCGCGCCGACGATGTGGCGCACATGCTGGTCGACAACTTCATCAAGTAGACGCTCGCGAGCGAGTGTGACCAGGCCGCCGAGTCAGACTCGGCGGCCTATTTGTTTTCCTTGCTCTCTTTATGGATCAGGTACATGACGTAACCGAACGAACCCAGGGTCGCGGTTATGATGGTCAACATGATCACACCGTCCATGACACACCTCCAGAAAATGAAATTTCGTTCAGGTGACTATGAGCGTTGGAGGCAAGTAAAAACAGATTCAGAAAGCGGTAAAAAAACCGGATCAGATGGCCGTCTTGCCGCCGAGCAGTTTGCCGAAGTGGGCAATGGCCAGCTTGTAGCCGTGGGTACCGAAGCCGGCAATGACGCCCACCGCTACCTTCGATACGAATGATTGATGGCGAAATTCCTCGCGCCGATGAACGTTGGAAATATGCACTTCTAGCACTGGCACTTCGCAGGCAATCAGGGCGTCATGAATGGCGATCGAGGTATGGGTCCAGGCACCCGGGTTGATGACGATGCCGGCAACGCGCTGGCGGGCCTGATGGATCCAGTCGATCATCTGTCCTTCATGATTGGTCTGGCGGCATTCGACCGCAAAGCCCAGTTCCTGTCCGCTCTGCACGGCCATGGTTTCGACATCGGCCAGGGTTTCATGGCCGTAGACCGCAGGTTCGCGCAGACCCAGCATGTTGAGATTGGGGCCGTTGAGTATGAGGATGATCTGGGACATGAGGCTTCCTGGTCAGATGGGATCGAGCCGTGCGGGCAGGGCGCCGCGCTGGGGCGATGGGACCGGAAGAATACCGAAAAAGACGCTGTATGTGAGGGATGTGAAAACGGGTGGCATGTCCTGATGCGGTTCTACGCACCTTCTGACACCCACCCGCCTTCGATTTCGGTAACGCTGACGGCAGGGGCGGCTAATGCCCGTCTGCCTCAGGATCAGTTACCGCTGGTGCCGCCTGCGCCGCTGCCTGCACCTTTGCCCGAGCTTGCGCCGTTACCGGAACCCGAACCCATCGAGCCACTGTTGGCGCCGCTGCTGTTGCCGGTGCCGTTGCTGAATGTGCCCTGGCCGTGCGGGGTACCCGACGTAGTGCTGCCGCTGCTGCTGTTCGCATCGTTTGCGCGACCGTTGCCCATCTGGTTGCCAGTGCGGGTGTCGGTGCTGGTGCTTGGAGTCGAAGGGGTGGGTTCCTTGCCTGGAGGCACCGAACCGGCCAACGCATACATACTGGTGGCAGACAGCAGGCCAACAAGGGCAAAGCGAGTGATCGTGCGAGTGACCATGGTATTTCTCCGTTATAGGAATCGGTACGAAGATTTGGGCATCGGATTGCCATCGTCGGTGCCCTGAAGCCGACGAACGGTAGTTAGGAGATTTTCTGATGCTCCCAGGGCGGGTTATGGCTACGAACCCTTCATCGTGGGACGTTAGTCACTGCGCGGCGCCCCTTTCGCGGCCACGGACCGCTCCTACGGGACACTCATGCCGTAGGAGCGGTCTGTGGCCGCGAAAAGAACGACGCGGTTACCATGCCTTCGATTTCACCATAATGGCGCGGGGGCCTGCAGGGCGGCGGCGATCACGGCAATGGCCTGGTCGACATCCTCCTGGGTGCTGTAGCGGCCCAGACTCACTCGCAAGCTGTTCACAGCCTGAGCCTGGCTCATGCCCAGTGCCAGCAACACGTGGGATGCCGTGGCACTTGCCGAATTGCAGGCTGAGGTCGACGACACCGCGATACGGCCAGCAATGGCCTGCATTGAAAAAGACGGGCTGGCGATGCAGACGTTCAAGGTATGGGGAATCCGCTGCTCCGCGCAGCCATTGAGCGTCACACCGGTCAACGCCAGCAACCCTTCGCGTAAGCCCTGGGCCAGTTGCGCGATGTGCGCGTTATCGGCGTGCATCTGCGCCGAGGCCTGGGCAAATGCCGCACCCATGCCAACGATCTGGTGGGTGGGCAAGGTGCCCGAGCGCAGTCCCTGCTCATGGCCACCGCCATGCATCTGGGCGCGCAACGAAGGTCGCGCTCGCGGTCCGACGTACAGCGCGCCGATGCCCTTGGGGCCGTAAAGCTTGTGCGCCGACAGGGACAGCAGGTCGATGGCCATGCCGGACAAATCGATGTCGACCTTGCCGGCCGCCTGGGCGGCGTCCACATGGAACAGTGCGCCGTGGTCCTTCACCAGCTGCGCGACTCGGGCGATATCGGTCAGGGTGCCCAGTTCGTTGTTGACCCACATCAGCGACACCACCCGGGTATTGGCTCGCAACGCTCGAGCAACGGCCTCCGGTTGGATGAGGCCGTTGGCGTCCGGAGTAAGCCAGGTGACTTCGCAGCCCGCGGCGTGTTGCTCACGCACGGTGTCGATGACGGCCTTGTGCTCCAGCACGCTGGTGACGATATGGTCACCCGGACGGGTGCAGCCCTTGATGGCCAGGTTGTTCGACTCGGTCGCGCCTGAAGTCCAGACGATGTCTTCGGCGGGAGCATTGAGCAGTTCCGCCACTTGCCGCCTGGCCAATTCGACGGCTTGGCGTGCCTGCTGGCCGTAGGCGTGGGCACTCGATGCAGGGTTGCCGAACAGCGCATCGCGCCCCATGCAGGCGAGCATGGCTTTGACCACGTGATCGTCAATGGGCGTGGTGGCGGCGTAATCCAGGTATACGGGGAGGGTGGGCATGCGTGTCGACCAGGTCTGATTCAGTGCTGCCTATGTTAGCCATGCATGGAGGGAAAAAAATTGACTTCTACGCTAGCCCAACCTGATTTAGAGCAAATAATTTGCCTAGAGTGGCCGTAAAAGAGAATAACATTGCATCCCGTGCTTACCCCTATCAACCACTCAAGCAGGCCTGACCTACCGTGGACAAGTTCGACATGGCAATCCTCGAGATACTTCAGGCCGATTGCACCCGCCCGCTGGCAGACATTGCCGAGCAGATTGGTCTGGGTGGTACCGCCTGCTGGCGCCGCATACAGAAGATGGAACAGCAGGGCGTGATCACCCAGCGGGTCGCACTGCTCGATGCCAGCGAGTTGAATGTGGCCGTGACGGTGTTCGCCGAGTTGCGCACGCAGCGACACAATGCCCAGTGGCTGGCTGACTTCCACACCGTTATCGGCGAACTGCCCGAGGTCGTGGAATGCTATCGAATGGCAGGGGATACGGACTACATGCTGCGCATCGTCGTGCCTGATATTGCCGGGTACGACGCTGTGTACAAGCGACTGATCCAAGTAGAGGGCATCACCGATATCAGTTCGACCTTTGCCATGGAGCGCATCAAGTCGACCACGGTGTTGCCCTTGCACTACGCCAGACGTATCTAGCGCGTAGCGCCTGGCAGACCGCGGCGCCTGGTTCGCGGCCGGTGACCGCTCCTACCTGTAGGAGCGGTCACCGGCTGCGATGAAACAACGCGTTATTACCGGCCCAGACATCCTGGAATACCCGGACTAGAGCGCAAATCTCACTTCTTGACCGAAGACTTGTCGATCATTTCCACGATGGTGCCGTTCGGGATGTTCACGCGTACGTACTTGTCCTTGATCTCGACCCACTGTTCATTCTCTTCAGGCTGCACCAGGCCGTGCTTGGCCGGGTCGATCGCCAGTTCCTTGCGCTTGTAGGAATCGGGGACTTTGTCGCCTTCCTTGATTTCGTGCATGCCATTGCCCGGACGATCCAGGGTCACGCTTTCTTCCTTGGTGTCGGTCTGGGCTGCGAAGGCAGGCACACTCAGTGCGCACAGGGCAGCAAGAGCGAGGCGGGGCAGCAGCTTGGAAGTGGTCATGATAATTATCCTTGATGGTCGAATAAGGCTCTGGTTCAGCCAAAATGTCAGCGTTGACATGCTATTGACCGGCGCCGGAGCCGATGTTTCCGCAGAAGTTTCAACATCCGGTTGCGACATCCTTGTCTTGGCCTGGAGCTAGTCGTCGCCCTTGATCAGGTCCGCTGCCTTGCTCCCCAGCAGCGACCCGGCCTGGAAGTAACCCATCACCGTCGCCACGCTGCGGTGCTCGGTCATCGCCATCACGTCTCCCAACGGCACGCCCTGGCGACCGGCCTCGGTGACGAAGCCCGAGCGCAAGCTGTGTGCGGCCCAATCCCCCTCCAGGCCTGCGAGTTGGGCCCGTCGCTTGACGATGCGGGCCACCTGGTCGCCGCCAAGCCCTTGGCTGGCCACCTTGTCGCCACGGTACAGACGTCGGAACAGCGGGCCGGTAGTCGCCGGCGCGGCGGCCAGCCACGCGGCCAGCGCATGGGCGGCAGGGCCGCGCAACGGTTTCTGGCGTCGTGCGCCGGCGGTATCGGTCTTGGTAGCGCCCAGGCTATAGACCCAGGTGTCTACATCCAGCCGACGCACATCGCCCACCTGCAGCGCGACCACTTCGGAGCGGCGTCTGCCGCCGCCACTCCAGGCCAGCAGGAGCAGGGCGCGGTCACGTATGCCGCGCACGCCGTCCGTGCAGGTGGCCAGCATGGCCTGCAGGGGCTCCAGGGCCATGGCGGTTTTCTTGCGCACGGTCACGCCCTGACGTACCTGGGCCTTCTGCGCGCTGCGCAGCAGCGTTTTCAGCGCAGGCGTATCGGTCGG
Source organism: Pseudomonas sp. CFBP 8758 (assembly GCF_014841725.1). Classification (NCBI taxonomy): domain Bacteria; kingdom Pseudomonadati; phylum Pseudomonadota; class Gammaproteobacteria; order Pseudomonadales; family Pseudomonadaceae; genus Pseudomonas; species Pseudomonas sp. CFBP 8758. The sequence goes on along the minus strand of NZ_JACYUK010000008.1, from coordinate 108,793 downwards.
GCTGTCCCAGCCCTTGACCCGGTGCCACTTGCCCAGCACCGCCAGCCGATGCTGAACGGTGCTGTAGGCCAGTGGGCCCAGGCGGGACTTGGCCCTGCCATCGACCAGTGCCTGGTCGATGGCAACCGGCAGCAAGTGACTCCAGCTGCCGTCCTCGACAGGTCGCGCCAGATGATCGAGGACGAACTGGATTGCCACGGCCGCAGGCAGCGGCGCATCTCCCAGCACCTGTCCATAGCGCAACTTCAACCACGCCGACCAATAGCTCAGTGCGCTGCGATAGCTGCGGACCGTGTTGGCAGCGGTTCCTGCTGCGATGAACGCTTGAGCCGCGTGTGCAGTGTTTTCTGCCAGAACGTGCAGATCCAGCGGCTGGGTTTCGATCAGCGCAACATCAAATGTATTTTTCATTACGTTCAACGTATTATATTTGAATATATCGTTACTTAGAGTCGGATAATCTTTTATTATCATACCTAATCCAGTGGAGTGTGTGGCATGGCAGTGGGCGTACCTGAAACCGACGTATTTGCCGCAGCGGACGCCGTGCTGGCCCGCGGCGAGCGGCCGACAGTCGAGCGCGTGCGCCTCGAGCTGGGCCGGGGTAGCCCGGCGCGAGTAGGCGCCTTGCTCGATCAGTGGTGGGAGCAACTGGCGCAACGGCTGCGGGGCGAGACCCGCCTGCCGGGGCTGCCTGCCGAGGTGGCGCAGGCATTCGTGGCCGTCTGGCAACAGGCAAGCGTGCTCGCCCAAGGGGTGGTCGAACACTCGGTCGCGGCCCAGCGCGAAGTATTGGCGGCCGAATACGAGCGGGTTGCAGGAGTAGAAGAACAGGCCCGCCGCGATATCGCACTGGCCCGGCGGCAGGTGAGCGAGGCTGAAACGGCCCGGGAAAACGCCGCAACCCGGCTGGCCGACCTGGACAAGCTGTTGGCGCAGCGTCAGGTGCAGATCGAAGACTTGCAGCAGCAGCGTGTCGAACTGCAAGGCGCGCGAAGCGAGCTGCAAGCCGATGTTGCAGCCTTGCAACAGGCCTTGCGCGATCAGCGGCAGCAGGCCGAGCACAATCGCCTGGCCCAGGAGGCCTACGTGCGCGGCGTCGAGGAGCGCTCGCACCGTGAGGTGGACCGCGCCCGTGAAGACCTGAAAACGCGCCACCTCGAAGCTCGCGAGCAACAGAAACAGCTCGAAGCCTTGCAAAAGCGTCTGGAGGAAACCCGCAGCGCGCTCGGTGACGCGCAACTTCAAGCCGCCGCCCGGGAAGCACGGTCGGCGCTGGCCGCCGAGCAGGGGCAACACGCGCTGCAGCAGCTCGAAACCCAACTGCGAAGTGCCCGCGAGGCGCAGGAGGCGGCGTTGCAGGCTGCCACCGCGCAGCAAGCGCGCGCCGACACCCTGGAACAACAGCTGATCCAGCAACACGCGCTCAAGCCAAGGCGCAGCAGAGTCAGGAAACCTGATCCGGCCCCTGGTGGCTAAACCGCTCAGTCAGCCTGAGCGCTGACAACATTGTCGCCAAGCTGTCCGCGGATCACTATCGAGCGGCGCCCTTGAGGTCGCAACGAGCCCAGATCAACAAGATCCCATAACAACAAGCAGGGACATGTGATGCGCGATTATTCCAGTACCGCCCAGGCCTTCGATTACCTGGACACCGCCGCGCAGGATCTGCACGGCACCCTCGATCAGCTCAACGCCTGCGTCGAATGCTGCGATCGCCACCTCGGCCAGCAGGCGGTTGCCCTGTATTGCGAGTCGCAGCACGGCGTTGCCACGCAGTACACCTTCGAACAACTGCAGGCCCATGCAGCGCAGTTCGGCAACTTTCTGCGCGGCCAGGGCGTCAAGCCCGGGGATCGCATTGCCGGGCTGATGCCTCGCACCGTCGAATTGCTGATCGCCATCCTGGGTACCTGGCGCATCGGCGCCGTCTACCAGCCCTTGTTCACCGCCTTCGGCCCCAAGGCCATCGAACAGCGCCTGCAGTGCTCGCAGGCGCGCTGGGTGGTCACCGACCTGCACAATCGGCCCAAGCTCGATGAGGTCGAATGCCGTCCCAGTGTGTTGACCGTGGGCTGCGCTTCGCCGATTGCGGATGAACAGGATTTCTGGACCGCCCTCCAGCAGCAGAGCGACGAGTGCCCCCCAACGCTGCTCGATGGCAACGCGCCGTTCATGCTGATGTGCACCTCGGGTACCACCGGCCCGGCCAAACCCCTGGAAGTGCCGCTGCGGGCGCTGCTGGCCTTCAAGGGTTACCTGCGCGACGCCGTGCAATTGCGCGCCGAAGATCGCTTCTGGAACCTGGCCGATCCGGGCTGGGCCTACGGGCTTTACTATGCGGTCGCCGGTCCGCTGGCTTTGGGGCATGCCACGCTGTTCTACGACGGCGGCTTCACCGTGGACAGCACCTGCCGGGTGATCGACAAGTACGCGATCACCAACCTCGCCGGGTCGCCCACCGCGTACCGCATGCTGATTGCGGCCGGCGAACGTTTCGCCGCCGGTGTGCGCGGCCGTCTGCGCATCGCCAGCAGTGCCGGTGAGCCGCTCAATCCGCAGGTGATCCGCTGGTTCGCCGAGCAGCTGGGTGTGGTGGTCCATGACCACTATGGCCAGACCGAGCTGGGCATGGTCCTGTGCAACCATCACGGTCTCGACCATCCCGTTCGCGAGGGCTCTGCCGGCTTTGCCGTGCCCGGCCATCGCATCGTGGTGCTCGACGCTCGGTTGCAGGAGCTGGAAGCCGGACAACCGGGCGTGCTCGCCGTGGATCGCGAACGCTCGCCGCTGTGCTGGTTCGGCGGCTACCTGGGCATGCCGACCAAGGCGTTCAAAGGCAAGTATTACCTGAGCGGTGACACGGTAGAGCTCAATGCGGACGGCAGTATCAGTTTCGTTGGCCGCAATGACGATGTCATCACCACTTCAGGCTATAGGGTAGGGCCGTTCGACGTGGAAAGCGCGTTGATCGAACACCCTGCCGTGGTCGAGGCCGCCGTCGTCGGCAAACCGGATGCCGAGCGTACCGAAGTGATCAAGGCGTTCGTGGTGTTGCAGGCAGGTTTCGAAGCCGGCCCCGAGTTGGCCGAGACCTTGCGCCTGCACGTCCGCCAGCGGCTGGCGGCCCATGCCTATCCGCGGGAAATCGAATTCGTCGAGCAGCTGCCGAAAACGCCGAGTGGCAAATTGCAGCGCTTCATCCTGCGCAACCAGGAAATCGCCAAGCAGCAGGCGCCCAGCGCCTGACAGGGAGACAGCTTCATGCACATTCAAGACAAGGTATTCATGGTCAGCGGCGCCGCCTCCGGCCTGGGCGCCGCCACCGCGAGGATGCTTGCCCGGGCTGGCGCCCGTTTGCTGCTAGTCGACCTCAACGCCGAGGCACTGCAGGCCCAGGCGAGCGAACTGGAGGCAGCGTTCGCGGTAGCCGACATCACCCAGGCCGACGCCGCCCAGGCGGCCGTGGACATGGCCCTGCACAGCTTTGGCGAACTGCACGGGCTGGTCAATTGCGCCGGCGTGGTCGCCGGCGAGAAGATCCTCGGCAAGCAGGGCGCCCATTCGCTGGAGAGCTTCAGTCGCATCATCAACATCAACCTGATCGGTACCTTCAACCTGCTGCGCCTGGCCGCCGAGGCCATTGCCAAGAGCACCGCAAACGCCGAGGGCGAACGCGGGGTGATCATCAACACCGCCTCGGTGGCTGCCTTCGATGGGCAGGTCGGCCAGGCAGCCTATGCTGCTTCCAAGGGCGCGGTGGCGAGCATGACCTTGCCGGCGGCGCGCGAGCTGGCCCGCTATGGCATTCGCGTGATGACCATCGCGCCAGGCATTTTCGAGACGCCGATGATGGCCGGCATGAGCGACGACGTACGCGCCGCGCTGAGCGCCGACGTGCCGTTTCCGCCGCGTCTGGGCAAGCCGGACGAATACGCGGCACTGGTGTGCCACATCATAGAAAACAGCATGCTCAACGGCGAGGTGATCCGTCTCGACGGCGCGCTGCGCATGGCCGCCAAGTGAACCGGGGCAGGGCAGATCAAGGGAGAACACCCATGCATGAAGATCCGATCGTCATCGTCAGTGCCGTACGCACGCCCATGGGCGGGTTCCAGGGCGATTTGCGCAGCCTGACCGCACCGCAACTGGGCGCCGCCGCCAGCGCCGCCGCCGTCGAGCGTGCCGGTGTCGATGCCAGTGCCGTCGACCAGGTGCTGTTCGGCTGTGTGCTGCCGGCAGGGCTCGGCCAGGCACCGGCGCGGCAGGCGGCACTCGGTGCCGGGCTGTCCCACGCTACCACCTGCACCACCTTGAACAAGATGTGTGGGTCGGGCATGCAGGCCATGATCATGGGGCATGACGCATTGTTGGCAGGCAGTGCCCGCGTGGTCGTGGCCGGTGGCATGGAAAGCATGTCCAACGCGCCATATCTGCTGGACCGCGCGCGCGACGGCTATCGCATGGGGCATGGCCGGGTACTCGACCACATGTTCCTCGATGGCCTGGAAGACGCCTACGAACCCGGACGACTGATGGGCACCTTCGCCGAAGACTGCGCCCAGGCCCACGGTTTCAGTCGTCAGGTGCAGGATGAATTCGCCCTGGCGTCGTTGACCCGCGCGCGCCAGGCCATCGCCGATGGCAGCTTCGCATCGCAGATCGTGCCGGTGCAGGTGATGCGCAACAAACAGCCGCTGCTGATCAGCGACGACGAACAACCGCCCAAGGCTAATCCGGAGAAGATTGCCTCGCTCAGGCCTGCGTTTCGCGAGGGCGGCACGGTAACCGCGGCCAATTCCAGCTCCATTTCCGATGGCGCCGCCGCGCTGGTGCTGATGCGTCGCAGCCAGGCGCAGGCACGTGGCCTCGAACCGCTGGCGATCATCCACGGGCACGCCGCCTTCGCCGACGCCCCGCACCTGTTTCCGGTCGCGCCCATCGGCGCCATCCGCAAGCTGGTGGACAGCACCGGGTGGGCGTTGCACGAGGTCGACCTGTTCGAGATCAACGAGGCCTTCGCCGTGGTCACCCTGGCCGCCATGCAGGCCTTGGAACTGCCGGCGCACAAGGTCAACGTCAATGGCGGCGCCTGCGCACTCGGTCACCCCATCGGTGCATCGGGTGCCCGTATCGTCGTCACGCTGCTGGCGGCACTGCGCCAGCGCAACCTGCGGCGCGGCATCGCCGCGATCTGTATTGGCGGCGGTGAAGCAACGGCCATTGCCGTCGAATGCGTCTACTAGGCAGGTCTTTGGTCAGGGTGCTTGCTCGGCGCCAACGGATGGATTAGAACTGACGGCCGCAAGGGTAGGGCAATGAGTGCCCTACAGGCCGTTCGGTCCGTTTCGCCCAGAAGCGGTTAGCGAGGATGAGTGAACCTGACCCGAAACCCGCTCGACGCTCCATCGCTGCGCGATACGATCTCGATTCACCTGGTGCGTGAAGCCGCGCGTGACTGTCATCTGCCTCTGCAGCCTTTGCTGCAATCGGCGGGTATCGACCCCATGCTGCTGGGCAATGACCAGGCTCGGATCCCGGTGCACAGCTACGCCCGACTCTGGCGACAACTGGCCAGGGCGCTCGACGACGAATTCTTCGGCATGGACGCGCGGCCCTTGCGGCGCGGCAGCTTCGCGTTTCTGTGCCGAGCCTGCATGCATCAGCCCACGGTAGGCGCCGCGCTGCAGCGCGCCCTGGAGTTCCTCGCACTGATGCTGGCCGCCTACGACGGGCGTCTGGCGACCCAGCAGTCGCTGGCCGAGATCGTCATCCACGAGCACAGCGCTGAACCCAAACGGGCGTTTTCCTGCTTCACCTATTGGATGATCGTGCATGGCATCGCCTGCTGGCTGGCGGGACGGCGCATTCCGATTCTGGCCATGGAACTGCGCGGGCCGGCGCCTCGCTACGTAGGCGATTATCAGGTGATGTTCTCGCCCAACCTGCGCTTCGAACGACCCCGCACCCGGCTCATCTTCGCCGCCGAGCACCTGGACATTCCCGTGCGGCGCAGTGCGACCGAGTTGAGGCGTTTTCTTGCCCGTGCCCCGGCCAACATCCTGGTGCGCTACCGCGATCCGGACAGCCTCGGCTGGCGCATACGCCAGAGGCTGCGCAATCTGCCGGCCGCAGAGTTTCCCGCCATCGAGACCATGGCCAGCCAATGCGGTGCTTCGGTGGCCACGCTGCGTCGGCGCCTGGCCGAGGAGGGCGCTGGCTACCAGGCGCTCAAGGACAGCGTGCGCCGGGAACGCGCAGTGCTCTGGCTGGCCGAGCCGCAAGCGACCTTCGAAGACATCGCCGAGCGCCTGGGCTTCGCCGACGCCAGTTCCTTCTACAAAGCGTTTCGCAAGTGGACCGGCGCAAGCCCCGGCCACTATCGCAGCCTCATCCTCGATGGGGTTGGCCCAGACCGCGCCTAGCCAGGCCGTACCAGTGACGTGGAAAATGCCACCGGAGCGGCGAATCGTTCGCGCTTTACTGCGTTTGTCAGGGCCTGCCCGCCAAATCTGCCGGATCCACCATCGAATCAATGCAAAGCGCAGGGTGCTCGCCAGCGTTTTGCGCGCCCATAATGAAAACACAACAACAAAGGTGTCCATGCCATGTTCAAGGACCACATCGTCAAGCCCCGCGCCACCGACAACCTGACGTTCATGGGTACCGTGGCTGCCGTCACCTTCGCCGTCACGCTGTTCGCCGGCCTCGGCGAGAGCGGCCTCGGCCGTCTGATGGCGCCGATCCTGCTGGACCTGCACGCACCGCTGGCCCGTGACGTGGCCGTGGCTGTCACCTTCACCCTGACGCTGGTGCTGAACCTGTTCGTGTTGGGGCGGTTCCCCTTGCGGGCGCAGATCATCACGGTGTGGTGCGAACTGTTGCTGATGTTCCTGCTGTTCTTCGACACCTTCGACCTTTCCTACGCGTTCATCGCCACCAAAGTCGGTTTCATGATCACCCAAGGGGTGTTCACGACGGTGTACGTTTCGGCCATCTCCATTGCCATCGCGTTCGTACTCGCCTTGCTGGGCGCCACCGCGCGCCTGTCGTCCAACGGTTTCGCCATCGCGATCGCCAGCTTCTACACCTCGTTCTTCCGTGGCGTGCCGCTGCTGATCCAGATCTACCTTATCTATCTGGGCATCCCGCAACTGGGCTATGTGGTCGGTGCCGTGCCGGCCGGCATCCTGGCGCTGTCGCTGTGCTACGGCGCGTACATGACCGAAATCTTCCGCGCCGGCATCAGCAGCATTCCGCGTGGGCAATGGGAAGCGTCGCGGGCCATCGGCCTGTCGCCATTGCAAACCATGTTGCGGGTGATTCTGCCGCAGTCCATGCGCCTGATCATCCCGCCCACCGGCAACCAGTTCATCTCCATGCTCAAGGACAGCTCGCTGGTGTCGGTGATCGGCGTCTGGGAGTTGATGTTTCTGGCACGCACCCAGGGCCGCGCGGAGTTTCGCCATCTGGAGATGCTGATCACCGCCGCGGTGCTGTACTGGTTGCTGTCGATCGTTCTGGAAACGGTCCAGGCCCGCCTGGAAAAACACTTCAACCGCGCCCACCGCTGAGCCGTCCAGGAGCTTGAGATGAATCGATCGAACGTTGCCCACGATGTTCCCCAGCAAGCCGGTGTTCGTGTGCGCAAGCTGAACAAATGGTATGGCGAGTTCCACGTGCTCAAGGATATCGACCTGCACATTGCCAGCGGCGAGATCGTGGTCATCTGCGGGCCCTCGGGCTCGGGCAAGTCGACGCTGATCCGCTGCCTGAACCTGCTGGAAGACTTTCAGCAGGGCGAGGTGATCATCGGCGACACCCCGCTCACCCGCAGTGCCGCCTGCGTGGCCGGCATACGCCGCCAGGTCGGCATGGTCTTTCAGCAATTCAACCTGTTTCCGCACCTGACCGTGCTCGACAACCTGATGCTGGGACCGCGGCTGGTCAGCCGGCTGAGCGATGCCGACGCCCGTGCCCTGGCCCATGAATACCTGGAACGCGTGCGCATCGGCAACCAGGCCGACAAATACCCGGGCCAGTTGTCCGGTGGCCAGCAACAGCGCGTGGCCATTGCCCGGGCGCTGTGCATGCGCCCGCGCATCATGCTCTTCGACGAACCCACCTCGGCGCTCGACCCCGAGATGGTCAAGGAGGTGCTCGACGTAATGGGCGAGCTGGCCGAGGACGGCATCACCATGCTCTGCGTGACTCATGAAATGGGCTTCGCCCGCCGCGTGGCCGACCGGATCATCTTCATGGACCAGGGGTGCATCATCGAAGAGGCCAAACCGCAGGATTTCTTCGATAACCCAAGACACGAACGTGCGCGCGAGTTCCTTTCGCAGATTCTCAGCCACTGAGCGCGCGAGCTGCGCGCCGGAACCGGTCACGGATTCACCCATGCTGCACACGCCACAAGAACGATAACCGCGTACCGCTGCTCTCTGGAGGTTCACCATGACGTCGCTGACCCGCTTGTTCACCGCCGCCGCACTGGCCGGCGTCTTCACGGCCGGAGCCGGGGTTGCCTGGGCAGGCACCACCCTGGACCGCATCAACTCGACCAAGGTCATGAAAGTGGCCACGGCGGCCAACTGGCCACCGCAATCGTTCCTGGGGCCGGACAATGCCCTGCAGGGCTTCGATATCGACGTGGCCACCGAGATCGGCAAGCGCCTGGGCAGCAAGGTGGCGTTCGTCACGCCCGAGTACGGCATCATCACCGCCGGGCGCTGGTCGAACCGCTGGGACATTTCGGTCGGTTCGATGACGCCGACCCGTGAGCGGGGCAGGGTGCTCGACTTCCCCGCGGTCTACTACTACACGCCGTACGTGTTCGCCGTGCACAAGGCCGCCGCGGGTACCAAGACCGCCGACCTCAATGGCAAGATCATCGGCGTCGAGGCCGGCACCACGTCCGAGGACTACATCAACCGCCGGCTGACCATCGATGCGGCCGACGTGCCGTCCTTCACCTACGACGTCGAGCCTGGCGAGGTAAAAACCTACGGCGACAGCATGGGACCGCTGGACGACCTGCGCATGGGCAACGGGGTGCGCCTCAACGCTACCTTGTCCGCACTGCCGACCATCAGTGCCGCCATCAAGAATGGCTACCCGATCGTCCAGGTCGAGGGCAAGCCGGCCTATTACGAACCGCTGGCCATCGCCGTCGACAAGGGCGACGACGCCTTCAACGGTGCGCTGACCAAGATCGTCGATGAGATGAAAGCCGACGGCACTCTCAAGCAGCTTTCCGAAAAATGGTACGGCGCCGACCTCACCAAGGTGCAGTGACCTGCCGGCGTGCCGTGTGCCGGGAGCACTCGGCACGCACCCGCCCGATGAAGGATGACGGACCTCATGTTCAGCTATATCGACAACTATTACACCGCGACCATGCGCGAGGCACCCGTGCGGCCGCCGCTCGCCGGCAAGGTCTGCGTCGATGTGTGCATCGTCGGCGGCGGCCTGGCAGGGCTGAGCACCGCCTGGGAGTTGGTGTCGCGCGGCAAGTCCGTGGTGGTGCTGGAGGCGGCGAGGGTGGCCTGGGGCGCTTCCGGGCGCAACGGCGGGTTCGTCTTGCAAGGCTGGTCCGAAGGCCTCTCGGCCATCGAGCAGCGCTGCGGCAAGGACACGGCTGCCGACCTGTTCAAGCTGTCCCTGGAAGGCGTGGACAGCGTGCGCGAGACCATTGAGCGGCATTCACTGCCGGGTTGCGCACCCAGCCGGGGCAAGCTGAGCGTCAGCCGCTTCGACAACGCGGATAGCCTCCAGCGATTCAGCGAGCGCATGGACCGCGATTTCGGCTTCACCCTGGATTACCTCGACCGCGACACCCTGCGCACCCTGCTTGATACCGATCGCTACCACCAGGGGCTGCGCGACACCCATGGTTTCCATTTCCACCCACTGAACTATTGCCTGGGCCTGGCCGATCTGATCGAGCAAAAAGGGGGCGTGATCCATGAGCAGTGCGCCATGCTCCAGGTCGACAGCCGAGCTGGGCGCTCCCAGGTGTCAACGGCCCACGGCAGCGTCGATTGCGTGGATGTGGTGTACTGCTGCGGCGGCTACGGCGGCCCGGAATTCGGCAAGTTGCACCGTGCCTTCCTGCCCATCGCCACCTACGTAGTGCTCACCGAACGGCTGGGCGCACGCCTGCAGCAGGCAGTACGTACCACTGAAGCCGTCGGCGATTCTCGGCGAGCCTCGGATTACTACCGTATCGTGGATGGCGATCGGCTGCTGTGGGGTGGCCACATCACCACCCACAACCTGCAAGACGAGCAGCGTCTGGCGCAACTGCTCAGCGCCGATATCCTCGATGTCTATCCACAGCTGCAAGGCTTGAAAATCGACAAGGCCTGGTCTGGACTGATGGGCTACGCGAGGCACAAAATGCCCCACATCGGCCCTTTGGGCCCCGGACTGTGGTCCTGCGCATCGTTCGGCGGGCACGGCATGAACACCGCGCCGGCCGGGGGAAGGGTGATTGCCGAGGCCATCTGCGGCGAATCGGACCGCTACCGCTTGTTCGACCGCTACGGGCTGCAGTGGAACGGGGGCCCATTCGGCCCCCCGGCGGCGCAATTGGTGTATACCGGGTTGAAGATCATGGACAAGTTCCAGGAACGAAACGCCGGCGCAGGGCCGCGCTAACACTTTTACAGGCAAGGTCGACACGGCATGGACGCACACCCACCCGGCACATTGTTCAACCTCACCGAGAACGACCGGCAACTGCTGGCGTTGCTGCAAGCCAACGCCCGCGAGCCGACCGCTTCACTGGCGCGCAAGCTCGGAGTGTCGCGCTCCTCGGTGCAGGAGCGTATCCAGCGGCTGGAGAAGGCCGGCGTCATCACCGGCTACAGCGTGCGCATCGACCACGACCGGATACAGCCCACCATCAACTGCTTCACCATGACCTCCTGCACCAACAAGAGCTACACCGACGTCATGACCACCTTGCGCAAGATCGAGGCAGTGCAGGCTGTGTACGCGGTGTCCGGGGAGTCCGACTTCATCATTCACCTGGCCACCGGGACACTGGGCGAACTCAACGCCGAGCTGACCCGGATCAACATGATCAAGGGCGTGGCGCACACGGCGTCGCACATCGTGATGGAGACCAAGTTCAGTCGGAAGCTGAGCGTGTAGGAGGGCGGATGCCCGGTGAATGATTCACCAGGCAGGATGGATAACGTAAGCGCGCATTGGTGCCTGGCCATTTTTCACACAGGTAGCTAGTTCTCGGCATTATCAGCGAGCAAAACGATTATTCGTTGTCCCTTTGACACTGTCGACGAACCAAAACCATCGTTCATCGGCTTTGACAATGTTGCATTCTTCGCCATACGCCGAATAGGTCACGCAAATCACATCGCCCGTGATCTTCCAACTCCCTTTAGCTTCAGGCATTCCAGTCATATTGATTTTGGCTGCTCCATCGGCTGTGAGAATCTCGGAAAAAGATTGACCATTTGACGTTACACTTTGATGTGAGCGTCCTACGAATTGGCTGGCAATGTCGTTACCGCTGAGTTTTGCGGCACCAGGGGGCGCCAGCGAGTGCGCGTCCATTGCCGGGTTGCCTCCGCTAGTGGCGCAGCCCAGCAATAATGCAGTGAGTGCAGCGGTACAGATCGCTTTCATGAGTCATTCCTCTCTTCAAAAAAGGTATGAGCCATTTGCACTGGAGAGAACATTATCAACAACGCACCACTGACATGCCCAGAAAATCGGCTGAGCAGATATCCATACAACTGACTCGGGCTGAGTCTAGCACCCCATGTCGCACCTGCAATTTTGGGGGTAGGAGTACATCCAAGAGGCCACAGCGCAAACTCAGCCTAACAGCATAACAGCATAACTCTACTAAATGACTATTTAGTAGAGTTAGCGTGTTTTACCCGATTTTAGCATCATGATAGGGTGCTTTCCACTCTATTGATGTCGCTGACGCCGACTGGCTGATCCACGCCAAGCCGCTAGCATTCAGGCGGTTAGCCATCCAAGCGGCAGAATCAGAAAACCGCCCAGTATCTCGGCGTCAAATTTCCCCTGGCCTGACCAGCACGGTTGGTCAAGGGTTGTTTGCGTCGTATGGAACGAACACTCCACAGCGTTCGTGCAGCTGGCTGATCAACGCATAGGGCTCGTGTTGTGAGCGATTGCGCATGGCTTTGGCTCATCCGGTTCAGGTGTCTGATAACGCATCCTGTAGCCTGGCGGCCATCGCTGGACCAAGCTGAACAGACGGTACGTAGTATGGAGGACTGCATGTCCTGGCGGACAAGCGATGATCCCAGATCGCGCATGCCAAGCTTGTTGATTACCACGCAAGGCATGGATTGATCTGCAGCTACGTATTGTGAATGTGGGCATAGAACGCTTGCACAGGTGAAAAGCCTTCAGGCAACCAGGAGGGTTCAGCCCAACAGCGTCTAGTGAGCGTAGTTTCCGCAAGCCAAGGGATGGACGTAGCTGGACCGCACGAATGGCAGGTTCATGGCAAAAGCCGATCCCTGGCTTGCAGAGCCAACCCTGCTGTCGAGATTGCAGGATGCTGTATTACGCATAATGTATATTATGTTAAATCATATCTCTCTGTCTCGATTCACTCCTACCCATTGGCCACTAACCCCCCATTCGCATGCTGGCCGATCCAAGGTATGGTGGCTCCTTTGACTCAGGGACGAATCATGGCCAGCCACAGCTCCAACAATCAAAAACACCTCGCTGTCCTGATCGACGCTGACAACGCACCAGCGGCAATCGTTGAAGGCCTGTTCGAAGAGATAGCCAAGTACGGTGTCGCCAGCGTCAAGCGCATCTACGGTGACTGGACTGGCCCACAGCTTGGTGGCTGGAAGAAAGTCCTATTGGATCACTCCATTCAGCCGATCCAACAGTTCGCCTACACCAAAGGCAAGAACGCCACTGACAGCTCGTTGATCATTGACGCCATGGACTTGCTGTACACCAGGCGTTTTGATGGATTTTGCCTGGTTTCAAGCGACAGTGACTTTACTCGGCTGGCTTCTCGATTACGTGAAGAAGGTCTAACCGTTTACGGCTTTGGCGAAGAGAAAACTCCGAGACCCTTCGTGGCTGCCTGCGACAAGTTCGTCTACATAGAACTGCTGCGTGAAGATGCCTTGATAATAACAAGCGAAACGGCTTCGCCAGATCCAGCTCCCAGTACGGACATAGCAAAACCTGCAGTTCTGGAACCCCTGAAGAAGCCAAAAGCCCCAGTAAAATTTATCAGCAAAATCCTGGATGACATCGCGGATGAGGATGGGTGGGCACATCTCGGGTCGCTAGGCGCGAACATCACGAAGCTACGGCCTGAATTTGACACCCGCACTCATGGCTATAAAAAGCTGAGCGACTTGATCAAGGCATATCCCCACACCTTCGAGCTTCAGGCACGAGGCAACCCTGGTGGCACTGCAGCGATGTATGCAAGACACAAGCAGCAGGGCAAATAGCCGTTTTCAAGTTGTCTGCTCGAGACTTTACTGCCCAGGCAAGCGCATGCATGTGTGTGGGCAAGAAGCCCTGGAAACTACCGCTCATTTGACCGGGGCGCTGTCCCGTCAATAGCTCTAGGCCTCCTCCCCTTTTTGATTCTCACCCCCCTCTCACCCGAGTTCACGGTTGACCTTGCCTGGCGACGCGCGTTGGATACCGATCCGTTTTTGAATTCCATTTCTCGCAGCGCTCATCAAGGTGAAGCACATCTCCGGGAACCCGCGAGTTAGACGCTGCTCAGAACATTAAATCCACTGCTGGGGAATGATGTGAGCAGCACAGACCAGTTGCATATCCAAAGTGCTCATGAGCGAGCGGTCAAGCTGGAAGCGCAGATGACGGAGGACGAAAAATTCTCATGGCTATCCGGCCCGATGGCTATCCCGCTGGGGGGCATGCCGAAGCCTGACGGCGCTTTAGGTTCGGCAGGATTTTATCCTGGCATGGCTCGCCTTGGCATACCTGCCCTGCAGCAATCGGACGCAAGTCTTGGCGTCGGGAATCTGGGCGATGTGCGCCCTGGGGATCACGCGACGGGTCTTCCCAGCTCACTGATGCTCGGTGCGACGTTCAATCCTTCCATCGCGTTCGAGTCAGGCGTGCTGGTCGGGCGTGAAGCAAGCAGTAAAGGGTTCAACGTACAGCTGGCCGGGGGCGCCAATTTGATTCGAGAACCCCGCGGCGGACGTAATTTCGAATACATCTCGGAAGACCCTCTGCTTACTGGCCTCATCGCAGGCAACTCTGTCGCCGGGATTCAATCAGAGCGTGTGGTTTCAACACTCAAGCATTTTGCAGTTAACGCCCAGGAAACCGGTCGGGTTATGGTCAGCTCTGATCTGAGCGAAGCCGCGCTGCGAGAATCGGATCTGTTGGCGTTTCAGTTGGCCATCGAAATTGGTCAGCCTGGCTCGATCATGCCTGGCTACAACCTCGTCAACGGCGAATACGCATCGGAAAACGCGTTTTTGCTGACCGAAGTGCTGAAAGGTGATTGGGGTTACTCTGGCTGGGTGATGTCCGACTGGGGAGCTACCCACTCGACCATTAAGGCCGCGCTTGCAGGACTGGATGTCCAGTCTGGCGCTAACCTCGACGACGCTCACTATTTTGGCGAAGCATTACGTCAAGCGGTGGCCGACGGTCACGTTCCTCAGAGCCGTATCGATGACATGGTCACACGAATCCTGCGAAGCCTGATCGCAGTGGGTGCTTTGGATCAAGTCAATGGCCAGCCCCGTCCAATTGACTACAGCCATCATAAGCTCGTAGCGCAGCGTCAGGCAGAAGAAGGCATTGTGTTGCTCAAGAATGCTGACCACACGCTACCGTTGCCGCAACGCTGCAAGCGGTTGCTAGTCATTGGTGCGCATGTCGATCATGGAGTGCTTTGTGGCGGTGGTTCTTCCTGCGTGACACCTATCGGCAGCCTGTCGCTGCCCGGTACCGACATCATGGGGATGCAGGTTGCCAAGGTCTACCAGCCCTCCTCGCCGCTTCAAGCCATCCGCGAAGAGAGCGCCGCGCAACAGGTAGATTTCCTGGACGGTACGGATCAGGCAGTGGCCCTTGCGCAAGCGCAAATTGCCGACGCAGTCGTTTTTTTCGCTCAGGAATGGCGCTCTGAAGCGCTGGATGCCAAGGGGCTGGGGCTGCCAGATGAACAAAACGCTTTGATCGAAGCACTCGCCTCAGTGAATCCCAAAACTATCGTAGTGCTCCAGAGCGGTGGCCCAGTCACGATGCCATGGCTGGATAAGGTCTCGGCGGTGCTGGCCGCGTGGTATCCAGGTTCAGGGGGCGGGCCTGCGATTGCCGGCGTGCTTTTTGGTCGGGTAAATCCATCAGGTCACCTTCCCGTTACCTTTCCCGCCAACGAGCAACAGTTGCCGCGACCCGATCAGATCGATCCTGCAACCACCACCTCGAACCCTGGAACGCGGCGCATAGGCGACATCATCCCTATCGACTACGATATTGAGGGTTCGGATGTTGGCTATCGATGGTTTGCAAGAGAGGGCTTGGCTCCCCTCTTCCCGTTTGGCTATGGGCTTTCCTACACATGTTTCGAGCTGTCGGGGTTTGAGATCCTTAACCATGAACCGCTGACTGTGAGAGCCGAGGTGGAAAATGCAGGTGCATTGGATGGCGCCATTGCCCTGCAAGTGTACGTCCAGAAGCTAGGACATTCGGGATTTGCAAAGAGACTGGCAAGCTTCCAGAAAGTTGTTCTGAAGACAGGCGAGCGCGTTTCGGTCGATTTCAAGCTTGAGCCAAGGATCCTGGCTCGATATGAGAATGGAGGATTTGAAATCGGTCGTGGCGATTACGTGATTTGGGTGGCGAAACACGCTGCTGACGAGGCGAACGCCTTGCGGCTATCCTTACCGTAGTCGGCTCGATTTGCAGCCTCCATCGATTAGTGCCTTCTGATCGAGGGAGGCTACAAAGCGGGCTTCGGCAACAGTGTCTTATTGCGTTCTTCACGTTCCAGACCCCACCACCGCTCCGGAGGAATCGTGCAGCTAAAGCGTGCGAGGAGCAACATTAATACCCCGCGACCAATTGCCCTTGTGCCTACCGAAGACTTGCTTTAGCTTAGCTCGTGTGATGGCTACGGGCCATGCCTCTTCGGCATGACACCGACTGGCAATACTTACAACACCCTGGGACTACCCATGAAAAGATTTGTCGTACTCGACAGTTTCCGCGGCCTCTGCGCGGTTGCCGTCGTGCTGTTCCACACTTACGTGGTGCAAAGCATTGCCGAACTCGAGTTTTTCAAGAACGCCTTCCTGCTCGTGGAGTTCTTTTTTATCCTCAGTGGTTTTGTGTTGTTTCACACCTATGGCCAGCGTTTGAACAACGCGACCGATTATAAAAATTTCTTCATCAGTCGTACGGCTCGCCTGTATCCCCTGCACTTGACCATGTTGGGCGTTTACCTGGTACTGGAAATGGGTCGCTCGCTGGCTGAGAGGAAAGGCTTCAGTTTCAACGAACCGGCGTTCAGTGGCGCCACTTCGATGGACGAATTTCTTCCCAACCTGCTCCTGCTGCAATCCTGGCTGAACAGCGCCATGACTGGCTCGTTCAATTACCCCTCCTGGAGTATCAGCATCGAGTACTACCTGTACTTGATATTTGGCGTCATGGCATTGCTGGCGCGCACCAGCAAGGTCAAGGTCTTCGCAATGGTGTCCCTGGCAGCGTTCATCACCTTGTGGAACGGTGAATCCTGGCTGAAGCTGGAAATCTTCCGCGGCGCTTCGTGTTTCTTCGCCGGTGCCTGCCTGTACGTGCTCTACGATCGCATCAAGGACCTGGGCCTGGACGCCGTGGACTTCAATCTGCTGGAGATTGCCCTGGTGCTGGGCAGCTATCGTCTGCTGGTGTCGAACATCGATCACAAGGGCGTGTATGCCAGCCTGCTGTTCTGTGTCTTGATTCTGGTATTTGCGTTCGAGCGCGGCGTGGTTTCGCGACTGTTGCACCAGCGCTTTTTCGTCTGGCTGGGCGCCCTGTCGTTCTCCATCTATTTGACCCACGCCGCCATTCTGTTTGTTTTCAAGAGCGCCGTGATCGTGCTGTCGAAAGTGCTGCACACCGACCTGACAGAGACCTTGCAGGGCCATGACATGCCCAACATGGTCAAGTACATCTCGACCCACAGCATATGGCTCGACAACGGCATCGTGGTCTTGCAGTTGGCGGCGGTACTGCTGGTCTCGACATTGACGTACAAGTATGTCGAGATGCCGGGCGTGCAATTGGGCAAGCGACTGACTCGCCGCAAAGGCGCAACGCCGGGCCCTACCCTGCAAGGCACCGCGCAGTAACTTTTAAAGCAGCCTAACGCCATCCCTTTTGGGGTGGCGTGTTGCAGCCCGCGGTCGCTCTTGACGCCATGAGGAGCATCGATGCAACTGGAATGGCTGGAAGACTTCATCGAACTGGCGCGCACTCGCAGCCTGTCGCGGGCCGCCGAGATACGCTGTGTGACCCATCCCGCTTTCGGTCGACGCATCCGTGCTTTGGAAGATTGGGTTGGCGTCCCCCTGATCGAACGCAAACAGCCATTGTCCCTCACCCCCGCCGGCCTATTGTTTCTGGACGCGGCGAGCCAATCGATGGAGCTGCTGCTGGCAGCCCGTGCGCAGTTCCAGACCATCGGTCTCAACCGTGACCAGCCACTGCGCATCGCCACCGGACGCACCCTGGCACGTGTGTTTTTTCCCGACTGGTACCAGTCGCTGCACCAGCGCTTCGGCGCGTTCCCCGTATCACTGGTTACCGGCGGCGCGCAAGAAGCCATCCTCAAGCTGACCGCCGGCGAGGTCGACTTGCAACTCATCTACTCCAGCCCCCTGACGCGAATTCTGGTGGACGCCGAACGCTTTGATTCCAAGGTGCTCGCGCAGGAACAACTTGTACCGGTAAGCGCTCCCGATGAAAGCGGCCAGCCGCGATTCGCCATCGGTCCGGACAGCGACGACTCCAGCATCGCATGGTTGGGCTTGTCGCCCTCGTTGTCACTGCGTGGCGTGCTGGCTCAGCACCTGGCCAAGCTGCCGCAGCGCCTGGCATTGCGCATGATCTACCAAGCCGACTCCTACGAGGCGATTCTAGAAATGGCCAAGCGCGGTTCCGGACTCGCCTGGCTGCCTGGCATGGTGGTCAAGGATGCATTGGCTGCTGGCGAGCTGGTGCTCGCGGGGGGCAGCGAACTGCACATCCCGTTCGATGTTTCGTTGCATCGACTGCGCGCCAATCGAAGCGAACAGGTGATGCGCATCTGGGAAGGCCTGGATCCGGTTTGAGTCGCCCATTGCGCGCACTGTTACGGCGCATTAACAAAAAACACCGGCCCTGCGGCAAGTCTGTCACACCCGCGATTACGAGCCCGTGCCGGATAGGCTCGGGCTTGTGCCCAATCAGCAATTGTCCGCGACGCAACGTTGATTCACCTTGGTCTCGGGCCAGGTAGCCACGAAGGCGCAGACCTTCCACCGCTGCCCGGTCGTTTTCACCCATAACAATGACTGCCATCGTGTCCACCAACTGCCTGTGCCCGGTGGACGGATCGATAATCGTGAAACGAACCCGGAAACCACCCATGAGTACAGCCTCGACCACTCTGCACGCGACCCCGGCCACTACCCGGCGCGGGCCATGGAAAGAGATCATTGCCGCCAGCTTCGGCAACGCCCTGGAATTCTATGACCTGCTGATCTACGGCTACTTCGCCGTGGTGATCGGCAAACTGTTCTTCCCGTCCGACAACGAGACCACCTCGCTGCTGCTCGCGGTGGGCTCGTTCGGCATCTCGTTCCTGATGCGTCCACTGGGCGCCATCGTGCTGGGGTCCTACGCCGACCGCGCGGGGCGCAAAGCATCGCTGACGATGTCGATCCTGATCATGCTGATCGGCACCGCCATGATCACCTTTACCCCCTCCTACCAACAGATCGGTATCGCCGCGCCGTTGTTGATCATCGTCGCGCGCATGCTCCAGGGCTTTTCCACCGGCGGAGAGTTCGGCGCCGCCACCGCTTTCATGGTCGAGCATGCCGACCCCAGCCGCCGAGGCTTCTTCGCCAGTTGGCAGTTGGCGACCCAAGGCCTTGCCACCGTGCTGGCGGCGGGCGTCAGTGCTCTGCTCAGCTACCTGCTCAGCGATGTGCAGTTGAACGACTGGGGCTGGCGCGTGGCATTCGGGGTCGGCTTGTTGATCGGCCCGGTCGGCTTCTACATTCGGAGCCAGATCGACGAAACCCCTGATTTTCAGAAAGTCGCCGCCAAGGGCGAAGCCAAGACCCCGCTGCGCGACGTACTGGTCAAGGGCCGTACCAGCCTCCTGCTGTCCATTGGCGTGGTGGCTGGCGCGACGGCGTTCAACTACGTACACAAGCTGTACATGCCCACCTACGCCCTGAAACAACTGCAGATTACTGCCACCTCCTCCTATCTGGGCGCGCTGGTCACTGGTGTGATGTTGATGTTCATGGCGCCGGTGTTCGGCAGCCTGTCGGACCGCTTTGGTCGCTTCCGCGTGCTCACTCTGGCGCTGTTGATCACCGGACTGTCGTCCTATCCGATGTTCGTCTGGCTGAATCTGTACCCCAGCGTCACGACCCTGCTGATGGTGCAAGCAGTGGTGGGGATCTTGATCGCCGCCTGCCTGGGGCCGATCCCGGCGATGCTCGCCGACATTTTCCCCACCAGCATCCGCGGCACCGGACTCGCGCTGAGCTACAACTTTTCCGTGACCCTGTTCGGTGGTTTCGCTCCGCTGATCGTGACGTGGATGATCGACGCTACCGGCAGCAAACTCGCGCCCAGCTTCTATGTGGTGGCCACCTCGCTAGTCAGCGTGATTGCGGTGATCGTTCTGGGTAGACGCATGCGTAATCATCGCCCCACCTGAGCCGTGTGCTTGCAAAAACTCAATACCCTGACATCCACGCTGCCCTTTACTGCCAAAACACCTTTTGTCCGCAGGAGACCTGCATGAAGACCTTGGAACAAGTACGCGCTACCCTGACCCCCTACCCCATCGAGGTGGAATTTCCCGACATTCGCCCATGGCAGGAAGGGAACTGCGGCGTCGATTACGTGCATTCTTTCGACAGCGGCCTGGCCGGCCCTCACGTCATGGTGATGGCGTTGACCCACGGCAACGAGGTCAGCGGCGCGATTGCCTTGGACAGGTTGCTCAAGGATGAAGTGCGCCCGGTACGCGGTCGCCTGACACTGGCGTTTGGCAACGTCGCCGCCTATCACGCCTTCGACCCGGATGACATCGACGCCACTCGCTATCTCGATGAGGACATGAACCGGGTTTGGTTGCCGAGCAAACTCGATGGACCAGAGGACTCCATTGAACTGCGCCGGGCACGGGAACTACGCCCCATCGTCGATACGGTGGACCTGCTGCTGGATATCCATTCCATGCACGAGGAAGCGCCGCCGATCATGATGTGTGGCGCCCAGACCAAAGGGATGGATTTCGCCGCCACACTGGGTGTTCCGCGAACCGTGGCCGCCGATGCCGGCCACCCAAATGGCCGCCGCCTGCGCGACTACCAGGATTTCGCAGACCCGTTGAGCCAGAAAAATGCCTTGCTGATCGAGACCGGGCAGCACTTCTCCCAACGTAGCTGTGAGGTAGCCATGGACGTAACGGCTCGCTTTCTTGTGACGACGGGGGTGGTGGAGCCAGCAGACATGGCTAACTACATCAGCACGAGTGCGCCGCAAGCCCAGCGCTTCTTGCAGGTTACCGAGCCGGTGGTGGCCCGAAGCATGGAGTTCGCGTTCGTCGAGGACTTTCGTGGGTTGGAGTTGATTGGCGAGGCTGGGAGTGTACTGGCTTGGGATGGCGACCAAGCAGTGGTCACGCCATACGATGATTGTGTACTGGTGCAACCGTCGCTACGGCATTTGGGCAATGGCGTGACGGTGGTGAGGTTGGCGCGTGTGGTCGAGCGGTAGTGGGATCACACGCTCCCTTCCCGCGCCGACCCAAGGACCCTGTTGATCGCGGAAACCACCTGCATCGTCGCCTGTTCGAGGCTGCCGTCATTACGGCAGCAAACCCAGCCGTGATCTGCAATCGCCCGTTCGAACGCCTGGGTACAAGCGACATGTTCTTGCAGGGTATGGATCACCGTACTGCTGAGTCCGCGCCGTCGAGCAGCTGCCCTCGCCCATGAAATATCCGGGTCAGTGACAACCCCAACATGCAGGTCGGGCACTCGCACGTTTCGATCGAGGTTCAGCTGCAGAATGTCCGCGAATGGGATCATCCGGCGAAAAGCGGCCTCCGATGGGTACCAGCGATCGATCAGGATGATGCTGTCGCGTGGCTGCCGGGTCAGCACGTGCTGGGAGATCCAGGCCCGGCTCTGGGCAAAACGCTCACAGATCTCCCACTCCAGATCCTCACCGGGACTTCTCGCCAGTTGGTTGACCAGAATCATGGTTCCAGCCCTGAACGGATCGCTCTTGCGCTCGCATAAACGGATCACTTTCTTGTCGTCGGCCCTCAATAGTTTAGTTACGGCCTCCAACAGCGTGGTTTTTCCGGTGCCCTTGGGCCCGTCGAGAGAAACGAATAATGGAAGATTCATTGTTCACGTAACGATGGAGATACGGTTTAAATGCGGTGGCATGGGTAAAGCGCTGCCAGTAATGATACAGCAGCGCACCATGGCTAGCAGACGGCCAGAGGTGGCTGGAGTTCATCTGCGTGGAGTGGGCGTGGACGGCCGTCGCCTAACGCCCCGCTGGTGGTACCGCAGATGAAGCAGGACTGTGGGCGCAGATGACCGACTAACAGTATGCCGATTACCCTGCGGCCTGCTCCGTGCGTCTGGCTTTAAAGGTCAACGCAAACCCTACCAACACCACCGCAGCGAACCCGGCTGGAAACAGCCAGATACTTTTCCAGTCATGCTGCATGCCCGTTGCATAGTGATCGGTCACCTGCCCCGCTACCCAGAAGCCAATCAACATGCCCAACCCATAGGTGGCCAGGGTGATCAGGCCCTGTGCCGAGCTGCGGAAGCGTTCAGGCGTCTTGGCGTCGGTGTAGATCTGCCCGCAGACGAAAAAGAAGTCGTAGCAGACACCATGCAGCGCGATGCCGATCAGCAGCATGGCGACTTCTTCCCCGCCGCTGCCATAGGCGAACAGCACGTAGCGCAGCACCCAGGCGAACATGCCGACCAGCAGCGCGATCTTGATGCCGAAGCGGGCAATGAACAGCGGCAGCAGGAGCATGAACAGCACTTCGGACACTTGCCCGATGGCCATCTTCGCGGTGGGATTGGCGATGCCGATCTCGGCCAGGAACGGGTTGGCGTTCTGGTAGTAGAAAGCCAGTGGTATGCAGATCAGGATCGAGGCCAGGAAGAAGATCAGGTAGCTGCGGTCCTTCAGAAGCCCCAAAGCATCCAGGCCCAGCACTTGACTCAGTCCCTTGCGCTCGCTGGTGGCCTGCAAAGGTGCCGTGCTGGGCAGGGTGAAGCTGTACAGCCCAAGAAGCAGCGAAGCGACGGCCGACATCAGGAAAGTATTACGCAGTGCGCCACCGGCGATACCTTGAGCAGAATCCCAGGCGAAAACCATACTGATCACCACGCCGGCGACGATCCAGCCGATGGTGCCCCATACCCGGATGCGGGAAAACTCGCGAGCCGGCTCTTTCATCTGGCGGAAGGCAACCGAGTTCACCAGGGCCAGGGTCGGCATGTAGGCCACCATGTAGGCCAGGACATAGGGATAGAACGCGGCGAAATCCGCTGCTCGATAGAGTTGATACAACAGCACCGCGCCCAGCAAGTGCAGCACGGCAAGGATACGTTCGGCGTTGAACCAGCGGTCGGCGATCAGACCGATGACGAAGGGCGCAATGATCGCTCCCCAGGATTGGGTCGAGAATGCCAGCCCGATCTGGCTGCCGCTGGCGCCCAGGCCCGTCGCCAGGAATGTTCCCAGGGTGACGAACCAGCCACCCCAGATGAAGAACTGCAGGAACATCATCACGCTCAGTCGGGCGTTCATCGTTTTCATTGCGCTCACCGTTTTATTGTTATGGCAGGTGTCGGTCGAAAGCTTGGGCGGTTCAGTCTTCGGGCAAACCCAGTAATCTTCGGTTGGATTGCACGTCGGCGGACACGCCGGCGAAATCATCGAAAGCGCGTTGCGTGCGCTTGATCATGTGTCGCTCGATGAAGGCAGCACCCTCACCTGCGCCTTGCGCCGAATCCTTCAGGCAGCATTCCCACTCGAGCACGGCCCAACCGTTGAAGCCGTACTGGGTCAACTTGCTGAAGATCGATTTGAAGTCCACCTGGCCGTCACCCAGCGAGCGGAAGCGGCCCGGCCGATCGACCCAGTCCTGGAAGCCGCCATACACGCCGGAGCGGGCATCGGGACGGAACTCGGCGTCCTTGACGTGGAACATGCGGATGCGCGCGTGGTAACGGTCGATGAAACCCAGGTAGTCCATCTGCTGCAGCAGTAGGTGGCTGGGGTCATACAGGATGGCGGCACGCGGATGGTGGTCGACTGCCTGCAGGAAGCGCTCGAACGAGGCGCCGTCGTGCAGATCCTCACCGGGGTGAATCTCGTAGCACAGGTCGACACCGGCCTCTTCGAAACAATCGAGAATCGGCAACCAGCGCCTGGCCAGCTCGGCGAAACCCTGCTCGACCAGACCATTGGGCCGCTGCGGCCACGGATAGACATAGGGCCAGAGCAAGGCGCCGGAAAAGGTCGCGTGGGCGGTCAGGCCCAGGCGTTGGCTGGCTTGTGCGGCAAGCTTGAGCTGCTCGATGGCCCACTCGGTGCGGGCTTGTGGAGCATTACGCAAATGCACCGGCGCAAATTCGTCGAACACCGCGTCGAAAGCTGGATGCACAGCCACCAGTTGGCCTTGCAGGTGCGTGGACAGCTCGCTGATCTGTACGCCGGCTTTGGCGCACACCGCATTCAGCTCGTCGCAGTACGCCTGGCTTTGCGCTGCGCGCTCCAGGTCGATGTAGCGCGTGCCGAGCGTGGGCAGTTGAATCGACTTGTAACCTTGGGACGCAGCCCAGTTAGCGATGTTGGCCAGGTTGTCGAAGGGCGCTTCGGGCGACATGAACTGCGCCAGGAATATACCTGGGCCACGAAGCCCCGTCTCGGCAGGAAGGTTCATTGTGCGGTACTCCGTGAGGAAGATGGGCAGATCAGTTCGGTCCACTTGGCGTCGCCGCGGTGGTTGATGAGTGCGGCTTCGATGAAGGCCATCCCACGCAAGCCGATGTGCATGCCGGGTACGCCGGGCACCTGGTTGCCGGCCCCGCCCGCCTGGATGGCGTCGGCAAGATCCACGTACAGATTGGCCATCGCCTCCAGGTAACCTTCGGGATGCCCTGCGGGCAAACGCATCCGGCGGGTGGCGGCGGCACTGAGCCAGGGTTGCCCAAGACCCGAACGCAGGATGCGCATGGGTTGGTCCAGCGAACGGTGGATCAGGCTGGACGGTTCTTCCTGCCGCCATTCCAGCCCGCCCAACTCGCCATAGACGCGGATCTTCAACGGATTCTCTTCGCCGGCGCAGACCTGGCTGGCGATCAGAACTCCGCTGGCCCCGCCGCTCATCTTGATCAGCACACTGACGTCGTCGTCCAGTTGGCGACCTTCGACATGGGAGCCGAGCATGGCGCTGAGGCAGTACACCTGCTGGTCGGCAACGAATTCAGCCAGGCTAAACGCATGCGTACCGATGTCGCCGATGCAGCCGCCAATGCCGGATTGTTCCGGGTCGTCGCGCCAGTCGGCCTGCTTGTTGCCCTGGCTGGCGATGTCCTGGCTGAGCCAGCCTTGCGGGTATTCGACGATGACTTTGCGCACGGCACCGATGAGGCCATTGCGCACCAGCTCGCGGGCTTCCCAGACCATGGGGTAGCCCAGGTACACGTGGGCCAGGCCATAGAGCCGGTCACTGCCGAGCAAGGTCTGGTCCAGCGCCTGCAGCTCGGCCAGGTTCAAAGCGGCGGGCTTTTCGCTGAACACATGGAAGCCTGCCTGGATCGCGCGCTGTGCGACGGGCGCATGCAGATGATTGGGCGTGACGTTGACCAGCAACTGCATGCGCTGGTCTTCGGGGAGCCGCGCTTCGGCCTCGATCATCTCCCGCCAGTCGCCATAGACACGCTGTGGCGCGAGCCCCAACGCGTTTCCAGTACGCTGATTGTTCAGCGAATCGCGGCTGAAAGCGCCGCACACCAGATCGAATCGCCCATCCAGCGCCGCCGCCTGCCGATGTGCCAAGGCAATGAACGACCCTTCCCCGCCACCGACGAAACCCATTCTGGTTTTTTGCATGACATCCAGCCTCTAGATTCTTATCGGCTCAGCACTGGTCAGATCAGCAATCAAAGACCTGGCGATGTAACCGGTTACATTCGTTCATGGAATCTAGGCGTCAACGCGTCCCCTGTCAAACACCATCGGGCGGATCATCGCGGTACCGGAGGCAGTGGCAAACTGAGGTAAGCTCTGCGTCGGGATTACCGGGAACGAGGTAGGCGTGTCGAATATTCGTGAAGTGGCGCGGCTGGCCGGCGTTTCGGTGGCTACGGTATCCCGGGCGCTGAAGTCGCCCGAACGGGTACTGCTCGCAACGCGCGAGCGGGTCAATGCTGCGGTGGAACAGGCCGGTTACCGGCCAAACCTGATGGCCGTGCAGTTCCGTTCGCGACGCACGTTCAACCTGGTCATCCTCGTGCCGCATATTGCCAACAGTTTTTTTGCTCGTGTCATTAGCGGGGCGCAGAAAGCTGCCCAGTCGGCGGGCTATCGCGTATTGCTGTGCGACACGTTGGGCTGCGAAGCGACCGAGCGCGAATATGCCGACCTGGTGCACGCCCATCAAGCCGACGGTGTGCTGCAACTGCGCGCCTACGATCCATTCGCCTCGACTACCGACGCAGCCGACCTGCCCCCTATCGTAAACGCCTGCGAAATACTCGAGGGGGGCCGTCATCCCACCGTCAGTCTGGATAACCATGGCGCTGCGCGAGCGGTCACAGAACACCTGCTTGCCCTGGGCCATCGACGTGTGGGTTTGATCAACGGGCCTGCCACCAGCCCGTTGACCCGTGATCGGCGTTCGGGCTACGAGGCAGCCTTGCGTGCAGCGGGCATCACACCCGATGCCAAGTTGATTTGCCCAGGGGATTTCAGCCTGAAAGCAGGCTATAACGGAGCACTGCAGTTGCTCGGCATGCCCGAGCGCCCTACTGCATTGTTCTGTGAAAGCGATGAGATGGCCATTGGCGCATTGAAGCGCATCAAGGAAATGGGCCTGCGAGTTCCCCAGGACGTTTCCCTGGCCGGCTTCGACGACATCGAACTGGCTGCCTATTGCGACCCACCGCTGACGACCATCGCCCAGCCAGCCGAGTGCTTCGGCCAGCACGCGGTGGACATGCTGATCAGTTTGATCGAGAAACGCCCCCTTGAAGTGCGGCACGTGACGCTGCCCCACAGCCTGGTCGTTCGGCAGAGCACCGCTGGCGTGCCCAACGGTGATATCGCTAGCGGGTGACAGACACGGGCTTTGAAATATCAACCACCGGAAACCGGCTTCTTCTGCCGCCTGCAACGTTCCGAACAATAGCGGACCTCGTCCCAACAGCGCGCCCATTTCTTGCGCCAGGTGAACGGAAGACCACAGGTGACGCAGTGCTTTACCGGTAACTCACTTTTCTTCAAGACCCTCTCCATGGCAACGTTCACGGACTAACTGGGTAGCCAACCGACAGAGCTGTATAAAGATACAGTGCTCAGCTAGAATAGCGCACCTGCCCATTATCCGGACATTCGCATGGATCTTCATCTCAGCCAGACCAGCGCAGCTATCGCTCTGGTCAACAGGCTTCAGGCCGAACTGACCGACTTGGGCGAAGTATTGCGAACTGCAGCAGACCACGTACGTGTCGATGCCATGTTTGGTCTGGATTTCAGGCCCGAGGATGCGGTGCGCAACGAACCCATAGAAGTGCGTGTACTGGAAGGTGACGAGGCGGTACAGGCGGCGTTCGAGGCGTTGACCAGTATCTGGGTCAAAGTGGGTCAGCACCCGCGGGAAACATTGCGCGTGCCTGGTGCCATCGCCCTGCCCCGCACTGCCATTGACAAGATCCTCCAGACCAATGCGACGCGTGTCGAACTGGGCAAGTTGATCGGTGCCATCGACAAAACCAACGACCGCCGCAACGTGTGGAACCGCTTCAAAGGCAGCGGAAATGGCATCGTGCCCAAGCAAGCCCTGCGTCTGACCAACGTGCTCACTGCGCCGTCGAACATCAACTTTTATTGGGATGACACCGGTTCGTCCGGCGCCCGCAAGATGGCCGGTGATCTGCTGCAAGAGTGGCACGAGCTACTCGATCAATATCATGACAAACAGGCAACGGTGCACCACTCCTCGGAAGCGGCTGCCGAGAATGCTCTCGTCTACGGCATCGACATGCTGGGCAAGCTGGACCCGCAGGAACAGGTCGCCATTCGCCGCTTGGTTCAGCCTCATATCCGGGCACGGGTCAGGAACGGCGACTCGAAGGTCAAACCCATCATGGCGCCAGTGCCCTTCGTGTATGAAACGGGTATTGCACCGCCCAAGATAAAGCGGCTCTCGAGTTACGAACCCAAAGTAGTGATCCGCAAGAACACCCGCTTGGCGTTGCTGGAGGAAGAGCCTTATGTGGAGGCAATGAATCTCTATCGTTATAAGAATAAGCATCGGGTTTATGGGCCTCTGCAAAAAAAGTCAGCTGAAGAGGGCTAGGGAGTTGATGCTTAAAGCCAGCTAGCAAGGAAGGCTGACGCGGTGCTGTCTATTAATAACATCATGATAGGGTAGAGATTTTTACTTAGCCCCTTCCCTCTCGACGTGGCCACGTTGAATTAAAACCTGCGCGTGGCACCCTGCCCCGCTTGGTGATTACTAAGTTGATAATACGGAAATGAAAGCAACTCGTAGCGGAGCATAGTCATGATGTTATTCTTTATGGCTAAAGGCATCCTGGTGAACGCAGCAAAGCAGCTTGGTGCTCCTTACTGATCACCTTTGCGGAAGGTTCACGGAGGAAAGCATGTGCGACGACGCGTCATGATGTTATTTACGGTTATACGGTAAATTCAACGCGGTTGCCGGCCCCTTCTTCATCGCCTATAAAGCTATTCTTCACTTTGATCAGGCTTTTCAAGTGTCCGCCGCCGCCCTCTCCGCACGAGAAACTTGCCAGCTTCTTCGTGACGTTGCTCTAGGTATTCGCACCTTGCACCGTCTCGACGAAACAGATTGGGCCGACGCCTACGACTCAGCGATGACTGTCGGCACCGACGGCTGGATCATCACCTTTCACAACCATGAAAGCGGGCGCTTTCTTTGCGAACGTTGTGAAAGCCCGGACGGCCGCACCTACCTCTTCGACTCATCCCAGCACTTCGGTACCGACCCTATCGAGCTGCTGAGTACCTGGGAGCACACCAGGCTGGCGGAAATACTGGCGACTGTTTAAAGCAAGCTTTCGATGGCGGCAACTGTCAATGCGAATCGTTTGCGGATAGAATCCGCTGCCATTTCGCTAGCCTCCCCTGCCTGGAACGATGAACCCATGCGTCGCACGTTACTTTCGCTGTGCCTGCTGCAAGCTGCCCCGGTGTCTGCCTGGGCTTCCGAACCCGTCGAAGCCAGCGGAAACCTCCAGCTCGAAGCGGTGAACATCGAGGCCGACAGTGACTATGAACGCGCGGATGGTCCGGTCACGGGTTACAAAGCCACCCGCTCGATGAGTGCGACGCGCACAGACACGGCCCTGCACGAGACGCCTCAGTCGATCAGCGTAGTGCCCCGTGACGTATTGGAAGACACCGCCTCCACTCGCTTGCAGGACGCGCTGGATTACGCAGGGGGTGTCGGCCGCGCCAACAACTTCGGTGGTCAGGGCCTGACCACTTTCACCGTACGCGGCTTCACCACGGGCGAGTTCTACCGCAACGGTTTTCCAATCAATCGCGGCTACCCCAATGCGCCGGACGCCAATACCGTGGAACGCCTGGAAGTGATCCGCGGCCCGGCGACGAGCCTGTATGGCCGCGGTGATCCGGGCGGCACTTTCAACGTCGTCAGCAAGCAACCGCTGGCCGAGCGCAAGGTGACGATTGGCAGCCAGCTGAACGATCAGGGCATGCACCGCGCCACGCTGGATGCCGGCGGGCCGCTCAGCGAGGATGGGCGCCTGGCCTATCGGCTGAACGTGTTGGGCGAAGGCGGCGAGAGCTTTCGTGACCATGTGGAAACCGAACGCTACGACATCGCGCCCGTGCTCAGCTGGCAAGCCAGCGACGCTACCAAAATCGTCTTCGAAGGCGATTTCATGCGCAACAACCATCCGCTCGATCGCGGCCTGACTCGCTACGCCACCCAGCGGGGCAGCGCTTCGCGCGACACCAATGTTTGGGAGGAAGGCCGTGACAACCTGCTGCACAACGACAACGACATGGCCCAACTCAGGTTCGAGCACCGCCTCGATGACGACTGGACCCTGGCCGGCGGGATGCAGTGGCTTGACGGCAGCCTCAAGGGCAATGCGGTCGAGGCCAACGCAGCCCCGCTGGATGGACGTACCCTGCAGCGCAACTTCAACTACCGCAAACTGGAGTGGACCGACCGCGACTATCAGCTGAATCTCACCGGCCATTTCGATACCGCAGGGTTTTCCCACACCTTGCTGGCCGGCGTGGAGTATGAAGACTACGACTACCGCTCGATCATCCAGCGCTCGTCGGCTGCAGCGGGCACCTACCCCATCGACCTCTACAACCCGGTGCTGGGCCAGCCACGCCCAGCCCTCACCCGCACCACCACCCACGACACGGAAAACCTGAAAACCTTAGCCGCGTTCATTCAAGACCAGGTCTCCTTGACCGAGCGCTTCAAAGTGCTCGCAGGCGTGCGTCTGGAACGCTTCGAACAGGACTACGACAACCGCTTGCCAGGCTCTGTGGACTGGAAGGCCGCGCAGACCTCGGCAACACCACGGCTGGGTTTGATCTACGACCTCACCGATACACTGGCGCTGTACGCCAACACCGCGCGGTCGTTCAAACCCAACAGCGGCGCGAGCCGCGATGGCAGCGGGTTTGACCCGGAAGAAGGTAAATCTTACGAGCTGGGCATGAAGTGGGAAGCCCTCGATCAGCAGCTGAGCATCGACGGCGCCGTCTACCACATCGTCAAGGAAAACGTGCTCACCCGTGATCCGGTCGACCCGACCTACAGCGTCGCGGCCGGCGAAGTCACCAGCCGTGGCCTGGACATCACCATCGCCGGCAACCTCACGCCACAATGGCGGATGATCGGTGGCTACGCCTACGTCGATGCGCGGGTGACCGACGACAACAACCTGCCCAACGGCACCCGCCTTGCCAACATTCCGCGCAACAGCTTCAGCCTGC
Organism: Pseudomonas sp. CFBP 8758; assembly: GCF_014841725.1. Classification (NCBI taxonomy): domain Bacteria; kingdom Pseudomonadati; phylum Pseudomonadota; class Gammaproteobacteria; order Pseudomonadales; family Pseudomonadaceae; genus Pseudomonas; species Pseudomonas sp. CFBP 8758. Next base: position 78,232 of record NZ_JACYUK010000008.1, on the reverse strand, counting down.
TCAACACCTACGAGTTCCAGGACGGCGCAGCCAAAGGCCTGGGCCTGGGCGTGGGCTTGAAATACATCGACGACCGCGCCGGACAGACCGCAGCCCAGACCTACACCATGGAGCGCTACAGCGTGGTCGATCTGCTGAGTTTCTATCAGGTGAACCCTCACGTACGCCTGAACCTGGAACTGCAGAATGTGTTCAACAAGGGCTACGACGAAGGCGCGTTCAACACGTACGCGTATCCTGGCGCACCGCGTACGGTTCAGGCGGGCGTGGCGTATACGTTCTGACCAAGAGCGATGACTGCCCAGGGCGAGATTTTCAGCTCATCCAATTGCCGCCATCGACATTATAGGTCTGGGCCACGACGTAGTCGCTTTCGTCGCTTGCCAGAAAGAGCGCCATGCCCACCAGGTCCTCGGCCGTGCCCATGCGACCGAAGGGGACTTCCTGGCTGACCAGACGCTTTTTCTCGCCCAGTGGGCGATTTTCGTACTTGGCGAACAACGCGTCGACGCCATCCCAGTGTTCACCCTCGACCACCCCCGGGGCGATGGCATTGACGTTGATCCGCTCCTTGATGAGATTGAGCCCGGCGGACTGGGTCAGGCTGATCACAGCCGCCTTGGTCGCACAGTACACACCCACAAGAGCCTCACCTCGCCGTCCTGCCTGACTGGCCATGTTGATGATCTTGCCCCCGTGCCCCTGGCCGATCATCTGCCTCGCGGCCGCCTGCAGGGTAAACAGCGTTCCCCCGACGTTGATCGCAAACAGCCTGTCGTAGCTCGCCCGGGTGATTTCGGTGATGGGCGCCAGGTCGAATAGCGCCGCGTTGTTGACGAGAATGTCCAGCTTGCCCGCGTGTGTCACCACACTGGCGATCGCTCGGTCGATGGAAGCTTGTTGGGTGACGTCCATTTCCACCGCGTAAGCCTGGGGGCCGAGTTCGATAGCCGTTGCCTGGGCTCGGTCCAGATCAATGTCGGCGATCGCGACAATGGCACCTTCACGTATGTACGCTTGCGCGAACGAGCGACCAATGCCTCGCGCAGAGCCAGTGATCAGTGCACTTTTACCGTTTAGTCGGTTCATCGAGTCAACCTTCGAGTTCGTGGAAACAAGGGCTTCAGGGCTTGGGATAACCGGCTCGCTTCATGTCGCGCTCGGTCGTTGACTGAGCGGACGCCAAGGCCTGATCCACGGACATCTGTCCGGTGAGCGCGGCGGAGAACAGCTTGCCGACCGATGTACCGATCGACTGGAACTCGGGAATTACCACATACTGAATGCCCACGTATGGAACGGGCTGGGCGGAAGGCTGCGAAGGATCGGCATGCTGCATCATCTGCAAGGTGACCTGAGCAAACGGCGCCGCTGCCAGGTAGGCGTCGCTGTAGGTCGACATGCGAGTGCCCGGCGGAACGTTGGTGATACCGTCCTTGTCGGTGACCAGCTGGATGTACTGTTTGGACGTCGCCCAGGTGACGAACGCCTTCGCCGCGTCCTTGTGCCGAGAGGTGGCGGGAATCGCCAGCGACCAAGCGTACAACCACGATGAGCCCTTGTCGGTCACCTCAGTGGGCGCCGCAGCGAAACCAACACTGTCCACTACCCTGCTCTGCGCTTTGTCGGTGGTGAAGGAACCGGCCACGCTGGCGTCGACCCAGATCGCGCACTTGCCGCTGTTGAACAACGCCAACGTCTCGTTGAACCCATTGCTCGAAGCGCCGGGCGGCCCGTACTTTTTCAGCGTTTCGACATAGAACGTAGCAGCCGCCTTCCACTCGGGACTGTCGAGTTGAGGCTGCCATTGCTCGTTGAACCAACGCGCACCGAAGGCATTGGCCATGGTACTGAGCAAGGCCATATTCTCGCCCCAGCCAGCCTTGCCGCGCAGGCACATACCGTATTGGCCCTTGGATGCATCGGTCAACCTGGCCGCGAAACCGCCTAGCTGTGACCAGGTTGGCGCTGGCGGCATGGTCAGCCCGGCGGCCTTGAACAGGTCGGTCCGGTAGTAGGTGACCGTACTTTCGCCGTAGAACGGCAACGCGTACAGCGTGCCGTTCACCGAGAGGCCTTGGCGGACGGCGGGAAAGATGTCGTCTACGTCGTAGTCGGCTGGCAGATCCTTCATCGGTTCCAACCAGTTTTTTGCGCCCCACAGTGGCGTCTCGTAAGTACCGATCGTGAGCACGTCGAACTGGCCACCCTGCGTCGCGATATCGGTCGTCAAGCGTTGCCGCAACACGTTCTCCTCGAGCACGACCCAGTTAAGCGTGATGTCGGGGTGCTGTTGTTCGAAGAACTTGGACAGCCGCTGCATGCGGATCATGTCACCGTTGTTGACGGTGGCAATGGTCAACGTCTCAGCGGCCTGTCCGGCGACGGCGAATGAAACACTCGCGGACAGGATCAACGCATTGGTAATCTTCATGAAGTTCTCCGCGTCCAGCCGGTTCGACCGGAGCTGTTGTTATTGTTCTGGTGCGCCGAGCCGTTGGATCAGCGACAGGTCGAGTAAAGCAGCTGCCCGATCTGTACTCAAACGAACGGCGAATGGGCGATCGGTACTTTTTTGATCTTTTGCACCGTTGGGTTTCGAGGCAAAAAAGTATCGGAACGCTGTCATTGACGGGCTACCGATGGAGCGGGATTTCAGAGTATGGTTGAACCCGTCGACCTGCAGAATCATGAAAAAAACAACGATAAAAGGGGCACTCGATGCCTGATGACCGCGCCACTGTGTTCGAGTACCGTCAGCCAGATCTGGAAGTGATCCTGGCACGACCAGACCAGACCTTTCGCTGGTACGAGCATGACTACCCCTATTCCCTGGCACGCTGGAACCATCATCCCGAGTTCGAAATTCATTTGATCCGGCAAGGCAGCGGCAAGCTAGTGGCAGGTGATTACATCGGCCCCTTCGGACCCGGTCACGTCGCACTGATCGGCCCCGGTTTGCCCCACGACTGGATGGGCGATCTGGCAACGGCTGAACGGTTGGTCGCTCGCGACGTTGTACTGCAGTTCGACGGCACCACGCTGCTGGAGTGTCGTAGTGTGTGGCCCGAACTGGCGGAGCTCAAAGGCCTGTTCGACCGAGCTCAGCGCGGAATCGAGTTTCACGCGGCGACAGCGGTCGAGGCAGCGGTCCTGCTGGAACGTATAGGGCAAGCGAATGGCCTCAGGCGCCTGACGCTGTTCCTGCAGCTCATCGATACCTTGGCAAACGCGCCTCCCAGTGAATTCCGCGTTCTGGCCAGCGCCTGTTATTCCCCGTCCCTCGACGAATACAGCACACAGCGTATCAATCAGGCGTTCGACTACCTCACCCGGCAACTGACTGCCGAGGTACGCATGTCGGTGATCGCCGCGCAGCTGGGCATGAGCGAGGCGGGTTTCTCGCGTTTTTTCAAACGCATGACCGGCCATGGTTTCATCGACCTTATGCGCAAGCTACGGGTCCAGCGAGCCTGCAGGCTGCTCGCCCAGACCCAGCGATCGGTGGCCGATATCTGCTTCGAAGTCGGCTACGAGAACTTGTCCAACTTCAACCGGCACTTTCGCCACGAGATGCAGCAGACGCCCAGCGAGTATCGACGTCTTACAGCCGTCTGACCCATACAGGAGCAAGAATCGACATGCAGTTACCTTCAGTGGTGGTGTTCGGTGAAGCACTCACCGATCTGGTCCAGACCACGCCCGGTCGCTGGCAAGGCTATCCGGGCGGCGCGCCGTGGAACGTGGCGCGGGCGATGAGCCGATTGGGGGTACCGACGGCGTTCGCGGGGTCGATCAGTACCGATTCGCTGGGCGATGAGCTGTACCGACAGTCCGAAGCTGCCGGGCTGGACCTGCGTTACCTGCAGCGCGTCGAGGCCGATCCGCTGGTGGCGGTCGTGCCGTCCAGCCACCCTCCCCGCTATTTTTTCGCCGGTGAGGCCGATCTGCATTTCGATGTGCTGCTGTTGCCCTCGGGGTGGCTGGCGGCTGCGCAATTGTGTCATTTCAGCTGCATCAGCCTGGCCCGACAACCGCTGGGTGACAGGCTGGTCGAGGTCGCTCGGCAGGTGAAGCAGCACGGCAAGCTGATCAGCTATGACCCCAACTGGCGCAACCTGATGGATGCTCGATACCGCGAGGTGACGTTCCCCGCGATGGTCGCACTGGCGGACATCATCAAGCTGTCGGATGAGGATCTGCGGCAGATCTATCCTGGCTTGAGCGAAGAGCAGGCCCTGCAGCAGTTGCGCGAGATGAATGAAGGGGCACAGGTTCTGTTTACCCGCGGCGCCGAGGGCATGGTGTTGTTTACGCTCGACGGCAAGGTCGAACAGGCGGCAATCGCCGTCGAAGTAGCCGACACCGTTGGCGCCGGCGACGCGAGCATGGCCGGCTGGCTGGCGTCGAGCTTGCTGGGTATCGAAGCCCCCCAAGCCCGGCTGGCGTTTGCTGCGGCTTGTGCCTCGGTGTCCTGCACCAATGCCGGGGCCTATGCGCCCAGCCGCGCAGAAGTTGAGCAGCTGCTGTCGCGTTGAAGCGGTGTGTCAGGTAGACCGGGGTGCGCGCTTCGCGGCCACGGGCCGCTCCTACAGGAGGGCAGCGTGGTGTGTCAGGGTAATTGAGGTGCGCCCTTCGCGGTCCATGACCGCTCCTACAAGGAGGCATGCCCACAGGGGACATGCGCGGTGTGCATGTAGGAGCGGTCTGTGGCCGCGAAAAGGCCGGCGCGGTATATCAGGCTGAAGGCGCTGGAAGGTATTCGGATATCTCGACGAGGTTCAGGTCTGGATCGCGGACGTACACCGAGCGAATGGGGCCGGTGGCACCGGTGCGCTTGACCGGCCCTTCGAGGATGGGCCACGGATGACCCTCAAGCCGTTCGATCACCTGCTCCAGGCTGCAACTGGCGATGAAACACAGGTCCAGTGCACCGGGCACAGGCAAGTGCGCCTTGGGCTCGAACTCATGCCCCCGCACATGCACGTTGATTTTCTGATGGCCGAAGACAAACGCCACGCGCCCTTCCCCAAAGCTTTCCAGTCGCATGCCCAGCACGTCGATGTAGAAACCCTTGCAGGCCTCCAGATCGATGGTAGTGAGGACGATGTGGTCAAGGTGATCGATCATCTAGGGCCCTTTTCATTTACGGTACCTGACTCAACGATCCAGCGCATCGCGCTACGCTGGCCCGCGATTGATCAATCATGCCGAACGCGTTGAACCCGTGCAAAGTCAGTGCGCAGGTTACATCCCTGCACTTGATGTCTACCAATAGACCATCGCCCGCCACAGCCGTTTAATCGACGTTCACCGGCGGCGCGGTGAACGTCCATGGGCAGCCTCAACCGATTGGCAATTGACCGGTGACGATGGCCGTGACCAGGAAGATCCCGAACATCGGCAACGACCACTTGAAGAACTCCTTCTGGTATTCGCCGAAGGTCATTTCGGTGCGGTTCATCAGCAGGAACAGCCAGGCCACCGTAGGGCTGGCGTAGCGCAGCGCCTGGCCCATGAACGAGGCGACGCCGATTTCAGTGGGCGTGATGCCGAAGCTGTAGGCAATGGGCGCAACCACCGGCAGGATGCCGAAGTAATAGGCGTCCACCGGCAACGCATAGCAGGCCAGCGCGCCGAGGAACGCAAAGATCAACGCCGTATGGCTGCCCATCGATTCGGGAATCAGGCTGGCCATGTGCTCGGCCACCGCAGCGGCCATCCCGCTGCCGTTGAAGATCCCAAGAAAGCACCCTGCCGCCAGAATGATCGACGCCACCGCCACCGCATCGCCGCCATTGGCAGTGATCCGCTCACGCTGTTCCACCGCGGTGTAATTGACGGTCAGCGCCAGCGCCGTGCCCAACATGAACACCACCGCGCCACTGGCCCAGCCGGCGATCAGGATCACCAGCATGCCCACCGTCAACGCCAGGTTGAAGAGAAACAGCTTGGGCCGTTTGAGCTCTTTGTCGTGGTCTTCGATGACCGTGACCATGTCGGCAATCTGTTGCGGGGTAACGATGACTTTCTCGCCGGCGACGAAGCCCAGGCGCTTGCGCTCCTTGACGCCCATCAGGTACGCCATGCCGAACACATAAATGAACGACACCCCGAGAATCGGCAGGATCGCCACGAACAGCGTGTTCACCTCAAGGTTGAGCACCGCGGCTGCGCGCGCCAGTGGCCCGCCCCACGGCAGGCAATTGCCCAGCCCGCAAGGCAGGATGATCAGCATGGCCAGGTTGGACAGCTTCATACCCATCTGTTTGTACAAGGGCAGAAAGGCGGTGGTGATGATCAGGATGGTGGTGGTGCCGTCGCCATCCAGGGTCACTACCGACGAGGTGAACGCGGTCACCAGAATGATCTTCAGCGGGTCGCCGTTGGCCTTGCGGATCAGGTAGGTACACAACGGATCGAACAGCCCCACGTTCATCATCAGGCTGAAGTACAGCACCGCGAAAAGAATCATCACCGTGGGGTTCACCGTTCCCAGGGAGATCTTGCCGTCCGCTCCCTGGGAATAGAACAGGCCTTCCTTGATCCACTTGATGATCATGTCCAGCGGCACGCCGCTGAGCAGGCAGACCAGCACGCCGACCGCCAGCGAAACCACGATCAGGCCGGTAAAGGGCGAAAGTTTTTGCTTGATCACCAGCAGCAGGAACGAGGTGATCAACGTATAGCCCAGAATCGTCAGCATCCGAACGTCTCCACATATTATTTTTATCGAGAGAGGCAGCGTCTGTTGCGCAGGCTCGGTCTTGGCCACCGAGCCTGCGGGGCCCTACCGGCCCTGCAACAACTGGGTCACCCAATCAGGGGCCAGCTCAGGCAGTGGCTCGCCGTTGTCGCGGCAGCGGACGTACTGGTCGATCACCTCGCGACGCTGTTCTTCATAGATGCCTTTCTTTTCCGACGCTTCCAGCACTTCCAGCAGCCGCGCACGGGGTACCACGGTGACACCGTCGTAGTCACCGAACACCAGGTCACCGGCGGCCACCTCCACACCGGCACAGGTGACGGTGGTGTTGATCTTGCCTGGCCCCTGCTTGCCGGGGCTGCGCTGCATGAAACCCTTGGCATACACAGGAATGTCGAGCTCGGCCAGCGGCAGCTTGTCACGCACGCAACCATCAATGACCAGCCCGGCAAGGCCAACGGCCTGCGCCGCCCCCGCCATCAGGTCACCGATGTACGCACGCCCGGGATAACCCTTGCCAGCGACCACCAGAACATAGCCAGGCTGCCCTTGGTACACCGCCACGTGGATCGGAAAGTTGTCGCCATCTTCGGTGTCCACGGTGTAGGCGGTGCCGAGCATGACCTTGCGGTCGTCCAGCGGCATCAGATCGGCGTCCATGGCGCCGTTGCGGGCAATGCCGAGCTTGGTCATGCCATCGCACAGCTGTGCGGGGCTGAGCTTGCGGAATCGGTCGAGCAGGTCCTGGGGAATCAGCTCGGGCAGGGGCAGGTAGTGTTCGGTATTCATGGCGTCTTCCTCAGGAGTGTTTGACCAGCTGGCGAATGGCGTCGCGGTAACCGAGATCGCTGCCATCGGCGCCCAGCAGGGTTTGCCAGTCGGTGGCGGCGAGCTTTTCCAGCTGCTGGTGGCTGGCCCTGGACATGGTGGCGTCGACCCCGGCGTCTTCGAGGGTGGTGACCACGTCGTCCATCTCGGCGCTGCGCCGTTTGGCGTGGATCAGCGTGCGCGCAGTGAAGGTGTTGGCCAGTTGCTCGACGGTCTTGCCGTTGAGCGATTCGCCGAGGGAATCGACCAGCGTGTCGAGCACTCCGAACTTCTCCCCTGCCTGGAAGGCTTCGAGCAGCAGTTGCGGCAGGCCTTTCATCACCACGCTTTTAAGCATCTTGATCGCCGACGCGGCGCCGGCCTCGGCGTCGAGCACGGTCAGGCGCATGCCATAAGGATTGAACGCGTCGGCGAACGCACGTGCACCGTCGCCGGCCAGCAGCATGGGTACACGGTGGTTGTTGCCAGGCACCGTGCCCATCACTGCAGCGTCGCAGAAGGCCACGCCGGGGGCCCTGGGCAGCGCGGCGATGACTTGCTTGACGGTGGGCGCGGCCGAGTTCATGTCGACATAGGTCTGCCCGGCCACCAGCAGCGGCAACACGCGCTCGGCCACGGCCAGTGCGCTGCTGGCACTGGTCAGGCAGGCCACGAAACGGGCGCCCTGGCAGGCGCTTTCCAGCGAATCGAAGAGTGTGACGCGAGTGCGCTCGGCGCGCTGGCGGATCGGCGCGCCGCGCTGGGGGTCATCTGCCTGGGCATCGAAGGCGCCAATCTGCAGATCGCCCTGAGTGCGCAAGCCGGTGGCAAGGTGGTAGGCCGCTTCGCCAAACCCGATGAAAAGCAGTTCCATCAGCGTGTTCCTTGTTTGTATTGTTATTGATGGGACTGGAGCAAGGCCTGTGCCAATTTCTGAAGAAAACTCTTTTACACCTCGCAATCAATGACTTGCAGCAACAAAGCACCAGAACGGTTTAACGATTGCATTGCAGCAAGATTGCATTTCATTGCAAAACCTTTCATCAGCCTTTAGCGTGCAATGACTACGCTCCAACAACTGCCCATCCACCAGGAGCGATTCCATGCTCGGCAAACTGGCTGTCATTTCTCCTTCCACAACCCTCACCGCGGTGATGAATCAGGTGCTGGAGAAACGTGGACTGCACGTGGCCGTGGTGGAAGCCGCGCAACATCAGGCGGTACTGATGGCGCGACGGGCGATCGACGAAGGTGCCAGCGTCCTGATCAGCCGTGGCAAGACCGCCAGCGTGCTGCGCGAGCACTTTCAGGTACCGATCGTGGAGGTGCGCCACACGTTCTTCGACTGCATCAATGCCTACCACAAAGCCTTGGCGGTGTCGGACCGCATCGCCTTCCTGGCCACCTCCGACGGCTATGCCGCGATCCTTGCGAAGGCAAGGCCGTTCATGCCGGCGGTGACCATCTGCCCGATCGACCCTTTCGGCAGCGCGCAAAGCACCGACGCGCAACTGGACCGCTTGCAGGAACAGGGTATCGAGGTGGCTATCGGCGGCTTGTCCCTGGAGCAGGCCGTCAAAGCTCGCGGCCTGCACTACATCATGTCCGATGCCGATGTCGACGCCGCCTTCGATGCCATCGACGAAGCCCTGCATCTGCTGCGCATCGAGCAGGAACGACTGCACAAGCGTCTGGAGCTGCAGGGGCGCTACGAGATGATCCGGTCGATCCTCGACTGTGTCTCCGAGGGCATCTTCAGCATCGACAGCCACGGCGTGATCACCAACATGAACAGCGTCGCCACCCACTACCTGGGCAGCGTGCGCTGTGGCGACAATGTGGCCGGCCTGCTCGCGCAGGACTACTTCGGCCGCGTGCTGGACAAGGGCGAGGCGGTGCGCGGTGCCTTGATCAACCTGGGGCGCCTGTCACTGACCTTGAGCATCGCGCCGATCACCTTGGGCGACCAGGTGATCGGCGCCGTCGCGACCCTGCAGAAGCAGACCGAAATCAAGGCCATCGAGCAGAAAATGCGCCGTCAGCTGGCGCGCCAGCACGTGGCCGAGAATACCTTCGCGTCGATCATCGGCAGCAGCCCGGCACTGGCCAAGGCCAAGCGCCTGGCGCAGACCTTCGCCGCAGTGGACAGCACGGTGATGATCGAAGGCGAAACCGGCACCGGCAAGGAGTTGTTCGCCCAGGGTATCCACAACGCCTCGAAGCGACGCCATGGCCCGTTCGTGGCGATCAACTGCGCGGCGTTCGCCCCCGGCGTGCTGGAGAGCGAACTGTTCGGCTACGTGAAGGGGGCGTTCACCGGTGCCTTGACCGAGGGCAAGGCCGGCGTGTTCGAGCTGGCCCACACCGGGACGATCTTTCTCGACGAGATCAGCGAAACCTCGGCGGAAATCCAGCTCAAGCTGTTGCGCACGCTGCAGGAGCGCAAGGTGGTGCGTATCGGCGACGACAAGGTCACGCCAGTGGACATTCGCATCATCACGGCCAGTAACAAACGCTTGCCGCAGTTGGTGGCGCAGGGGCTGTTCCGCGAGGATTTCTTCTACCGCATCTGCGTACTCAAGCTGCAGCTGCCTGCCCTGCGCGAACGTCGCCAGGACATTCCCGAACTGGTGGCCCACTTGCTGGCCAGCTTCGGCATGCCAGCCGCCGTTCCTGGAGCAGCCCTGCTGGCGCGCCTTAGCGAGCATGAGTGGCCAGGCAACATTCGCCAGCTGGGCAACATCGTCGAGCGCCTGGCGGTCATGGGCCAGGGCCGCGAAATGACCGGAGCGTGGGTGGAAGAAGCGCTGGAAGACCTGCCCTCGCCCGCCCAGCCTCTACCTCAAGCGCCGCCAATGCTGAACCGCAGCGAACGGCAGGTCCTGCTCGAGGCGTTGCACAGCGTGCGGGGCAATCGCGAACAGGCCGCCCGCTTGTTGCAGATCAGTACCACCACGCTGTGGCGGCGCATGAAGAAGTACCAGGACCTGGACCCGGATGCATTCGCGGTGACCCGTCTGTGCGGGTCCCAGGATGCATCTGCCGAGCGCCAGGTTGCGGCGCTGGAATAGCTCAGGAGTAGGCTTGGGAAACCTGCCCCACCGGCTGTTTGTGGCGCAGCGTCTGCTGTCGCGCCAGCTGCGCCTGGACCGTGGCGACCGCCTCGAGCACGCGGTGCGTCCAGCTCTGGTCATCCGGGCGCACCACGACCACGCGAAAACCATGCTCGTGGCCTTCGCTCTGCACACCCTCGGAGTCGTCGACGTGCAGATCGATGTCGAAGGCCGGCGGAAACTTCGAAGGCGAGAGGCTCATGCCATGGCTGGCCAGGGCGCGGCTATGGACTTCGCTGTTGACCACGCCGTCCACGCGGATACCGTGCAGCAACAGCCAGCGCTTGATATAGGCCGGTGTGCGCCCGGAAGAGGTATACACCCAGATGCTGCAGCCCTGACGACGCAGTTCACGCGTCAGCGAGCGGGTACCGATGCGCAGCGGCTCGCCCAGCCAGCGGTGCACGAAGCCGGGCAGCCAGCTCTGTTCGGCTTCGCTGTGATGGGGCAGGCAGGCCAGGGTGTCGTCGATGTCGAACGAGATACGCACGCGCGGACGGTTGAACGGATTCATCGGATTGAGACCTGTGATCGCTTGCCACATCGGATTGGGCGACGTTTGGGTTGAAGCGCTGCGGTCGCATCCGTCAGCGCGGTGTGTCTGGTTCATCGGCCCCTGCCCTCGTGCATGGCCAGCTGCTTGTGGCTGAGGAAGAACTTCTTCGGGTCCGGTGCCTGCTCTTCGAGGAAGGCGGCGTATTTCTTCTTGATCTTGGGCAATTCGTAGAGCGCCTTGACGCCATGCTTGGCGGAGTTGCGGATCACCGACGAAGGGTTGAAATAACCCTGCGCATTATCCAACGACAGCACGAAAGGCGGAAGCCCGGCGCGGATCAGCAGATAGCTGACGATCAGCGAACCGGTGCGATTGTTGCCTTCGATGAACAGCTGCGGCTTGCTGAGGATGCGCACGTAGACGCCGGCGGCGCGCTTCCACACCGACTCGCTGCGGTACGTGCAGTACCAGTTGTACAGATCCTTGATGCCACCTTCGGTGTTGTTGAAGAAATGCTCTTCGGTGGCGGCCAGATGCTGGGCAAACTCCACACGCCGCGCCGGATCACGCCCGCACAGCACGGTGGCATTGATTTCCAGCATCAGGTTCACCTGTTGCAGGTCGAACAGATCAACCCCTGCTGCCACGTATTCGTCGACCAGGGCATAGCCGGCCAGGACGTTCTCCACCACCTCGTCCGTCAACGGATCACGCTGCTCGGTGAAGTGCTCGCTGAGCTCGGCAAAGCGGCCCTGCACTTCGCGCAGGGCTACTTCGATGGCGGGCAGATCAAGACGACGCGTTGCAGACATGAATGTTCCTGGACTCGATGGGTGAAACGGCATCCTGCCGCTGTCTAGCTGAACTTGCCGCTGATGTAGTCGCCAGTCATCTGTTCGCGCGGGTTCTCGAAGATCTGCGCGGTCGGGCCCATCTCCACCAGGTAACCGGTGCGGGTCCCCTGGGAAATGTCCACCGAAAAGAACGCGGTGGTGTCGGCGACGCGTATTGCCTGCTGCATGTTATGGGTTACCAGCGCGATGGTGTAGTCCTTCTTGAGCTCCACCATCAGCTCTTCGACGCGGCGCGTGGCGATCGGATCGAGGGCCGAGCAGGGTTCGTCGAGCAGCAGCACTTCAGGCTCCGTGGCAATTGCGCGGGCGATGCACAGGCGTTGCTGCTGGCCGCCGGACAGCGACAGGCCGCTGACCTTGAGCTTGTCCTTGACCTCGTCCCACAGCGCCGCTCCCTGCAGCGCATGCTTGACCCGATCACCCAGGTCACCCTTGTAGCGGTTCAGACGCAGGCCGAAGGCGACGTTGTCGAAAATGCTCATGGAAAACGGGTTGGGCTGCTGGAAGACCATGCCGATATAACGGCGCACCACCACCGGATCCACGCCCTTGCCATACACGTCCTGGCCGAGAAAATGCACGTGGCCTTCGAAGCGGAAGCCCTTCACCAGGTCGTTCATGCGGTTCAGGCTGCGCAGCACGGTGCTCTTGCCGCAACCCGAGGGACCGATGAAGCCGGTGATCTTGTTCTTCTCGATCGGTACGTGGCTGTCGCGCACGGCCATGAAGTTGCCGTAGAAGATCTTGTCGAGCTTGCAGTCCATGACCACAGGTGCCTGGGTCGCGAACGGGACGGCTTTTTGCACGGATAGTACACTCACAATATAGGTGCTCCCATTCTCAGAACTTGGGCTTGCCGAAAACACGACTGACAATGTTCACAAACAGCACGATCATCACCAACACGAGGGAGGCCGCCCAGGCGAGCTCCAACTGGTTGTCGAAGGGCATGCCGGAAAAGTTGTAGATCAGCACGGCCAGCGACGCGGTGGGGTTCATGACCGCCAGGCTGCCTTCGTGGTAGATCCAGTAGTTGCTGAACAGCGCGGTGAACAACAGCGGAGCGGTTTCGCCCGCAGCCCGTGCCACGGCGAGCATGACCCCGGTGAGGATCGCCGGCATGCCGGTGGGCAGGATGATCTTCCAGATCACCTGCGAGCGCGTGCAACCCATGCCATAAGCGGCGTCCTTCATCACCTTGGGCACCATCTTCATGGACTCCTCGGCGGTCAGCACCACGATCGGCAGCATCAGCACGGCCAGGGCCACCCCGCCCGCAGGCGCGGAATAGGTACCGGTAGTCATCACCACCAGCGCGTAGGCGAACACCCCGGCCAGAATCGACGGCAGGCCGGTGAGCATCTTCGCCGCGAACCGCGCGGCGTTGGCCAGTTTGCTGTCGGGCCCAAGCTCGGCGAGGAACACCGCTGCCATGATGCCGACAGGTACCGCGATCGCCGCCGCGATACCGACCATCACGAAGGTGCCGGCCATGGCATTACCGAAGCCGCCGCCGGTTTCGAAACCGGTCGGTGGCAGCTCGGTGAACACTTCCAGGCTCAGCCGCGCACCGCCACGGGTGATCAACATGTACAGCACCGACAGCAGCGGCACGCTGGCAATCAGCGCGCCGCTCCAGACCAGCGTGGTCAATACCAGGCTGCGCAGGGCGCGACCTTCGAACTTGCGCTGCAGGCTGGGCAGCGCGGCGGTAGGCGTACTCAGGCTTGTCATTATTTGCTACCCCGTTGCGCGTAGACCATGAGCATGGAGCCGATGAGGTTGACGATCAGGGTGATCAGCATCAACACCAGTGCCGCGTACATCAGCACTTCGATCTCGCTGGGCCCGGCCTCCGGGAAGTTCAGTGCCAACAGCGCTGCCAGGGTGTTGGCCGGAGCGAACAGCGACAGCGAGATGTTGTTGGCGTTGCCCACCAGCATGGCCAGGGCCATGGTCTCACCCAGGGCTCGACCCAGGCCCAGTACCAGCGAACCGAAGATACCGGTTGCCGCCGAGGGCACCATGACCTTCAGGATCGCTTCCCAGTGGGTAGTACCCATGCCGTAGGCGGCTTGCTTGGTTTTCATCGGCACGGCGGTCAGGGCGTCCTGGGACACCGCAGCGATGGTCGGCAGAATCATGATGGCCAGCACCAGCGCAGCTGGCAGCAGCCCGGGCCCGCTCAGTGATGTGCCGAAAAAGGGAATCCAGCTCAGTTCGGTGTGCAGCCAGGTGGTCAGCGGGCGAATCGCCGGGATGACTACATAGATGCCCCACAGGCCGTAGACGACGCTTGGAATGGCCGCGAGCAGTTCGACGATTGTGCGGAATACCGCCGCCAGCTTGGCAGGCAGGAAATCCTGGGTCAGGAAGATCGCCATGCTGATGCCGAAGAAACCGGCGATGACCAGGGCGATCAAGGCGCTGTACAGCGTCCCCCAGATGGCCGGGAGAATGCCGTACTTGCCTTGGTTGACATCCCACACGGTGCCGAACAGCACGTCGAAGCCGTGTTTTTCCATGCCGGGCAGTGCCTTGCGCCCTACTTCGAATACCAGGGCAAATACCACGGCCAGAATCAGCACCACACCGACGCGCGCAAGCGCACGGAACGTGCGATCGACCAGAAAGTCCTTCGTCGAAGGCGGCTGGCAGGCTGAGTCCGGGTTATCCGGTACAACGAAAGGGCTGTTCATTGATTAATTCCGGGGTGTGGAAGTAGACCCCGCCCGACCCGGCGGCGACGCCTGGAAGGGAGAGGTCTTGCGCATGTCACTGGATGTTGGCGCTGGCCTTGCGAACCTGCTCGACGACCGACGGCGGCAACGGGATGTAGCCCATCGAATCGGCGATCTTCTGGCCTTCGGTCAGGCTGTACTCGATCATGTCGCGCATGGCCTTGGCCTTGGCGGGATCTTCGTTCTGCTTGCGGAAGATCATCCAGGTGTAGGTGGTGATCGGGTAGGACTTCTCACCTTCTGGATCCGGCAGCCAGGCCACCAGGTTTTCCGGCATCTTCACCGCAGCCAGGGCTTCGGCACCGCTTTCGGCATTCGGTACCACGTACTTGCCGGCCTTGTTCTGCAGCTCGGCGAAGTCGACCTTGGCCAGTTTGGCGAAGCCATACTCGATGTAGCCGATCGCGCCAGGGGTCTGGCGAACGGTGGCGGTAACGCCGTCGTTCTTGGGCGACTTGATGAACTTGTCACTGGCAGGCCAGTTGACGGTGTTGCCCTCGCCCAGGGTCTGCTTGAACGCCGGGTTGATGGTTGCCAGGTGCTTGGTGAACACTGCGGTGGTGCCACTGGAGTCGGCGCGCACGACCACGGTGATCGGCATGTCGGTGAGTTTCAGATCCGGGTTGGCAGCGACGATCTGCGGATCGTTCCACTTGGTGATCTTGCCCAGGAAGATGTTGGAGTAGACTTCACGCGGCAGTTTCAGGCCCTTGGGGCTGCCCGGCAGGTTGTAGGCCAGGACGATTTCGCCCGCGGTCATCGGCAGCAGTTGCGCGCCTTCGGCAACCTTGGCGATGTCTTCATCTTTCATGGCCGAGTCGCTGGCAGCGAAATCGACGGTCTTGTTCAAAAAGTCCTGTACGCCCGCACCGCTACCCTTGGACTGGTAGTCAACGGTAACGCCAGCGGTTTTCTTGCTGAAGTCCTTGAACCAGGTGAGGTAGATCGGGGCCGGAAAGCTGGCGCCGGAGCCGGTCAACCGAACGCTTTCGGCAGCGAAGGCCATGGAGCTGGCGCTGAGCGAAACGGCAACGGCGAGCGCGGCAGACTTCATCAAACTTTTCATCTAAGGAACTCACTGAGATAAAGGGCAACGGAACTGTGCACAGCTTTTGTTACGGTTTGATGAATCCGACGACCGGCAGTGACTCTTTCGCGGACGACGCGTGCGTAAATCTCATCGAGTTGTTGTAACCTCGCCCGGCGCCAGCGCAGGCGATGCCTGTTGCCATGGCTCAGGCCTCCATCATTTTTACGCCTGGTTGCTCGCCGGAGCTGGCAACCGCTCAAAGAGAATCCGAACATGCGGCATTCCATGATCAACCGTTGGTGCATGGGCTTGCTGGCCCTGTGCCTGTGGGCCACCCTGCCCGCCCATGCCGAGCCTGCCCCGGCACCGCCGGCCAATACCGCCAGCGCCCCGGTCGAAGTGCTGGCCACACCCGCACAGCTCAGCGACCAGCTCGACCAGATTCGCCAGAAGGTCTCGACTGCCGCCAACGATGACCTGCTTGCCAGCCTGCGCCAGGCAGCGCTGCAGGTGCAGCGTCAGGCCGATGCGTTGCTGGCTCGCCAGGGCGTGGACATGGGGCATCTGGATGACCAGCTCAACGTGCTGGGCGCAGCGCAACCGGAGGAGCCGCAGACCCTGACGGCCCAGCGCCGCACGCTGACCAACCAGAAGAAGGCGTTGACCACCGACCAGGCCGATACCACGGCGTTGAGTACCTCGGCCGGTGACCTGGCGATCCAGATCCTCAACCTGCGGCGCAACCTGCTGGACACCCAGATCAGCACCCGGTCCGCCAGCCCCTTGAGCTCCGCGTTCTGGTCCAGCCTGATCCAGCCCACCGATGACGACGTCAGAAAGCTGGGCAGCCTCTGGCAGGACGTCTCTCAAGTCTTCGACAGCGCCCTGGCACCCGGCTCGCGCGGCACGTTCATCACGATTGTGCTGGGCGCCCTGCTGATATGGGTGGTGGCCCGACGGCTGATCGAGCGACTGCTGGTGCGGGCCATGATTCGCTGGTTCCCCGAAGGTCGGTTGCGCCGCAGTACGCTGGCCATGGCCACCGGGCTGACCACGGTGCTGACCATCAGCGCGGCGACCTCGCTGCTGCAGTGGGGCATCGTCAGCCATTCGCAACCCAGCGCCAATGTGTTGAACCTGATCGAACAGGTGCAGACACTGATCCTGTTCTGCGCCTTCATCGTCGGCATGGGCCGCGCCCTGCTGATGCTGCCCAACCCGTCCTGGCGCCTGCCCAACATTCCCGACCCGATCGCCAGCGCCATTGGCAACCTGCCAGCCGTGCTCGCCCTGGCATTGATGTTCACCGGCACCTTCGAACGGATCAACAGCGTGATCGCCAGCAGCCTGGCACTGTCGGTTGCGGTCAACGGCCTGACCGCGCTGCTGGTAGCGTCGATCTTCGTCTACGGCCTGGTGCGTGTGCGCCAAACGCGTCGCCGCTTCACCCTCGAGCGCACCGCAGGCTTCGTCGGCCTGATTCCGTTCATCCTCTCGGTGTGGATCGGCATCATCGTGCTCGGGCTGCTGAGCGGCTACCTGACGCTGGCCTACGTGCTGACCGTCAAGCTGCTGTGGATCAGCCTGGTCACCTCGACCGCGTACCTGCTGACGGTGTTCTTCGTCGACATCTGCGAAACCCTGCTCTCGCCCAAGCAGTCCGGCGGCCAGGCCCTGGGCGCCATGCTCGGGCTGTCGCCACGGCATCAGGCCCAGGCCAGTACCCTGCTGGCCGGCGTGGGCCGAACCTTGCTGCTGTGCGTTGCGCTGATTCTGGCCTTCATGCCGTCGGGATCGAACCCCAGCGAACTGCTGGCCAGCTTCGCCCGGCTGGACGTGGGCAGCAAATCCCTCGGCGCCTTCAACATCGTGCCGGGCGATATCCTGATTGCGGTGCTGCTGCTGGTTGGCGGCCTGTTCAGTATCCGCGTCCTGAAGAACTGGCTGGGGGATCGGCTGCTGCCGGAAACCAACATGGACGCCGGCATGCGCGCCTCGCTGGTGACCCTGGTCGGCTACATCGGCTTCGTGCTGTTGGGCATCGCAGTGCTGTCGACGCTGCGCATCAGCCTGACCAACCTGACCTGGGTGGTCAGCGCGCTGTCGGTCGGTATCGGCTTTGGCCTGCAGGCAATCGTGCAGAACTTCATCTCCGGATTGATCCTGCTCACCGAGCGGCCGGTCAAGGTCGGCGACTGGGTCAGCCTGGCTGGCGTGGAGGGGGATATCCGCCGCATCAACGTGCGCGCCACGGAAATCCAGATGGGCGACCGTTCGACGGTGATCGTTCCCAACTCGCAATTCATTACCCAGAACGTGCGCAACGTGACCATGGGCAACGCGTTGGGCGTGGTGGGCATCACCCTCACCCTGCCACTGGACACCGACGTGCTGAAGATCCGCGAGCTGCTGATGACCGCCTACGCCGAGCATGAAGCGGTCCTGGCCGAGCCGGCACCGTCGGTAACCTTCAAGGACCTGACCAGCGCCGGCCTGCTGATCAGCGTCAGCGGCTTCGTCAACAGCCCGCGTTCGGTGGGAACCGCGCGCAGTGACCTGCTGTTCACCATCCTCGACCGCCTGCGCACCATGGGCGTAGCGCTTTCGGCGCCACAGAGCATGCTGCTGATCAACGAAAAAGGCGAAGCCAGCCCGGCGCCGGAGAATGGCTCGATCAGCTGATCGTCACCGGGTAGTGGACAGCAAGGCAAAAAAAACGCTCCTCCTCGGCATGTGGCCGAGGGGGAGCGTTTGTACATCCGGGGTTCGGCGTATCAGCTCGAATGCTGCACGAACAACGCGCTCACATCCGCAGTCAGCTGGTTGGTAGCACCCAGGTAATCGATCAATTCCGCCGCACGGCTGCCACGCAGGCCTGCGGTGGTGATCTTGCCGTCATGCACGTACGTGTACACCCCGGACACCGCGAACGCCTTGAGCTGGGCAATATGCCGAGCCTGCTCGGCCTGCGATTGCTGGAACTCGTCACTCTGGAAAAACTGTCGGCGCGCCAGCGGGCTGAGGAACGCGATCTCCAGCACGGCCAGCTGTTCCCGCACCGGTGTCGCCTTGTGCGCCACATCCGGGGCCGGTGGGTGCATGCCATCGTTCGCGAAGGGCGCACACGGGTGCAGGCGCACCTTGAGTACCGCATCGCTGGCTGCCAGCAGCGGGCCCAGTTCGTCGCGCAGGTACTGATGCAGGCTTTCCAGGGTGCCGCGCGGGCTCAGGTGCAGGTGAATGCGATCGGCCTGATCCAGGCCATTCATGACTTCGTCGCCGGTGCGGTTGACCAGATTGATCGAGCCTTCGGGCAGATCATAGGCCAGGGTTTCCTCGAACATGTTCTGTTCGTCGCTGAACAACAACGAGCTGGCGTCCTGGAACTGCTTCTGGTCAGCCGCAGAGAGGAAACCGATCTCTACCCCGCCGTCGAGCTCGTAGTCGCTGATTTCCTGGATACCTTCGGCCAGCGGCCACAGATGGGCATCCTGCTCGCGGGAAAGATGGTGCTGGATGTACAGGCCCAATCCCGGCAGCCGTGCGCACAGCGGACCATGCACGTCGCGCCAGTAGTGGGCGAATATGTCGTGCGGTACCCGTGGTCGACGTTTGACGGTGGTGTAGCTGTTGATTTGGATCATGGGGCACCCGTGGGATTGAAAACAGTGTCTGTTCAGAGCCCGGTGACGCTGCACGGGTTCAACCTGACTGGGTGCAATGACGGGCGAACGGTACGCCGCTAGGGATTGGAAATCCGGTTGACGCTGGTGATCCCGCCGTTCCAGATCATTTCGTAGTGCCCCGCCTGAATGATCGAGGCAACAGGCCTGGGCGTCATCAATGCCCAGCAATGGTTGCCCGGCGAGCGTACCGAGTGGTAGAGCAAGCCCGTGGCGCCCAGTTGCCGAACGTGCGCACCCAGCGCATTGGCGGCGCTGTAGTCGTCCGGGGCGTAGACCGGGTCTTGCAACGACAGCCCGGTGGCATCGCGGCAAGCGGCATCATTGAAAGCGCAGACCAGGCTGCGGAAGACGAAACGCTCGTAGTTCAAGCCGGCCACCTTTGCCCAGTAGCGGTTTTGATGGTGGTGCACTTCGGCAATCGCCGTCTCCACCGTATCGGCCAGGTACAGCACCCCATAGCTGCCATCACTGAAGCGCGAGCCATCGGCATTCACATGGGTGAACGGCGCCGTCGCGTAGGAACAACCCACGATGCCGAATGGAATCTGATCCAGGGGGATCAGCTGCAGCGCGCCGACCTCGTTCTGCAGCCTGGGATTGGTCAGCGCCTGGAGTCGATAGAGCATGTCGAACTCATCGGCATCGGCGACATCGTCGAACAGCGCGATGGGCGGAAACCGCGAATTCACCAGGCGATAAGCCTGCACGGCAGCACCGGCCACGGCAGGCAATCGAGCGGCCGTCACCATTGCGCGCCACGCAAGGCGTCCACTCGACGAAAGGTTTCGTAGAGTGAGATGAAATCGCCCTGGGCCATCACCTCGAGCGGTTTGCGGCCGTTAAAGAAAGCGTTGGCGTTCTCCATGTTGGCAAAGCCATAAACGTTTTCCGGGTTATCGAAGATCGTGCGCAAGGCCGCGTGAATGTTCAGAACGAAGCTGATGCGATGCATCTGGTCCATGTCCAGGCTCACCGACCATTGGGCATCGCCCTGCCGGCCACGGCTATAGGTGCTGCGCGAGATGCGCAGGATCTTGCAGGCCTGCTCGCCCGACGCATTCCATTTGTCCAGAATGCGCAAGGCGGTGCGCAGACCCGCCACGCATTGGTCGCGGGTGAACTCGGCGGTTTGCAGCGAGGCAGTCATGGTCAGGCCCTTTTTTTCCGATCTACAGAGCATATATTAGCACTTATAGGTCTGTAGAATCAATCTTCGCACTTTATGTCCGGATATAAGCTCAGCGCGATGGCAGCTTGTCGATGTCATCCAGTGCCCGGTAGACCTCATCCACCCCGTGCTGCCAGGCTTCGCGCGGCAGCGGCCACGCCTCCAGGCGCTGCTGCAGGTGCTCTGCGGCATCGGCCAGCATCAGCGCGCCCGCCATGCGCGCGGCCCCCTCCATGCGATGGGCCAGGCCGATGGCCGCCTGCAGACGCTGCTCCTGCAAGGCCTGGGTCAGCTCGCGCAAATCGTCTCGACAGGTCGTTACCAGAAGCTGCTCGAGCGTTCGCCGGGTCGCTGCATCTAGTGCTGGCGCAAGCGGCGCCACCGATCGCTCGGCGACCCGCAGGAATTGGCCGCAGACCCGTGCCAGCTCCGACAGCTGCAAGGGCTTGAGCAACACATCGTTCATGCCGCTGGCATAGCAGCGCTGCACGTGCTCGGGATAACTGGCGGCGGAAATGGCGACGATGGGAACGTGCCCGTAGCCGCCGGGTATCTGCCGGATCTTGCGGGCCAGGGCGTAGCCATCGAGGTCCGGCAGCTGGCAATCCAGCAATACCAGACCCAAATCGTCATGCGCACTGAGGGTGCCCAGGGCCTGCGTACCACTCCCGACCACTTCGCAGCGGTAGCCCAGCAATTCCAGTTGCTGGGCGATGACGCGTTGATTGAGCACATGGTCTTCGACCACCAGTACCGTCTTGCGCAGCGCCACCAACGTGTCCACCGAAGCGGCAGGCAGCGCCGTTGACAGTGTCGGCGACAGCGCTTGCAGCGTCACCGGCAACCGGCAGCTAATTACGGTGCCGCAGCCCACTTCGCTGCGCAGGGCGATGCTGCCACCCATGAGCTGGATCAGCTCGCGGCAGATGGCCAGACCCAAGCCGCTGCCCCCGTAGCGCTCGGTCGTGCTGCCATTGGCCTGGGTGAATGCTTCGAACACAGCGTTGTGGCGATCCGGCGCGATGCCGACACCACTGTCGCTGACGCGGATCTCCAGCCACCCGCCTGCGCCACTGGCCGTGGGGCGGCATTCGAGGGCCAGGGTGACCTGGCCATGGTGGGTGAACTTGACCGCATTGGAGAGCAGGTTGGTGAGAATCTGCCGCACGCGCAGGCGATCGACTCCGAGCAGCGTGTGATCGAACCCCAGCGCGCGGTAATCCAGGCGCAGGCCTTTACGCTCGGCTTCCAGGCGGTACAGCTCGGCGACGCTGCGGCCCAACGCGGCCAGGTCGGTGGGCTGCAGGTGCAGACGTACCGCGCCGGCGTCCAGGCGCGTGATCTCCAGAATGTCGTCGAGCAGCTCCAGCAGATTCACGGCCGAATCGTTGGCCAGGCCAACCCACTGTTGTTCACGGGCACCCAGATGGCTGCGGGACAACAGTTCGATGGCCGACAGCACCGCATTCATCGGCGTGCGAATCTCGTGGCCGAGCATGGCCAAAAAGCGCGCCATGCGCCGTTCGCTGCGTTGCGCGCGGCGTTGCGCCACGCGAGCGCGGCGGGCCAGGGTGGCGAGCAGCAGCAACAGCCCAAGTCCCACGACGATTTCCAGCCAGTAATACTGCGCCAGGGTCTGCCAGGTGGGTGCGCCGAAATCGGTCTGCGCCAACCAACGGTCATAGATGTCATCGGTGGCCTTGGAGGTGAGGCTGTCCAGCGCCTTGTCGACGATGGCGCGCAACAGCGGCTCGCTGGGTGTCACGCCCATGGCCAGCACCACCGGCATGTCGGCCACCACGCCGGCCAGGTGCAGGCGACCGGAATATTTGCGGCGCAACACCGGTTGCAGCACGGCGTCGAGACCGATTGCCACGTCCGCGCGTTGTTCGGCCACCGCGGCCAGGGCCTGTTCGGCATCACCGAGCAACAGCAGGCGAACGTCGGGATGGTGCTGGCGAAGGTAGTGTTCATAGCCACCACCGCCTTTCACCGCCACGGTCTGCCCTGCCAGGCGGCCGGCAGTGAACAGCATGGGCTTGCCGGCGCGGGTGATCGCCACCGTCGCGCCAAAGAAATACGGCTGGCTCAACAACAACTGGCTGCGTGGCTGTGCGTCGAGCAAACGCTCGGACACTGCCGAAGCCAGCATCAGTCGGCCGCTGGCCAGGCTCTGCTGCGTTGACTGCCAGTCGGGACTGGGCACGCGGACCAGACGCAGGCCGGTGCTGCGCTGGATATGATCGATGTAGTCACGGGTCAGCCCCTGATGCTGGCCATTTTCCACGTACTCGATGGGCCAGTAGGGATCCACCGCATACTCCACCACCGGGTGGTCACGGATCCAGCCGCGCTCGGCCTCGGTCAACGCCAGCGTTCGAGCGTCGAGCGAAGCGCTGTAGCACAGCGCGATCAGGGGAACGGCCCAAGGCTTCATGGTGCAGCTGTCCGTGGGGTGCGTACGGGCAGACTAGCAGGGCCGAGACATGACAGGTTTTTAACGTTTCGGGGGTATGTGAACGGTTATTTTCAGCGTCGAAGCTCCCCTCCCAACAGCCCGTGGCGACGGCTATTGGCGTTGCACCACCGCCACCTCGGCAACCGGCGCCAAGCGCGCCGCAAGGTCGACGGACAGCGCCTGAGCCGCGCTCCAGCGCAAGTGAATGGCATCGACGAAAGCGGTCTCGCCGACCTGGTATTCGGTATCGGCGTTCCACAACTGCGCGCCACTGCGATCCAGGGTCTGGCGCAGCGCACTGTCGAACGCGGCCAGCAGGCGACCGTCGCCGTCGTGTTCGGCCTTCCACTGCGGATGCAGCGGAGTCGCCACCACGGTCAATGGCCGCCCTTCGCGCTTGAGACGCTGGGCCAGGCTGTCGAGCGCGGCGAAGCAGGTCGGGTCGAGCGCGTCGGGCTGGCCGTACAGCAGCGCGCGAGAATTGCGGGTGTCCAGCGGGCCGTCGCCGTAACGGTTGAACACCAACGGGTCGAACTCGACCTGCCCGGCGCGCTGGGCCTTGACCGTGCGTGCGTTGCGCAGCAGCGAGCCGGGGGTGAAGTAGCGCATGTAGGGCAGCCAGGCCGAGCCCTGTCCGTACACATAGGCGTCGGCGTCGCGGCGGTCGAACACGGCCGCGGCAACCGTGCTGCAACCCGCGAAGTCCAGTGGGTCGACGATCATCAGCACTTGCTCGACGGTGGTTTCGCGGTCGAGCAGCCAGTTGGCGACGTACACCGCCTGGTTGGCGCGCAGTCCGCAGAACGCACCATTGAGTGGCCGCACCCCAGGGGCCTTGTCGGCGACCGTCTGGCCGTCAAAGTGCCGCCACGCGACCGACGAACCCACCACCAGCAGGTTCGGCGCCTGCGCCGGGTGCTCACGCATGAACGAGAGCTTTTCGTCCGCACACAGGCTGTTGGAAAACGCCGGCGGCGGCAGGTTGCCGGTGGCGCGCAGCCCCAGAATCAAGCCGGCGAAAAGCGCCAGACTGCCGAACAGCCCGACACCCATCCAGATCAGGTAGGCGGGGCCCATGGCGGCGCCCGCAGGCGGCGATGCGTGTGGCTGTGCGGTCGTTTGCATCGGTCAACTCCCGGAAAGTTTGCTTTCGATCAACTGGGTGAATTGGCCGACGTTGCGCAACGACTCCAGCTCCGCGGTGCGGAACTTGATGCCGAAGCGCTGCTCGGCGGCGACGATCAGCATCACGTGCATCTGGCTGTCCCAGCCCTCGACCTGATCGGCCGTGGTGTCGCTGCTCAGCACCAGGCCTTCGTCGTCGAACAGGTCACGGAACAGGTCGGTCAGTTCGTGCAACACGGTAGTGGTTTCAGTCATGGCGGATCTCGATGTGATGGTTGAACGTGGAAGACGCGGTCAGTGGGTAACGCCACAACGTGGCCGGCGAACTGGCATCGGGGTTCGGCGCATGGACGAAGCCCAGCTGCGGATAATGTTCGGCGACCATCGCATTGCGCTCGCTGGGGCGGTATTCGCCGATCAACGCGCTGTAGCCGGCGGTAGCGGCGTGTTGGACAAGTACCTGCAGGGCCGCCTGTTCGGCCTGGCGGCCCAGCACACGGCAGCTCATCAGCCAGGTGTCGATGAACAGCTCGTCGTCGGCACAAGTGGTGTCGGGGCGCGCCAGCACCACGCTGATCAGGCCGTTGTCGCCGAACTTGTCGGTCAGGCGCAGGCTCAAGGCGACCGCGCCGGGGGTGTCTGCCAGCTGTTGCACCTGCACCTCGCTGTAGCGCCGCGTGCTGAGGTTGAACTGATTGGTCTTGTTGATCAGCTGCGTCGCCCGCGCCAGTTCCGCAGTGCCTATGGGCCGCGCCTGCATGACCATTTCCAGGCCCTTGAGGTAACCGGCCATGTCAGTGGCCTGACCCAGCGCCGCCTGGCGTTCACCATTGGCCCGGTAGATCTGGACACGGGCGCTGTCGTCGGCAGTGAAGGCAATGGCCTCGAAGTAACCCGCGGCAGCCACCCGTGCCGGGTAGTCGGCGACGTCATCGGGCAGCTCCGGCACCGCCACCTGGGGCAATTCGCGGCGCACGATGTCGCGCTCGGCAGGGTTGTCGTCGACGAACACCAGGCTGTCCAAGCCGATGTTCAATTGCTCGGCGATGCGTCGCAGGTTGCTCGCCTTGTCTTCCCAGTTGGCCACGAAGGCGGCGATGTCGCTGCGCTTCAACGCCATTTCCCGATGATCGAACGCCGCCTCGGCTATCTGCATGTCGTTCTTGCTGCACACCGCCAGGATCACACCGCGGCGCGCCAGCTGCGCCGCGTACTGCTGGAAAGCGAGGAAGGCTTCACCAGTGGCACTGCCCTGCCCCAGGTACAGGCCGTCGACGCCGTCGTCACCCACCACGCCGCCCCACAGGGTGTTGTCCAGGTCCAGCACCAGGCACTTGCGCGAGCGACCCACCACTGCGGCAGCGATGCGCGCCAGTTGGTCGCCGTACAACGGTGCCCAGATCGGACTCACCAGTTGCTTGGCCTGATGCCAGCGGACCGGGTCGGCCAGGCCGTCGCCGTACTGGCCGCCGGCCGCACTCCAGGCCAGGTCCAGGAGCAACACGCCGTCTTCGCGGGCGGCACGACGGATCTCGTTGTTCAGCCGTTCGAGCAAGGCGCGCGGCGAACCTGGCACCAGCGCGTCGAAGTGACCGAACAGCGCCGGGGCCGCGGGCACCAGGGTTTGCTGGATGACCTGCGCAGCGTAGCGCGCACGGGCCTGGCGCCAGAGCAGGCGCAGTTCTTCAACCCGCGCCTGCACGGCGTTTTCGGCCTCTTCGGCACTGGCATGCAGGGCGCAACTGGGTGGCGAATCCATGGCGTCGAGGGCGAGCAGAATGACCTGCGGGGCAAAAGCCTTCAGCGCGGGATCATCACCGAGCAACGCCTGGCGATACTGGCCATAGGGCGCCAGGTACACCGACACGCCGACCTGACGCTGCAACGCGGCGACGCGGATACCCGGCAGCAAATGGTCCACGGTATGCGACGCCAGCACGGCCATGCGCAACGCGGTGAAGCCCGGTACGCTTTGTTCACCTTCACCAACGAGCAGCTCGATGCCCTGCTGCGCAAGGCGATCCAGGCGCAGCGTCTGGGTGAAATCGCGACGGTAGGCGGCCAGCCTCGCCGTTTCATACAGACGCGCCAGAGGATCGCTCAGCGACTTGGCGTGGGAAATCGCCGCACCCAGGTCGGGGTGTTGGGCAAGCCAGGCTAACTGTTCCATGGTCGGCACCTTGTGATTGATCAGAACGGGGCGATTGATCAGAACTGGAAGTAAAGGAATTCGCTGGGGGCAACCGAGAACGCCGTGGCCAGCGCGAAGAAGCCCAGCACGCCGATCCCCACGCCAACGGTGGCGCTGGGTTGCCAGGCACTGGCCGGCACTCGGCGCTGCAACCAGTGAAGCTCCGGCTTGGCGTTGAGGGCGGTGCGCAAATGGCCCATCCATTGCTGGATGTTCGGCAGCGTCCAGACGAACGCCAGCAAGGCGGCGATCATGATCAGACTGCGCAGGTGGTTGGCCGCCAGTTGTGCCGGCAGTTCGCTCAAGCCGAGCATGCCGCCCAGTACCGCCAGGGCACTGGCCAGGGTCGGCGCGCGGAAGAACACCATGGCCACCACCACGCAGGTGAAGGTCAGCAGCACGGCCGGTATCCGGTGCATCCAGCGATCACTGTCCACGGCCCAGCCCCGGCGGGCCTTCCAGGCGCGCCAACCGTGCGCCACCACCAGGTAGAAGCCGTGCACCAGGCCAAACGCCACGAACTGCCAGCCCGCGCCGTGCCACACGCCGGAAATGAACATGGTCAGCACGGTCGGATAGGCCACCACCATGCAGAACGTACCCACGCTCATCTTGCCGCGCTTGGGCATCGGCAATCCTGCCGCCATGCGTCGACGGGCGATGCGCAGCACGATCGGGTTGTAGATGTAGCTGGTGAGAAAGCGGGTCAGGGTCATGTGCCAGCGCGACCAGTAGTCGATGACATTGCGTGCCTTGAACGGGCTGTTGAAGTTGGCCGGCAGGCTGATGCCGAACAGCAGCCCCAGGCCGATGGCCATGTCGGTGTAACCGGAAAAGTCGAAGTAGATCTGCAGGGTGTAGCTCAACGCTCCAATCCAGGCCTCGTGCAGGGCGGGTACGGTTCCGTCTGCCGCCATGGCGAATACCGGAGCGGCCTTCTCGCCCATGGGGTCGGCCATGATGACTTTCTTGAACAGGCCCATCAGAAAGATACTGGCGCCAATGGACAGGTTGACCAGCTGCGGACGGAAGTTGTCGCCACGGCGAAACTGCTCGAGCATTTCCCGGTGGTGAGTGATGGGGCCGGCAATGAGATGCGGAAAGAACGTGATGAACAGGCAGTAGTTGACGAAGTCATGTTCAACCACTTCGCCGTCATGGGTGTCGACCAGGTAGGCCATCTGCTGGAAGGTGAAGAACGAGATGGCCAGCGGCAGAGTGATGTTCTGCAGTGTCCAGCCCAGACCAAACGCTTGGTTGATGTTGCCGAACAGAAAACCGGTGTATTTGAAATACAGCAACAACGCCAGGTTGGCGCTGACACCCATGATCAACAGTGCTTTGGAACGCGTACGCAGTAGTTGCCCGGCCAGTACATAGTTGAAGGCGATGCTGCCCAGCAGCAAAGGGACGTTGGCGGGGTTCCACCAGCCGTAGAACACCAGTGAAGCCAAGGTCAGCCATATGGCAGCCAGGCGCTGGCGTCCCGTTCCGGCAAGCAGAAAGAACCCCAGCAAGACCACCGGCAGAAACCCGGCGATGAAGACCATCGAGTTGAACAACATCGGTAATACCCCACACGTGGCGCGACATTGAAAAGTCTTTCGGAACAAACGGTCGTCCAGATGCGCACACGGCCAGACGCCCCACGCACATGTCCGGCCGGTGGCAGATTCATGAAACGGGGCAGTAGGAAAACGGTACTTTTAACGGGGCACGAAGAAAGTTCAGTGCCCCTGACGAACGGAAAGAAGAATGTCGCAAACTTATGCGCTGCGCAAGTCTTCCAATAAGAAGATAGTTCTTATCGCAAGCCGCCCTGTTAAAGCCGTTGAAATACAGCCAATTAGTTTTTTGACGCGCCTGATTTGGCGCACGGATTCTTGACAGATGGCCACGACAGAACATTGACTACTATATAAATCAATGACTTACGCGAAACACAAGGCAAATGTAAAATTTTTGTCAAAAATCATGATTCGCTGCATTGACTTACATGCCAGCACCACCTTAAATTCGCTTCAACGCCCATGAAACCTCGTTCCAGAGACTTTCCGAAGGCAAGAAGAGCGTCTAGCCGGTTCCGGTGAAAGCGCCATTCAAATAAATGAAACACCACGCCCACTGCGTTGCATGGACCGGCGGTAGCTTTAACTTCTGATTGACGGATTCAGATTGACGAATCCGGATTGACAGAGTTGAACTCGAAATGGAATGGGGCACAGAAATGTCGAGCACAAGTACAGAACATGCAGAGTTTTCGCCTCGCTTGAAACTCGTTTCAATGCGCTCCGCTGCAGCACGCGGAAAAAAGCATTAACCAACGGGCGGTGCAAACCCCCTCCTCTTTTCAAGCGAAGGCATCCACATGGTCGATACTCGGCAACAACACTCGACAATCCTCATTGATGGCTACTCCTACCTGGAAGTGTTCTCGGGTGCGGAAAAAAGCCCCAAAGAGGGGACGACCATCGTTACCGTGACCTACGGCGATCGCCTGGGTTACCTCGAGCAATTGGTCGGCGATGCCTTGAGCTTTGCAGAAATCGACGAAGTGCTGATCGTCAGCAACGCTGCAACCGCCCCGGTGGACCAGCTCGCCGAGCGCTGGCCGGGACGCGTGCGGGTCATACAGCTGGCGGAAAACAGCGGCTCGGCCAACGGTTACGCAGTGGGCATCGAAGCCGCGCTGGCCAATGGCGCCGAGTACATCTGGATGATGGACGACGACAACACGCCAACGCCGGCCGCGGTCGAACTGCTGCACGCAGAGCTCAAACGCCTGGAAGGCGTGCACGGCAGCAGCCAGGTCGCCGTGCTGGGCTTCCGCCCCGGCCAGCAGGAGGACATCGCCCAGGGCGTGCCACTGCGTTTCGCCACGCAGCGGCCTTCGAGCTACTTCGGTTTCCACGTTGCGCAGATCCCTTACAAACTGTGGCGCCGTCGCCCCTGGGGCAAGCGTCGCAGCAAACCGGCGGCCATGCTCAGCCTGCCCTTCGCGCCTTATGGCGGCATGCTCGGCCATCGCAGCCTGTACGAAAGCATCGGCGTGCCGCGCCGCGAGTTGGTCCTGTACGTGGACGACACCGAATACACCCGGCGTATCACTGCCAACGGCGGGCACCTCTATCTGCTCACCGATGCGGTCATCGACGAGCTGGAGGATTCCTGGAACAACAAGGCCAACACTCGCAACATCTATGAATCGTTCCTGCTGGGCAACTCGGATTTTCGCGCCTACTACTCGGCGCGCAACCAGGCCTGGTTCGACAAGCACGTGTGGCTGGCATCACCGCTGATGTACCGCCTGAACCGCAAGATTTTCAATTCGCTGCTGACTTACTTCGCTCGTCGCCGCAACGCCCAGGATCGCCTGGCGCTGCTGCAGCGGGCCATTCATGACGGCGAGAACTCGAAGCTGGGCATGAGTTCGACGTTCCCGCTGCGCTGATGACGTTTTACCCGGATTTTGCTTTGCCCTGATGGACCTGCACACCCCAGGCGCCGTCCCTGACCAAGGATCGCGGACGGCCTGCTGTGCCTAGCTGTTTCCTGCTGTTCAACTTTTCGAGAGTGCGCCCCATGGACAAAACGACTGTTACCAGAATCGGTGTTAGCGGTACCGGCATGATTGCACGCGCGCTGGTTCTGCTTCTGGCCAAACATTACAAGGACGTACAGGTGACGCGGGTCCTGACCCGTCGCCCGGTGCGTGAGCTGGCGAATTTTCCGTTGGACGGCGTACTCACCAACTCGCTCGACGACTTGATCGACCATAGCGACCTGATCATCGAATGCAGCGGCGATGTGTGCCACGGCACCGTGGTCATCGAGCGCGCTTTCAGTGCCGGTCTGCGGGTCATCACCGTCAACGCCGAGCTGCAGGTGACGACCGGTTCGTACCTGGCAGGCAAGGGTTTCATCACCGAAGCCGAGGGCGATCAGCCCGGCTCGCTGGCAGCCCTGCGTGAAGAGGCCATCATGATGGGCTTCGAACCGCTGGTGTACGGCAACATGAAGGGTTACCTCAACCACAACCCCAGTCACGAGGACATGGCCTACTGGTCGTCGCGTCAGGGCATCAGCATCGAGCAGACCACCTCATTCACCGACGGCACCAAGGTGCAGATCGAACAGGCGCTGGTGGCCAACGGTTTCGGCGCGACCATCACCCGCCAGGGCATGGAAGGCCTGCCTTCGACCAACCTCGACGAGAGCTCGGCCATACTGGGCGCCCTTGCCGACAGCCTGGGCCAGTCGATCGTCGACTACGTGATTCCCAGCGGCTACGCTGCCGGCGGTGTGTTCCTGGTCGGTCGCCATGACCGCGTGCAAAGCCAGGCGCTGCAATACCTCAAGCTGGGTGCGGGCCCCTACTACGCCCTGCTGCGCCCTTTCCACCTGTGTTCGCTGGAGGTCGGCAAGACACTGCGCCGCGTACTCAATGGCGGTGGCATCCTGCTGAACAACTCGACCAACCCCACCGTTGGCGTCGCCGCCATCGCCAAGCATGCCATGCCGGCGGGCGAGCTGATCAGCCGCGGCATCGGCGGGTTCCAGCTGCGCGGCGAGAGCGTGATCATCGATCGTCACGAGGATCACGTACCGATCGGCCTGATGAGCCACGCGGTCATGAAGCGCGCCGTCGAGCCGGGCCAGATGATCACCTTCGACGACGTCGAGCTGCAGCCCAGCCGCGCGCTGGACATCGTTCTGCAACAACGCAGGGGTACACGCATCCTGGTCGAGGACCTGTCCCTGGTCACCGGCCGCTCTGCTGCACAGCCGCTGTTCACCGGCGCCGAAGCCGTCCTGGCCTGACACGCAGCCCGCTGCAACCACAAGAACCCGCCTCGGCGGGTTTTTGCGTTTCCGGGCCTGCCGAAACACCACTGCTGACTCGGCATGAATCATCGCGAAAGCGGCTCATAAGCGCATGATTCATGCAATTGCGCTGACGCCGTTTACCGTTTTCGGCATGATTTTGCCTGCGCCGCGCCGTAGCATTGGTTTCAAGGGGCCTGCATTGCGAGCGGTCGGCAAACGCCGACTAGACTCAACCCCAACGCTGCACCCACAACAACAAGATCAAGGGTAGTGACGACGTGAACGACTATCTTCCCCTCAGGCTGCATGTGCCTGAACCCAGCGGCCGTCCCGGCTGCAAGACCGACTTCTCCTATCTGCAGCTGAGCGCCGCGGGCGCTGTGCGCAAGCCCGCCGTCGATGTCGACCCGCAAGCCACCGCCGACCTGGCCGCAAGCCTGGTGCGAGTGCTCGGCGAGGACGGCCAGGCGCAGGGGCCGTGGGCCGAAGACATTCCCGAACAGGTGCTGCACGACGGCCTGCGCGCCATGCTCACCACGCGCATCTACGACACACGGATGGTGACCGCCCAGCGCCAGAAGAAAATGTCTTTCTATATACAGAGCCTGGGTGAAGAAGCCATTGGCAGCGCCCATGCGCTGGCACTGCGCGCCGACGACATGTGCTTTCCCACCTACCGCCAGCAGAGCATCCTGATGGCGCGCAAGCTGCCGCTGGTGGACATGATCTGCCAGCTGTTCTCCAACGAGAAAGACCCGCTCAAGGGTCGCCAGTTGCCGGTCATGTACTCGTACAAAAACGAAGGTTTCTTCAGCATATCCGGCAACCTGGCCACCCAGTTCGTCCAGGCGGTAGGTTGGGCCATGGCCTCGGCCATCCAGGGCGACACGCGCATCGCGTCGGCGTGGATCGGCGACGGTTCCACCGCCGAGGCCGACTTCCATACCGCCTTGACGTTCGCCCACGTCTACCGCGCGCCGGTCATTCTCAACGTGGTCAACAACCAGTGGGCGATCTCGTCGTTCCAGGGTATCGCTGGCGGTGAAGCCACGACCTTCGCCGGGCGCGGCGTGGGCTGTGGCATAGCCTCGCTGCGGGTGGACGGCAACGATTTCCTCGCGGTGTTCGCCGCCTCGCGCTGGGCCGCAGAGCGCGCCCGACGCAACCACGGGCCGACCTTGATCGAATGGGTCACCTACCGCTCCGGCCCCCACTCCACCTCAGACGATCCTTCCAAATACCGCCCTGCCGACGATGGCCAGCACTTTCCGCTGGGTGATCCGATCGCCCGCCTCAAGCAGCATTTGATCGTTACCGGTGTCTGGAGCGAAGAGCGCCACGCCGCGCTGGAAAGCGAGATCGAGGCACAGGTCATTGCCGCGCTGAAGGCGGCCGAACAATTCGGCACGCTGGTCAGTGGTCGGGTCGCAAGCGCCGCGACCATTTTCGAAGACGTGTACAAGGACATGCCCGAGCATCTGCGTCGGCAACGTCAGCAGATGGGAGCCTGACATCATGAACATGCCTACAGAAACACCGGTCGAGAAAGCAAACAGCACGGCCATCATGAGCATGGTCCAGGCCATCCGGTCGGCCATGGACGTCATGCTCGAGCGCGACCCCAACGTGGTCGCCTTCGGCCAGGACATCGGCTATTTCGGCGGGGTGTTCCGCTGCACCGAAGGGCTGCAAGCCAAGTACGGGCGCTCGCGGGTGTTCGACACGCCGATTTCCGAGAGTGGCATCGTCGGCATCGCGGTCGGCATGGGCGCCTATGGCCTGCGCCCGGTGGCCGAGATCCAGTTCGCCGACTACGTCTACCCCGCCTACGACCAACTGGCATCGGAGGCCGCGCGCCTGCGCTTTCGCTCGGCCGGGCAGTTCAGCGCGCCGATGACCGTACGCATGCCCTGCGGCGGCGGCATCTACGGCGGCCAGACGCACAGCCAGAGCCCGGAAGCGATCTTCACCCAGGTCTGCGGTCTGCGCACCGTCATGCCCTCCAACCCCTACGACGCCAAAGGGCTGCTGATCGCCGCGATCGAGAACGACGATCCGGTGATTTTCCTGGAGCCCAAGCGGCTCTACAACGGCCCCTTCGACGGTCATCACGACCGGCCCGTGACGCCGTGGTCCAAGCACGCCGCCAGCGCGGTACCCGAGGGCTACTACAGCGTGCCACTGGACAGCGCCGCCATCGTGCGGCCGGGCAGCGAAGTCACGGTGCTGACCTACGGCACCACCGTCTACGTGGCGGTCACCGCCGCCGAGGAGACCGGGATCGACGCCGAAGTGATCGACCTGCGCAGCCTGTGGCCGCTGGACCTGGACACCATCGTCGCTTCGGTGCAGAAAACCGGACGCTGCGTGGTGGTCCACGAAGCCACCCGCACCTGCGGCTTCGGCGCCGAGCTGGTGGCGCTGGTGCAGGAGCATTGCTTCCACCACCTGGAGGCGCCCATCGAACGCGTCACCGGCTGGGACACGCCGTACCCGCACGCCCAGGAATGGGCCTATTTCCCAGGCCCTGCGCGTGTCGGCGCTGCCTTGCAACGTGTGATGGAGGTCTGAATGGGCACGCATGTAATCCGTATGCCGGACATCGGCGAAGGCATCGCCCAGGTCGAGCTGGTGGAATGGTTCGTCAAGGTCGGCGACACCGTCAGTGAAGACCAGGTATTGGCCGATGTGATGACCGACAAGGCGACCGTGGAAATTCCCAGCTCGGTGGCCGGCACCGTGGTCGCCCTTGGGGGCGTGCCGGGTGAAGTCATGGCGGTAGGGGCCGAGTTGATCCGCATCGAGGTCCAGGGCACCGGCAATCATCACGAGGCCCAGACCCCGGTAGCCGTGGACGCAAGCGACGACGCCGAAGTGGCGGTTGCGCCTGTACCAGCCAGCGCGCCGACGAACCCCGTACCGATGGCCAGGGCCGCTTGCAACAAGCCCACCGCCGAAGCGACCTCGCGGCCTTTGGCCTCGCCGGCCGTGCGCCAGCGCGCGCGCGACGAAGGCATCGACCTGGCCGGCCTGCGCGGCACCGGCCCTGCCGGGCGCATTCGGCATGCAGACCTGGACGCATTCCTGAGTGGCAGCCGCACCGTGCCACAGGCGACAACCGGCACGCCGCGAATCGACGAGGAACGCATCCCCGTCATCGGCCTGCGCCGCAAGATCGCCCAGCGCATGCAGGAAGCCACGCGGCAGGTGGCGCATTTCAGCTATGTCGAGGAGATCGACGTTACTGCGCTGCTGTCGCTGCGCGCCGACCTCAACGCGCAGTTCGGTGAGAGCCGCGGCAAGCTGACCCTGCTGCCGCTGTTGATCCGGGCATTGGTCGTGGCGTTGCGCGAGTTCCCGCAGATCAACGCGCACTACGACGATCAACAGCAGGTCATCACTCGCCACGGTGCCGTGCACATGGGCATCGCCACGCAAAGCGACAACGGTTTGATGGTGCCGGTACTGCGCCATGCCGAAGCTGCCGACCTGTGGTTCACGGCAGGGGAAATCAACCGCCTGGCCCATGCCGCGCGCAGTGGCAAGGCGGCGCGCAACGAGCTGTCCGGCTCGACCATCACCCTGACCAGCCTGGGTGCCCTGGGCGGCATCGCCTCGACACCCGTGATCAACCGGCCTGAAGTGGCCATCGTCGGCGTCAACCGCGTGGTGGAACGGCCCATGGTGGTCAATGGCCAGATCGCGATCCGACAGATGATGAACCTCTCCAGCTCCTTCGATCACCGTGTGGTCGACGGCATGGACGCGGCGCGCTTCATCCAGGCGGTCAAGCGCCTGCTGGAGCAGCCGGCGATGCTCTTCGTCTAGCGCTGCTGGCGTGAACTATGCCGGGTAGCGGCGGGTCGACATCCCCATCGACTCACCGCTATCAGGAGCAACCTCCCATGCCACATGCACCACTGATCACCCTCAACGACGGCGTGCAGATTCCACAACTGGGTCTGGGCGTCTGGCAGCTCGATGACGATCAGGCCTACGCGTCGAGCGTGGCCGCCCTCAAGGCCGGCTACCGCCACATCGACACCGCCATGATCTACGGCAACGAGGCCGGCGTCGGCCGCGCCGTGGCCGAAAGCGGACTGGCGCGCGACGAGATCTTCATCACCACCAAACTGTGGAACACCGACCAGGGCTACGACAGCACCCTGCGCGCGTTCGACGCGAGCATGGCCAAGCTGGGCCTGGAGCAGCTCGACCTGTACCTCATCCACTGGGCGCTGCCCAAGAAGGCCGCCTACCGCGACACCTGGAAAGCTTTCGTACGGCTCCAGGAAGAAGGCCGCGTGCGCTCTATCGGCGTGTCCAACTTTCATCCAGAGCACCTGCAACACATCATTGCCGATACCGGGGTGACGCCGTCGGTCAACCAGATCGAACTGCACCCCGATTTCGCCCAGATCGAGTTGGTCGAATTCTGCAAGGGCCTGAACATCGTGACCGAGTCGTGGAGCCCACTGGGCCAGGGCGGCGCCCTGCTCTCCCAGCCGGTGCTGTCGCAGATCGCCGAGAAGCATGGCAAAAGCGCCGCCCAGGTGATCCTGCGCTGGCATGTCCAGAACCAGCACGTGGTCATTCCGCGCTCGAGCAACCCGGAGCGCATTGCGCAGAACCTCGACGTGTTCGATTTCGTGCTCGACGAGCAGGACATGCAGGCCATCGCCCACATCCCGCAGACCGGGCGGCTTGGCCCCAACCCCGACACCTTCGACATGGGCGCGTGACACGGGCGCTCAACAGACACACCCCGCAACACCTGTTAAACTGATCGTCTCCCAAAACAACGCTAGACACACCCCACGGCTGCCAAGCCGCGGGGTGTTTGTGCTGATAGGTATTGCATGTCCTTGACCGATATTCGCCGTAACGTACTGGCTGGCCTGACGTCCTCGTTCGCGCTGGTGCCCGAGTGCATCGCCTTTGCCCTGGTGGCCCAGGTCAACCCATTGATGGGTTTATATGGCGCCTTCATCATCTGTACTCTCACCGCGTTGCTGGGCGGCCGACCGGCGATGATTTCCGGTGCTGCCGGGTCGATGGCCGTGGTCATCGTGGCGCTGGTGGTACAGCACGGCGTGCAATACCTGTTGGCCACCGTCGTGCTCAGCGGCCTGATCATGGCGATTTTCGGCGTGCTGCGGCTCGGCAAGCTGGTGCGCATGGTGCCTCACCCCGTCATGCTGGGCTTCGTCAACGGGCTGGCGATCGTCATTGCGATGTCGCAGCTCGAACACTTCAAGACCCACGACGGCCAATGGCTGCCGTTCGGTGAGCTGGGCATCATGACCGGGCTGGTGGTGCTGACCATGGCCGTGGTCTACCTGCTGCCGCGCCTGACCAAGGCCGTACCCGGCGCGCTGGTGGCGATCATCGGCGTCAGTCTGCTGGTGCAATGGCTGCACCTGCCCACGCGCACCCTGGCCGACATGGCGACCATCGCCGGCGGCCTGCCCAGCTTCGAGTGGCCCAGCATCCCGCTGGACCTGGCGACGCTGAAAATCATTGCTCCCTATGCCCTGCTGATGGCCATGGTCGGATTGCTGGAAACCTTGCTGACCTTCAACCTCACCGACGAGATCACCGAGACCCGTGGCCAGCCCAACCGCGAATGCGTGGCGCTGGGCGTGGCCAACATCACTTCGGGCCTGTTCGGCGGCATGGGAGGGTGCGCGATGATCGGGCAGACCGTGATCAACCTGAGTTCCGGGGGCCGCGGGCGGCTGTCCGGGATCGTCAGCGGGGTGATGATCCTGCTGTTCATTCTGTTCCTGTCACCGCTGATCGAGCGCATCCCGCTGGCCGCCCTGGCCGGGGTGATGTTCGTGGTCGCGCAGCAGACCTTTGCCTGGGGTTCGGTGAGGGTGCTGGGCAAGGTGCCCGCCAACGATGCCGTGGTGATCATTGCGGTGACCATCATCACCGTGTTCACCGACCTCGCCACTGCCGTGCTGTGCGGCATCCTGATCGCGGCGCTGGCCTTCGCCTGGCAGCACTCGCGCGACATGCGCAGCGATGTCCACGACAGCGACGAGGCACGCGTCTACACCCCGCACGGCACATTGTTCTTCGCCTCGACCACGCATTTCCAGGCACTGTTCGATCCGCAGAACGACCCGGACCAGGTCTACATCGACTGCCGTCATCTGCACCTGGTGGATCATTCGGCCATCGCCACCATGGAGAATCTCGCCGCCCGCTACAGCAAGTTCGGCAAGCAGCTCCAGCTGCGCCAGCTGTCCTCGCGCAACCAGCGCCTGCTGGAAAAGGCTCACGCCGCCGTGACCATCGGCTGAGTTCATCTGCGCCGTTCAAGCGGGGTACCTCTGTCCGGCTTTCCTACAAGGCTCGATCCTTGAGCCTTGAGAGTCGCCGGGCGAGGATGGGTCCAGTGCCGCTGGTTGCGGCTCCAGACCCGAGGCGAGGTGCCAAGTGCTTGAACAATACGGATCGTGCCATTGCGACGGGTCACCGGCCCCGGGAGACGCGTCATGAATCAGGACACCCTGGTCGCTGGCGCCGCCGCGGCATCGGGCCTGGCACTGGCTGCGTCAGCTTCCTGGCCAGTCTTCGATAACCTGCTGGGCGCGGCACTGGGCGCCTGCCTGGTGATCAGCCGACAACAAGGCGCGAGCTGCACGCGCAAATTGACCAACCTGCTGCTGTCGGCCGGCGTCGGTCTGCTCTTCGCGCCAATGGTGCACGATCAGGTACCGCAACTTACCGGGGGCATTGCCGCTTTCGGCTGCGCACTGCTGGTGATTCCGCTGAGCGTGAAGTTGCGAGACTGGGTTCGGCGGCTGGACATCGAGGACATTCTGCGCCGTTTCAGAGGTTCCTGAGCCCGTCAGTTCGGGCGCCGCAGGCTGGCAACTTCCCGTTCCAGCTCACGCAGCCGTTTGCGCTCGAGCGCAACCTGGTGCACATGTTCCAGGTCCTGGGCACACAGCCCTTGCAGGGTGGCCAGCACCGCAACCACCGCATCGTCGGCGAGCAGGGTCTGCGGTTCGAGCAGCATGGCACCGCGGCCCAACAGCAACCAGTCGAGAGAAATGCCGTCGGTGCGCGCCAGCTCCATGCACAACGCGTACGGAATGCTGCAGCGAGCGCGCCAGCTGGCCAGGGTTTGCGGGCTGATGCTCAGGGCCTTGGCCAGCGCTGCGTCGTTGGAAGCCGCCAACAGATGCTTGAGCCGATTCAGCACTTCGGTTGTTTCAGAGGTACACACGTTGGGAACTTCCGCTTGACCCACTCAATTTGAGTATATTAATTTATTCGAATTGCATATTAATATTAACCCTAGTTCATAAATCAAGGATATCGAAGATGCAGCCCTACAACTTACATACATCATAACGAAATTTCCTACATGGCGTGGCTACTTAGACTCAATGTATTTAGCCGCCCGTTGTGCAAAGGCAAGACGCAGGTAGCGCCAGCAGTTCACTCAAGGAAGACTTACTTAAAATTTTGTAGTTGATCCCGGTGTCTCAGTGGTACGAGCACGGCGCGGGTCATAAGGTTTGAAGAATGAGCACTTACAAGATGGTTTGCCCTCACTGCAAGAACAGAATGCGCATCCGCACCAGCGAGGGCACCCATGTGTTCCTGCGCGTGGCATACCTGCAGTGTACGAACGAGATCTGTGGCTGGTCGGTGCGGGCGGAGTTCGAGATGACCCATGAGTTGTCGCCCAGCGGGGTGGCGAACCCTGATATTCATTTGCCCAGCGCGCCCATCGCCCTGCGTCGCGCGGCAAGCAAACCGGCCGAGACGGCTGGCGCCGCCTGACCGTCTGCCTGCGCCGGGCACCCGATCAGGGCGGCCGGCGCCGGTGCCAACAAGCAAACAAGCAAACAAGCAAACAAGCAACCATCGGCATGCCCGCGTTGCGCGGGCAGCTTTCGGATGTGTATCAGCCTACCGGCGTCAGCACTTTGCGCTCGTCGTGAAAATAACCCTGAATATTGCTCCACACCAGGTCGCCCATGGCCTGGCGTGTCTCGTGAGTGCCGCTGGCCAGGTGTGGCAGCAGGACGACGTTGTGCAGGTCGATGAGCGCCTGGGGCACATTGGGCTCGTCTTCATAGACATCCAGGCCGGCGCCTGCAATCCGACCCTCGCGCAGCGCCTCGATCAGCGCCGGTTGGTCGACCACGCTGCCGCGGGCGATATTGACCAGGAACCCCTTGCTGCCCAACAGGCCGATGCGCTTGGCATCGATCAGGCCTTCGGTGGACTTGCCACCGGGCACCGCCAGCACCAGCACGTCACAGTCGGCGATCATCGTATCCAGGTCGGCGTAATACTGGTAGGCGACACCGGCCTTGGGTTTGCGATTGTGGTAAAGCACCTGCATGTCAAACGCCGCAGCGCGCTTGGCGATGGACTCGCCGATATTGCCCAGGCCGACGATGCCGATCTTCTTGCCGCCGATCTTGCTGGCGAGCGGAAACTTGCCTTGGGTCCACTTGCCCGCGCGCACGAAGCGGTCGGCCTCGCTGTAGCGGCGCATCACATCCAGGGTCAGGGCCATGGCCGTATCGGCGACGCAATCATCCAGCACCGCCGGGGTGTTGGTGACCACGATGCCGCGGTCACGGGCGGCATCGACGGCGATCGAATCGTAGCCGACACCGAAGCTGAAGATGGCCTCGAGCTTGGGCAGGCGGGCGATCACTTCGCTGCTGGCGCCCAGGGCACCCGAGGTGACGATCGCCTTGATTCGCTCGCCGTGCTGCGCCAGCCAGGCGTCCTGATCGGGCAGTTCCCAAAAGCGGGTCGCGTCGAAGTGGGTTTCCACGGCCTCCTGCAGGCTGGGCAGCAGCGCGCCAATGATCAAGACGGGAACGTCGCGGGTCGATGGCTGTGTCATGAAACCTCCTGTTTGCATCGTTGAAATTGTTATGGAAGCCAGGCGTGGCGCAACGACGCCACGCAGCCCGTATGATGGACGACCAAGGTCATCGTACAACCTGCTCCAATGTGATTACAACCACACAGGCCTGCATCGCAGACAGCGGTTGTATGCTGAGCGTAACCCACTAGACTGCACCTACCTGCCGATCAAGAAGCCCCTGATGCCAGACGACGCACAGTATCGACCCGCCCTGAAGTCCGACAGTTCGGCCCAGCGCATGGCTATCCTCTTCGTGGCGCTGGTGGTCGTCTCGCTGATCGTGCTGGATGTATGGCAGACCCTCACCGCGCGCGCGCAGGCCATGCATGTCAGCGAGATCACCACGTCCAACCTGGCCCGCTCGCTGGCCCAGCATGCCGAAGACACCATCAAGCAATCGGACACGGTACTGCTGGGCCTGATCGAGCGCATCCAGGTCGACGGCACGGCGCCTGCCGAAGTGCAGCGTCTGCGCAACCTGATGCAGGGCTGGACGCGCTCGATGGAGCAGTTGCAGGGGCTGTTCATCTATGACAGCCAAGGGCGCTGGGTGGCCAGCTCCAATCTCGCGGATCCGCCAGGCATCAATAACGCCGACCGAGAATACTTCCGCTTTCACCAGGACAATCCCGACCCCGGGGTGCATGTCGGGCCGGTCATTCGCAGTCGTTCCACCAACGCCTTGGTGATTCCTGTCTCCAGGCGCCTGAGCAGTGCCGACGGCAAGTTTGCCGGCGTGGTGCTGGCTACCTTGAAAGTGGAATATTTCAACCAGTTCTACGCCGGCTTCGACCTGGACGAGCGCGGGGTCATCGCCCTGCTGCTCAACGACGGCACCATTTTGCTGCGCCGCCCGTTCGATGAGAACGTGATCGGCAGCAGCATGGCCAAGGGCAGGATCTTCAGCGAGATGTTGCCGCAATCTAGCCATGGCACGCTGATGCAGCGCTCGCTGGTGGACGATGTCGAGCGGATGTACAGCTACCAGGCGCTGCGCAATTACCCGCTGGTGCTGGAAACCGCCGAATCCAAGGCGTCACTGCTGGCCAACTGGTACGAGAACCTGCTGCGTTCGGCAGTCTTCGTGCTGGTGGTCGGGATAGCCTTGGGTCTGTGCGCGATGACACTGATCCGGCAGATTCGCCATGGCCTGCGCACCGAGGCGGAACTGCGCAATGCCCACGCCGCGCTGCAGAAGCTGGCGATGCAGGACGGCTTGACTGGCCTGGCCAACCGCCGCCAGCTGGACGCGGCGCTGCCCGACGAGATCGGTCGGGCGCGACGCAACGCCCGGCCGCTGGGCGTGATCATGCTCGACATCGACCATTTCAAGCGCTTCAACGACCTGTATGGACATCCCGCAGGGGATGAGTGCATCAAGGCCGTGGGCCAGGCGGTGCTGAGCTGTGTGGGCCGTTCGGGAGACCTGGTGGTGCGCTACGGCGGCGAGGAAATTCTGGTGCTGCTGCCCGAGAGTGACGAGGCCGGTGCCTGGCAGGTCGCCGAGAAGGTACTGCTGGCGGTGCGCGCGCTGGCGATTGCCCATGCGGGCAGCGACCTGGGAATGGTAACCATCAGCGCCGGTGTTCACGTATGGCGCAACAGCGACCCGGACGTACGCGCGCAGAGCCTGGTGGAAGCGGCGGATCAGGCGCTTTACCGGGCCAAGAGCTCGGGCCGCAACCGGGTCTATCCGCTGCAACCGCTGGTGGTCTAGCGCAAGGCCGCTTCAGAGCATCTGCTGGTTGGCGGCCATGGACTCGATGACCATGCTTTTCTGATCTTCGGACAGCGCGTCCCAGATATGCACCTTGGCGTAAAAGCCCAGGCTGCCGAGGATATAGAAGCTGAGCACAGCGATGGTCAGCAGCGTCAACCACGACCAACGGCCACCCTCCTCGGCTTCTTCATAGGTCGAGTAGGCGTTTTCGATGCGCTGATCGCGCATGGAGGCCAGGCTGGTGGTGACACGTTTGTAGCAATAGGACAGCAACAGCAGAAACAGGCGCAACATGGAAAAAAGGCCTCGGTGGGTGGCGGTGTGTGGGCGGCAGCCTGGAAAAAGGCGCGCTGGAAACGCAAAAAGCCCGTCTTGGACGGGCTTTTTTTATGGGTAGCGTGCTGTCGACCGGTCAGGCCCCGACGCTTGGGGTGAATTTTAGGCAGCTGCTTGGGCGCTGTAAACCGCACCGAGGCGCAGATGTATGACAACCAAGCCCGCTCGTCTGCGCAATCGCACGGCCCAGAGCGGCGCGCGGTGGCACTGCGGCACGCTGTCACACCGGCCACGACAGGCCTCCTGTGGGAGCGATCGGTGGCCGCGAACCGGGGGCCGAGGTGCATCAGCCCATCGGCGGCGCCTTTTCGCGGCCGCTGACCGCTCCTACGGGAAACACATCCTTGGCAACCATGGACAACCTCTGTAGGAGCGGTCCGTGGCCGCGAACCGGGCGCCGAGGTGTATCAGCCCATCGGCGGCGCCCTTTTCGCGGCCGCTGACCGCTCCTACGGGAAACGCATCCTTGGCAACCATGGACAACCTCTGTAGGAGCGGTCCGTGGCCGCGAACCGGGCGCCGAGGTGTATCAGCCCATCGGCGGCGCCCTTTTCGCGGCCGCTGACCGCTCCTACGGGAAATGTGCGAGCACTGATTCCCCGCGCGGCGCTTCTTGCTAGGCTTTTTGCAAAGGCAGCCTTTATCATGGCCACAGTTCCACACCAGAGCCGACCATGAAGTTTGCCATCGCTGTCTATTCGCCCGCCCACTCGCCGGCCTCGCGGCGCGCGCTGCTGTTCGCCCAAGCGGTCTTGGCTCAAGGCCACCAACTGCTGCGGGTGTTCTTCTACCAGGACGGCGTGCACACAGCTTCCAGCAACATCGTCACCGCGCAGGATGAAACCGACACGGCGTCGCAGTGGCGCGCTTTCGTCGTCGAACATCAGATAGACGCGGTGGTGTGCATCGCCGCGGCCCTGCGGCGCGGCGTGCTCGACGAAGAAGAAGCACGTCGCTACCAGCGCCCGGCCGCCAACCTGAGCCAACCCTGGCAGCTGTCCGGGCTGGGGCAATTGCACGAAGCCGCCCAGCAGGCCGATCGGCTCGTCAGCTTCGGGGGACATT
Organism: Pseudomonas sp. CFBP 8758; assembly: GCF_014841725.1. Taxonomy (NCBI): domain Bacteria; kingdom Pseudomonadati; phylum Pseudomonadota; class Gammaproteobacteria; order Pseudomonadales; family Pseudomonadaceae; genus Pseudomonas; species Pseudomonas sp. CFBP 8758. Next base: position 34,995 of record NZ_JACYUK010000008.1, on the reverse strand, counting down.
GACATGGCCAAGTCCATGCTGATCATCAGCCGCCAAGCCCCCTGGGCAGGCCCCGCCGCGCGCGAGGCGCTGGACATCGCCCTGGCCGGCGGTGCCTACGACCTGCCGCTGGCCATGCTGTTTCTCGACGACGGTGTCTACCAACTGCTGGATGACCAGGCGCCGGATGCCGTGCAACAAAAGAATCTTGCGGCCAACCTGCAGGCGCTGCCGCTGTTCGGTGTCGAGGAGGTGTTCGTCTGCAGCGCCAGCCTGGCACGACGTGGCCTGGCCTCCTCGGGGCTGGCCCTGCCCGCGCAGGCACTTGCAGATGCGCAATTGCGCGAGCTGCTGGCGCGCTTCGACCTTGTGGTGACCTTGTAATGAGTACTCTTCACGTATTGTCACACTCGCCGTTCAGCGACCAGCGCCTGCACAGTTGCCTGCGTCTGCTGGGCGACGACGACGCCATTCTGCTCAGCGGCGATGCGGTCTACGCCCTGGCGCCCGGCAGCGAGCCCTGGGCAGCGCTGGCGAGCGCCGGCGTCGCCGTCTTTGCCCTGGCCGAAGATGCGCAGGCACGCGCTTTGCCGAACAACCCCGGGGTCGAACTGCTCGATTACCCGGCGTTCGTCGAGCTGACGCTGGCCTATGAAAAGGTCAATAGCTGGCTATGACGACACTCATCGTCGACGGGCGCAGCATCGCGCTGGATCAGGACGGCTACCTGCAGTCGCTCGCCGACTGGAGTCCGCAAGTCGCCCAGGCGCTGGCCGGCGCCGAGGATCTGCAACTGACCCCTGACCACTGGCAGATCATCGAGCTGCTGCGCCGCTTCCATGCCCAGTACCAGCTTTCGCCTGCCACCCGGCCGCTGATCAAGTACGTGGCGCAGCAACTGGGCGCTGACAAGGGCAACAGTCTGCACCTCAATCGCCTATTCAATGGCACTCCTGCCAAACTCGCTGCCAAGCTGGCGGGCCTGCCCAAACCGACCAATTGCATATGACCGACTACCCTGCACTGATGCTGGAAACCCCCGAAGAGCACCCGTTCGCCCAATTCGTGCGAGCCCTGGGCAAGGGTAAGCGCGGCGCACGCAACCTCACCGGTGAGGAAGCCCGCGAGGCCATGGGCATGCTGCTCGATGGCCGGGTGGAAGACGCACAGCTGGGTGCCTTCCTGATGCTGCTGCGGCACAAGGAAGAAAGCGCCGAGGAACTCGCCGGTTTCACCCTCGCCCTGCGCGAACGCCTGCAGGCGCCGGCGCTGGCAGTCGATCTGGACTGGCCGACCTACGCTGGCAAGAAGCGCCACTTGCCGTGGTACCTGCTGGCTGCGAAATGCTTGGGCGGCAGCGGCCGGCGCATATTCATGCACGGCGCGGGCGCCCACACCGCCGGGCGGCTGTACAGCGAACAACTGCTCGGGACCTTGAACATCGCGCTGTGTCGGGACTGGGATGCCGTCGGCCAGGCGCTCGACCAGCACGGCCTGGCGTTTTCCCCGTTGATGGACTGGGCAGCGCCACTGCAACGCATGATCGACCTGCGCAACACCTTGGGCCTGCGCTCGCCCATTCATTCGCTGGCGCGGATTCTCAACCCGCTCGGGGCACGCTGTGGCCTGCAGAGCATCTTCCACCCTGGCTACCAGGCAGTGCATCGCGATGCCAGCGGCCTGCTCGGCGACACGGCGATCGTGGTCAAGGGCGACGGTGGCGAAATCGAGATCAACCCGGACAGCGCCAGCCATCTCTATGGCACCGGCGACCACCTGCCCTGGGATGAGGAATGGCCTGCCCTGGCCGCCCAGCGCCACGTGAAGCCGCCGACTCTCGAAGTCGGCCACCTGGTTGAGTTCTGGCAGGGTGAGCGCCAGGACAGCTACGGCGAAATGGCCTTGATCTCCACCATGGCCCTGGCCCTGCGAGGGCTGGGCAGCTCCCGCGAGCAGGCCTTCGACGAAGCCCGCGCGCTGTGGGCGGCACGCGACCTGGCGGCGTGTACGAAGAAGAGCTGACAGCGCCCTCTGTGGGAGGTCTGTGGCCGCGAAACAGGCCCTGCGGCTTGCCTGATCCATCGCGGCGCCAGTTTCGCGGCCACTGACCGCTCCTACGGAGAATCGCGGCGCGTATGTAGCAGCGGCGCAAGCCGCGTCGGCGGTACATACGGTGTGCCCGGAATACCTGTGTAGCAGCGGCGCAAGCCGCGTCGGCGGTACATACGGTGTGCCCGGAATACCTGTGTAGCAGCGGCGCAACCGCGTCAGCGGTACACGCGCTGTGCCCGGAATACCCATGTAGCAGCGGCGCGAGCCGCGTCGGCGGCACACCTGGTATGGGCCGCTGCGGCGGAGCAGCGTGATACAGTTCGCCGATACGCACTCGGGAGACGACCATGGGTTTGCTGATCGAAGGACGCTGGCACGACCAGTGGTACGAAAGCAGCGAGGACGGCGCGTTTCAGCGCGAAACCTCGCAGCGCCGCCATTGGGTCACCGCCGACGGACAACCCGGCCCCAGTGGCCAGGGCGGCTTCAAGGCCGAAGCCGGTCGCTACCATCTGTACGTCTCGCTGGCGTGCCCGTGGGCCCATCGCACCCTGATCGTGCGCAAGCTCAAGGCCCTGGAAACGCTGATCGACGTATCGGTGGTGAGCTGGCACATGGGCGAGCACGGCTGGACGTTCGACAGCCAGACAGGCTCGAGCGGTGATCACCTCGAGCCTTTGCGCTACCTGCACGAACGCTACACCCGCGACGATCCGCGCTACACCGGCCGAGTCACGGTGCCGGTGCTGTGGGACAAGCAGCAGAGCCGTATCGTCAGCAACGAGTCGGCCGAGATCATTCGCATGTTCAACAGCGCCTTCGATGCCCTCACCGGCAATCGCCTGGACCTCTATCCCGAGTCGCTGCGCCCAGCCATAGACCGCGTCAACGACGCGGTTTACCCGAATGTGAACAACGGCGTCTATCGCGCCGGCTTTGCCACTTCGCAGCAGGCTTACGCCAGGGCGTTCGACGATGTATTCGCCGAACTCGACCGCCTCGAAGCCACGCTGGACACCCAGCGCTACCTGACCGGGGAGTCCCTGACCGAAGCCGACTGGCGCCTGTTCACCAGCCTGATCCGCTTCGACGCGGTGTACCACGGACACTTCAAGTGCAACCTGCGGCGCATCGCCGATTACCCGAACCTGTCGAACTGGCTGCGCGAGCTGTACCAATGGCCGGGCATCGCCCAGACGGTGGACTTCGAACACATCAAAGGCCACTACTACACCAGTCATCCGACCATCAACCCGACCGGTATCGTGCCCAAGGGGCCCGCGCAGGATTTCAACGCTGCCCATGACCGTGAGCGCCTTCACGGCCGGGGTATCTGGCAACACGGCGAGGGGTGAGCCCGGTGCAGTCCTCACTGTTCGATGAGCCACAACAACCCAGTCGTCGCGAATCCCTGGGCGAGCAGACCTTCGTCCTGCGTGGCTTCGCCCTGCCCTGGCTGGACGACATCCTGCCGGCCTTGCGCGAAGTGCTCAGGGCAGCCCCGTTTCGGCGCATGGAAACGCCCGGTGGGCACACCATGTCGGTGGCGTTGAGCAACTGCGGGCAGTTCGGTTGGAGCACGGATGCGCGAGGATATCGCTACGTTAGCGACGATCCTCTCACCGGCCGCCCGTGGCCGGTGCTGCCCGAGGTGCTGCGCACGCTGGCTCGGGAAGCAGCGGCAGCGGCCGGTTTCGATGATTTCATACCCGATGCCTGCCTGCTCAACCGCTACGTGCCGGGCGCCAGGATGTCCCTGCACCAGGATCGCGATGAACGTGACTACGGCGCGCCCATCGTTTCGGTTTCACTGGGCCTCGCGGCGATGTTCCAGCTCGGCGGCCTGCAGCGCAGCGACCGCCCGCTGCGCGTGCCCCTGCTGCACGGCGATGTAATGGTATGGGGCGGTGTCGACCGTCTGCGCTTTCACGGCGTGCTGCCGCTCAAGGAAGGCGTGCACCCGGTGATGGGCCCACAACGGATCAACTTCACCCTGCGCAAGGCTGGCTGAGCGCAAGCAGCGGAGTGTCAGTGCCCGCAGCAACGGCTAACATGGCTGCTTCGACGATCCACGGAATCGCGCCATGCCCACCCCCACCGCTCACCACAGCCAACTGGTTGCCGCCGCCTGCCGCCAGATCGAAGCCAGCGACGCTCTGCCCGAGTTGAGCGCGCTGGCCGAACGGGCCGGCTTGAGCCCATGGCACTTCCACCGGGTGTTCAAGGCCGTGACCGGGCTGACGCCGCGCAGCTATGCCAGTGCCCGACGGGCGCAGAAGGTCCGCGAGCAGCTTCAGCAGGGCAAATCCGTCACCGAAACCCTGTACGCCAGCGGCTTCAATTCATCCGGGCGGTTCTACGAGGCCGCCAACGGCATGCTCGGCATGACCCCGGCGGCCTTCCGCCAAGGGGGCAGCAAGGCTTCGATCCATTTCGCCCTTGCCCAATGCAGCCTTGGCGCGGTGCTGGTGGCCTGCAGCGAGCGCGGTGTGTGCGCGATCCTGCTCGGTGACGAGCCGCAAGCCTTGCTCGATGATCTGCAACGGCGCTTTCCCAAGGCAGCACTGATAGGCGCCGACTCAGACTTCGAAGCGATCGTGGCCAAGGTGCTGGGCTTCATCGAGGCGCCGAGGGCGGGTCTGGACTTGCCCCTGGACATTCGCGGCACGGCTTTCCAGCAACGGGTATGGCAAGCGCTGGGCAAGATCGAACCGGGCACTACCGCCAGCTACGCGCAGGTTGCGGCCAGCATCGGCGCGCCGAGCGCGGTACGTGCGGTGGCCGGGGCCTGCGCGGCGAACGCCCTGGCCGTGGCGGTACCCTGTCATCGAGTGGTACGCACCGACGGTGGGCTTTCCGGGTACCGCTGGGGTATCGAGCGCAAGCGCGAACTGCTCGAGCGCGAGCGTCGGCCTGACACGCCTTGACGCCGATCTCGTCAGTGGACTTCTCGCAGGCTGCGGACACCAGCGTGCAGGACTGGCAAAGCGCTATATATTTTGCTATATGACGGTAGTCTTTTTTCTCACAGAGCGCCGCCCAATGAAGTTTACCACCCGCCTGCTTGCCCTCGGCGCCGCCATGGCCCTCAACAGTGCGTACGCCGATGAGGTACAGGTGGCTGTCGCCGCCAATTTCACCGCCCCCATACAGGCCATCGCCAAAGCCTTCGAGGCCGACACCGGGCACAAGCTCGTCGCCGCCTATGGCTCGACCGGCCAGTTCTATACCCAGATCAAGAACGGCGCGCCGTTCGAAGTGTTCCTGGCCGCCGACGACAGCACCCCGGCAAAACTGGAAAGCGAGCAGGAAACCGTTCCGGGCTCACGCTTTACCTACGCCACCGGCACCCTGGCGCTGTGGTCGGCCAAGCCTGGCTACGTCGACGCCGAAGGCGCCGTGCTCAAGGGCAACAGCTATCAGCACCTGTCCATCGCCAACCCCAAGGCCGCACCCTACGGGCTGGCGGCGACCCAGGTGTTGGCGAAGATGAACCTGACCCAGGCCACCCAGCCCAAACTGGTCGAAGGGCAGAACATCACCCAGGCCTTCCAGTTCGTCTCGACCGGCAATGCCGAGCTGGGTTTCGTGGCACTGTCGCAGATCTACAAGGATGGCAAAGTCGAACAAGGATCGGCCTGGATCGTCCCGGCGGCCTTGCACGACCCGATCAAGCAGGACGCGGTGATTCTCAACAAAGGTCGTGACAGCGAAGCCGCCAAGGCGCTCATGCAATACCTGAAAGGCCCGGCAGCTGCGGCCATCATCAAGTCGTACGGCTACCAGATCTGATGCCGCTGGACGCCAGCGACCTGGGTGCGATCTGGCTGACGGTGAAGCTGGCCAGCCTGACCACGGTGATTCTGCTGCTGGTCGGTACGCCCGTCGCCTGGTGGCTGGCGCGCACCGCGTCGCCCTGGCGCGGCGCTGTCGGCGCAGTGGTCGCCCTGCCCCTGGTATTGCCGCCGACGGTCATCGGTTTCTACCTGTTGCTGCTGCTGGGCCCCCACGGTTTCATCGGCCAGGCAACGCAAGCGCTGGGTCTGGGCTCGGTGGTGTTCAGCTTCACCGGGCTGGTGATCGGTTCGGTGATCTACTCCATGCCTTTCGTGGTCCAGCCCCTGCAGAACGCTTTCAAAGCCATCGGCGAACGACCTCTGGAAGTGGCGGCGACCTTGCGTGCAAGCCCTTGGGATTGTTTCTTCACCGTGGTGCTGCCGCAGGCCAAGCCTGGTTTCGTCACGGCCAGCATTCTGGGCTTTGCCCATACCGTCGGTGAATTCGGCGTGGTACTGATGATCGGCGGCAACATACCGGACAAGACGCGGGTGGTGTCGGTGCAGATCTTCGACCATGTCGAAGCCATGGAATACGCCCAGGCACACTGGCTGGCCGGCGCCATGCTAGTGTTTTCCTTCGCCGTGCTGCTGTTGCTGCACCGCGGCCGTCAATCGCGCTCGGCGTGGAGTTGATGGAATGATCCGTGCCCGTATCGACATGAGCTATGGCGCGTTTTCGCTGGACGTCGACCTGCAACTGCCCGGACGCGGTGTCAGCGCGCTGTTCGGTGACTCCGGATCCGGCAAGACCACCTGCCTGCGCTGCCTGGCCGGGTTGGTGAAAGCACCCGATGCCTGCATCGAAGTCAATGGCGAGGTCTGGCAGGACAGCGCCAGGGGAATTTTCCTGGCGCCGCACAAGCGTGCGCTCGGCTATGTGTTCCAGGAAGCCAGCCTGTTCGAGCACCTGTCGGTGCGCGGCAATCTTGAATACGGCTGGCGGCGGATCAAGCCTGGTCAACGCAAGGTCGCGCTCGATCAGGCGTGCGACCTGCTTGGCATAGAACATCTGCTGGAACGCCAGCCGGCCAACCTGTCCGGCGGCGAACGGCAGCGCGTGGGCATCGCCCGCGCGCTGCTGACCAGCCCCGGGCTGCTGCTGATGGACGAGCCTCTGGCGGCGCTGGACAGCCGCCGCAAGGCCGAGATCCTGCCCTATCTGGAACGGTTGCATGACGAACTGGACATTCCCGTGGTGTACGTCAGCCATGCCCAGGATGAGGTCGCGCGGCTGGCCGACCATCTGGTGGTGCTGCAGCACGGCCGCGTGCTGGGCAGCGGGCCGCTGGGGCCGACGCTGGAGCGCCTCGATCTGCCCATGGCGCGCGAAGCCGACGCCGGTGTGGTCGTGCAGGCCACGGTCCGCGGCTACGATCCGGTCTATCAGCTGCTGTCCCTGCAACTGCCGGGGGCCGTCGAACCGCTGCGCGTCGCCCATACCCCTCGGGCGGTTGGCGACCGCTTGCGGGTCAAGATCCAGGCCCGTGACGTCAGCCTCAGCCTGAGCCCGGACGACGCCAGCAGCATCCTCAATCGTTTCGCCGTCACCGTCGAGCAGGTGTCGACAGCGCACAATCCGGCCCATGTGCAGCTGAGTCTGCGCGCCGGCGAGACAGTGATCCTGGCGCGAATCACCCGTTATTCGGCGGATCAGTTGGGGGTGGTGGCGGGCCTGCAGGCGTGGGCGCAGATCAAGGCCGTGGCGGTATTGGCCTGAGCACTGCAGCGCACCCGGACGCGGCTTGCGCCGCTGCTACGGACCGCGATCCCCTGTAGCAGCGGCGCGAGCCGCGTCATCGGCGCACGCAACCCACCTGACACCCCGCAGCGCACCCGGACGCGGCTTGCGCCGCTGCTACAGACCGCGATCCCCTGTAGCAGCGGCGCGAGCCGCGTCATCTGCGCATGCGATCCACCTGACACTCCGCAGCGCACCCGGACGCGGCTTGCGCCGCTGCTACAGATCGCGATCCCCTGTAGCAGCGGCGCGAGCCGCGTCATCGGCGCACGCAACCCACCTGACACCCCGCAGCGCACCCGGACGCGGCTTGCGCCGCTGCTACGGACCGCGATCCCCTGTAGCAGCGGCGCGAGCCGCGTCATCGGCGCATGCGATCCACCTGACACTCCGCAGCGCACCCGGACGCGGCTTGCGCCGCTGCTACAGATCGCGATCCCCTGTAGCAGCGGCGCGAGCCGCGTCATCGGCGCATGCGATCCACCTGACACCCCGCAGCGCACCCGGACGCGGCTTGCGCCGCTGCTACGGACCGCGAGCCCCTGTAGCAGCGGCGCGAGCCGCGTCATCGGCGCACGCAACCCACCTGACACTCCGCAGCGCACCCGGACGCGGCTTGCGCCGCTGCTACAGGTCTTGCGCACGCGGACGGGGCTACTCCCGGCGTATCGGTTGCAGCGTTTTCGGTTGCTGGAGACGTTCGCGCAGCGCGTCGGCGCTCAGCGGCTTGGCGAAGTAATCGCCCTGTCCGCGCAGGCAGCCGAGGTCGAACAACAGCAGATGATGCACCGCACTCTGCACGCCGGCCACCGTCAGTTCGATACCCAACGTGCGCGCGGCGACCGACATGTGCTGCACCACCGCCAAATGGCGCGACTGGTGCGGGGCTTCCAGCAGAAAGGGTGACGCCAGACGCAACTGGTTGATCGGCCACTGACACAGGCGCTGCAGCGAGGCACCGCCGAAACCGAACCCCTGCATGCCCAGGTCACAGCCCATCAACCGCACGCGCAACAGGGTTTCCAGGTATTCCGCCTTGGGCCGGGCCAGGCCGACATGGCTGAGCTCCAGTGCCACGCGGTGCTTGCCGGTCAGGTGCCCACGCAATATGCCCAACAACTCGTTCATCAGCGGCTGGTGACCGAGTTGTTCGAGCCGCATACCCAGGCTCAGGCCCACCTGCAATCCGGCTTGGGCAAGCTGCTGCTGCACCTCGACCGCCTGCTCGGCCATGTACAACAGCAACGCATTGCCCAGCCCGGCCCGCTCCACCGCCGGGCAGAACTGCGGCATGGCCAGCAGGCCATGGCGTGGATGCTGCCAGCTCAGTTGCGCATCGACGCTGCGGATGCGTCCGTCGGCCACCGTGCAGCGCGGCAGGAAGCACACCTCGAACTGGCCGCCAGCGATCGCCGCCTGCACCTCCACGCGCCCGATCCGCACCTTCGCAGGCGCTGGTACGAGCGCGCCGCGAGGCGTGTTCAAGGCCTCGAAGAATCGCTGCAAGCGGTTGAAGTCCAACGGGCTGCCAGCGTCGACCAGGTACTCCAGGCCGAGCATCGACACCCATTGGTACAGCCCGGTGCGCACTTCCGGCTCGATCCCGCCGCCGATCAGCACGGCGCGCACACGCTTGCGGGTAACCGCTTCCTGGATGATGCGCAATGCACCCACGCCCAGTACGTCGACGTTGCACACCAGCACATCGATGGGCTGGTGCTCGCGCAGCAACTGCAGCGCCTGCTCGCTGGTCTGCGCCTGGTACACGCACGAGCAACCCAACTGGCTGAGCATCTGCACCGCGATCGCACGCTGGAACCCATGACTTTCGACGAGTAACACCGTTGGCTTGATGTCTGACACGATCACTTCCCCTGTTTCTTCATGCCTATGTTCAACTCCGTGCAATGACCGGGATGCAGGCAATTTCCCAATACGCATCGGAAAATTCCTACGGTTTGCCGGATGTGCCGTGCCGTGCCAAGTAGTCATCGAGGCCAACCATGGCCGCCGCCAGATCGTCGACGCCACGCCGCATCCGCTCGGCCGAAGAGCTTGCCGTGCAGGCCTGTTCCAGGGCTTCGCAGGCCGCCAGCAGGCGTCGCGCCCGAACGATGCGGGCGCCGCCCTTGATCCGGTGCACCAGGTCGGCGACTTCGCCGGTCTGGTAGGGCTGAGACAGCGAATGCAGGCGCTTGAGGTCCTGCAGGTTGCTCTCGGCCAAATCATCGAGCAGGCGCAGCAACAGGCTGGCATCGCCGCCGGTGAGCTGATCGAGACTGCCCAGGTCGACGTCGTCTTCCGGCGCACCGAGCATGCGACGGGCGCGGTGCGGGTCCAGGTGCAGTGCCAGAGTTTCCAGGCTCAATGGTTTGAACAAGCAGTCATCCATGCCTTGCTGCAGGCAACGGCGGCGCTCGCTGATCTGGGCATTCGCCGTACAACCGAGGAACAGGCACGGTTCCTGATGCTTGCGCCGTTCGTGCTCACGCACCGCCTTGACCAACTGATAGCCATTGATGCCGGGCATGTTGCAGTCGCTGATGACCACGTCGTAGGCGCCGCGCAACCAGGCGCGCAACCCGGCAGCACCGTGCTCGGCTACCGTTACGCGGTGGCCGAGGAATGTCAGTTGGCGCTCAAGCAGCACCCGATTGGCGGGGTAGTCGTCGACCACCAGCACCTGCAACGCCGGCAGGTCAATGCGCGCAGGCTCGCGAGCGGCCGACGGCGGTGCGTTCGCGCCAGGCACCGCGTCGAACTGCAGCTGCACCCGCGTGCCGCAGCCAAGCACACTGTGCAATTCCAGCCTGCCACCCATCAGGTCGGCTAGGCTGCGGCAGATACTCAAGCCCAGACCGGCACCGACGCGGCTGCCGCGGCCACCGGCGGCCTGTCGATAAGGCGCGCCCAGGCGCAACAGGTCGGCCTGGGCAATGCCCTGCCCGCTGTCCTCCACACTCAGTTCGACCCGCGCGCCGTGCGCCTGCGGCCAGACCCCGAGCACCACCGAGACCTGCCCCTCGCGGGTGAACTTGATCGCGTTGCTCAGCAGGTTGGCGATGATCTGCTTGAACCGCACCGGGTCGACGCTGAGCCAGGTGTCGGGGGCACCGAGCACCTCCAGCTTGAGCCGCAGGTATTTCTCCCGTGCCTGGGCCTGGAACAGCCCCACGGTTTCCCCGGCCAGTTGCCCCAGCTGGCACGGCGCCGGCAGCAGTTCCAGGCGACCGGCCTCGATGCGCGTGACATCGAGAATATCCCCGATCAACGCCAGCAGACCGTTGGCCGACTGCGAGGCAACCTCCAGCGCAGGCTTGTCGAGCATGCCCTGCTCGGCTTTCTTCAGGGCCAGTTCGAGCATGCCCAGCACGGCGTTCATCGGCGTGCGGATTTCATGGCTCATGGTTGCCAGGAAGGTGGTCTTGGCCTGGTTGGCCGCTTCGGCCTGCGCTTGGGCGTCACGGTACGCCTGGCACAGGCGCTGGCGCTCGGTGATGTCGACCCACCCGGCGATCAGACCCTGGATTCGTCCGTCGCCGCCGCGGTACGGCAGCATCCAGTGGTGAATGATCAGCACCTCGCCCGACGGCAAGGTCAGCGTGCGATCCTCGACCACTGGCTCGCCGTGCTCCATGGCTTGCAGATACGCGTCCTGGGCCAACTGGGCGTGCCGTTCTTCGAGCAGGCCATAGCCGGTCAGCGGCTTGTTTAGGATCGCCTCGCGGGTCACACCCAGGGCTTGCAGGTAACTGGTGTTGCAGTTGATCAGGCGTGCCTGGCGATCTCGGATGTAGATCGGATGGGGTGTGCCGTCGATCATTACCCGCATGAACTCCAGCTGTGTGGTCAGGGCCCGTTCGGCATCGACCCGCTGGCGGATCAGACGCTTGAGGTAGCTGACCCAGCCCAGTGCCAGCAGCAACAATAGCGAGGCGGCGGCGAACCCCTGGATGATGGCCCAGCGGTAACGTTGCCAAAGGCCATCGGCGACGATCATTTCGGTGCGCCAATGGCGCGTCAGCTCGCTCATGTGTGGCGGCGGAATGTCCTGCAGGGCGCTGTCGAGGATCGACTGCAGCACCTGGGCCCGGGGCGAGACGGCGAACGCGAAATGTACCGGCGCCACCGGCAGCGCCGCGCTGACGCGCAGCCGACCACGGTACTGCCGCGCGATCATGTAGCGCGCCGCGATCAATGGCAGCACCGCCGCGTCGGCCTGACCGCGGTCGAGCATGGCCAGGGCCTCGGCGGAGCTTGCCGCGCGCAGGCGGTCGATCGAGGGGTAGTGTTCCTGCAGCCACTCATGCAGCAGGCTGCCCTCCACCAGCACCACCCGCTTGCCCGCCGATTGCTCCAGCGAAACCGGCTCGCGCCCGCCCTCGCGCGTGACCAGCACCGGGGAGCTGCTCAGGTAGCCGCGGCTGAACGCCAGGCGAGTCTGGCGCTCCGGGCTGGGAATCATCGCGGCGATCAGATCGGCCTCGCCGCGCTCGATCATTTCGCTCATGCGCGTGAGCGAGGTGCTTTCGATCACCTCGATGGCGAGCCCGGTGCGCCGCGCGATCTGGTGCAGCACGTCGGCGGCCACGCCGGCGAAGCGGCCCTGATCGTCACGGTAGCTGACCGGCACGAAGCGCGGATCCATCAGCACCCGCAGTTCGGTACGCCCGGCCAGCCATTGGCGCTGCGTGGCGGTCAGGGGCAGTGCAGCCGGTTCCGCCACGCGCGGGCGCTCGACGCTCCAGCGCCGAGCGATGGCCGCCCGGGCCTCGTCGGGCACCACCGCCAGGGCCTTGTCGAGCAGCCGCAGCAGACGCGCATCGCGTGGGTTCACGGCGAAGCCGAAAGCATTGCCGCCAATGCCCTCGGCCGGTTGCAGGCGCAGGCCGGGCAGCTGGCTGCCGTCGGCCTGGTGGAACACCGCCAGCGCGCCACCGACGAACAGATCGGCCTGCTGATAGGCCACCGCTGCCAGGGCGTTCGAGGGTGTCGGATGCAATTGCAGCTGGCCCTCCGGGAAGCGTTCGCGGACCTCGCTCGCTGCGACGTGATCGCGCACCAGGGCAATGCGCAGCGGCGCGGTCGCGTCGAGCGACTGGCCGGGTCGCATGGCGAGCACAGGCTGATCCTGTATGTAGGCGTCGGAAAGCAGCAGGCCGTGACGCAAGGCTTCACGGCGGCTGGTGGTGCCCAACACTTGCACCTCGCCCGCTTCGAGAGCGGCAAGCGCAAGCTCGCGGGAAGGATAGGCCTGCACCTCGACATCCAGTTCGAGCAGCCGAGCCACCAGCGCCAGGTAGTCGGCGCTGATTCCCTCATAGCTGCCGCCATTGGCGGAGAGGTCGAAAGGGCCGTAGTCCGGACGGCTCACGGCGACGCGCAAAACGCGTCGTGCGCGCAGCCACTGTCGGTCGCGGTCGGCCAGTTGCATGTGCAACCGCTCGAACCAGGCAGGCTCGGGCTGCGAGCGTCCGTGCAACGGCAGCACCTGGGCATGGGCAAGTGCTGTGCCGGCCAGCCACACCAGCACCCAGCGAGTGCTGCGGCCGACCCACGCGATCAGGCTCATCACACCAGGAAGTTACGTTTGGCGAGCTCGGCCAGTTCCACCAGCGAGCTCATCTGCAGCTTGTCCATCAGGCGGAACTTGTAGGTGCTCACGGTCTTGTTGCTCAGCAGCATCAATTCGCCGATGGCCTTGTTGCTCAGCCCGCGAGCCAGGTGCTGGAGGATGGTCAGCTCGCGATTGGTCAGGCGCGCGATGCACTCCGTTTCGCTGCCCAGCCCGTCACTGCTGCGCACCGAGCTGAAAGCCACGACCGGAAAATAGGTGAACCCGGAGCCGATGGCCGTCACCGCCTTGCGCAGCTCGTTGAGGTCATCACGCTTGGACACATAGCCCATGGCGCCCAGCTTCATGCAGCGCAGGGAGAAGTGCTCGGCGGCCTGGGAAGTGAGAATGACGATACGGCTGCTGGTTCCCAGCTCCTTGATTCTGGCGATGACTTCCATGCCGTCCAGCCCGGGAAGGGAAATATCCAGGACGATCAGGTCGGGTTGGTGAGTCTTTGCCATCAGGACTCCGTCGACACCGTCCTGGGCCTCCGCCACTACGCTGAAGCGTTCCTGTTTGAGCAAGAGTTTGACGCTCGATCGAATGAACGGGTGATCATCGATTATCAGTGCTGTACGCATGTCTTTCTCCTGAGTGCGTGAGCGCGGGACGGCGCCTGCATGCCCGGCGCGGGCTTCCTTTGCAGCGTTCTGCATCGACTCTGTTGGTTCTGGATCAGGAGACAGCTGTCAAGCGCAGACGAGGCCATCTACCGTAGGAGTGTTCCGTAAATTCAGGCCGAAGTCGGTCGTCAAATTCTGAATTAGCGATGGGAAGGTTCCGGGATACCTGAAGGAAATTTTCCCGCGCACCGTAGGATGTCCGTGTCCGTGTCACCCTCCGTGTTCGGCGGCGGCAGTATTGCTGCGCCGGGATGACATTGAAGCCGGACATTTCCCAAGCTTTCGGCGAAATCTCCTACGGAGCCGACCGTTTCGGCACGGGGCTCAGATCAATTCGTGACGCCTGGCCAGGTCCGTCATTTCCATCACCGAGTTGAGCCGCAGCTTGCGCATCATGCGCATCTTGTAGGTGCTGACGGTCTTGTGGCTGAGCAGCATGGTGTGGGCGATGTCCTGATTGCACAGGCCTTTGGCCAGGTTCACCAGCACCAGGATCTCGCGGTCGGTGAGGCTGGAGATTCGTGCCGCCTCGGCGCTGTCGCTGTCCGCGCGGCCCAGGGACACGTCGGTGCAGTCCGGAAAATAGGTGTATCCCGATTGCACCGCGGCGATTGCCTTGCGCAGCTGGTCGAGCGCATCGGATTTGGAGACGAAAGCGGTCGCACCGGCTTTCATGCTGCGCATCGAGTAGTAGCCGGGAGGCATGGAGGTGAGCACGATGATCTTGCCCGGCGAGGTCGATTCCCTCATGCGCCTGAGCACATCGAAGCCGTCGAGGCCGGGCATCGACAGGTCGAGGATGACCAGGTCCGGCCGCTCGTCGCGATACAACCGCACCGCTTCGGTGCTGTTGCCGCTTTCGATGACCTGGTACTGCAGCTCCTGAGCCAGCAGCGTCCTGACACTGGCGCGGATAAACGGATGGTCATCCACGATCAATGCCTTGCGCATGGAACACCTCCTTGGAGTGGGTGAGTGTTGTATAGCGCATCGGGCAGTGGCACAAATCCGGACTTTTCCGCTTGCGATGTAGGTAGATGCTCCAGTGTGCGCAGGGCGTTTCCGACTGTGTGCACCCTACCCTTCACTGATCACCTTTCGCCGCGCCTGACCCTCGATCAGCTCGAAGCTGTAGGTGCGCCCCGGTTGCTTGTCGAAACGCCTTTCCAGGCCGGGCAGTACGTGATGCAGGGTGGCGGTTGCGCAGCTTTTGCCGCTGCGATCGCAGTCGTTGAAGTGGTCCATCACGATGGTGGCGTTGCCGTCATTGCGCACCTGAAGGCTGCCGGGGGTTTCACGGATATCGGTGGCGTACCGGGTGTCCTGCGGCTGTACGAAGAGCAACGCACCGTAACCGGAAAGCACCTGCACGCCGGCTCGCAGTGACTCGCGATACTGCTGCGCCTGCTGGTCGGTCATGGCGAAGTCGTCGTTGCCGGTGGGCATCACTGGCATGAAGCGCACGCGAAAGTAGCGTTCCTGCTGGCGCTCGCCGCGGTGCAGCAAGCGCACGCTTTGCATGCCGTTGGCCGGCACGATCAACCGCGCCGGGCTGGCGATCAAGGGCCGTTCGGCCACGGGCAAGCCTTCCAGGGATCGCTCCAGATCGGGCTGGCCCGGGCGATGAATGATTTCAACCACTTCGACCTTGACGAATGCGGTGGCATCGCCGCCGTTGCGCACGCGCTTGACCAAGGTACTGCGCGGGCCTTCCAGATAGTCGTAGAAGGCACCGATATTGAGCTCGGGGCCGGCGAGCACGGCGCTACTGGCCATCATCAGGGCCAATGCCCCCAGAGTCTTGTGCATGGGTTGGATCTCCTTGTTTACAGTTGTGCATCGAAGACAATCCGCACCCAGCCTTCATAACGAGCTCCGGCGCGCTGCATCATCTGCGCGACGTAAGGCTGCACCACCTGGTAATGCAGCATGCCCGGGCGATTGAGCAGCGGTGCCTGGGCGTCGAACTCCAGGGCGTTCACCGCCTCCACCGGCAGCGCAACTCGCCGCGCCGGTGCGCCGTTGTGCTCGGCGCCGCTGGGCAGAGACAGAGCGACCTCCACGGGCACCCGGTGGTCGTCGCCGGGGTTGCGGATCGCACACTGGCCAGCCATGGGAAATTCACACAGGGTATGCACCTTGAACGGGCCCGCCGACCACAGTCGCAGGGGGTGGTCGCGGTACAGGCGCGGTGGCGTCCGCGAGCCGCCGCTCCAGTTCAACCAGCCGCCCTGCGGTTCGAGCACGGCCAGCTCGGAACCGGGCGGGGTTTCCACGATGAAGGGGTGCTGCACGTCGAGCTGGAACTTGATGGTGAGGGTGTCGTCGTTGAGTTCGGTCACCTGGTTGCCCAGGTCGATCTGCCCGCCGTTGCCCACGGTGAAGGTGACTTCACCGGTGTAGCGGCCGTTCTTCATTCTCCAGGGCGAGGGGGTTCCCAGCGAGTATAAGATGCCGAACTGACGAACCGTGCTGCTTCGCACATCGCCCGCGCGACCTCGGTTATTGCTCGAATAACAAGGAGCACCGCTACCGGGATTACGTAGCCACCAAAGCACAGCTGCGAATGTGGTATCCGATGCAGAGGCTGATTGCGAACAGGTATTGGTTTGCGGTGTGGTGTTTGGAGGCCCGTCCGGCAGAGTGTCCGCACGATGGGTGACGTAGTTGATCGTAAGCAGCACGTCATGGGCATCGCCGCGTTCGTTTCGAACCTGAACGGTCACGGGCTTGGGCAAGGCTACGTAGAACTGATCCCGCGGATCTGCGGCGGAATGCTCGGTGCCTTTGCGGTAGGTGATCGGCAGGTTTGCCGAGCCCCTCGAATTGCAGAACGGCGGAAACCTCGAGCAGATCGAAGCCTTGGGGTTGGTATGCACGAAGCCCTGCGAGGTGGGCGTGAACTCAGCGGAAAGCAACACATCGCCCGCCAGCACAGGACCTGCCAAGGCCATGGAGATCAGCATCGACACCAGGCGTTTCCAGTAACGTGAAGTCATGCGAGTCATCCGGCCTCTCCTGTCGGTTTCGGTGTCGTCAGGGCGGCAACGCCCTCGGCGATGCATGAAAGATCACCCAGCAGCAGCACATCCTGCTCGCGCTTGCTGGTGTGGGTGTCGAGGGTCAGCAGGCAGCGCTGGACGCCGCCCTGGCGGATCTCCAGGGTCGGATTGCTCTCGCTCATTTCCAGTGCGAAGAAGCCATCGGCTTCGGTCACGCTGCGGCTGGCATGGTTGATCACCTGCGCCCCTTTCAGTGCCCTGCCCTCGTGGTCGACGACCCGACCCAGTACGGTGACGGTACGCACCACCTTCAACTGGCGGTACTGCACCGCGCCTTTGTTGAGGTGGTAGTCCAGGGTCGGCGGCTGGATGTCGGCCGCCAGGTGGTCCTGCTTGTCGAAGCCCAGCTGCACGTGACCAGCGCGATAGGCACCCACCGGCAGCACGTTGCGCCCGGGACGCAGCAGCGCGGCGCCGCCCAGGTGGTCATCGGCACGCAGCTCGAGCCCAGGAACGTCCGACTCCAGGTCGACGATCAGGCTGGCGTCGTGGGGCATGACTTCGCCGCTGAACGCAGCCTTGCCATCACCCAGCGCCAAGGTGCTTTCAAGGTTCAGGCCCGAAGACAATTGGCCGTTGTAGGAAGAACTGAGCGCAAACGCATCGCCGTACAGGGCGCTGTTCTGGAACCCCGCGTTGACCCCCAGCCCGGTGCCGTAGCGGTCGGCATTGAGGGTCCCGCCCAAGGTACGCAGCGTGCCTTGCCCCATGTCCTGCTGGTAGCTGAGCGAGGCAGTGCGATCGCGTTCGCCGTCGCGCCCGGTGCGGGTGCCCAGGCTGGCAGACAAGCGCTCGCCCGGCCCACCCAGCGCCATGCTGAGCGTGAGGTTGATACCGCGGTTGCGCTGGTCGTCGGTGCTGGCGGTGCCGGGGCGGTCGAACAGCGAAACTCGCCAGTTGGCGTCGGTGCCCATGAACTGGCCATAACGTGCCCAGCCCAGGTCCAGTGCATTGCCGGCTTCAATCCCGTCGGTTCGGCTGAGCCGGGCGGTGAGCGTGCTGTTGCGGGTGAGCCGATGGCTGACCGACAGCGAGGTCTGGGTGGTGAGCCGAGCCGGCTCGCGGCGGTCCACGTAGTAGCTGTCGCCGCGTTCGCGCTGGGGGTGCAGCCAGGCACGGTTGTGGTTGAGCACCACATTGCCCGAGCCATGGCTCCACACGCCCTGCAGGTCGTAGCCATTGCCGCGACGGTCGGTGCGGTACAGGTTGCCATACAGCTTGAGGCGGTCCAGGGCATCCCAGTCCAGTGACGTGCCCACTTGCGTCTGCGTATCGACCTGCTGCGCCGAAAGCCCCACGATTGCCCGGGGATGCATCAGGTAGTTGGTCATCACGCCGGCAGCCAGCCCGCCGTTCGGGTCTTGCTCCCAGTTACTGAACAGCGTGCTCTGCCGACCCACGTAGGCGTTGTAGCGCCAGCGCTGTTCCGGGTTGCGCCAGGCACTGGGCTTGTACACGAATTCGTTGCTGCGCGACGTCACCTGGCCGTTTTCCAGCAAGCGCACTTCCACCGCATAGATGCCACCGGGCAATACCCGTGTGTCCAGGGTCTGCAGGCCCGGCTGCACCGCCTGGGTGTTGATCAGCTGGCCATTGCGGTAGATCTCGACCGTACCGGGTCGGCTGGGCGTGACATAGATGGGCGTGGTACTGGTTGTGCCATTGTCGATGTACAGCGTGTCGCTGCTGCCGAGCATGACCCCCAATGCGGTTTGCGCCGTGCTGCCCATCAACCGCGGCTGGCGTATCAGGCCTTGGGCGACCGGGTCGAAATACCCCAGGCGCAGGAAACGATCGCGCTCGATGCGTTCGGCATAGAGCTGGTCAACGCGATGGCGCAGGCCATGAAAATTGGTCTTGTCCATCTGCAGGTTGGCCTGGGTGCTCCAGTCGCCGACACTGCCCACCCCTTGCACGGCGTAGCGGCCAACGGTTTCATCGCCTGCCTGGCTGAGGTTGAGCTGGTTGCGCAGGATCAGCCCGTGCTCGGCCTGCTCGGGCAAGGCATGGTAGCGCTGGACATCGGTGGACTGCTCGACGGCGCGCGTCAGCAACGAGAGCTGCGAGTTGACCAGGCTGTAATGCACGGCCACCAAACCATCGGTGCACTGTGTCGTGCAGCTGCCCAGACTCACGCCCTCGCTCAACCGTTGTGCCCAGCGTTGCCGTACCACCGGGGTCTCCCGGCTTTCACTGGTATCGGTGTACTCGAGCCACTGCAGCGTGTCGTCACGGCCGAGCACCACCAGCGCCTCGCCCAGCAGGCGGCCGTCCAGATCGACACGCACTGCCAGCGGGACATCGAAGAAATGCTCGGCGAAATCTGCCGGCAGGCCCTGGGCCTGGCCGAGGATCCCCAGGGCAGGCGGCGTGTTGGCGGCGTGCGCCGGCACGGGTCCGAGCAGCAGCCAGCCCGCGCCTAGCGCCACACCGATGGCGTTGGCCAATGAGGTAGTCTTGAACATGCAGGTCTTTTCGTGAACGCGCTTCGCGGCCCAGCACGGGTGGATGGCCAGGAAGCGCGTGGGTGGTGGGGTCTATCCTGGGTCAGGGCGCAACGACTGGACCGGGCTCGAACATCATGTTCACTTCACCCTGGTAGTTGCCTGCGTTCGGTGCGGTACCGGCCGCCAGTGCCGAGGCGATCTGGAAGTCCACCACGGCGCCGTTGCCGGCCTGGGCATCGGCCTGGGTGACCACCAACTGCGCAGTGGTGTGGTTCAGGCTCTTGCCGCCTACCGACACGGTGAGAGGGATCTGGTCGGCACCGCTGACGATCACCGCCGGGCGCATCAGTTTGGCGCTGATACCGCCGGCGGCGGTGTTCTTGGCCTGCAGCTGCTTGCGGATCGGTGCGAAGGTCTTGGTGAACGAGTTGTAGGCCATGTCCTGTGGGTCGTTCATCCAGTTGCCGCCGATGGGCTCGACGAAGAAGGCAGCGGTGGGAACCGTTGCGGTCACCGTGACCTGCTTTTCGATCTGATCGGCAGCCCACACCGGGCTGGCCAGACAACAAGCCAATGGGAACGCGGCGTAGATTTTCTTCATGGGTACTTCTCCAGCTTGGGCATAGGGACGATGGATCGAATTGGCCGCAGCGTTCACGGCTGAGCGGCGTTCAACTCGATGGGCAACATTGTCCCGAAGCCTCGCTGGCTTGGCTGTCAGACAGGTCTGACCGATGAAGTGACGAGTCTGACAATACGGGCGATCTGTCTGACTGCACGGCGAAAGATTCCTACTGTCTACAAGGCTAAGTACCTTCACTGAGCCGAGCCATGCCTGACATCGAAGACGACCTTCAGACCGTTGTACTCCCGCCAGACCTGCATTACGTGGACGACAACCAGCCAGGGTTGCGCCGCAAGACCCTGCGCGGCAAATTTGCCTACTTCGATGCCAGCGGCGAGCGCATCACCGATGCCGACGAGATCAAGCGCATCAATGCACTGGTGATTCCTCCGGCCTATACCGATGTGTGGATCTGCGCCGACCCTCAAGGCCATTTGCAGGCCACCGGGCGCGATGCCCGCGGCCGCAAGCAGTACCGCTACCACCCGCGCTGGCGCGAGGTGCGCGACGAAGACAAGTATTCGCGCATGATCGAGTTCGGCAAGATGCTGCCCAAGGTGCGCCGGCAGCTGGAAGCGCATCTGGCTGCGCCGGGCCTGGACCGAAACAAGGTGATGGCCGCGGTCGTCTCGCTGCTCGACAACACGCTGATCCGGGTTGGCAACAGCCAGTACGCCCGGGACAACAAGTCCTATGGGCTGACCACGCTGCGCAACAAGCACGTGGAGGTCAAGGGGCATACCATTGCGTTCCAGTTTCGCGGCAAAAGTGGCGTCGAACACGCGGTCACGGTGAAGGACCGTCGGCTGGCCACCATCGTCAAGCGCTGCATGGAGCTGCCTGGGCAGAACCTGTTCCAGTACCTGGACGAGCATGGTGAACGCCACAGCGTCAGCTCCCATGACGTGAACGCCTATCTGCACCAGATCACCGGCGCGCATTTCACCGCCAAGGATTACCGCACCTGGGCCGGCAGCGCGCTGGCGCTGGCCATGCTGCGCGAGCTGCACTGGCAGCCCGAACCCGATGCCAAGCAGCACATCGTCGACATGGTCAAAGCCGTGGCGAGGCAGCTGGGCAATACCCCTACGGTGTGCCGCAAGTGCTACATCCACCCCAAGGTGCTGGAGCACTTCGTCATGGGCGAGCTGGCCAAGTTGCCCAAGCCGCGTCAGCGCAAAGGGCTGCGCCTGGAAGAAGTGGCCCTGGCCACGTTCCTGGAGCGGCTGGTGGCTGCGGCCTGAGCGAGCGCTGCAACGACCGCCGGAATTGTGCGTGGCCACTGCGGTCGGTTATAGCAACGCTCATACATTCCAAGGCTTTTCATGAAACCTACCGCTCCCAGCGGCTACGTCCAAGTTCGCGGCGCGCGCGAACACAACCTCAAGAACGTCGACGTCGATATTCCCCGCGATGCCCTGGTGGTGTTCACCGGGGTGTCGGGCTCGGGCAAGTCGTCTCTCGCGTTCGGCACCCTGTACGCCGAAGCCCAGCGACGCTATTTCGAATCGGTGGCGCCCTACGCCCGGCGCTTGATCGATCAGGTCGGGGTGCCCGATGTCGACAGCATCGAGGGGCTGCCGCCGGCCGTGGCCCTGCAGCAACAGCGCGGCACGCCGAGCACACGCTCGTCGGTGGGCAGCGTCACCACCCTGGGCAGCCTGGTGCGGATGCTCTATTCGCGGGCCGGCGCCTATCCTCCTGGCCAGGCCATGCTCTACGCCGAAGATTTCTCGGCCAATACGCCACAGGGGGCATGCCCGCATTGTCACGGCCTGGGCCGGGTGTACGAGGTCACCGAAAAAACCATGGTGCCCGACGACAGCTTGACCATTCGCCAGCGCGCAGTCGCGTCCTGGCCGCCAGCCTGGCAGGGCCAAAACCAGCGCGACATCCTCGTGACCCTGGGCTACGACGTCGACGTGCCGTGGCGTGACCTGCCGAAAAAGCAGCGCGACTGGATTCTCTTCACCGAGGAAACGCCGACGGTGCCGGTGTACGGCGGAATGACCCCAGCGCAGACCCGCGACGCGCTCAAGCGCAAGCTGGAGCCCAGCTACCAGGGCACCTTCACCGGCGCACGACGCTATGTGCTGCACACCTTCACCCACTCGCAAAGCGCGCTGATGAAGAAGCGCGTCAGTCAGTTCATGATCGGTGCCGCGTGCGAAGTCTGCGCAGGCAAGCGGCTCAAGCCGGAAGCACTGAGCGTGACCTTTGCCGGGCTGGACATTGGTGAGTTCTCGCGACTGCCGCTCACCCAGCTGGCGCAGAAACTCAAGCCGGTGGCAGATGGCAAGCAAGTCGGCAAGAAGCTCAGTGAAGAGAAGCGCATGGCCGCCGAGCAGCTTGCGCAGAACCTGCTGGGTCGCCTGAACACCCTGATCGACCTTGGTCTGGGCTACCTGGCGCTGGAGCGCAGTACGCCCACCTTGTCCTCGGGCGAGCTGCAGCGCTTGCGCCTGGCCACCCAGCTGGGCTCGCAGCTATTCGGCGTGGTCTATGTGCTGGACGAACCGACCGCCGGCCTGCACCCCGCCGATGGCGAATCGTTGCACGCCGCCCTGCAAGGGCTGAAAGCGGCAGGCAATTCATTGTTCGTGGTCGAACACGACCTGGACACCATGAGCCGCGCCGACTGGGTGGTGGATGTCGGGCCACTGGCGGGCGAGCAAGGCGGCCAGGTGCTCTACAGCGGACCGCCCAAAGGGCTGGCCCAGGTCGACGCGTCGCAGACCCGTGCCTACCTGTACGGCAGCGCCGTGCCGCTGCCGCGCCCGCGTCGGCCTACCGCAAGCTGGCTGAAGCTGGCCGACGTCAGCCGCAACAATCTGCACAAAGTCGCTGCCGACTTTCCCCTGCAGTGCTTCACGGCCGTTACCGGGATTTCCGGCTCGGGT
This sequence comes from Pseudomonas sp. CFBP 8758, assembly GCF_014841725.1. Lineage (NCBI taxonomy): Bacteria > Pseudomonadati > Pseudomonadota > Gammaproteobacteria > Pseudomonadales > Pseudomonadaceae > Pseudomonas > Pseudomonas sp. CFBP 8758. The sequence goes on along the minus strand of NZ_JACYUK010000008.1, from coordinate 12,113 downwards.
AAATCGAGCCTGGTCAGCCAGGTGCTGCTGGAACTGGTGGGCGAGCATCTGGGCCAGGCTCGCGAAGACGTCGAGGACGTGCTCGAAGACGCCGTACCGCAGACCGAATCGGGGTATATCGTCGAAGGCATGCACAGCATCAAGCGCCTGGTGCAGGTCGACCAGAAGCCTATCGGTCGCACGCCGCGGTCGAACCTGGCCACCTACACCGGGCTGTTCGACGCCGTACGCAAGCTGTTCGCGGCCACCCCCGATGCGCAGCGGCACGGTTTCGATGCCGGGCAGTTTTCTTTCAACGTCGCCAAGGGGCGATGCCCCGAGTGTGAAGGCGAAGGCTTCGTCAGCGTCGAGCTGCTGTTCATGCCCAGCGTGTTCAGCCCCTGCCCGACCTGCCACGGCGCGCGCTACAGCCCCAAGACCCTGGCGGTGAAATGGCAAGGCCGCAGCATTGCCGACGTGTTGCAGCTCACGGTCCACCAGGCGTGCGAGGTGTTCGCCGAACAGCCGGCAGTGCTGCGGCCACTGACCGTGCTGCGTGATATCGGCCTGGGTTACCTGCGCCTGGGCCAACCGGCCACCGAACTGTCCGGCGGTGAAGCACAGCGCATCAAACTGGCTACCGAGCTGCAGCGCAACCAACGCGGCGCCACTCTGTACGTGCTCGATGAGCCGACCACCGGGCTGCACCCCAGCGACGTCGATCGGCTGATGCAGCAACTCAATCATCTGGTGGACGCCGGCAACAGCGTGATCGTGGTGGAACACGACATGCGCGTGGTGGCGCAGGCGGACTGGGTGATCGACATCGGCCCGAAGGCCGGTGACCAAGGCGGTAAAGTCGTCGCAGCCGGGCGCCCGGAAGACGTGGCCAAGGTCAGCGCCAGCCGCACTGCAACCTATCTGCAAAGCGCACTGGCGGAACCTGTATAGCGGCTGTCCACCGAGCACACATAGCGGCAGCCCCAGCGCGCGGGGCTGCCCAGGGTTGCTTCAACCGACCGGCTTGCTCTGGCCTTCGTCGGACGGGCTGCGGGCCTTTTCGCCCTGTTGGTTGGCGCGCTTGTGTTGCTCACCCACCTTGCCGGCATTTTCCGGCTTGTGGTCGAGGTCTTCACGCTTGGATTCTTTGTCCACGGTGTCTCTCCTGGCAGGGGCTGGACGGCTCATCGAGCCGGTACTTGATTTAGGCAGCTGCCTTCGGCATTCGTGCCCAAACGTTTCTGCGCTGAACTCCCGCACCGCATCGCCAGTCAGCATTGAAACGCCATTATTGGAGGATCATCCCGGATGCAGATTTCATTGGACAAACAGGTTGCCCTGGTCACCGGCGCCAGCTCCGGCCTGGGCGCCGCTGCCGCCAAGGCACTGGCCGCCGCCGGGGCCGCTGTGGTCGTCAACTACAATTCCCACGCCGAGCCCGCCGAACGCCTGGTTGCAGAGATCCGCGAAGCGGGTGGCAAAGCCATTGCGGTGGGCGCGGACGTGTCGAAGGAAGACGACGTCGAGCGACTCTTCGCCGCCACCATCGACACCTACGGCGCACTGGATATTCTGGTCGCCAATTCGGGCCTGCAGCGTGATGCTGCCACGGTCGACATGACCCTGGCCGACTGGAACAAGGTGATCGAGGTCAACCTCACCGGCCAATTCCTCTGCGCGCGCGCCGCCCTGCGACAGTTCCAGAAACAGGGCCCGCGCTCCTGGCTGTCGCGGGCGGCCGGCAAGATCATCCACATGAGCTCGGTGCACCAGTTGATTCCCTGGGCCGGCCATGTCAACTACGCCGCCTCCAAGGGCGGCATCGATCTGCTGATGCGCAGCATCGCCCAGGAAGTCGGCGAGCAGCGCATTCGCGTCAACTCGATCGCCCCTGGCGCGATTCGCACCGCCATCAACGAAGAAAACACCCAAGGCGACGCCGAGAAGAAGCTGCTCGAACTGATTCCCTACGGCCGTGTCGGCGAGGTCGACGACGTCGCCAACGCGGTCGTCTGGCTGGCATCCGATCTGAGTGACTACGTGCACGGCACCACGCTGTTCATCGACGGTGGCATGAGCTTGTATCCGGGGTTCCGAAACAATGGCTGAAGACGTCTGCAGCACCCTGCAAAGCCCGATCGAGGCCCACGGCATCATCGGCGACATGCGCAGCGCCGCGCTGGTCGCGGACAACGGCAGTATCGACTTCTGCTGCTGGCCGGAATTCGACAGCCCTTCCATTTTCACGGCCCTGCTGGACTGCGATCGCGCAGGTGTGTTCGAACTCGCCCCGGACCTGCCCGGCGCGCGTCGCCAGCAGATCTACCTGCCCGACAGCAACGTGTTGCAAACCCGCTGGATCGACCAGGACGCAGTGGTCGAGGTCACCGACCTGATGCCGGTCGCCGCAGAGGCCGACGCCCTGCCCCGGCTGATACGTCGGGTAGAAGTGCGCAACGGCACTGCCACCATCCGCTTGCGCTGCCGGGTTCGGCACGACTACAGCCGCGCCGATACCCAGGCCCACGCCAGCGGCGAGGACGTCTGCTTCAGCGCCGAAGGCCAGCCCACCTTGCGGCTGTCGGCAACCCAGGCTTTGCGCATCGAGGCGCACAGCGCCATCGCCGTGTTCGAACTCAAGGAAGGCGAATGCGCCGAATTCATCCTCGGCGGCGCCGAAGACCCGATGGTGCGTGCCGGTGAAGGCCAGGCATGCCTGGACGAAACCCTGGCGTTCTGGCGCAACTGGATCGGCCATTCGAACTACAAGGGTCGCTGGCGCGAGATGGTCGATCGCTCTGCACTGGCCTTGAAACTGCTGACGTCGCGCCGTCATGGCGGGATCATTGCCGCCGCCACGTTCGGCCTTCCCGAGGCCCCCGGCGGCGTGCGCAACTGGGACTATCGGTATACCTGGATCCGCGATGCATCGTTCACCGTGTATGCCTTCATGCGCCTGGGTTTCACCACCGAGGCCAACGACTACATGCGCTGGGTGCGCGATCGCGTCGGCGAATGCTGCGATGAGCCAGCCCGGTTGGGCGTGGTGTATGGCCTGGACGGACGCGAAGAGCTGCCAGAGTCCGAGCTCGATCACTTGAGCGGGCATGGCGGTGCCAAGCCGGTGCTGGTGGGCAACGGCGCCCATGATCAGGTTCAGCTGGATATCTACGGCGAACTGCTGGACGCCGTGTACCTGGCCAACAAGTACGGCGAGGCGATCTCCCACCAAGGCTGGAAACACGTTACCCACATCGTCGACAAAGTGTGCAGCAGCTGGCATCAGAAGGACGTCGGCATCTGGGAAATGCGCAACCCGCCCGAGCATTACCTGCACTCACGCCTGATGTGCTGGGTTGCTCTGGATCGGGCCCTGCGTCTGGCCGAGAAGCGTTCGCTGCCAGCTCCATTCGAGCGCTGGGACAAGGAACGCCAGGCGATTCACGACGACATCTGGAATAATTTCTGGAACGCCGATGCTGGGCATTTCGTACAGAAGCTGGGCAGCGTCGAGCTCGACGGTTCCATGCTGTTGATGCCACTGGTGCGTTTCGTGGGTGCCAGCGACCCGCAATGGCTGAGCACACTGGAGGCAATCGAGCGCACCCTGGTGCGTGACGGCATGGTCTACCGCTACCGCCAGGATGATGGCCTGCCCGGCGACGAAGGTGCGTTCACCGCCTGCTCGTTCTGGTATGTGGAGTGCCTGGCGCGGGCTGGACAGGTAGAAAAGGCGCATCTGGAGTTCCAGCAGTTGCTGCGCTATGCCAACCCGCTGGGTCTGTTCGCCGAAGAGTTCGATCGGCATGGCCATCATCTCGGCAATACCCCCCAGGGATTGAGCCATCTGGCACTGATCAGCGCCGCCAGCTTTCTTGACAGGAAGCTGAGTGGCCAGCGTACCCAGTGGCAACCCTAGGGTTTGGTTTCAGCGATTGTGGCAAGAGTGCCACTATCGCCCCGATAAACCAAACGTAATGCCAATCTGCTAGGCGCCTGTACAGAACCACGCCATACTGGCGCCTAGTGCCACTCGTTGTGCCATGACTGCCGCGTATCCACAAACAGGGCGCTTCGAGGGAATTAAATTTGTCACGTTGCGTCCGTATTCAGGTAGCAATCGACACCCTACAAACACCGGATAAATTCTAAGCAAAGGAATCAAGGAGCCGTTCATGCTGATACTCACCCGCAAGGTAGGCGAAAGCATCGTCATTCATGACGACATCAAGATCACTATCCTTGGCGTGAAAGGGATGCAGGTGCGAATCGGCATCGATGCGCCGAAGGATGTACAGGTACATCGCGAAGAAATCTTCAAGCGTATCCAGGCAGGCAGCCCTGCACCGGAAAAGGGAGATGGCCAGGCCTGATCGGCCACTTGCCGCGGTCCTTCGAACGCCGCCATGCAGCTGGCTTCAGCCAAGCTGCACAGCGGCGCGAAGTCACCGCTCACACGGTCAGACAGGCGTTGCCTGGTGATGATTGTCGTCTGGAGCCCCTGCCCCACCCCCTGCATGACGCTTTGCCTTGTCCGTGGCGAACGCCAGTGCATCCTTGGCACATGTCAATCCATCGCGTATTTCGGTCTGTTCCTTGATCACCCGGCCATCCACGCCGTAGGTGCCAAAGAACACCGAAATTTTGTCTTCGCCGATCTTGCGCGCACGCACCACGATACGGCAGCCGTTTTTGAGCGTTTCCTCATGGCGAACCTGCTCGTCCAGATAGTTCGCTGACGAGTCTTCCCATTCCATGAACTGCTTGGTGGTTTCCAATTCTACGTCTGTCATATGCCTACCTCTTGTGGGTAATCAAGGCGATGCCTTATATAACCGACCCTCTACAAGCGCCGTGGTTCAGTACAACCCAGCGGTAGGAAATCTCGCCGACGACAAATGCGCATCGAAGGGAATTATTCCCACACGGCATACGTCACTAATCAGAGATGCCAGGAACGAAATCCCTCGAGCGCAAGGATTCCATCATGCTGATATTGACGCGCAACACTGACGAAAGCATCGTTATCGAAGACGATATTCGTATCACCATCATCGACGTCAAGGGCGGTCAGGTCCGCCTGGGCATAGATGCGCCACGGGACGTGGCGGTGCATCGTCAGGAAATCTACGAACGCATCAAGGCCGGCGTACCCATGGTACCCAAGGCAGCTGGCCGTTGAATCGGCTGGCAGCCGTTGCTAGGCACGGAATGCAGCGCTGATCTTGCTCGCCAGGTCCTGCTCGCGAAAGGGTTTCTGGACCAAAGGATAGTGCTCGGAATCGAGGCCCTCGAGCTCGGCATAACCGGTCACGAACACGATCGGCAATCGTGGGTGACGGCGGCGGATCATATGCGCCAACTCGCCGCCGTTGGTGCCAGGCATGGCGAAGTCGGTCAGTACCAGGTCGACACTGGGGTCCAACTTGTTCAGCGCCTGCTCGGCACTGTCGGCCTCGATCACACTGTAGCCGAGGCCCTGCAACATGGTCGCCGTCACTTCCCGCACGTCGTGATCATCGTCTACCAGCAGTATAGTCTGGCGCTCGCTTTCGTCATGAGCGGCAGCGACATAGGCGGGCTCGTCTGCCTGCGCTACGAGTTGATCCGGAACGCCCGGCAAGTAGACCTTCACAGTGGTGCCGTAGCCCGGCGAGGTCATGATGGCCACGCCCCCACCCGACTGTTTGGCAAAGCCGAACACCTGAGCCAGACCCAAGCCTGACCCCTTGCCCACTTCCTTGGTGGTAAAGAACGGCTCGAAGGCCTTGGCCACCACCTGCTGGCTCATGCCAGTACCCGAATCCTGGATCGACAGCACCACGTAGTTGCCGGGCTCCGGGTCTTCCGGACGCTGCGCCGCCATGCTTACCGTTTCGTTGGCCGTGGACAGGCGCAAGGTGCCGCCACCGGGCATGGCATCGCGGGAGTTGATCGCCAGGTTGAGAATGATCATCTCGGTCTGGGTCGGATCCACCAATGCATTCCACAGGTCGGGCGCGGTGTCGGTTTCGATCCAGATGCTGCCACCCAGGGTGCGCTGCAACAGCTCGATCATGCCTTCCACGGTACCGTTGAGGTTCACCGCCACCGGCTCGAGGCGCTGGCGGCGGGAGAAGGACAGCAACTGACCGGTGAGCTTGGCACCGCGTTCGCCCGCCTCCTTGATGTTCTGCAGGCGGCCCTGAATGCGTTCGGTCCTGCCCTTTTCGAAATCGCGGGCAATGAAGGTGGTACTGGCCAGGATCACCGTCAGCAGGTTGTTGAAGTCGTGCGCCACACCCGCCGTCAGCTGGCCGACCGCTTCCAGGCGCTGCAGCTGGTGCAGCGTGGCCTCGATGCGTTGGCGCTCGTCGATCTGCTCGCGCAGCTGATGGTTGGCACCGGCCAGCTCATCCAGCACTTCACGCTCACCGGTGATGTCGCGCACGGCGGTGTACATCAGCCCCTCGTCCGGAACGATGGTCCAGGACAACCAACGGTAGTTTCCGTCGGCGTGGCGCATGCGGTTGACGAAGCGGGTCGAGACATTGCCGTTGGCGATGTTCTCGGTCTCGCGGCGGGTTGCCGCGAGATCGTCGGGATGAATGATCTCCCACAACTGGATGCTGCCCAGATGCTCACGGGTCCAGCCCAGTGTGGATTCCCACGCGGGGTTGAGCGACACCGGCGACATGTCGAAGCGCATTACCCCCAGCAACTCGCGGGACAGCTCCCAGGTGCGGTCGCGCTCGCGGGTACGCTTGACCACCCGCTCACCGAGCATCTCGTTGAGCTGCTCGAGGGCCTGGGTGGCTTGCTTCTGCTCGGTGATGTCCTGAATGACGCCGGTGAAACGCACGCACGCACCCTCTTCGAAGAAGGCCTGCCCGTGGCTGGCAATCCAGCGCAGGGTACCGCTGGCCAGACGCACGCGATACTCGATGTGAAACAACCGCCCATCGTCGACCGTCAGGGCCGCAGTCATGCGTTCCTGAACCACGGGCAGATCTTCGTCGTGGCAGTAGTCGAGAAACAGCGCCAGGTTGACTTCGGTAGCGGGGTCAAGCTCGTACAGTGCCCGGCAGCGTTCGTCCCAGAGCAACGTATCGCTGCGCGGCGCATAGTCCCAGACCCCCATGCGCGCTGCGTTGGTGGCGATGTGCGCACGCACTTCGGCGTGCTGCAGGGAACGCTCTGCGTCGCGCCGACGATGACGCTCGTGGACTTCGTCCATGGCACGCTGGATGGCACGGGGCAACAGGCTCAGGTTCTGCTTGAGCACATAGTCGATGGCGCCCTGGCGCATCATCTCGACCGCATGCTCTTCGCCGTAGACCCCGGACAGGAAGATGAACGGCGTCATCGGCGCCAGGCGCTGCGCTGCCTGCAGCACCAAAGGGCCGGATGAGCCTGGCAGCATGTAGTCACACAGAATCAGGTCGAACGCACCGTCCGCCAGCGCCTGCTCCACACCCTGATGATTGAACACCAGGGTCGACTCGACGGCCACGCCCGCGCGCTCAAGGGTCATCAGCGCCAGTTCGGCATCGAGGGGGCTGTCTTCCACGAACAGCAGTTGCAAAGGCTTGGGCGGCATAGAGATCCGAATACGTGGCTGGAGTGTGGCGCGCTGTGCGCCATCCGTGCGCCATTGGGTGGGGCGCGCTGGGTGTGGTTGGGTCCCGACCGTCACACAGCGCGAGCAGGACTCAAGAGCCGGGACGACGAACGATTCGTGACGAGCCAGGTGGCGGCTCGTTCAACACCGCCCAGAAAATACCCAGGTCGGAAATGGCTGACACGAATTCCTTGAATTCGACCGGCTTGACCACGTAAGCGTTCACTCCAAGTGAGTAGGCGCGTTCAAGATCCGGTTCTTCCCTGGAAGAGGTCAGCATGACCGTCGGAATACTGCGCAACTGCTCGGTTTCGCGGACGACCTTGAGCACTTCCAGCCCGTCGACCTTGGGCAGCTTGAGATCCAGCAGCAGCACTGCCGGGTTGCCCGCGTCACGCGCCGCATGACTGCCGCGGCGCAGCAGGTAGTCCAGCGCTTCGGCACCGTCACGCATGACGATGACTTCGTTCGCCAGCTGGCTGCGCTCCAGCGCCACCAGTGTCAGCTCCAGGTCCTTGGGATTGTCCTCGACCAGAAGAATAGGTTTGAGCATCGCTTACCTCGGTGAATTCGTGCTGGCGGAATGTGCGCGTCGCGGCAACGCCATGTAGAAAGTGGCGCCCTGATCCAGGGCGCCTTCGGCCCACACCCGGCCGTCGTGTCGTTCGATGATGCGGCGCACGCTGGCCAGGCCAATCCCGGTCCCTTCGAACTCTTCCATGCGGTGCAGGCGCTGGAACACCCCGAACAGCTTGCCGGCGTAGGCCATGTCGAAGCCCACGCCATTGTCACGCACGAAAATGATCGTCTCGGCGTCCTGCTGGTAAGCGCCGACTTCGATCACCGCATGCTCGCGGGTGCGGCTGTACTTGATGGCATTGGACAACAGGTTGCGCAGCGCCAGGTGCACGAACGCGGCGTCGGCCACCAGGCGCGGCAGTGCCGCCACCTGCCATTGCAGATCGCGACCTTCGTAATCGGGCTGCATCTCCAGGCGGATGGACTCGACCAGCGCGTTGAGGTCGACGTCGGTGAAACGCAGGGCCGAACGGCCCATCTGGGAAAAGCTCAGCAGGTTGTCGACCAGGGTGCCGGCAAACCGCGCCGACTCGCCGATGTGTTCGAGAAAACGCAAGCCTCGCTCGGACAGCTTGGGGCCTTCGAAATCGGCCAGCAATTCGGCGTAGCCGGCAATGTGGCGCAACGGTGCACGCAGATCATGGGACACGCTGTACGAGAACGCCTCGAGCTCCTTGTTGGATTTCTTCAGTTCGCCGGCCAACTGCGCCAGTTCCTCGGCCTTGCGCAGGACGATGCCCAGCACGGCGGTGCGCAGTTCGTGTACGCCTTCGATCTCGAGTGCGTCCCAGGGGCTTGAGAAGCCGCTGACTTCCTGCTTCCAGCTATCGAAGCTGGCGCGTGGATTGAGCACACCGGCACTGTCCAGGCTTTTTTCTGCCCGCCCTGCCCAAGTCACCGTGTGCGATTGCTCCGGCTTGAACCAGATCAAATAGTGGGAATGAATCTCGGAAATCGCCACGGCCAGCACACCGCCGCAGTAACGCGCCAGTTCGGGCAGCTCGGGCAGGTCCCGACCGACGTTGTCACTGTGAAATATTTCCTGCCCGCCGCGCTCGGCCAGCCACACTGCCAGTGCATCGACCAACGCCTGCGGAGGTGTGTCACCCAGCAACTCGCAGCGAGCCTCGGCGATGATCGCCGCACCGCTGGCGCGGACGAAGCCCAGAAAGGTCTCGGGCAGCGTCAGCAGGCCGGCACGCACGCTGTCGCTGTCGGCCATGGCGGAGAGCAACTGGACGATCTGCCGACGCAGTTCGAGCATGCGCTCGTTCTGCGCATGGACGGCTTTGGTTTCGATCTGCAGCGACAGGACGCTGCCCAGCAGCTCACAGGCGGTACGGGTCTGAAAACCGACCGCATGAGGCTGGTCGTGGTGACAGGAGATCAGACCCCAGAGCCGACCGTCGACCACGATGGAAATCGACATCGACGCCATCGTCTGCATGTTGCGCATGTACTGCACGTGCACGGGTGAAACGCTGCGCAGTGCTGCATGACTGAGGTCCAACGGCTCGCCGGTCAGGGGGTTGTTGGCCGGCATCAGCGGCGATGCCTGGTAGTTGGCATCTTCGATCACCCGGATGCGGTTGATGCAGTACAGCTCCCTGGCCTGACGCGGAATATCGGACGCCGGGAAGCATAGCCCCAGGTAGCTGGGGTAGCCCTCGTCCCGTGCCTCGGCCAGCACGGTGCCGTTGCCCGTCTCGTCGAAACTGTAGGCCTTGACCCGACCGAAGCCGGTCACGCGCTTCACCTCGACCACCGAGCGCTCGCACAACTCGAGAATGTCCCGGGCGTTGTGCAACTGGCCAATGAACGTCCGCACCATTGGGTACAAGGCGCCATAGGCATGGGCCTCATCGGCAGCGGGCTCGAACTCGGCGACGATCACCCCGTCGACGCGGTGCACCATCATCGCCGTGGCAATCTGGCGACGGCTGCCCTGGGCGAAGCTCACATCGGCGAAATGAAATGGCTGCTGTTCTTCCCCGGACCAGGCGGCCAGGCGCGCCGACAGTGCCGCACCTCGCTCGATCAGGTCGGCGACCGGCGTTTCCAGCAGGTGCGCAGGCTCGAGCTGCAGCCAATGGCGGACGTTGTCGCTGACCTGCAGCACACGCTGGGCGGCGGCGTCGAGCACCAGCATGAAACCCTGCGGCTGGATGCTGCCCGGCGTACGGATGGGCTCGCTCGCGCACTGCTCGATGGCAGCGGCGAGCAGGACCGAAGTCTCGCGTGATGTCACAGTGAATCTCCTGGCGGCCTATCAGCGCAGCGCTGCAAGCCATTGCATGGTCGCCAACCGTGGCATGTGAAAAACTTACAATCGGCTACCACCTTAGCAAATTAGGACGCGCCATGTCGGCTTTATGTTCAATAATGGCAAATTGATTTTAGCCACCGCGAGTGCATGTTTGGCAGGCCGCGCCATCGAACCATTAGCGCATGACATTTCTCAGCCTAATCAGTATGATGCGCGACTATGCGAGGTTGGCGAAATTGGTAGACGCATCAGACTTAAAATCTGACGACCTTTGGTTGTGCGGGTTCGATTCCCGCACCTCGCACCATCTCGATTTCTCCCCCCTCCTCCCAATCTTCGGGAACTCCTGCCCTCTCAGCTTGCCGACTTCCTATACGCCACGCATTTCGCCTGGTGACACAAGGAGGCCCGACCCATGCCTGATGCTCAGGGAAAAATTCGTTACGCCGTGGTTGCCGGTGGCTGGATTTCGCAAGGTGCGTTCATGCCCGGTGTGGACCAGACCAGCAATTCGGTGATGACTGCACTGGTGACCGGTGACCCGATCAAGGCCGATGAACTGGCTGCGATGTATGACCTTAAGAGCTACAGCTACGAGCAGTTTCCCGAACTGCTGGCGTCGGGCGAGATCGATGCGATCTACCTGGCCACGCCCAACTTCCGTCATCGCGAATTCGCCGTCCCGGCGCTCGAAGCCGGTATCCATGTGCTGCTGGAAAAGCCCATGGCTGCCAGCGAGGAAGACTGTTTGGCGATCAATGCGGCTGCCGAGCGTGGCAAGGCCAAGCTGATGATCGCCTACCGTCTGCATTGCGAGCCTGGCACGGTGGACATGGTCCAGCGCGTGCGCAGGGGTGATATTGGTGAGCCACGGCTGTTTACCGCTACCTTCACGCAACACACCGATGCCGAGAACCACCGGATGAAAAGCGGTTTCTGGGCCGGCCCGGCGGCGGACATGGGGCCCTACCCGCTCAATGCCGTGCGCAACCTGTTCGGCGGCGAGCCGCTGGAAGTGCATGCTGTAGGCGCGCAGACACCCGGACGACCGATCAACACGCCAGACACCGTCAGTGTGACTCTGCGGTTCTCCGAGCAGCGTCAGGCTACGTTCACCGTCAGCTACAGCCTGCCGGCAACCGAGCGGTTCCAGTTGATCGGTACCAAGGGGGAGTTCGAGGCATCGCCTTGCTTCGGTTTCGGTGAAGGCGTCGCCATTGCCTATCGCGCGATCATCGACGGCGAAACGCAGGCTCATACCTTCCCGGTGGTCGATCAGTTCGGCGGCGAGACGGAGTACTTCTCTCAGTGCATTCTCGAAGATCGCCAGCCTGAAGCGGATGGTGACGAAGGTTGGCGTGACGTGCGGGTACTGGCTGCTATCGAGCGCTCGCTGCAGACCGGCGAGATCCAGAAGCTCGAGCCGCTGGCTTCGCGCCAGGGCATTCAGGCCGATCAGGCGCGATCGCTGACCCTGGCCAAGGTGCCGCCGTACGTCAATACCACTGAACCCAACGACTGAGCAGTGCGCCGATCTGCCTGAATGACCGCAGCGCCTGCTTCGCGGCCGACGACCGCTCCTACGAAGATTGGGGTTCCCCAGTAGGAGCGGTCGGTGGCCGCGAAGGGCGCGCTGCGGTCCGTAGGCTGTACCGAACACCCCTTTCACAGCCGATGACCGCCCGAAAA
>NZ_JACYUK010000007.1:358749-365091 GCF_014841725.1 Pseudomonas sp. CFBP 8758 | reverse complement strand
CGACGCGGCTTGCGCCGCTGCTACAAGGAATCTGTCGTTGCGGTAACCGCGTCCGGCGTCATTGCGACCCTTGTAGCAGCGGCGCGAGCCGCGTCGGCGGGCAGCGCGGTGGGACGGCTAATCGCGTCGGCGTTTGACGCGGCTTGCGCCGCTGCTACAGGGGTAAGGAGTTTGTATGTACCATGGCGAACGAATGAACGCCTGGACCCATTTGGCAGGGGCTGTGCTGGCGGCGGTCGGTGCTGTCTGGCTGCTGCTGGTGGCAGCGTTTCAAGGTGATCCCTGGAAGATCGTCAGCGTGTGCATCTATGGCACCACGCTGATCCTGCTCTACAGCGTTTCCACGATCTACCACAGCGTGCGCGGGCGCGGCAAAGTGCTCATGCAGAAGCTCGATCACCTGTCGATCTACCTGCTGATCGCCGGCAGCTACACGCCGTTCTGCCTGGTCACCCTGCGCGGGCCGTGGGGCTGGAGCCTGTTCGGCGTGGTCTGGGGGCTGGCGGTGCTGGGCATGTTGCAGGAGATCAAGCCACGCTCCGAGGCCCGCGTACTGTCCATCGTGATCTACGCGGTAATGGGCTGGATCGTGCTGGTCGCGATCGAGCCGTTGCTGCGCCTGCTGGGCCCCGCCGGATTCGCCTGGCTGGCCGCGGGCGGCGCGCTGTACACCGTGGGCATCATCTTCTTTGCACTGGACAGGCGCCTGCGCCATGCCCATGGGATCTGGCACCTGTTCGTGATCGCGGGCAGCGTGCTGCACTTCATCGCGATCTTTTTCTACGTCGTCTGAACCCTAGAAATCACCCCATAGCTGCTGCGCCACCGCCAGGGCAACCACCGGCGCGGTTTCGGTGCGCAATACGCGCGGGCCGAGGCGGGCAGCGTGAAAGCCGCCAGCCTTGGCCTGCTCCACTTCGGCATCGCTCAAACCGCCTTCAGGGCCGATCAGGAACGCCAGGCTGGCAGGTTTTGCATGGCTGAGCAGCGGCTCTGCAACGGGATGCAGCACCAGCTTGAGCTCGGCGTGGCTGGCGGCGACCCAATCGGCCAGCGCCTGCGGCGCATGAATGACCGGCACACTGGAACGGCCGCACTGCTCGCACGCGCTGACCGCCACCTGGCGCCAGTGGGCCATGCGCTTGTCGGCGCGCTCGTCCTTGAGGCGCACCTCGCAGCGTTCGCTCACCAGGGGGGTGATTTCACTCGCGCCCAGTTCGGTAGCTTTCTGGATCGCCCAGTCCATCCGTTCGCCACGGGACAGGCCCTGACCCAGATGGATGGCCAGCGGCGAATCGGGCTGGCCGGCAAACTGTTCGTCGAGGGTGACGCTGACGCGTTTCTTGCCCACTTCCAGCAAGGTGCCGAGGTATTCCTGACCGCTGCCGTCGAACAGCTGCACCTTGTCGCCGGCGACCATGCGCAGCACGCGGCCGATGTAGTGGGCCTGGGCTTCGGGGAGTTCGTGTTCGCCCAGGGCGAGCGGGGCGTCGATGAAAAAGCGGGACAGTCGCATGGGGGTGTCTCTGGTGATTTTGTAGTGTTTATTCGGGCCTCTTCGCGGCCACTGGCCACTCCTACGGTTACAGGGCGTGCCCCTGTAGGAGCGGCCAGTGGCCGCGAAAGCGCTGGTACAGGCGACGTCCTACTCAACCCGGATCGCGAAACCCGGGGTGGAAATCTTCGGCTACCTGCACGCTCACGCTGCTGCGCGTGGCGATATCGATCCCCTCGCTGGCCACCTCGGCCAGGAAGTCGATCTGCTCGGGCGTGATCACATAGGGCGGCAGGAAATACACCACACTGCCCAGCGGCCGCAGCAACGCGCCACGTTCGAGTGCGTGGTTGAATACTTTCAATCCGCGCCGTTCCTGCCAGGGGTAGGCGGTTTTGCTGGCCTTGTCCTGGACCATTTCGATGGCCAGGACCATGCCGGTCTGGCGCACTTCCGCCACATGGGCATGATCGACGAGGTGCGCCGTAGCGCTGGCCATGCGCTCGGCCAGGGCGCGGTTGTTCTCGATGACGTTGTCCTGCTCGAAGATGTCCAGTGTCGCCAGCGCCGCGGCACAGGCCAGCGGATTGCCGGTGTAGCTGTGCGAATGCAGGAAGGCGCGCAGGGTCGGGTAGTCGTCGTAGAAAGCGCTGTAGACGTCATCGGTGGTCACACAGGCGGCCAGCGGCAGGTAGCCCCCGGTCAGCGCCTTGGACAGGCACAGGAAATCCGGACGGATGCCGGCCTGTTCGCAGGCGAACATCGTTCCGGTACGGCCAAAGCCCACCGCGATTTCGTCGTGGATCAGGTGCACGCCGTAGCGGTCGCACGCCTCGCGCAACAGCTTGAGGTACACCGGGTGATACATGCGCATGCCGCCAGCGCCCTGGATCAACGGTTCGATGATCACCGCAGCAATACTTTCATGGTGCTCGGCCAGGGTGTGTTCCATGGCCTGGAACAGCGTGCGCGAATGCGCCTCCCAACTCACCCCTTCGGGCCGCAGGTAGCAGTCCGGGCTCGGCACTTTCAGGGTGTCGAGCAGCAGCGGCTTGTAGGTTTCGGTGAACAGCGGCACGTCACCGACCGACATTGCCGCAATGGTTTCGCCGTGATAGCTGTTGGTCAGCGTGACGAAGCGCTGCTTGTTCGGCTGGCCGCGGTTGACCCAGTAATGAAAGCTCATCTTCAGCGCGACTTCGATGCACGATGAGCCGTTGTCGGCGTAGAAGCAGCGGGTCAGCCCCTCGGGCGTCATCTTCACCAGCCGCTCGGACAACTCGATCACCGGCTGATGACTGAAGCCGGCCAGGATCACGTGTTCCAGCTGGTCGACCTGATCCTTGATGCGCTGATTGATGCGCGGGTTGGCGTGCCCGAACACATTGACCCACCAGGAGCTGACTGCGTCCAGGTAACGCTTGCCCTCGAAGTCTTCAAGCCATACGCCTTCACCGCGCTTGATCGGGATCAGCGGCAGGCGCTCGTGGTCTTTCATCTGGGTACAGGGATGCCACAAGACCTCGAGGTCGCGCTTCATCCACTGATCGTTGAGTCTCATCTTTTTCTCCCGCGGCAACACGCTTGGCAAACAGTCGCGCAAGCCTATGCAATGAGGCCTCGGCTCACAACCCAAACATGCTCGATGGCGGCGCTGGCGGGCAGTATGGCGCTGGCGTATGCTGCGCGGCACTTTGCCATTGCCGGGGCATGATCCGGCCATATCGCTTGCTCTGCCGGAGTTCTCTGCATGTCTGCTGGTTGGTTGCGCGCTTGGGCGCTGATAGTGGTGGGGCTGTTCAGCGCGCAGGCGTTGGGCAATGACAAGGCACAGACGGCGATCGTCGTCGGCGGCGGTCTGGCGGGGCTCACAGCCGCCTACGAGCTGCAGGCCAAGGGCTGGCAGGTGACCTTGCTCGAGGCGCGCCCCAGCCTTGGCGGCCGCTCGGGCCTGGCCACCAGCGAGTGGATCGGCGGCACCAAGATCCAGCCGGTGCTCAACGGCTATGTGAACACCTTCAAGCTGGCCACCCAGCCGGCGCCGGAATACGTCCGCAACCCCGGCTACCTGATCGACGGCGAATACTTCACCGCCGCCGACCTGGCCACCAAGCAGCCGGCCACTGCCGAGGCGCTCAAGCGCTACGAGAAAACCCTGGATGACCTGGCCCGCTCGGTCAAGGACCCGGAAAACCCCGGCGCGACCAGCACGTTGTTCGCTCTGGACCAGATCAACGTGTCCAACTGGCTGGACCGCCTGCAACTGCCCGCCACGGCACGGCAGCTTATCAATCAGAAAATTCGTACGCGCTATGACGAACCATCGCGTCTGTCGCTGCTGTATTTCGCCCAGCAAAGCCGCGTCTACCAGGACATCGACGATCGCGATCTGCGCGCTTCACGCTTGATTGGCGGCAGCCCCGTGCTCGCTCAGGCCTTCGTCAAACAGATCAAGACCATCAAGACCGATTCGCCGGTCTCGGCCATCAGTCAGGACAAGGACGGCGTGACCGTCAAGGTCGGCGCGGTGGGTTACCAGGCCAGTTACGTGGTGCTGGCCGTGCCCTTGCGTGCGCTGGGCAAGATTGCCTTCACCCCGGCGCTGGACAATCGTCAATTGGCCGCGATCAAAGGCACCAACTACGGTTGGCGCGACCAGTTGCTGCTCAAGTTCAAGACGCCGGTGTGGGACAGCAAGGCGCGCATGTCTGGCGAGATCTACAGCAACACCGGTCTGGGCATGTTGTGGATCGAGCCGGCCCTGAAGGGCGGCGCCAACGTGGTGATCAACCTGTCCGGTGACAACGCTCGCCTGCTGCAGGCCTTCGGCGACAAGCAGATGGTCGACCAGGTGTTGATCCGCCTGCACGCGTTCTATCCTCAGGCGCGCGGTGCCTTCACCGGCTATGAAATCCGTCGCTACAGTGTCGACCCTTCCTATGGCGGCGCCTACCTGGCCTACGGGCCGGGGCAGATCAGCAAGTTCTGGAAGGTCTGGGAAAAGCCGCAGCAGCGCATCGCTTTCGCCGGTGAGCACACTGATTCGCTGTACCCAGGCACGCTGCAAGGTGCCCTGCGCAGTGGCCAGCACGCCGCTGGCCAGGTTGTGGACCTGGCAGCGGGTAAATCCTTCGAGCCGGTCAAAGTGGTTCCGCCAGTGGCCGTGCCGGCGAAGGCCGTGGACAGCAAGCCTGGGTTCTTCTCCAAATGGTTTGGCGGGGGCGAGACGCCGGTGGCCAAGCCGGCCGAGCCAGCACCTGCGCCTGCGCCAGTACCTGCGCCAGCACCAACGCCCGCCCCGGTGCCTGTGGTGGTACCCGCGCCCGCGCCGGTCAAGGCCGAGCCTGTGAAGAAGGCCGCACCGGTGAAAAAGGTCGAAACCAAGAAACCGGAGACGAAGAAAGCCGAGGTGAAGAAGCCTGTGGTCAAGAAACCGGTCGAAACCAAGAAACCGGTCGAATCGAAAAACAAGGCAGAAGCGAAAAAGCCTGCGGTACAGCCGTAGGTTTCCACACCCTCGCCGTCGCCTTTCCCACAGGGCGGCGGCGAGCCTTCAACGTGCTATTGCTGCACCCTGGTCACCGACAGCACCGCGCTTAATACTGACTTAATCGACTTTATCGATATTTCAAAGCGAGATTTTCCGCTTTAATTCGATAGGTGAGTCAGTCATCTTGAGCGCAGTTCTTACAGGGTCCAGGCACATGCAGCTACGTAATTCCACTTCTCGCTATGGCTGGGTCAGCATCGTTCTGCACTGGGGCGTCGCGCTGACCGTGTTCGGGCTTTTCGCCCTGGGGCTGTGGATGGTTGGCCTGGGCTATTACGACCCATGGCGCAAGGCCGGTCCCGACCTGCACAAGAGCATCGGTCTGGTGCTGTTCTTCTTCATGTTGCTGCGCGTGGTCTGGCGCTTCATCAGCCCGCCGCCGCCCGCTACGCCCAATCAAGGCAAGCTCACCCGCACTGCGGCTCATCTGGGCCACCTGTTTCTCTATGTGGACCTGTTCCTGGTGATGAGCGCCGGTTACCTGATCTCGACGGCCGACGGCGTGGGGATTCCCGTGTTCGGACTGTTCGAGATTCCGGCATTGGTCAGTGGGTTGCCCGATCAGGCGGAAACCGCCGGTACCGTGCATTTCTACCTGGCCTGGGTATTGGTGATATTCGCCGTATTGCATGGCCTGGCCGCATTGAAACACCACTTCATCGATCGTGATGCAACCCTCATCCGTATGCTGGGTCGCAAAGCTTGACCGCTGTACCTATCAATTTTCCAGAGGAATGCTTTCTATGCTGAAAAAGACTCTTGCCGCACTCGCCATTGGCTCTGCCTTGTTCACCGCAGGCCAGGCCATGGCCGCCGACTACAAGATCGACAAGGAAGGCCAGCACGCTTTCGTCGACTTCAAGATCAGCCACCTGGGCTACAGCTTCATCACCGGTACCTTCAAGGACTTCGATGGCTCGTTCAGCTTCGATGCAGCCAAGCCTGAAGACTCGAAGATCGACGTGACCTTGAAGACCGCCAGCGTGTTCACCAACCACGCCGAACGCGACAAGCACATCAGCAGCAAGGACTTCCTGGACGTCGCCGCGTTTCCCGAGGCTACCTTCAAGTCCACCAGCGTCAAGCCGACCGGCAAAAGCGCCGATGGCAAGACCACTGCCGACGTGACCGGCGACCTGACCCTGCACGGCGTGACCAAGCCAGTCGTGATCAAGGCCACCTTCCTGGGTGAAGGCAAGGATCCATGGGGCGGCTACCGTGCCGGTTTCGAAGGCACCACGTCGATCAACCGCAAGGACTTCGCGCCCAAGTCGATGGACCTGGGTCCACAGTCGGA
>NZ_JACYUK010000007.1:0-358703 GCF_014841725.1 Pseudomonas sp. CFBP 8758 | reverse complement strand
GGAGCAGTGCTGAAACCTTCGCGGGCAGAGCCCGCTCCCACAGGGCGGCGGGCCGGCCTACCTCATGCTCAGCCTTCGCGGTTACGCGTCAGCAGTGCAGGCTTTTCACCCCGTGGCCGGCTTGGCAATTGCTCCAGCTGCTCGGCAGTCGGGAAACGATCGATCTTCGATTCCTTGTGCACGATCACCGGTTGGCTCGGGTTGCGCGAGTCAGCTACCACCGGTTCCTGGCGTGGTTGCTCGTCACGCGCCGGGCGGCGGTTGCGCGGATTGCTTTCGCGACGGGGCTGGCCGTCACGCGCGCCACCGCCGTTGCTGCGCGGGCCACGCTTGGCACCAGCGTTGTCACCGGTGCCAGCCGGACGCGCGGCACCACCGCTGCGCGGCGCACCACCGGCAGGACGACCCTGGCGAGGCGCGGCTGCAGGCGCGGCAGCACCGGCCGGAGCCGAAGCGCCCGGACGACGACCGCGGCCCTGGTTCTTGCCCTGATAGGGGCTGACGTAATCCGCACGGTTGCCGAAGTTGTCCACTTCGTCATCGAGGAATTCGTCCGGCGCACGGTTGGCGGAAACAGTCGATTCTACGGCCGGGCGCGCAGCTTGGGGCTGGCGTGGCTTCTGGTCACGGGGTTGGCGTTCAGAACGCGCCCCGGCGGGCTTTTCCTTGCCTTTGTCCTTCCCTTTGTCCTTGCGTCCACCACCGGCATTGCTGCTGCCGTCGCCGCGTGGCGCGCGAGCGCCGCGGGCATTGTTGGCCTGAGGGCGTTCACGCACCTCGGGTTTTTCCGCTTCCACGGTGCTGGCATCGAACCCCATCAGATCACCGTCCGGGATCTTCTGCTTGGTCATGCGCTCGATGCTCTTGAGCAGCTTCTCCTCGTCCGGCGCGACCAGCGAGATCGCTTCGCCACTGCGGCCGGCACGGCCAGTACGGCCAATGCGGTGCACGTAGTCTTCGTCGACGTTGGGCAGCTCGAAGTTGACCACGTGGGGCAACTGGTCGATGTCCAGGCCACGGGCAGCGATGTCGGTGGCAACCATGATGCGTACGGCACCGGCCTTGAAGTCGGCCAGGGCCTTGGTGCGTGCGTTCTGGCTCTTGTTGCCGTGGATGGCCACAGCGCTCAGGCCATGCTTCTCCAGGTACTCGGCCAGGCGGTTGGCGCCGTGCTTGGTACGGGTGAACACCAGCACCTGCTCCCATGCGCCCTGAGTGATCAGGTGCGCCAGCAGCGAGCGCTTGTGGCTCGAGGCCAGGCGATAGACGCGCTGCTCGATGCGCTCGACCGTGGTATTGGGCGGCGTGACTTCGATGCGCTCGGGGTTGTGCAGCAGCTTGCCGGCGAGGTCGGTGATGTCCTTGGAGAACGTCGCCGAGAACAGCAGGTTCTGACGCTTGGACGGCAGGCGCGAGAGCACTTTCTTGACGTCGTGCACGAAGCCCATGTCGAGCATGCGGTCGGCTTCGTCGAGCACGAGGATTTCAACGTGGGACAGATCGACACTGCCCTGGCCACACAGGTCGAGCAGACGACCGGGGCAGGCCACCAGCACGTCGACACCGCGGGACATGGCCTGAACCTGCGGGTTCATGCCGACACCGCCGAAGATACAGGCGCTGACGAATTTCAGGTCGCGAGCGTAGGTCTTGAAGCTGTCGTGAACCTGGGCGGCGAGTTCGCGCGTCGGGGTCAGGACCAGCACGCGCGGTTGGCGCGGGCCGTGACGTTGGGATTTGTCCGGGTGACCACCTGGGAACAGCCGTTCCAGAATCGGAAGGGCGAAACCGCCGGTCTTACCTGTACCTGTCTGAGCGGCAACCATCAGGTCGCGGCCTTGCAACACGGCGGGAATGGCCCGCTGTTGCACCGGTGTGGGCTGGGTGTAGCCCGCTGCCTCGATGGCGCGGACTAGAGCCTCGGAGAGACCGAGGGAAGCAAAGGACATGAGTAATCCTGTTCTAGTAGGGGCTTATGCCCGAGGGATAATCTTGCCTGGCGCGACGGGTGTGTGATGACACTGTCGCGTCCGGTCCTGCTGGGGTTGCAAAGGGGGCTTCACGAAGCGGTGCGCGGGCGCAAGCCCAGCTGGCAGGTGCTTCGAGAGGCCTTGGCAAGGCCGAGCGGCCGGACGTAAGCCTGGCACAAGGGCCGAGTATAACAGAGCAATCACATTGCGCTGCTTTCACGCTGCCCAGCGGTGCTCGCGGGCGGTTGCCGCGGTATCTGCGGCGCAGCGGAAGGTAGCGTTTTACCACTCATTGGCGCGTCGGCATAGCGTGCCAGCAACTGCGCGTAGGCCGGCTCCTGTTTGAACCGGCGCAGTTCCGCGGCGAAGCGCTGCACCAGCAGGTCCATCCCGGCGCCGCGGCGTACCGCCAGAAACTGCGGATTGCTGCCGATCTCCATGGGCAGGCGACTGACCCGCTGCTCCATGCCCAGACGCTTGACGGTGTATTCGCCCACCCGGCGGTCGGTGATCAGCAGGTCGATGCGTGCCTTGGCCAGCTTGCCGAAGTTGGCTTCCTGGCTGGGTCCGCTCTCGCGGATCACGCCAGGCGCCTGGGCGAACTCGTCACCGTAGTCGTACCCCGCCGTTATGCCCACGGTCAGCCCCTTGAGGTCGGCCATGCTCTGCACGGGGTGAGGGCGATCGTTGGCCTGGTAGAACACCCATTCCACCTCCGACAGCGGCTCCCTGGGATAGAACAGGCTGGCATCGCGTTCGTTGGTCTGGAAAATATCGAGGATGCCGTCGGCCTGGCCTTGATCGAGCATGGCCAGGCAGCGTTTCCACGGCAGGAATTGCCACTGCACTTGAATGCCCAGGCGCTCGAAGATCAGCGCCGTGATGTCGTAGTCGATTCCCTGCGCTTTACCGTTTTCCTCGAAGGCGTAGGGCGCCCATGAATCGGTGACGATGCGCAGCGTTTCGCCGTGGGCCTGCAGGCACCAGCAAAGGAGAAGCGCAGAGGGCAACGAGCGGAGGATGGCAACCATGGGCCGGAGATTACGACGGCTGGCTCCGCTTGAAAAGGTCTGCGCCGGGCTTTCAGGACTTTTGCCGGCTCGTCAGGTGCTGATAGATGGAGCTGCGGCGGCGGCCCAGCAGTAAACGAACGCCGGGATGCCCCAGCCACTGTTCCAGTTGCCGCGGCTGCAGCGGCGTGCGCATGCGCCGCTCGACGTTGTCCTGAGCCTTTTCCCACCAGACGGGCGCGCAGGCCTGATCGAACTCGTTGGCATGGGGATAGCAGCCATACAGCACTTCGCGCACGAACTGCCGCTGATGACCGGGCAGCAGCAGGGTCACTGCCTTGAACAGCAGGCGTTGCGCAGCGGGCGGACGCGGCAACTGGGCGGTGACCTGCCGGGTATCGTCCAGCGCAGCAGGATCGAGCGGCACGTTTTGGTGCTTGCGCAGCCACGCCATGACCTTGGCCCGGAACAGCTGCTTGCGGCTCCAGTAGTGGTGGATCAGGTCGGGGCATTCACGCAGGGCGTAGTGCCGGTAGGCGGCGATGCCCAGGCAGAACTCCTCCAGGATGTAGGCACCCTGGGCCCGCGGGTACAGGTCGTCCATCAGCTCGATCGAGCGCTCGAGCAGGCAGGCATCGTCGGCGTGCAGGCCGATCACCCCGGAGTTGATCAGGGGCATCTGGTCATCGGCCAGGCCGCGCGCCTGCAGTTCTTCGCTCAATGCGGTGTACAGCACGCTTTCCCGGCAGTCGCCATAGCGGATACCGATCGCGTTGCACAGCAGGCTCCCCGGCGCGATACGCTCGAACAGCGCCAGCGGCGACTGATGGAAAAAGGTATCGGTGTCGATCAGCAGAGCGACTTCGGATTCGCGCAGCACTTCGAGCAGCGCCATGTGCTTGATGCGGAAGTGGTAACCGTGCGGTTGCATCCACGCCTTGCGGGTGGCCGCGTCGAAATTGCGCACGCGTACCGGCAGGTCGCCGTAGGGCGCGGGGTCGTCGGTGAACACCTGGATATCGATGCGGTGACCGGGCGTTTCCCGTAGACGCGCCAGGGCGCTGCAGATGCTGAAGATGGCTTCCCGGTGATAGGTGTCGGCACCGAACACGAGGTAGACCAGTTGCGGGCGGGAAGAGCGGGTTTGAGTGACCATGGACCTGATTCTGATGCTGATGAACGACGAAAAAAGGCCCCGGCAATGTGCCGAGGCCCTGTGGCCGCCTGAGAAGACTCAGCTGCTGAGTTTCAGATTGTTCCATACGGCCAGGCTGGGTTCTGCCTGGTTAAGGGTATAGAAATGCAGGCCCGGTGCGCCGCCCTGCAATAAACGCTCACACATCTGCGTGATCACTTGTTCGCCGAACGCCTGGATGCTTTTCACGTCATCGCCGTAGGCTTCCAGCTGCTTGCGCACCCAGCGCGGGATTTCTGCGCCGCAGGCGTCGGAGAAACGCGCCAGCTTGCTGTAGTTGGTGATCGGCATGATGCCGGGCACGATCGGAATGTTCACGCCCAGCTTCTGCACACGCTCGACGAAGTAGAAGTAGCTGTCGGCATTGAAGAAGTACTGAGTGATTGCGCTGCTGGCGCCGGCGTTGGCCTTGCGCGCGAAGTTGACCAGGTCATCTTCGAAATTGCGCGCCTGCGGATGCATCTCCGGGTAGGCCGCCACTTCGATGTGGAAGTGGTCGCCGGTTTCGGCGCGAATGAACTCGACCAGGTCGTTGGCATGGCGCAGCTCGCCGCTGGACATGCCCATGCCCGAAGGCAGGTCGCCGCGCAGGGCAACGATGCGCTTGATGCCGGCCGCTTTGTACTGGTCGAGCAGACCACGCAGGTCCTGCTTGCTGTCGCCCACGCACGACAGGTGCGGAGCGGCGGGAACATTGACTTCGTTTTCCAGCTGCAGAACGGTGTTCAGCGTACGGTCGCGGGTAGAACCGCCGGCGCCGTAGGTGCAGGAAAAGAAATCGGGTTTGTAGGCAGCCAACTGGCGGGCAACGCCCATCAGCTTTTCATGCCCGGCATCGGTCTTGGTCGGAAAGAACTCGAAGCTTAAGGGACGATCTTGAGACATGGCAGTTTCTCGGTAAACCCATCGAGCGGGCCAGGGTTGGCTGGCCCGCCGTATCAACGGTGCAGAAGCTTAGTAGCGATAGGCTTCTGGCTTGAACGGACCTTCGACGGTGACGCCGATGTAGTCGGCCTGCTGCTGGGTCAGTTGGGTGACCACGCCGCCGAAGCCGCGGACCATTTCCAGGGCCACTTCCTCGTCGAGTTTCTTCGGCAGCACTTCGACGGTCAGGCGCGCAGCCTTGCCGTTGGCGTCCAGGTCGGCGTATTTCTGCTCGAACAGGAAGATCTGCGCCAGCACCTGGTTGGCGAACGAGCCGTCCATGATGCGGCTTGGGTGACCGGTGGCATTGCCCAGGTTAACCAGACGGCCTTCGGCCAGCAGAATCAGGTAGTCGTCGTTCTGCGCGTCGAAACTGCCGGCACCGGTGCGGTGGATCTTGTGCACCTGTGGCTTCACCTCTTCCCATGCCCAGTTCTTGCGCATGAAAGCAGTGTCGATTTCGTTGTCGAAATGCCCGATGTTGCAGACCACGGCACGCTTCTTCAGCGCCTTGAGCATGTTGGCATCGCAGACGTTGACGTTACCGGTGGTGGTGACGATCAGGTCGATCTTGCCCAGCAGTGCCTTGTCGATGCTCGCTTCGGTGCCGTCGTTGACGCCGTCGACGAATGGCGACACCAGCTCGTAGCCATCCATGCAGGCCTGCATGGCGCAGATCGGGTCGACTTCGGAAACCTTGACGATCATGCCTTCCTGACGCAGCGACTGGGCCGAGCCCTTGCCCACGTCACCGTAGCCGATCACCAGCGCCTGCTTGCCCGACAGCAGGTGGTCGGTACCGCGCTTGATGGCGTCGTTGAGGCTGTGACGGCAGCCGTACTTGTTGTCGTTCTTGCTCTTGGTCACCGAGTCGTTGACGTTGATGGCCGGGATCTTCAGTTCGCCCTTGGCCAGCATGTCCAGCAGGCGGTGTACGCCGGTGGTGGTTTCTTCGGTCACGCCGTGGACCTTGTCCAGCATGGCCGGGTATTTCTTGTGCAGGATTTCGGTCAGGTCGCCGCCGTCGTCCAGGATCATGTTGGCATCCCATGGCTGGCCGTCCTTGAGGATGGTCTGCTCGATGCACCACTCGTATTCTTCCTCGGTTTCACCTTTCCAGGCGAACACTGGGATACCGGCGGCAGCGATGGCTGCAGCGGCCTGATCCTGGGTGGAGAAGATGTTGCACGAGGACCAGCGCACTTCGGCACCCAGGGCGACCAGGGTCTCGATCAGCACGGCGGTCTGGATGGTCATGTGGATGCAACCCAGGATCTTCGCGCCCTGGAGCGGCAGCTGGCCGGCATATTTGCGGCGCAGGCCCATCAGTGCGGGCATTTCCGACTCGGCAATGATGGTTTCGCGACGGCCCCAGGCAGCCAGGGAGATGTCGGCGACTTTGAAATCGGAAAAACCAGCAGGCGTAAGTACAGCGCTCATTAAGAGCCTCCATTCGTAAGGTTCGAATGGGCGCCGTTGTGTGCGTTTGGCGTCCCCAGGCAAGGCCTGAAGGGACAACGCCCCATCCGAGCCTGACAGGTCGAACCTGCTGCAGCGCCCCTCGGACGGGTGGCGGGAACGGCCGGGAGTGAAAAAGGCCGTTGGGTGAATCGGTGGCGATTATATAGCGATGTGCCCAGCTGCCAAAGTATTTCTGACGATCAGCGCCGGATCGATAATGGTATTCATAGGCAAAGCTCAATGGAGCCGGGCGCCGCGGTCTGCCATGATTCGAGCCACTTAGGTGAAGAACAGAGGAGCCAGCATGAATTTTCATACGCGCAAATGGGTAAAACCCGAAGACCTCAACCCCAACGGCACTTTGTTCGGTGGCAGCCTGCTGCGCTGGATCGACGAGGAAGCGGCCATCTACGCCATCGTCCAGTTGGGCAATCAGCGCGTGGTGACCAAGTACATTTCCGAGATCAACTTCGTCAGCGCTTCGCGCCAGGGCGACATCATCGAGCTGGGCATCACCGCCACCGAATTCGGGCGCACCTCCATCACCCTGACCTGCGAAGTGCGCAACAAGATCACCCGCAAGAGCATCCTCACCGTGGACAAGCTGGTATTCGTCAACCTCGGCGAAGATGGCCTGCCAGCGCCTCACGGACGCAGCGAAATCCGCTACATCAAGGATCAGTTCGACACCGTCGGCTGAGCCCTTGGGGGTTACCGAAGGTCGGGGCCCAGGCCGCGTATTGCCTGGCTTCTGGCCGACCGGTGGCGTTGCTGGCAGCCCGGTATTTCTGTACTGTACATAAAAACAGTATCGGGAAATTTCATGCAATTGATCGATAAGCTCAGCATCCTCGCCGACGCCGCCAAGTACGATGCCTCGTGCGCCAGCAGCGGTGCGCCCAAGCGCAGCTCGGAAGGCAAGGGCGGGCTGGGCTCGACCAATGGCATGGGCATCTGCCACAGCTACACGCCGGACGGCCGCTGCGTATCGCTGCTCAAGATCCTGTTGACCAACTTCTGCCTGTTCGATTGCCAGTATTGCGTCAACCGCCGCTCCAGTGACGTGCCGCGGGCGCGCTTCACGCCCGAAGAAGTGGTGCGCCTGACGGTGGACTTCTATCGCCGCAACTGCATCAGCGGGCTGTTCCTGAGCTCCGGCATCATTCGCTCGGCCGACTACACCATGGAGCAGTTGATTCGCGTTGCACGCCTGCTGCGCGAGGAACATCAGTTTCGCGGTTACATCCACCTCAAGACCATCCCCGAAGCGGACCCGGCGCTGATCGCCGAAGCCGGTCGCTATGCCGATCGCTTGAGCGTCAACATCGAGCTGCCCACCGATGCCAGCCTGCAGACCCTGGCCCCGGAAAAAGACGTGGCTTCGATCAAGAAAGCCATGAGCACCATCTACACCGGTCAGCAGACCGTGCTCAACGAGCCGCGCGCGCCCCGTTTCACACCGGCTGGGCAGAGCACGCAGATGATCGTCGGTGCCGACCAGACCGATGACAGCACCATCCTGCACAGCGCCGAGTCGCTGTACGGCAACTTCGGCCTCAAGCGGGTCTACTATTCGGCGTTCAGCCCGATTCCCAACAGTCCCAAGAGCGTACCGCTGGCAGCGCCGCCGCTGATGCGCGAGCACCGCCTCTACCAGGCCGACTTCCTGCTGCGCAGCTATGGCTACAAGGCGGACGAATTGCTGTCCGGTCCGGGCGACCTGGCGCTGGACATCGACCCGAAACTGGCCTGGGCCCTGGAAAACCGAAGCGTTTTTCCGTTGGACCTGAACCGTGCCGAACCCGCGCTGATCGCGCGCATACCCGGTATCGGCCTGCGTACCACCAAGCGCCTGGTGGAGCTGCGCCGGCAGCGGCGGATTCGCTATGAAGACCTGACCCGCCTGCGCTGCGTGCTGGCCAAGGCCAAGCCGTTCTTCATCACCAGCGACTACCACCCACAGCAGGCCGAGATTTCCACCCTGTTGCTGCGCGATCAGCTGCGTGATCGCCCGCAACCTCAGCAGTTGGGGCTGTGGGGATGATATGCCTGGATTGCGACGACCTGTTCGCGACCTGGCGGCAACAGGCGCGCTGGCTGCTCAGCCATCAGATCGATCCGAGTCATGTGGGCTGGAACACCGTGGCGGACCTGTTCGCCACGGACGAGCACTACCCGGCTGAAGTCGGGCCATTCCAGGCGCGCATTCCCCTAGCCCTCATCGAGCTTCTTGAAAGCGCAGCACAGTACCGCGGCGAGCAACGCTGGAGCCTGTTGTACGAGGTGCTCTGGCGCGTCAGTCACGGCGATCGCACGGCCATGCTGGCGGGTGATCGCCTGGGCAGTGAACTGCACCGGCGCATCAAGCAGGTGCGACGCGAAAGCCATCATCTGCATGCCTTCCTGCGTTTCGTCGAGCTGCCGGTGGCAGCCGAGGGTCCACCGGGCCCCGAGTACGTGGCCTGGCACGAACCGGCCCACGACATTCTGGCCCTCGCCAGCGAGCACTTCATCGGCCGCATGGGGCGCAGTCGCTGGCTGATCGCAACGCCGCAGGACGGGGTCTATTACGACGGCACTCAGTTGATCCATGAACGGCAATGCCCATTGGAGTGGCAGCAACTGGCGCAGCAGGCGCACGACCCGCAAGGCGAGCTGTGGCTGACCTATTACAGCCACATCTTCAATCCTGCGCGCCTGAACCCCAAGGTCATGCAGGGCCACCTGCCTACCCGCTTCTGGAAGAATCTGCCTGAAGGGGCATTGATTCCCGGCCTGATCAGCGATGCCCGCACCGGCAAGCAGCGCGATGGCCAGGCCAGCGACATCGGCAAGCGGCAGGGCAAACGCATTGGCCGTTCGGTTTAGCGCACACCTGGCTAGACCGATTGCAGATGCACTTCGCCCAGTGCGCTGCCCAGTGGGCCGAAGCTGCGCTCGATCATTTCCCGACGACCTGCGGCATCGACGATGACTACGGTGCTGGCCCGCGTCCCGTAGCTGGCCCCGGTAATGAATACGCTCGAGAGCAGCCGCTCGGTGGCCAGGCCCACGCCGGTGTCGGGCAATGCATGCTCGGGCGCCTGGGCCGGGTCGGCCAGCATGTCCAGCAGCGCATGGGGCTGGCTGCCCAATGCTTCCAGCCCCTGACGCGCCTTCACCAGCTTGGGCCATGGCGTATCGAGCCCGGCATTGGACAATCCATAGGTGCCCGCCGACAGATACTGCGAGGTGCCCGCGGCCGAATGCAGGTAGCACAGGCGCTGGCCATCGCCGAGCAGCAGATTGAATCCGGCATACTCGTCCAGGCGGTCCATGACACGCTGCAGGTAATCGTCGATCGACTCCGTGCCGGTGAGAAAGCCTGCGACCAGATCACCTCTGGAACGTCGGGCGGGCGGCTGGCCAGGTCGGCGGATATTGGTCAGGGCGGCGATGCGCTGCTCGGGCCCGATGCCCAGCCAGGTACCGCCGGCTTCCAGATCCCGCCCGGCATGGACGCCGGGGTGTTCCCGCCACGGGGACAGGGGCGCCGTGGGCCGTGCATGGAATTCGTCACGGTTGCCCGCCAGCACCAGCGGGTGGGCGTCACCGGGCTGCCAGGTGAAAACGATCAGGCACATACGTGGAAATCCTTGTAGTTTGGCTTCACTCTACCGATCCCCGGCGCGCCTATCCATCGCTGCAAGGTGGAGCGTAGGGCACCGGTTCCGGTACCATGCCGAACTGTTTACGGGGGCAACCATGGAATTCGCGCTGTATCTACTGCTCGGTGCCTGCGCTGGCGTGCTGGCCGGCCTGTTCGGCGTGGGCGGCGGTATCATCATCGTGCCAGTGCTGGTGTTCAGCTTCACCTTGCAGGGCTTCGATGCCTCGGTACTGACGCACCTGGCGGTGGGCACCTCGCTGGCCACCATCGTGTTCACCTCGATCAATGCCATTCGTACCCACCACCGGATGAAAGCGGTGCAGTGGCCAGTGGTCGGCTGGATGACCCTGGGTATCGTGGTAGGCGCAGGCATCGGCGCGTTCACCGCGTCGCTGATCCAGGGCCCGCACCTGCAGAAAATCATCGGCGTGTTCGCCGTGCTGGTGTCCGTGCAGATGGCGCTGGACTTCAAGCCCAAGGCCACCCGTCAGGTACCCGGCAAACTGGGGCTGGGCGTGGCCGGCACGGTGATCGGTTGGGCTTCGGCCATATTCGGTATCGGTGGCGGCTCGTTGACCGTGCCGTTCCTGACCTGGCGCAGCGTGCCGATGCAGCAGGCCGTCGCGACGTCCTCGGCGGTCGGCCTGCCGATCGCCCTGTTCAGCGCGACAAGTTTCATGGTGCTGGGCTGGCACGAGCCGGGCCTGCCAGCGCATAGTTTCGGATTCGTCTACCTGCCGGCCTTGGCGGGCATCGCCATCACCAGCATGTTTTTCGCCAAATACGGGGCACGCCTGGCGCACAAGTTATCGCCACGTGTGCTCAAACGCCTGTTCGCCGCGCTGCTGTTCAGCGTCGGCATGAGTTTTTTGCTTAGCTGAGGAATCGTAATGCTGCCTTACCCGCAGATCGACCCGGTGGCCCTGGCCATCGGACCGCTGAAAATCCACTGGTACGGCTTGATGTACCTGGTGGGCATTGGTGGCGCCTGGTTGCTGGCTTCGCGCCGGCTCAACGGTTTCGACCCGACCTGGACCAAGGAAAAGCTCTCGGACCTGGTGTTCTGGTGCGCAATGGGGGTGATCGTCGGCGGCCGCCTCGGCTACGTGCTGTTCTACGACCTGGAGCAATACATCGCCAACCCGACTTTGATATTCGAGGTGTGGAAGGGCGGCATGTCGTTCCATGGCGGGCTGCTGGGCGTGATGCTGGCGACCTGGTGGTTCGGCAGGAAGAACGACAAATCATTCTTCCAACTGATGGACTTCATCGCGCCGCTGGTGCCGATCGGGCTGGGCGCCGGGCGTATCGGCAACTTCATCAACGCCGAGCTGTGGGGCAAGGCCACCGACGTACCATGGGCGATGATCTTTCCGCCTTTCAGCGATCCGGCGCAGTTACCCCGTCACCCCTCGCAGCTCTACCAGTTTGCCCTGGAAGGCGTCGCGCTGTTCATCATTCTTTGGCTGTTCTCGCGCAAACCGCGGCCGACCATGGCGGTATCGGGCATGTTCGCGCTGTTCTACGGAATCTTCCGTTTCATCGTCGAATTCGTCCGTGTGCCCGATGCGCAGCTGGGCTACCTGGCGTGGGGCTGGCTGACCATGGGACAAGTGCTGTGTCTGCCGATGATCCTGGGCGGCCTGGGGTTGATCTGGTGGGCCTACCACCGCACGCCGGCGGCTCCACGTCCGGCCGTTTGATTCTTTTTGCCTGGGCGTGACTGCGGTTGCGCCCTGAACGATGCAGGTAAGTCATGAAGCAATATCTGGAACTGGTCGCCCACGTCATCAAGAACGGCACCTTGCAAAGCAACCGCACCGGCGTGCGCACCATCAGTTTCCCGGGTGCCATGCTGCGGTTCGACCTGCAGGAAGGCTTTCCGGCGATCACTACCCGGCGGCTGGCGTTCAAGTCGGCCATCGGCGAAATGGTCGGTTTTCTGCGCGGGGTCAACAATGCCGCCGAATTCCGCGCCCTTGGCTGCAAGGTCTGGGACCAGAACGCCAACGAGAACGCTCAATGGCTGGCCAACCCGTTCCGCCAGGGTGAAGACGACCTGGGCGAGATCTATGGCGTGCAGTGGCGCCAGTGGCCGGCTTACAAGCGCATCGCCCTGAGCAACCCAGCGGCGATCGAACTGGCCACCAGCCAGGGATATCTGCAGATTGCCCAGGCCGAAGAAAACGGCGAAGGCTTTGTGGTGCTGTACAAGGCCATCGACCAGATTCGCCAATGCGTCGACACCATCATCAAGGACCCCGGCAGCCGGCGGATCCTGTTCCACGGCTGGAACTGCGCTCAACTCGACGAGATGGCGCTGCCGCCATGCCACTTGCTGTACCAGTTCCACCCCAACCCGGAAACCCGCGAGATCTCGCTGACGTTGTACATCCGCTCCAATGACCTGGGCCTGGGCACGCCGTTCAACCTCACCGAAGGCGCCGCGATGCTGTCCCTGGTCGGTCGCCTGACGGGCTACACGCCACGCTGGTTCACCTACTTCATCGGCGACGCCCATGTGTACGAGAACCACCTGGACATGCTCAACGAGCAGATGAAGCGCGAGCCGCTGCCGGCCCCCAAACTGGTGATCTCGGACCGCGTACCCGAGTTCGCCAAGACCGGGGTGTACCAACCCGAGTGGCTGGAGCTGATCGAGCCGAGCGATTTTTCGCTGGAAGGCTACGAACACCACGCCCCACTGACTGCACCGATGGCGGTTTGATCATCCCCTAATGAGGGGGCGAAACACTGTTGGATCTCCTGTGGGAGCGGGCTCTGCCCGCGAAGGGCGCGCCGCGGTATGCCTGACGAAACGCGGCGTCATTTTCGCGGCCGCTGACCGCTCCTACAGGATCGTGTGATCCTTTGTGGGAGCGGGCTCTGCCCGCGAAGGCCGCGCCGCGGTATGCCTGACGAAACGCGGCGTCCTTTTCGCGGCCGCTGACCGCTCCTACAGGATCGTGTGATCCTTTGTGGGAGCGGGCTCTGCCCGCGAAGGCCGCGCCGCGGTATGCCTGACGAAACGCGGCGTCCTTTTCGCGGCCGCTGACCGCTCCTACAGGATCGTGTGATCCTTTGTGGGAGCGGGCGCGCCGCGGTATGCCTGACGAAACGCGGCGTCCTTTTCGCGGCCACGGACCGCTCCCACAGAATTGTGCGATCCCCTGTAGGAGCGGTCATCGGCCGCGAAACAGACACCGCGATTCGACTACCTTGACGCCCTTGTGAAGATATTCATCCCCCCAACGTCAGTCTCGATCTGCTCCCAGCCAAGCCGCCGGTAGTACGCCGACTTTTCTTCGACGGCGCACAGATACACTCGTTCGACACCCGCCGCCTTCGCTCGCTGCATGCCGGCTGCAAGCAACGCCGCGCCAACGCCCTGGTTGCGGCTTTCGGCCTCTACCCACAGCGCCGCCAGCCAAGGTGAGTACTGCGGTCGTTCATCCATGTCCGAGACGATCAGCGATACCGTGCCCACGAACCGCGCGCCTGCATGAGCGACCAAAGTGGTGGGAATGGGCTCGGAACGCAGACTGTTATCCAGAAGCGTCAGCACATCTTCCAGGGTATAGCCGTCTTCCTTCCACCAGGCTTGCCACAGCCGCTCTCCCACGACTGCAAGAAAACCAGGTTCAGCGCGCAGATCTGATAGTTGAAAGGGGGTTGCAGTGCGATTCATAACGGGTCCTTTTTGTTGGACATGTGCAACGAACCTATAGGCAGGCTTTGCAATAGCGAAACCAGCATTGTTTCAAAACCTTGCTCGCTGATTCAGTTAAGAGATCCGAAAATCCGCATGCAGCTGTTGCCAATGCTGGCGCAGGATCGCTTGCTGGTCCGGCCTCATGACGCTGGCGGCTAGTGCTTCAGGCCAAAGCGTTCGTGCCGCGTCCAGCGTTTGTCGTAGATGAGCGAGCACGGGTCGCCAAGGTATTCCAGAGGTCTCGGCCCAACGTCTGAAGTGTTCGAGAGAGACGTCATACCAGGCTTTCGTATCGGCCATGTTCAGCGCGTACTGGCTCTCGCCGGGAATAAACACCTTGGTCGCGACGATGTCGTAAGCCGGGGACAGTTCCGCGTTCAACGCATCTGGATAGATCAGGCTCCAGTTCTTCAGGTGGGCGTCGCCGTTGGCCAGCAGCACATTGACCAGCAAACGCACAGCCATTTGCGTGACATCCCGTTGGCCATGGCGGGTCTGGGTGTAGAGCAATTTGGCGATCTGTTCATAACGGCCGCTGCGGTATTTATCGTGTGCGTAGGCGTAAAGCACCTGGGCGAAGTCTTCTGAATGAACGCGCTGACCTCCAGCAAGCCGATCATAACGGCGAATGCCATAGGCCCATTGCTCGTCGGGTAGGTTGATTGCGGGCAGGCTGTCGATCATGTCCATGCCGACCAGGCGTATTTCAGGAATGTCGACGCCTGCCAGTTGTGCCAGTTTCATGCAGGTGTATTCGTTGAGCGGCACGAATGGATGAACGGTGGAAGGCGTCTTGATGATCCAGTCTCCCGGCGCCGTGGGGTCTGCGGTTATGTAACGACCATCCCGGTCGTGCATGGAGAATTTCATCTGTACGCCGGCCAGCGAGAAATGCGAGCGATGGTCGGGTGTGTCGATGGATACTGGAGTGATCTTGCCGTGGTTGCCCAGCGCATAGGCGGGTATGTGTTCGGCAGATACGGGAGTGGCGACCAATGCACCCGGCAAGTCCTGACCGAGCCAGCTCAACAAGGGAAATTCGCTGTCTGGATGCACTTTCATGGCTTGCGCAACCAGGCCACGCAGCGCGCCTTCCGGAAGTAGATTGCTCAACACCGGGTGCAGCCGGTGATGGGTGATGTAGGGGTGTTTGTTTGCCAGTTGACGCCTGAATATGCCCGGATTGAGGTGAGATAAGGTCAGCGTGCGGCGGTGTGGATCATCGATGTAATCCGGCGCCAAGGTAAGTACATTCTTGCCATTCGAATGGCCGGTGACATAACCGACTAGTTGCGAATGCAGCGTCAGCTTCAAGGCCGCTACGGTCTCGATGCTCATGGCAGATCGTCCCAAGGATTTTCCGGATAGTTATCCACAGGGCGAGCGTCCTCGAAGTACACCGGTGCGCCTGCCAGGATCTTTTCGATCAGCTTGAGTTGATCCTTGGGTACCAGGACCATGCTGGCGTCCAGGCCTTCGGCAATCAGGTCGAGGGTGTTGAGGCGCGGGTTGCCGTCTTTTTCGATCTTTCCGTATTGCTGGCGGGTGAGGCCCGTGCGCAAGGGCATGTCCTGGATCTGAAGGCCCAGTTGTTGGCGGCGGTTGCGGATCTGTTGCAGAAGTGTGGTTAGCATGGGTTGAGTATGAGCTGTATATGGTTCATGTCAAATTTAATGAGTCATATATTATTCACACTTCTCACAGGATTCGAATGGGGGCGTGTATCCGATGAACCGCCGCGCCTGTTTCGCTGTCACGGACCGCTCCTACGAGGTTGTGTAATCTCTTGTGGGAGCGGGCTCTGCCCGCGAAGGCCGCGCCGCGGTATGCCTGACGAAACGCAGTGCTCTTTTCGCGGGCAGAGCCCGCTCCCACAGGCTGTGTTCAGTCGTTCAATGCCCGTGGCTGCGGCCTACATGGGAGTGTTCGGCATCGGGAACGGTGACGGCGCCGCTGATTTCCAGGCGCTGAAGGATTGCGCAGTGTTCTTCGGCAGTGCCCCCGTGGCATTTCTGGCGCAGGGCAACGAGTTGTTCCTGCAGCGCAACCAGGCCGTCTATGCGTGCCTTGACGTGATGAATGTGCTCGTCAATCAGGTCGTTGACGCTCTGGCATTGATCTTGAGGACTGTCGCGCAGGGTCAGGAGGTTGCGAATCTCATCCAAGGTCATGTCGAGGATGCGGCAATTGCGTATGAAGGTGAGTCGCTCTACATGGGCCTGGGTGTAGAGGCGGTAGTTGCCATCGGTGCGGGCCGGCAGGGGCAATAGGTGTTCGCGTTCGTAGTAGCGGATGGTTTCGACCTGGCAGTCGGTAATTTTCGCCAGTTCTCCGATTTTCATGCTGATGACCTGCAAAAAGGTGCTTGACCCTATAGTGGCTACAGGGTGTTCACTTGGCAACCTGCACTTCAGGGAATTGCGACCAATGAGCCACCCCACCTCCGGCCATGCCCACGATCATAAGCACGAGCACGAGCACGAGCACAGCCCTGCACCCGCCAGCCATTGCTGCGCAGGCAAGGCAACGGCGCCCTCGACCGTCCAGCTCGCGCCCGGGGACAGCCAGGATGCACGGCTGAGCCAGTTCCGCATCGAAGCCATGGACTGTCCGACCGAGCAGGCGCTGATCCAGAACAAGCTGGCCAAGCTGGCCGGCGTGCAGCAGCTGGATTTCAATCTGATCAACCGCGTGCTTGGCGTGCGCCATTCGCTGCCCGATACCCAGGCGATCGAGAGCGCCATCAAATCGCTGGGGATGCATGCCGAACCCATCAATGGAGACGAGCCTGCCGCCAGTGCGCTGCCGACGCCGCGCAAGCCCTGGTGGCCGCTGGCGCTGTCAGGCGTGACGGCGGTCGCGGCCGAAGTGGTCCATTTCACCCAGGCGGCGCCGACTTGGGTCGTGGCATTGCTGGCCTTGGTGTCGATTGCCAGTTGCGGCCTGGGCACCTACAGCAAGGGCTGGATCGCGCTGAAGAACGGCAACCTCAATATCAACGCGTTGATGAGCATCGCGGTGACCGGTGCGGTGCTGATCGGCCAGTGGCCGGAAGCGGCGATGGTGATGTTCCTGTTCACCGTGGCCGAATTGATCGAGGCCAAATCCCTGGATCGTGCGCGCAATGCGATTGGCGGTCTGATGCGCCTCACGCCGGACACGGCCACCGTGCGCCAGGCCGATGGCCAATGGCTGGAACAGGACGTCAAGACTGTCGCTCTGGAGGCCATCGTGCGTGTGCGTCCAGGGGAACGCATCGGTCTTGATGGTGAAGTGATTTCCGGTCAATCCAGCATCGATCAAGCACCTATTACCGGTGAGAGCTTGCCGGTGGAGAAGGGCGTTGGCGACAAGGTGTTCGCCGGCACCATCAATCAGGCGGGTTCGCTGGAGTTTCAGGTCACTGCCGCGGCTGGCCAGTCGACACTGGCGCGTATCATCCATGCGGTCGAGCAGGCGCAGGGCGCGCGGGCACCCACTCAGCGCTTTGTGGATAACTTTTCACGGATCTATACGCCGGTGGTGTTTGCCCTGGCTCTTTTGATCGCTGTGGTACCGCCGCTGGTAGGTTTCGGCGCCTGGTTCGACTGGATCTACCGTGCGCTGGTACTGCTGGTGGTCGCCTGTCCCTGCGCGCTGGTCATTTCTACCCCGGTTACCATCGTCAGTGCGCTGGCTGCGGCTGCGCGCAAAGGCATCCTGGTCAAGGGGGGCGTGTACCTGGAAGGTGGTCACAAACTGGACTATCTGGCGCTGGACAAGACCGGCACGCTGACCCATGGCAAGCCGGTGCAGACCGATTACGCGCTGCTCGATTCCGCCTTCGAAGGCCGGGCCCAGGCGATTGCTCAGGCGTTGGCGGGACGTTCGGACCATCCTGTGTCGCGAGCGATTGCTGCTGACGCAAATGAGGCGGCCCTGGCCTTGGACAACTTTGAGGCCTTGCCTGGGCGAGGCATCAAGGGCCAGGTGGAAGGGCAGACCTATCACCTGGGCAACCATCGCTTGGTGGAAGAGCTGGGTCAGTGCTCCCCGGCGCTGGAAGCGCAACTTGATCAGCTGGAGCGCGAAGGTAAATCGGTCGTGGTATTGCTGGGCCCGCAGGGGCCGGTGGCGTTGTTCGCGGTGGCCGATACGGTGAAGCAGACCAGCCGCGAGGCCATTGCCCAGTTGCATGCCCTGGGCATCAAGACCGTAATGCTGACCGGAGACAACCCGCACACCGCCAAGGCGATTGCTGCTCAAGTGGGTATCGATCAGGCCATTGGCGATCTGTTGCCTGCCGACAAGCTCAAGGCTGTGGAGCAGCTGTACGCCCAAGGACATCGGGTCGGCATGGTCGGTGACGGCATCAACGATGCACCGGCGCTGGCGCGGGCCGAAATCGGTTTCGCCATGGCGGCAGCGGGCACCGATACTGCGATCGAAACCGCCGATGTCGCCTTGATGGACGATGATCTGCGCAAGATACCGGCGTTCATTCGGCTGTCGAGGCAGACCCGCGCCGTGTTACTGCAGAACATCGTACTGGCCCTGGCGATCAAGGCAGTGTTTCTGCTGATGACCGTGGCCGGTATGGCAACGCTGTGGATGGCAGTGTTTGCCGACATGGGCGTAAGCCTGTTGGTGGTGTTCAACGGGCTGCGGTTACTGCGCAAGTGACGTTGCACCCGTGACTGCGCGGCGCTCTTTTCGCGGCCACTGGCCGCTCCTACAAGGTTCGTGGCACTGCGGATCTCAGCGTAGGAGCGGTCATCGGCCGCGAAAGGCCCCCCCGATGCATCTGACATACCGCGGCGCTCTTTTCGCGGCCACTGGCCGCTCCTACAAGGTTCGTGGCACTGCGGATCTCAGCGTAGGAGCGGTCATCGGCCGCGAAAGGCTCACCCCGATGCATCTGACATACCGCGCCGCTCCTACGGGGTTGTCAGAGCTGCCGGGCCACCGCCTCGATCTGCTCTTCGCGCTCGCGTTGGCTCAGGTGCTTGTGGCCGTTGAGCGAGGACCATTGCGGATAGGCGCGGGCCTTGTTCAGGGCTTCGGGCAGCTTGCCTTCGCGCCAGGTCTGCTCCTGTGGCGCCGCCACTTCGATGGTGCCCATGGCGGCATGGCCACGGGCATCGAGGGCTTTGACCAATTGCTGTTGGCGCAACGCCAGCAGCCGTAGCACATTGTCGTCCACGGTCAGTTCGCGCTCGCCCTTGAACTTGCCCAGCAAGCGCGCGCCATAGCCCCGTGCGGTTTGCAGCGCGCCGCCGGCAATGGCCCCAGCGATGGCCGCCATGCCCAAGGTCAAACCGCCCACCAGCAGGTCGACGCCCGCGCCAGCCGCTGCGCCGGCCGCAATGCCGCCGCCGACCTTCACCCCCAGCTGCTTGAGCGTATCGGGGTTGAACAGATCGTCTCCCCAGCGCCCATCCGACAGCGGCAGGCCGCCTGCCGAGGCATCCTGGCTGCGGAAGGCATACAGTTTCAGCAACGTTTCCACGCAGCGCTGCTCGCGTGTGCGCACCGCTTGGCGGAGGTCTTCGATGGCGCCCGCCGCGGCGTCACTGGTAACGCTGCGACGACAGGCGGCGCAGTCGATCAGCAGTTCGGCAATCAACCGCCGCGCGCTGCCCTGGCGCGCCAGCCGTTGTGCCTGTTGATCGTCGATCAGCCGCTGCAGGGCCGGACGGGAATGCTCCAGCAGCAACGCCAGGCTTTCATAAAGACGCCGTTCACCGTCTTCGGGCGGCGCCACGCTGTCGAAGCGCACCAAGGCATGCAAACCAAGGCGGGCCAGGGCCTCGCGCCAATCCCCCTCGCGCTGCAGGCTGCTGCTGACGAAATTGAGCACTGGCAGTAGCGGTTTCCCGCAGCTGGCCAGCACTTCCAGCTCATCCCGGTACTTGGCCAGCACCGGCTCGCGTGCGTCGATCACGTACAGGCCCGCATCCGAAGCCAATAACTGGCGCAGCACCTTGGCCTCCTGCTCGAAGCGTTGACGGGCTTCGCTGCCCTGCAGAAACCGCTCGACCCGCGCCGGACCGTCGAGACGCTCGCCGGGGCGATCCAGACGCTCCACGAATTCCAGCAAGGCAATGGCATCTTCCAGCCCAGGGGTGTCGTAGAGCTCCAACAAGGCATCGCCATCCACCGAAAGACGTGCGCCTTCCACATGTCGTGTGGTGCTGGGCCGGTGTGACACTTCGCCAAAACCCACGTCGCGGGTAAGCGTACGCAGCAGCGAAGTCTTGCCGACGTTGGTATGGCCGACCACGGCCAGGGTCAGGGGCTTACTCATGGCCTGTCTCCAGCCAGCTCAACGGGGTCGATGCATCGACCGGCAGGCCCAGTGCATCCAGCCCCGCCTGCCAATCTCCACGGCGTTGTGGGTCGAGGGCCTGGCCGGGTGGCGCGGGTAACAACCACACTCGGGTAACGGTGGCGCACCTGGCCAGTTCGGCAATCAGGCCAAGGCTGCCGCGATCCGGCGAGCGCCGCGGATCGCAGGCGATCACCAGCCGCGCGGGCGGAAAGCGGGTCATCTGTTCCAGCAGCCGCTGGCGCGACTCGCGGCTGTCGAGCACGCCGGCATCCTGAATGTCGGGCGCCAGGGCAGGCGGCCACGGATGCTGGCCGTCGAGTTCCAGTGCTACCAATACAGCGCCGCTGCTCGATTCGCTGGCTGCTTGAGTGGTGACATGCGGCAACGCGTCTGGCGCCTCATCGCGCACGCCCAAGCGTTCGCTGCTGGGCATCAGCCGTTCGCGCAACTGGCTGTAGCCGGGCAGGCTGGTATCCAGGGTCAAACCCGCGCGGCCTCGGCGCCAACGCCATTGGCAGAACGCGGCCAGCACCAGGCGCGGGCCGATACCGAACACCAGCAGCACGCCGACCAGCCAACCCGCCCAAGCCTGGCGTGCGCCTTCGATGTTGGTCGACTGATCGCCACTGGCGCGGATCATGTCGATGTCCGGCACACTGAAACCCAGCAGCGCGGGCACGGCGCCCAACATCCGAGTCAGGTTGATGAAGGTGTCCGCGCCCAGAATGGTGGTCTCCCAGACGAAACCATAGCGCCGGGTCGCCAGCAGCAACAGCAGCACGGCCAGCGCACTCAGCAAGGCCAGCAGCCACAGCCCATGCACCAGTGTGCCCAAGGCCCAGCGGTTGAGTCGCCGCCGCTGCAGCAGCAATACCAGCGCCGGTGCCAGATGCACGGCTTGCGCATCACGCGCCAGTTTCTCGCTGAGCCACAACCACAGGCGGCCCAGCACCGCACCGTGTCCACCGGACGCGACCAGCCCCAGCACCCAGCTCAGCAGCAAAATGAGGTTAAGCCCCAACAGGCTGCCCAGCGCCCAGAACACGTTGACGGGCTGCAGACCATCGCCCAGCGCCGCGAATGCCAGGCCCGCGCCGCTGAACACGGCCAGTACGCCCAGCAGCAGCATCGCCAGTCGCGCACCCTGCAACCAGTGGCCCAGGGCCTGGCGCTGGCCATCACGTTCGGCCAGCAGCAGAGCACGGTGCTCGATGCGCGCGGCCAGGTCGCCGCCTTGCTGACGTGCACGGCGGTTGGCTTCCAGGTCTTCCAGGGGGCCTGCCTGCTCTTCGCGCAGGCGGATGGCTTCACTGAGCCAGAGTCGATGCAATGCAGTGGGTGCGCTCACGCGTTTTTCCAGGCGGCCGATTCGTCGTGAGCATAACCCAAGGAGGCTCTGCTATTCTGCCGGCCATGAAGACATCTCTCCCTTTAAGCCTGATCGCGGCACTCGCCGAGAACCGCGTGATCGGCATCGACAACAGCATGCCCTGGCACCTGCCGGGGGATTTCAAGTATTTCAAGGCAACCACCCTGGGCAAGCCCATCATCATGGGTCGCAAGACCTGGGACTCGCTGGGCCGACCACTGCCGGGGCGCCTGAACCTGGTGGTCAGCCGACAGCCGGACCTGCAACTGCCAGGTGCCGAAGTGTTCACTTCGCTGCAGGCAGCCATCGATCGTGCCGAAGCCTGGGCTCGCGAACAGGGCGCAGAGGAAGTGATGCTCATTGGTGGCGCGCAGCTGTACGAGCTGGGTTTTGCTCAGGCGGATCGCCTGTACCTGACGCGGGTAGCCTTGCACCCGGAAGGGGACGCCTGGTTTCCCGAGTTCGACGAGAACCAATGGCAGAGGGTGTCGAGCGTGCCCAACGAAGCGGTCGACGACAAGCCGGCCTACACGTTCGAGGTATGGGCGCGCAGATGATCGGATGGCCTGTTCGCGCCGCCTGTTCGAGAGGGCGCCCACGAACAGGCAGCAGCGGTTACGCCGAAGCCAGTTCCTTGTGCTCATCGGCTGCCAGCAAAGCCTGGTCGGTCTGACCCATCACTTGGCTGGTAATGGTGCCCGCCGCCATCGACCCGCTCACGTTCAGCGCCGTGCGGCCCATGTCGATCAGCGGCTCGACTGAAATCAGCAGCGCCACCAGGGTGACCGGCAAGCCCATGGCCGGCAGTACGATCAATGCAGCGAAGGTCGCGCCGCCGCCCACCCTGGCCACACCGGCCGAACTCAGGGTGACGATGCCCACCAACGTGGCGATCCACAGCGGGTCGAGTGGGTTGATCCCAACCGTGGGCGCAACCATCACCGCCAGCATGGCTGGATACAGGCCAGCGCAACCATTCTGGCCGATCGTCGCACCAAAGGAGGCGGCGAAGCTGGCGATCGCTTGAGGTACGCCCAAGCGACGAGTCTGCGCTTCGATGCTCAGTGGAATGGTCGCCGCGCTCGAGCGGCTGGTGAAGGCAAAGGTCAGCACCGGCCACACCTTGCGGAAGAACCGCAGCGGATTGACCCCGGCCAGGCTCAGCAGCAGCCCATGCACCGCGAACATCAATGCCAGGCCGATGTACGACACCACCACGAAACTGCCCAGCTTGACGATGTCCTGCACGTTGGAACTGGCGACCACCTTGGCCATCAGGGCCAGCACACCGTAGGGCGTCAGCTTCATCACCAGCCGCACCAGGCGCATCACCCAGGCCTGCAGCACGTCGATCGCACCCAGCACTTTCGCCCCTTTGTCGGCATCGTCCTTGAACAGCTGCAAAGCCGCCATGCCCAGGAACGCGGCAAAGATCACCACGCTGATGATCGACGTGGGTTTGGCCCGTGCCAGGTCGGCGAAAGGATTCTGCGGAATGAACGAGAGCAGCAGTTGCGGCACATTGAGGTCGGCCACCTTGCCCGCATAGTCGCTCTGGATCGTCGCCAGACGTGCCGTTTCCTGAGTCCCGGCCACCAGGCCCTCGGCGGTCAGGCCGAACAGGTTGGTCAGGCCGATACCGATCAGTGCTGCGATTGCGGTGGTGAACAGCAGCGTGCCGATGGTCAGAAAGCTGATCTTGCCCAGCGAAGAGGCATTGTGTAGACGGGCTACCGCACTGAGGATGGACGCGAAGATCAGTGGCATGACGATCATCTGCAGCAGTTGCACATAGCCGTTGCCAACCAGTTCCAGCCAACTGATGGTGCTTTTGAGCAAAGGGTGGCCGGCACCGTAGACGGTGTGCAGGCCGATACCGAACAGAACGCCCAGGGCAAGGCCCAGCAAGACCTTCTTGGCCAGGCTCCAGTCGGTGCGACGCGTTTGTGCCAGACCCAGCAGCAATGCCGCGAAGATCAGTAGGTTCAACAGCAGGGGCAGGTTCATGTCAGCTCCGAAAGATTGACGACCGCGGCTCTACGGACGCTGGTCAATCGCGAATGCTAACACCCTGAATCGAAAGGTAATTAATATCGGAATGGAAGATCGTTAGGCGTTTTTGGAATAAGCGTTTGGGCCTGCACGGCAAGAGGCCGGTCTTCAGCAGAGGTTGCGTGAAGACCGGCCGCAGGGTCCTGCCAGCGAAGGGCGTCTTACAGCCCGTCGAGCATCGCCTTGTTGCGTACCGCGCCCTTGTCGGCGCTGGTGGCCAGCAGGGCATAGGCCTTGAGTGCGGTGGTCACCTTGCGTGGGCGCACCTCGACCGGCTTCCAGCCTTTCTTGTCCTGCTCGGCACGACGGGCAGCCAGTTCGGCATCGTCCACCAGCAGGTTGATCGAGCGGTTGGGAATGTCGATCAGCACCTTGTCGCCGTCCTGCACCAGGCCAATGGCACCACCTGCCGCCGCTTCAGGCGATGCATGGCCGATCGACAGACCGGACGTGCCGCCCGAGAAACGTCCGTCGGTGAGCAGCGCGCAGGCTTTGCCCAGGCCCTTGGACTTGAGGTACGACGT
The DNA here is from genome assembly GCF_014841725.1 of Pseudomonas sp. CFBP 8758. Classification (NCBI taxonomy): domain Bacteria; kingdom Pseudomonadati; phylum Pseudomonadota; class Gammaproteobacteria; order Pseudomonadales; family Pseudomonadaceae; genus Pseudomonas; species Pseudomonas sp. CFBP 8758. The sequence goes on along the minus strand of NZ_JACYUK010000007.1, from coordinate 334,527 downwards.
CGGGTACAGCATCTCCTGCATGCCCGGCCCACCCTTGGGGCCTTCGTAGCGGATGATCACGATGTCACCGGCCTGCACTTCGTCGGCGAGGATGCCACGCACCGCGCTGTCCTGGCTTTCGAAGATCTTGGCGTTGCCCTCGAACACGTGGATGGACTCATCCACGCCGGCGGTCTTCACCACGCAGCCATCCATTGCGATGTTGCCGTAGAGCACGGCAAGGCCACCTTCCTGGGAGTAGGCGTGTTCGAAGCTGCGGATGCAGCCGTTTTCGCGGTCGTCGTCCAGGGTGTCCCAGCGGGTCGACTGGCTGAAGGCGGTTTGCGTCGGTATGCCACCGGGGCCGGCCTTGAAGAAGTGGTGCACCGCTTCGTCGGTGGTCTGGGTGATGTCCCACTTGGCGATGCCTTCGGCCATGCTGCGGCTGTGCACGGTCGGCAGGTCGGTGTGCAGCAGGCCGCCACGGGCCAGCGAGCCGAGGATGCTGAAGATGCCGCCAGCGCGGTGCACGTCTTCCATATGGTATTTCTGAATGTTCGGCGCGACCTTGCACAGCTGCGGCACGGTACGCGACAAGCGATCGATGTCGCGCAGGTCGAATTCGATCTCGGCTTCCTGGGCAGCGGCCAGCAGGTGCAGGATGGTGTTGGTCGAACCACCCATGGCGATGTCCAGCATCATGGCGTTTTCGAATGCCTTGAAGTTGGCGATATTGCGCGGCAGGACCGACTCGTCGTTCTCGCCGTAGTAGCGCTTGCACAGCTCGACGATGGTACGGCCCGCCTGCAGGAACAGCTGCTCGCGATCACTGTGGGTCGCCAGGGTGGAGCCGTTGCCCGGCAGGGCCAGGCCCAGGGCTTCGGTCAGGCAGTTCATCGAGTTGGCGGTGAACATGCCTGAACACGAACCGCAGGTCGGGCAGGCGCTGCGCTCGTATTCGGCGACCTTTTCATCCGAAGCGGTATCGTCGGCGGCAATCACCATGGCGTCGACCAGGTCCAGGCCGTGGCTGGCCAGCTTGGTCTTGCCGGCTTCCATTGGCCCGCCGGAAACGAAGATCACCGGAATGTTCAGGCGCAAGGCGGCCATCAGCATGCCAGGAGTGATCTTGTCGCAGTTGGAGATGCACACGATGGCATCGGCGCAGTGGGCGTTGACCATGTACTCGACCGAGTCGGCGATGATCTCGCGGCTGGGCAGGGAATACAGCATCCCGTCGTGGCCCATGGCAATGCCGTCGTCCACGGCAATCGTGTTGAATTCCTTGGCCACGCCGCCGGCGCGCTCGATTTCGCGTGCAACCAGCTGACCGAGATCCTTGAGGTGCACATGCCCCGGCACGAACTGGGTGAACGAGTTGGCGATGGCAATGATCGGTTTCTTGAAATCGTCGTCCTTCATGCCAGTGGCACGCCACAGCGCGCGGGCACCGGCCATGTTGCGACCGTGGGTGGACGTTTTCGAGCGATAGTCAGGCATGGAACGACTCCGGGCGGCTAATCGGGTTGCAATGAGGGATTGAGCTTTTCCTGGTCCGCGGCACGCTCGGGCGGTGTGTTGCCGTGCTTGCGGATGAGGCCGGTAACGCTGCGGGATCGCCACGCGTTCGGCCGAGCTCATAAACCCGCCGGGGGATGATTGGCGATGAGTAGGACGATTCTACACCCATGGGGGAAGGATGGAACGTGGGGCAGGGCAAGTAATCGGCAGTAAGGCCTGACGCAGCCAGGCCCTCTTGATTCTCCGTAGGAGCGGTCTGTGGCCGCGAACCAGGCGCCGCGGTGCATCAGCCAGTGCACGTCGTCCTTTTCGCGGCCGATGACCGCTCCCACGGGCGACACAATTCTCTGTAGGAGCGGTCCGTGGCCGCGAACCAGGCGCCGCGGTACGTCAGCTATTAGGCAACAACCGGCACGTAATGCTCTTGATGTACCGCGTTTCCGGAATCGCTGGATGCACCGGATGGTCCGGGCCCTGGCCGCCGCGTTCCAGCAGCTGGATGTTGCGGTCCAGGTGGCGGGCGCTGGTCAGCAGGATGTTCTGCAGGTCGTCTTCGGGCAGGTGCATGGAGCACGACGCGCTGACCAGGATGCCGTCCTTGCTGAGCAGGCGCATGGCTTGCTCGTTGAGACGGCGGTAGGCGCCTTCGCCGTTCTTCAGGTCTTTCTTGCGCTTGATGAACGCGGGCGGGTCAGCCACGATCACGTCGAAGCGTTCTTCGGCGGCCTTCAGCTCTTTCAAGGCTTCGAACACATCGCCTTCCACACAGGTGACTTTTTCGGCGAAGCCATTGAGCGCGGCATTGCGCTCGACGCCGTCCAGGGCGAAGCCCGAAGCGTCGACGCAGAACACTTCGCTGGCGCCGAAGGCACCGGCCTGCACGCCCCAGCCGCCGATGTAGCTGAACAGGTCGAGCACACGCTTGCCCTTGACGTAGGGCGCCAGGCGCGCGCGGTTCATGCGGTGGTCGTAGAACCAGCCGGTCTTCTGGCCTTCCATCACCGGCGCTTCGAACTTCACGCCGTTCTCTTCCAGGGCGACCCATTCCGGCACCACGCCAAAGGCGCTTTCCACGTAGAGTTCCAAGCCTTCGGCATCACGCGCGGCCGAGTCGTTCTTGAACAGTATGCCGCTGGGTTTGATCACCTGGATCAAGGCGGCCATCACATCGGCCTTGTAGCGTTCCATGGTGGCCGAGGCCAGCTGCACCACCAGGATGTCGCCGAAGCGATCCACCACGAGGCCCGGCAGCAGGTCGGAATCGCCGAATACCAGGCGATAGAACGGCTTGTCGAACAGGCGCTCGCGCAACGACAGACACACGTTGAGGCGGTGCACCAACAGCGACTTGTCCAGGCTCAGCTTGACGTCGCGCGACAGCAAGCGAGCGCAGATCAGGTTGTTCGGGCTCATTGCAACCACGCCCAGGGGCTTGCCACCCGCCGCTTCGAGAATGGCCTGATCGCCCGCCTGGAACCCGTTCAGCGGAGTGGCGGCCACGTCGATCTCGTTGCTGTAGACCCACAGGTGGCCGGCGCGCAGGCGGCGGTCGGCGTTGGCTTTGAGGCGAAGGCTGGGCAGGGACATGAAGTCGCTCCGGAAAAAAGAGCGGGAGTATAACCTGCCGTCCCCGTCGCCGACGGCTCATTCGACAAATGACCCGGTGCGCACGGTGGGCGCTGCGGGGCTTAGCGGTTAGAATCTCAGGGTGTCCGAGGCGTCGAGCCTGGGCACGGTTGCCTATCGATCCGCGTTTCGCATCAGGGGCCCCATGCCTGAATTACCCGAAGTAGAAACCACTCGCCGGGGCATTGCCCCGCACCTGGAAGGGCAGCGCGTGAGCCGCGTGATCGTCCGCGACCGGCGCCTGCGCTGGCCGATTCCCGAAGATCTGGATGCGCGGTTGTCCGGGCAGCGGATCGTGGCCGTCGAGCGGCGGGCCAAGTACCTGTTGATCAACGCCGAAGTCGGCACCTTGATCAGCCACCTGGGCATGTCGGGCAACCTGCGCCTGGTCGAAGCCGGCCTGCCGGCGCTCAAGCACGAGCATGTCGACATCGAGCTGGAATCGGGCATGGCCTTGCGCTACACCGATCCGCGACGTTTCGGCGCCATGCTCTGGAGCCTGGATGCGCTCAACCACACATTGCTCCAGGGGCTGGGGCCCGAACCGTTGACCGAGCTGTTCGACGGCGAACGGCTGTTTGAGCTGTCGCGTGGCCGCAGCATGGCGGTCAAGCCGTTCATCATGGACAACGCAGTGGTGGTCGGGGTGGGTAATATCTACGCGACCGAAGCGCTGTTCGCCGCCGGTATCGACCCGCGCCGCGCGGCGGGGGGCATATCGCGCGGCCGCTACCTGCGCCTGGCGGTCGAGATCAAGCGCATCCTGGCCTACGCGATCGAACGCGGTGGTACCACGTTGCGCGACTTCATCGGCGGAGATGGACAGCCGGGCTACTTTCAGCAGGAATTGTTCGCCTATGGCCGCGGTGGGCAGCTGTGCAAGGTCTGCGGTACCACCCTGCGCGAGGTCAAGCTGGGCCAGCGTGCCAGCGTGTATTGCCCGCGCTGCCAGACATGATCCGGCTGCGCGCGGCCTGCACAATGGCGGGCAGCTGATATAGTTACTTGCATCCCTGATGACCCCATCGCAAATCGCAGTCGCCCCACGTGAGCAGAAGGATTGTGCCATGAACCTGTTTCGAACCCTGTCGCTGGCGCTGGTCGTCAGTTTCGGCCTGCACGTCGTGCCGGCCACTGCCGCCGATTCGAGCATGAGCACGAGCAGCGGTGACCCGACCTACCAGATCCAGAATCCGCCGGCCTATGCCATGATCGGCGATCTGCTGATCGCGCGGCCGCTGCTGGTTGCCGCCACTATCGTGGGCGCGGGGCTGTTCGTGATCGCATTGCCGTTCACCGCCGCCGGTGGCAACGTCGGCGCCAGCGGCAAGGCCTTGGTGGTCGATCCGGGCCGGGCCGCCTTCGTGCGTTGCCTGGGCTGCACGAACAGCGGCTACGGCAACCGCGACTGAGCGTGCCGCTGGCGCATCTGCCAGCGCGCTGGAATCAATGCTTGCCGGTGATCTGCTTGTACTTGGCCATCAGCTGTTCCTGAGATTCAGGATGCGCTTCGTCCAGCGGTATGCAATCCACCGGGCAGACCTGCTGGCACTGTGGCTCGTCGTAGTGGCCTACGCACTGGGTACACAGGTTGGGATCGATCACGTAGATCTCCTCCCCCTGGGAAATGGCAGCGTTCGGGCACTCGGGTTCGCAGACGTCGCAGTTGATGCAATCGTCGGTGATGATAAGGGACATGAAGACTCCGGCCCGAGACAACGGCCCAGGCATGTGAAAACCAATGGGCGCAATTGTGCCGCATTAGCGCCCGTAGTGCACGCGGGCGCAACCTTTGCCGGCTACTTGTTGCTGAAGCGCAGGGTGAGCGCCTCGGCCACGGCCGGGTGGACGAACTTGGTGATGTCTCCACCCAGGGCCGCAATTTCCCGCACCAGCGTCGACGAAATGAAGGAATAGCGTTCCGAAGGGGTAAGGAACAGGCTTTCCACGTCCGGGGCCAGTTGCCGGTTCATGTTGGCCAGCTGGAACTCGTATTCGAAATCGGACACCGCCCGCAGGCCGCGCAGCAACACGTTGGCGTTCTGCTCCTTGGCAAAGTGCGCGAGCAGGGTCGAGAAGCCCACGACCTCGACGTTCGGCAGGTGCCGCGTCACTTCGCGGGCCAACTCCACCCGTTGCTCGAGGGCGAACAGGGGGTTTTTCTTGGGGCTCGCGGCGACCGCGATGATCACGTGATCGAACAGGCGCGAGGCGCGTTCGACCAGATCACCGTGACCCTTGGTGATCGGGTCGAAGGTACCTGGGTACAACACTCGGTTCATCACGGCGTCCTGGCGGGAATCTGTTGGGGAATGCGATGGTATCGCAGCCGGAGAGGTGGGCCAAGCCTGCATCCATGGCGCAATGCAAGCGGGATCGACTGTGGCACGCTGTCGCGGTGGTCGACCGCTCGTTGTACGATGGCCGCCAGCCCCGACGCGCCGCGCGAACGGGTGTGCCGACTGCTACAGTGATTCATGCCGCGATCGATCTTGCCCGAGCTTTTCCAGCTGCGCGCAGGTCCATCATTCATCCCCGCCGGAGTCCTTCATGCCCCTCGCGCAACTGATCAGCCCGCAAGCGCTCGCCGAACATATCGATTCCCCCGGATGGGTCCTGCTCGACTGCCGCTACAGCCTGGAAGACGCCGATTACGGCCAGCGCAGCTATGCCGAGGGCCACATCGCCGGTGCCTGTTTCGCCGACCTGGGCCGTGACCTCAGCGCCCCGGCGGTCAGGGGCGTCACCGGGCGTCATCCGCTGCCCGAGCCTGGACAGTTGCAGGAACGGCTGCAGCGTTGGGGCATCGGTGCAGACAGTCGGGTGGTTCTCTACGATGACGGGCCGGGTGCCTATGCGGCACGTGCGTGGTGGCTGCTGACCTGGCTGGGCAAGCGCGACGGCGTGTTCCTTCTCGACGGCGGGCTGGCGGCATGGCACGCCGCCGGACTGCCTTTGAGTCTGGATGCAGCGTCCACCGAGCCAGGCGATTTCATTGCAGCGCCCGACGACGAGCGTGTGGTCGATGCGACCCAGCTGCAGGCGCGCCTGCAAGCGCCCGGGTTGACTTTGCTGGACGCACGCGCATTGCCCAGGTTTCTGGGCGAGGTCGAACCCATCGACCCTGTGGCGGGGCATATTCCCGGCGCACAGTGCGCAGCCTTTACCGAGAACCTGGGGCCCGATGGGCGCTTTCTCCCTGTGCAACAGTTACGTGAGCGGTTCGATGCTCAACTCAAGGGCCGTCCTGTGGAAGAGGCCGTGGCCTACTGCGGCTCGGGCGTCACCGCCTGCCACAACCTGTTCGCCATGGCCTTGGCGGGCTACCCGTTGGCGACGCTGTATCCAGGCTCCTGGAGCGACTGGATCACCGACCCGCAGCGGCCCGTGCAGAAGGGGCCATGAACTCGATCCACTGGTTCAGCCATTGCGGTATGCGCCGTTCCAGGTAATAGCCGGGGTTGCGCAGGCTGCCATCCACGAAGCCGACGTGCCCGCCCCGCGCATGCAGTTCGAACTCGATGCAGGGCGACATTTCCTCGGCGGTGGGCAGGCTGTGGGGAAACACGAACGGATCGTCCTTGGCCTGGATGATCAGCGTGGGTTTGGCGACGCCGCTCAGGTAGTAGCGACTCGACGAGCGGCGATAGTAGTCCTGGGCATCCTTGAAACCGTGCAGCGGAGCCGTGACCTGCCCGTCGAAATCCCAGAAGGTCCTGATGCCCTGCAGCGAGCCCAGCGCTTCGAGCGCGGCCAGTCCCTCGTGCTGCCCCTCGTGCTGGAAGCGGCTGCGCTTGTCGGTCAGGTAGCCGAGCATGGCGCGCATGAAATGCGCCTGGTACACCCTGGAAAACCCCTGGGTCATGCGGTCGGCACACTGGTCCAGGCGAAACGGCACCGATACCGCCACCGCGGCCTGCAATGGGCTGTTCGCTCCGCTTTCACCCAGGTGCTTGAGCAGGATGTTGCCACCCAGTGAATAACCGACGGCGTAAAGCGGCGCCAGGGGTCGTTGCCTGCCCAGGTGGTCGAGTACGTGCAGCAAGTCTTCGCTGGCGCCGGAATGGTAGCTGCGCGCCAACAGGTTGGGCTCGCCGGAGCAGCCGCGCCAGTTGACGGCCACGCTTGCGCAACCGTGCAGCCCCAACTGCCGTTGGAGGCCGGCGACGTAGGGCGAGTTGGATGATCCGGTCAGGCCGTGCAATACCAGCACCAGTGGCGCATGGGGTGCGTGTGGGCCGTGCCAGTCGAGGTCGACGAAGTCGCCGTCCTCCAGCCACAGGCGTTCGCGCTCGCGCGCCAGTGCCGGTTGCTTGCGCCACAAAGGGCCCCACAGCGTCTGTAGATGCGGGTTGCCCAGCCCAAGGGCCGGGCGGAAGCTGGGGTGTGTTGCGTTCAACGTGGCTGCCTTGGCAAGCCTGTGTCAGCCACGCTGCCACAGGGAGTAGTAAACCTGTCCGGCTTTCTTCTCGCGGTGCAGGCGCCATGTTGCCGGCATCTGCAGCGCAGAGGGCGGTGCCTCGCTCTCCGTGTAGATCCAGGCCCGCGCGGCCAGCCAGCCTTTGTCTTCAAGCAGTGTGCAGGTGGCTGGCAGCAGGTTCTGGTGGAAAGGGGGGTCGAGGAACACCAGGTCGAATGCGCTTGGGGTCTGGGTTTCCAGGTACTTGAGCGCATCGCTTTGCAGCAGTTGGCCGACGGCACACCCGAGCAGGTCGAGATTGTGCCGAAGGCTGGAAATGGCACTGGCATTGGCATCCAGTGCCAGTGCCATGCTGGCGCCGCGCGACAGCGCTTCGAGGTACAGCGCGCCGCTGCCGGTGAAGGCATCCAGCACCTTGGCACCTTCGATGTGCGCTGCCAGCCAGTTGAACAGTGTTTCACGCACCCGATCCGGGGTAGGGCGCAGACCGGGCGCTTCCGGGAAGCTCAATTTGCGGCTGCGCCACTGGCCGCCAATGATGCGCAGGTGGCCTTGGCCACCATGGGGTTGCTTGGTTTTGACGCTGGCCATCAGTGCTCCGGTACGCCGAGCGGTTGCTCATTGGGTGTGTCCGTAGGGGCCGGCAACGGTTGCTGCGCAACCTTGGGGCCAGCCGTGACGATCACCAGTTTATCGGCATCCAGATGTTTGTTCATCGCAGCTTTCACCTGCTCCACGGTCAGCGCCTGGGATTGCTGCAGGAAGTCTTCCATCCAGGTCAGCGGCATGTCGTAGAAACCGGTGGCGCCCAGTTGCGCGACGATGCTCGCGTTGCTGGCATTGGACAGCGGGAAGCTGCCGGCTTGTTCGCGTTTGGCGTTGTCCAATTCTTCCTGGGTGGGGCCGGTCTTGAGGTAATCGCGCAGGATGTCCTGCACCAGCTTCAAGGTGCCGTCGCCGAGCTCGGCACGGGTCTGCAGGTTGATCAGAAACGGACCGCGCACCTGCATCGGCGTGAAGCCTGAGTACACCCCATAGGTCAGCCCGCGTTTTTCCCGGACCTCGCTCATCAGGCGGGTACCGAAGGAACCGCCGCCCAGGATCTGGTTGCCCATGGACAGCGCTGCGAAATCCGGGTCCTTGCGGTCGATGCCCAGCTGCGCAATGAACATCTGCGTCTGCTTGGACGGGAAGTCGATATGGGTCACACCGGCTGCGGGCGCAACTGGTTGCGCCGGCTTGGCCAGCGCAGGGCCCTTGGGCAGGGCGCTGGATACCTGTGCGGCGATCTGCTCGGCTTCGCCGCGCGACAGGTCGCCGACGATGGCGATCACCGCGTTGCCTGCAGCATAGGCACGTTGATGGAAGGCCCGCAGCTGCTCGATGCTAAGGCGCGGCAGGCTCTTGGCGTCGCCCTCGCTGGGGTGCGCATACGGATGGCTGCCATACAGCTGCGTGAACAGCTCGTTGCTGGCCAGCTTGGCAGGGTTCTGCTTCTGGAATTCGAAGCTGGCGAGCAGTTGGTTCTTGATGCGTACCAGGGCGTCTGCCGGGAAGGTAGGTTTGCCGACGACCTCGGCGAACAGCTTGAGGGCAGGGGTGCGCTTGTCGGTATCGCTGAGGCTGCGTAACGACGCGACGGCCATGTCGCGATAGGCACCGTTGGAAAAGTCCGCGCCCAGGCCTTCGAAGCCTTGGGCGATGGCGCTGACGTCCTTGCCGGCCACGCCTTCGTTGAGCATGGCATTGGTCAGCACGGCGATGCCGGGATGGTTCTGATCCTGACTGCTGCCGGCGGCGAAGGTAAGCCGCAGGTCGAACATCGGCAGCTCATGGGCCTCGACGAACAGGACCTTGGCGCCTTCGGCGGTTTTCCAGCTTTGAATGTCGAGGCGGCGATGGCTGGGTGCGGTGTTGCCCAGCTCGCTCACCGATTGCAGGCCGCGCGCGGGTTGGCCAGCGCCGGTGGCGTCCGCAGCCTGGACGGCGAAAGTGGCCAGGCAGCCGACTAGCACCAGAAGGGTCGAGCCAGCCAGGAGGCGACGGGGGGTGGTGGGCTCACTCATGAGCGGCTTCCTCTGGCAGAACGTGGGCGATACTCAAGCGATCGCGGGTGAAATAGGTGCGTGCGGCGCTCTGGATGTCCTGCGGCGTCACGCTCTTGAGGTCTTCGAGTTCGCTGTCCATGAGTTTCCACGACAGCCCCACGGTTTCGAGCATGCCGATGGTGGTGGCCTGGCTGCTGATGGAGTCGCGGCTGTAGACCAGGTCGGCGATGACCTGAGCGCGCACGCGCTCCAGCTCGTCGGCCGAGGGCGGCGTGGTCTTGAGCTCGTCGAGCAGTTTCCAGAGGCCTTTCTCGACATCGGCGAGGGTTTTTTTCTTCTGCGCATTGGGCGTCGCGGAAATGAAGAACAGACTGTCGCCGCGGGTGAAGGCATCGTACCGGGCGCCGCCGCTGGAGATCAGTTCCTCGCCGCGTTCGAGGCGTGTGGCCATGCGCGCGCTGTAGCCGCCGTCGAGCAGTGCGGAAATCAGCCGCAGGGCCTGGACGTCGCGCGGCTTGTCGGCAGTGGCCAGGGCTGGGACGTTGAAGCCGTACAGCAGGCTCGGCAGTTGAGTGCGGACATGCAATGTGGCCAGGCGCTGGCCGGGGTTGGCCAGTTCCAGCGGGATCTTCGCCGGTGGGGTGGGGCGTCGGGCGATGTTGCCGAAGAAACGTTGGGCCAGGGCCTTGACCTCGTCTGGCTTGACGTCGCCTACCACCACCAGGGTGGCGTTGTTGGGCACGTACCAGGCCTGGTACCAATGGCGCAGCTCTTCGACCTTCATGCGTTCCAGGTCGGCCATCCAGCCGATGGTGGGCGTGTGGTAGCCACTGGCCGGGAAGGCCATGGCCTTGAAGATCTCGTACGCCTTGGCGCTGGGCTTGTCGTCCGTGCGCAGGCGGCGTTCTTCCTTGATGACTTCGATTTCCCGAGCGAATTCTTCGGCGGGCAGGCTGAGGCTGGCCATGCGGTCGGCTTCGAGGTCGAACGCCACGGCCAGGCGGTCCTTGGCCAGCACTTCGTAATAGGCGGTGTAGTCGTCGCTGGTGAAGGCGTTCTCTTCGGCGCCGAGGTCGCGCAGGATGCGCGAGCCTTCGCCGGGGCCCAGTTTGTCGGTGCCCTTGAACATCATGTGTTCAAGGGCGTGGGACAGGCCGGTCTGGCCGGGGGTTTCGTAGCTGGAGCCGACCTTGTACCAGATCTGGGAAACCACCACCGGGGCGCGGTGATCCTCGCGCACGACGACCTTCAGGCCGTTGTCCAGGGTGAATTCGTGCGTGGGCTGTGTATCGGCGGCAAAAGCCGCCAAAGGCAGGCTGAGCGTGCAGAGCAGCAGGCCTGCGGCGCGGCGGGCGAGGACATTCATGGGATTCAGAACCTTGAGAGCTGCCCGCGTGGCCTTAGCGTCTACGGGCGAGGAGGTGCTAGGATACTGATCCGGTTCGCTGGGGGCCATGCCTGGAAGGCATGAACCTGCCCGGGCAACTCGACAAAATGTTGCGCGTGAACGAGCCGGCGTAAAAGCAGTCTGTGTTGCGTCTTCGAATTTTTTCCGACTCGCCGCCTGGCGCGTCGCTACCTTGAGATAGCCGTCTTCCATGTTTGGTTCCAACGACGACAAAAAGACCCCGGCCCCGGCCGGTGAAAAGAAAGGCCTGTTCGGATGGCTGCGCAAGAAGCCGCAGACACCTGTCGCCGAACAGCCGCCAACCCCTGCCGCCCAGGATCTGCCTGCAGCAGCCGACGCCGCTGCCGAGGCGATCCCGCAGGCTTCCGTGGAAGCTGCAGTGGCGCTCGCACCGGAGCCGGTTCTGGCGCCGCAGGCCGAGCCCGCTGCCGCACCGGTCGAGCAGCCTGCCCCGCACGGCCTGGTACTCCCGGTTCCCGAGGAGCCCGTGGCGCTGGTCGAGGACGATGCCCCGCAAACGCCGCCGGTCATCGCTCCGCGGCCGGAAGCGCCGGCCCCGGTGGCCGTCGAGCCTGCTCATGTTCCTTTTTCTCCACCAGCGCCACCAGCGCCGGCAGCGCCCAGCGCGCCAGCCCCGGTACCTGCGCCACCGCTGCCCGCACCCGTGGCAACCGTCGCTGCGCCCCGTGTCGAAGCGCCGACGCCTGCGGTTGCTGCCGCGCAACCTCCAGGGCAGACCAAGACCGGCTTCTTCGCCCGCCTCAAGCAGGGCCTGGCCAAGACCAGCGCCAGCCTTGGCGAAGGCATGGCCAGCCTGTTTCTGGGCAACAAGATCATTGACGACGACCTGCTCGAAGAGCTGGAAACCCGCCTGCTGACCGCCGATGTCGGCGTCGAGGCCACGTCGGTGATCATCCAGAGCCTGACCCGCAGGGTGGCACGCAAGGAACTGACCGATGCCGCCGCCTTGTACAAGGCTTTGCAAAGCGAGCTGACCGCCCTGCTGCGGCCGGTCGAGCAGCCGCTGGTGATCAAGGCCGAGCACCAGCCGTTCGTGATTCTGGTGGTGGGCGTCAACGGCGCCGGCAAGACCACCACCATCGGCAAGCTGGCCAAGAAGCTGCAGCTCGAAGGCAAAAAGGTCATGCTGGCGGCGGGTGACACGTTCCGTGCCGCAGCCGTCGAGCAGTTGCAGGTATGGGGCGAGCGCAACAATATCCCGGTCATTGCCCAGCACACCGGTGCCGATTCCGCCTCGGTGATCTTCGACGCCGTGCAAGCCGCCAAGTCGCGCGGTATCGATGTGTTGATCGCCGACACCGCAGGTCGTCTGCACACCAAGGACAACCTGATGGAAGAGCTGAAGAAGGTCCGTCGGGTGATGGGTAAGCTCGACGAGCAGGCGCCGCACGAAGTGCTGCTGGTGCTCGATGCCGGTACCGGGCAGAACGCGATCAACCAGGCCAAGCAGTTCAACCAGACCGTGGCCCTGACCGGCCTGGCCCTGACCAAGCTCGACGGCACCGCCAAAGGTGGCGTGATCTTCGCGCTGGCCAAGCAGTTCGGCCTGCCCATTCGCTACATCGGCGTGGGCGAGGGCATCGACGACCTGCGTACCTTCGAGGCAGAACCCTTCGTCCAGGCCTTGTTCGCCGAGCGGGAGCCTTCATGATTCGATTCGAACAGGTTGCCAAGCGTTACCCCAACGGCCATGTCGGTCTGCATGAACTGAGCTTCCGGGTGCGGCGTGGCGAATTCCTGTTCGTTACCGGTCATTCCGGCGCGGGCAAAAGTACCTTGCTGCGCCTGCTGCTGGCGATGGAACGGCCCACCAGCGGCAAGCTGCTGCTGGCCGGCCAGGACCTGGGGCAGATCACCAATGCGCAGATCCCGTTCCTGCGCCGCCAGATCGGCGTGGTGTTCCAGAATCACCAACTGCTGTTCGACCGTACGGTGTTCAACAACATCGCTTTGCCGCTGCAGATTCTCGGCTTGAGCAAGCCGGAAATCGCCAAGAAGGTCGATTCGGCGCTCGAGCGCGTGGCATTGGCGGACAAGGCCGACCTGTACCCCGGCGACTTGTCGACGGGCCAGCAACAGCGCGTGGGCATTGCCCGGGCCATCGTCCATCAGCCAGCCTTGCTGCTCGCCGATGAACCCACCGGCAACCTCGACCCGCGTCTGGCGGCCGAGATCATGGGGGTCTTCGAAGACATCAACCGGCTAGGCACCAGCGTGCTGATTGCCAGCCACGATCTGGCGCTGATCGCGCGCATGCGCCACCGCATGCTGACGCTGCAGCGCGGGCGCCTGATCGGTGACGGAGAGGCAGGACAATGAGTGCGACACGCAGTCCCAAGGTCGCGGACCGGGTAGCGCCCAAAGGCGGCGAGCCCACACCGCAGAAGCCGAAGAAACGCCAGCGTGACGAAGACGACGGGCCGCCGTTCAGCAGCTTGCTGCGCGCCTGGGTCGAAAGCCATCGCGCCAGTTGGGTCGACAGCCTGCGCCGTCTGGGCAAGCAGCCGATCGGCAGCTTCTTTACCTGCCTGGTCATGGCCGTGGCCTTGAGCTTGCCCATGGGCCTGTCCCTGCTGCTCAAGAACGTCGAGCGGCTGGGCGGTTCGTGGCAGCGCGCGGCGCAAATTTCGCTGTACCTGGAACTCGATGCCGGCGAGCGCGAGGGCCAGGCCCTGGTGACGCAGATCAAGGGGCTGTCGGGCGTGGCGCAGGCCGAGTTCATCAGTCGCGAGCAGGCGCTGGGCGAGTTTCAGCAGCAGTCCGGGCTGGGCGAGGCGCTCAAGGAGCTGCCCGAGAACCCACTGCCCGGTGTAGTGGTGGTCACCCCGCTGGAAATCGACAAGGCCGCCCTGGAAACCTTGCGCCAGCAACTCGCCGAACTGCCCAAGGTGCAGCAGGCGCAGCTGGACCTGGTATGGGTGGAGCGCCTGGCGGCGATTCTCAAGTTGGGCGACCGGTTCGTGTTCGGCCTGACCCTGCTGCTGGTGTCGGCGTTGCTGCTGGTGATCGGCAACACCATTCGTCTGCACATCGAGAACCGGCGCATCGAAATCGAGGTCATCAAACTGGTAGGGGGCACGGACAGCTACGTGCGTCGACCTTTCCTGTACATGGGGGCGCTGTACGGCTTCGGTGCAGGCATTTTTGCCTGGGGCATCCTGGCCTTCGGCCTGGATTGGCTCAACGATGCGGTCACCGGGCTTTCCGGCCTGTACGGCAGCGACTTCGCCCTGGGTGGAGTTCCCGTCGCCGACGGCTTGTCACTCTTGCTAGGCGCGGTATTGTTAGGGTATATCGGTGCGTGGATTGCGGTCTGGCGGCACCTGCGCGAACTGGCGCCGCGTTAGCCTGCAACAGATATGTGTGCTGTGTGAACGTGTATTCAAGTTAACTTTATTGTCATTGACCGTTAAAGCGTCATAGGGAACTTGTCCACTGGTTTCCGGTCAATTTTTCGCAGTGCCCACGGGCACGAGTCATGTGAGTCGGAGGTTTTTTCGTATGACCACTTCTTTGCAACCTGCTTATGCGCTGGTGCCGGGTGCGAACCTGGAAGCCTATGTGCACACGGTGAACAGCATTCCCTTGCTGACACCCGAGCAGGAGCGTGAACTGGCCGAGAGTCTCTACTATGAGCAGGATCTTGGAGCGGCTCGGCAGATGGTGCTCGCTCACCTGCGTTTCGTCGTGCATATCGCGCGCAGCTATTCGGGCTACGGCCTGGCTCAAGCCGACCTTATCCAGGAAGGCAACGTCGGCCTGATGAAGGCCGTGAAGCGTTTCAACCCGGAAATGGGTGTGCGCCTGGTGTCGTTCGCCGTGCACTGGATCAAGGCTGAAATCCACGAGTTCATTCTGCGCAACTGGCGCATCGTCAAGGTGGCGACCACCAAGGCGCAGCGCAAGCTGTTCTTCAATCTGCGCAGCCAGAAGAAGCGTCTGGCCTGGCTGAACAACGAGGAAGTGCACCGCGTGGCCGAAAGCCTCGGTGTGGAGCCGCGTGAAGTCCGCGAGATGGAAAGCCGTCTGACCGGCCATGACATGGCCTTCGATCCGGCTGCCGAAGCAGACGACGACAGTGCGTTCCAGTCCCCGGCGAACTATCTGGAAGACCATCGCTACGACCCGGCGCGCCAACTCGAAGACGCCGACTGGAGCGACAACTCCAACACCAACCTGCACGAAGCCCTGCAGGTGCTGGACGATCGCAGCCGTGACATCCTCTACCAGCGCTGGCTGGCCGAGGAAAAGGCGACGCTGCACGAGTTGGCCGAGAAGTACAACGTGTCGGCCGAGCGCATTCGTCAGTTGGAAAAGAGTGCGATGAACAAGCTGAAGGTTTCGATCGCGGCTTGATGTGATGTGTCGAATTGAAAAGCCCCGACTGGTTCGGGGCTTTTTGTTGCCTGGCAGGAAGTCTTTGCTGGAGAGGGCTTGCCGCACTCTCACACAGACGTGGCCTAATCCGCCCAGGGCGCCGGTCGCGGCATGTTGAGGCGCAGAAGATAGTCATGCCCGCCCAGTTGGCCCATTTGCTGGCGGATCCAGCCCGCGCGGCGAGCCACGTAAGGGCTGGGCCGGCTGGCGCTCCAGTTGCGCGGGTTGGGCAGCACGGCGGCCAGCAGGCTGGCCTGCTGGCGGGACAGTTGAGCCGCGCCCACGCCAAAATGGTGCCGCGCGGCCGCTTCGGCGCCGAACACGCCGTCGTCCCATTCCGCGCTGTTGAGGTACACCTCGAGGATGCGCTGCTTGGACCAGAACATCTCGATCAGGCCGGTGAACCAGGCCTCCAGGCCTTTGCGCAACCAGCTGCGGCCCGACCATAGAAATACGTTCTTCGCCACCTGCTGGCTCAGAGTGCTGGCACCGCGCAGCGAGCCACCTTCTTCGTTGTGCGCAAACGCTGCACGGATGGCGGCGATGTCGAAGCCCCAATGCTCGGAGAAACGTTGATCTTCGCCGGCGATCACCGCCACCTTGAGATCGTCGGCAATGTTCGCCCAGGGTCGCCAATCGCGTTGCAGGTCGATCGGCTGGCCGTCGATCAGGGATTCGATCTTGCGTTCGGCCATCAGCATGGTGCCCGGCGGTGGAATGAAGCGAAAGATCACCACCACGGCCACGCTTGCGGCGACGAACCAGAGCAGGGTCTTGCACAGACGGCGGAAGAAGGATTGCAGCATGAAGGGCTTGGCCTGGCCGAGTGAGCGGGCCATTATACAGACCCTGCGGTGCAACACGGCTTTATGAGGACACACCTGGATGCTGCGTACGTTCATGATGCTGGCTGCGTTCTTCGGCTTTACCGGTGTGGCGCTCGGCGCCTTCGCCGCCCACGGTTTGAAGAACCGCCTGAGCGCCGAGTACCTGGCCATTTTCCAGACAGGCGTCAGCTACCAACTTATCCACACATTGGCGTTGTTCGGGGTCGCGCTGCTCAGCGTCCATGTGCCAGGGCGCCTGGTGGGCTGGGCGGGCGCGCTGTTCTGTCTGGGTATCGTGTTGTTCTCGGGCAGCCTGTATCTGTTGACCCTGACCGGCGTCAGCAAGCTGGGTATCGTGACCCCGTTCGGCGGCCTGGCCTTGCTCGCCGGTTGGCTGTGCCTGGGTATGGTCGCCTGGCGCCTGGGCTGATCGCGCGGGTGGTCGGCTTGGCCTTGGGAATCCTCGGCGATCGGGCTAGAATGGCGACCCCCAAAAAATGATGGCTGCCGACCGCATGCGCATTCAATTGAACGGCGACCCTTTCGAACTTCCCGACGGCGAAACCGTTGCCGGGCTGCTGGTCCGTCTCGAGCTGGTCGGCCGCCGCGTGGCCGTCGAGCTGAACCAGGACATCGTCCCGCGCAGCCAGCACGGTGACACCGTACTGGGCGAGGGCGACCAGATCGAAGTGGTTCACGCCATCGGCGGCGGCTGATCGAGTCGCCGGCACCTTCCACGTTCGTATCTTTACCTCAGCAGAGGAATTCCGATGAGCAATGCTCGCATTGACAAGCCATTCACCTTGGCCGGTCGCACCTTCGAGTCGCGCCTTCTGGTCGGCACCGGCAAGTACCGCGACCTCGAGCAGACGCGCCTGGCCATCGAAGCCTCGGGCGCCCAGATCGTCACGGTCGCCGTGCGCCGTACCAATATCGGCCAGAACCCCGGCGAGCCGAACCTGCTCGACGTGCTGCCGCCGGATCGCTACACCATTCTGCCCAACACCGCCGGTTGCTACGACGCCGTGGAGGCGGTGCGCACCTGTCGCCTGGCCCGCGAGCTGCTCGATGGCCACAACCTGGTCAAGCTGGAAGTGCTGGCCGACCAGAAGACCCTGTTTCCCAACGTGATCGAAACCCTCAAGGCCGCCGAAGTGCTGGTCAAGGACGGTTTCGACGTGATGGTCTACACCAGCGATGACCCGATCATCGCTCGCCAGTTGGCCGAGATCGGCTGCATCGCAGTCATGCCGCTGGCTGGCTTGATCGGCACTGGCCTGGGTATCTGCAACCCGTACAACCTGCAGATCATCCTGGAAGAAGCCAAGGTCCCGGTACTGGTCGATGCCGGCGTGGGTACCGCGTCCGACGCCACCATAGCCATGGAACTGGGCTGTGAAGCGGTGCTGATGAACTCGGCCATCGCCCACGCGCAGGATCCGATCATGATGGGCGCGGCCATGAAGCACGCCATCATTGCCGGGCGCATGGCCTATCTGGCCGGGCGCATGCCGAAAAAACTCTATGCCAGCGCCTCTTCGCCGCTGGATGGCCTGATCAAGTAAGAGCCCCCGATGACTGACTCGCAAGAAACGCCAACGTCCAACGAAGGCGAACCGCGCCAGCACCGCGCTATCAAGAGCTTCGTGATGCGCGCCGGACGCATGACCGAAGGTCAGCAGCGTGGCCTGGACCAGGGCAAGCCGCTGTTCGTGCTGCCACTGACCGATGAACCGGCCGACTTTGACCAGGTGTTCGGCCGCACTGCGCCGCGCACCCTGGAGATCGGCTTCGGCATGGGCCACTCGCTGCTCGAGATGGCAGCGGCCTCGCCGGAGCTGGATTTCATCGGTGTTGAAGTACACCGGCCTGGCGTTGGCGCGCTGCTCAACGGCGTCCTGACCCAGGGCCTGAAAAACCTGCGGGTCTACGACTGCGATGCCATCGAAGTGCTCAAGCAGTGCGTTGCCGACAACAGCCTGGATCGCCTGCTGCTGTTTTTTCCGGACCCCTGGCACAAGGCGCGCCACCACAAGCGGCGCATCGTCCAGCCGGCGTTCGCCGAACTGGTTCGCAGCAAGCTGAAAGTCGGTGGTGTGCTGCACATGGCGACCGATTGGGAACCCTATGCCGAGTACATGCTGGAAGTCATGAACGTTGCGCCCGGTTACCGCAACCAGGCGGCCGATGGCGGTTGCGTACCGCGTCCGGCCGAGCGGCCGGTGACCAAGTTCGAACGCCGCGGCGAGCGGCTGGGGCATGGGGTGTGGGATCTGAAGTTCGAGAAGGTCGATTAAAGCCTTGTAGGGTCAGTGGCGGCCTCTTCGCGGGCAGAGCCCACTCCCACAGAAAAAAATGTGGGAGCGGGGCGGGCGGCGAGCCCTCTGCCCGCGAAGAGGCCCGCATGGCTGGCACATCACTTGCGATCAGCGACGATCCCCAGCAATACCAACACCACCAACAGCACCGGCGCCAGGCTGTAGTTGTTGAACTGGCTCAACCCCTTCAGCACCCAAGGCGTGGCATAGATCAAGGCCGCGCCACTGCCGATCACGCACATCAAAGCGATCAGGGGCACTCGCAGCATGCCCGAGAGCGAGCCCAGGCGGCCCTCGGCCCACGCCTTCACATCGGCGCCGAACAGCACCAGCACACAGCCCACCAAGGCCAGGGAGATCTCCGAAAGGTTGCCTCGGCCCCAGCGGGACACGGTGGCGAGCAGGTCGAGCACGAAATCCATCAGGACAATCCTTATACCAGGAAGTATTGCAGCAGGTCGTTGAGGAACAACTGCCCGCGGGCAGTGGCGACCAGACGCGTCGGTTCGACCTGTAAAAGGCCCTTTTGTTCGGCGTTGGCGCGTGCCGTCGCCAGTGACTGCAGGGACAGGCCGGTGCGTTGCGCGAACAGCCCGGCGTCGACGCCCTGGGTGAGGCGCAGCGCGTTCATCAGGAACTCGAAGGGCAACTCGTCTGCGGCCAAGGCCTTCTCGCCGGCCTTGAATGGTTTGGCGGGGTTCAGGTAATCCTTGGGCAGGCGGGTTTTCCAGGTACGCACGATGCGTCCATCAGGGTGGCTCAGCTTGCCGTGGGCACCGGCGCCGATGCCGATGAAGTCGCCGAAGCTCCAGTAGTTGAGGTTGTGCCGCGCTGCCTTGCCTGGCCTGGCATAGGCCGACACTTCGTACTGGCCGAAGCCATGCTCGGCCAGCAGGGCCTGACCGGCTTCCTGGATGTCCCAGAGAATATCGTCCTCGGGCAGCACGGGTGGCTGGTTCCAGAACACCGTGTTGGGTTCCAGGGTCAGCTGGTACCAGGACAGGTGCGTGGGCGCCAAGGCAATGGCCTGGCGCAGATCGTCCAGTGCCTCTTCCAGGGACTGATCGGGCAGGCCGTGCATCAGGTCCAGGTTGAAGTTGTCGAAACCGGCGCGGCGCGCCATTTCGGCAGCGCGCAAGGCTTCGTCACCGGTGTGGATGCGGCCCAGCGCCTCGAGCTTCTGCGGCTGGAAGCTCTGGATGCCGATGGACAGGCGGTTGATCCCCAGCTTGCGATAGGCGACGAACTTGTCCTGTTCGAAGGTACCGGGGTTGGCCTCCAGGGTGATCTCGATGTCGGGCGCGAAGGCGATGCGTTGCTCGACGCCGGCCAGCAGTCTGCCCAGGGCGGCCGCGCTGAACAGGCTGGGCGTACCGCCGCCGAAGAAGATCGAACTCAGCGGGCGTCCGTAGACCGCGGGCAAGTCCTGGTCTAGGTCGGCCAGCAGGGCGTCGACGTATTCTTCTTCAGGCAGAACCGGGCTGGCGGTGTGGGAATTGAAGTCGCAGTACGGGCATTTGCGCACGCACCAGGGGATGTGGATGTACAGCGCCAGGGGCGGCAATTGCGCCAGCGCCTGGTCGGGACGCGGTGCCGGCGGATAAAGCAGTTGGTCGTTCATGCAAGGCTCAGGCGTTGGCGCAGCAAGGCCATGGCACGGGCGCGGTGGCTCAGTTGGTTCTTTTGCGTAGGGTCGAGTTCGGCGCTTGAACAGTTGCGCTCGGGCACCCAGAACAACGGGTCGTAGCCGAATCCGTGGGCACCGCTGGCGGCATGCAGGATGCGGCCGTGCCAGAGCCCTTCGCAGAGGATCGGCAGCGGGTCGTCGGCGTGCCGCACCAGGGCCAGCACGCAGACGAACTGCGCACCACGCTCCTCGTCGGGTACGCCCTGCAAGGCGTCGAGCAGCTTGGCATTGTTGGCGGCATCGCCCTGGCCATCGGCATAGCGCGCCGAATAGATGCCCGGGGCACCGCCGAGGAAGTCCACGGCCAGGCCGGAATCGTCCGCCAGTGCCGGCAGGCCGGACAGGCGCGCAGCGTTGCGTGCCTTGAGAATGGCGTTCTCGACGAACGACAGCCCGGTTTCCTTGGGCTCGACCTGGCTGAATTCGCCGACCGAACGAAGTTGCACCGCACCGCCGAGCATGGCCTGAAGTTCCTTGAGCTTGCCGGCGTTATGGCTGGCGAGGACGAGTTGGGTGAAATTGATCATGGTTGTGAATGGGTTCCGGAGGGTTCAAAGAGCCAGTTCATGCAGTCTGTCTGATGTATCCAGTCGTCAGCTTCGCGGGCAGAGCCCGCTCCCACAGACCGCGAAAAGCCGTCTACACCGCCACCCGATGCTCCTGCAGCCCGGGGCTGCTGACCCGGTAGATGCCGATCTCGCCCAGAAGGTTGGGCCAGATCTTGCTCGCCCACCCGTGGCGGTGCTGTTGATCCACCGCCAGGCGGTTGAGCACCTGCGCGCGACGCTCGCTGCACAGGGCCTCGAAGTCGGCAAAGGTGCAGAAGTGGATGTTCGGCGTGTTGTACCAGGTATAGGGCAGGAACTCGGACACCGGCATGTGGCCCTTGCTGGCCAGGTACCAACGGCAGCGCCAGTGGCCAAAATTGGGGAAGGTGATGATGCACTGGCGGCCGACCCGCAGCATTTCGTCAAGAATGCGGTCAGGGTATTCCACGGCCTGCAGCGCCTGGGTCATGACCACGATGTCGAAGCTGTTGCTGGCGAAATTGCCCAGGCCTTTGTCCAGGTCCTGTTCGATGACGTTGATGCCCTTGCGCACGCATTCGGTGATGTTGTCCGCATCGATTTCCAGGCCGTAGCCGGTGACCTGCTTGTGGTCGCGCAGCCAGGCGAGCAACTCCCCATTGCCACAGCCCAGGTCGAGCACGCGGCTGCCGGCAGGGATCCAGTCCTGGATGATTTCTAGGTCAGCTCTCATGGATGCCTCACAGTGCAATGCGGTTCATGTAGCTGCTGAACGCCTGCAGATACCGTGGAATGGGGATCAGGAAAGCGTCATGCCCCTGTGGCGCGTCGATTTCCAGGTAGCAGACGTCTTTCTTCGCGGCCATCAAGGCGTCGACCAACTCGCGCGAGCGCGCTGGCGAAAAACGCCAGTCGGTGGTGAACGACATCACGCAGAACTTGGCCTGCACATGGGCGAACGTGGCGGCCAGATCATCGTCGTGAGCTGCGGCGGGGTCGAAGTAGTCCAGCGCCTTGGTCATCAGCAGGTAGGTATTGGCGTCGAAGCGACCGGAGAATTCCTCGCCCTGATAACGCAGGTAGCTTTCCACCTGGAATTCCACGCTGTGGAAATCGTAGTTGAGCTTTTCGCTCTTCAGGCCACGGCCGAATTTCTCGCCCATCGAATCATCCGACAGGTACGTGATGTGCCCGACCATTCGCGCCAGCATCAGGCCGCGTTTGGGTATCACCCCGCGGGCCTGGAAATCACCGCCATGGAACTCGGGGTCGGACAGGATGGCCTGGCGCGCCACCTCGTTGAAGGCGATGTTCTGTGCGCTGAGCTTGGGCGCCGAAGCGATTGCCAGGCAGTGACGAACGCGCTCGGGGTAGGTGATGGTCCACTGCAAGGCCTGCATGCCGCCCAGGCTGCCTCCAACCACCGCCGCCCACTGGGTAATTCCCAGGGCGTCTGCCAGGCAGGCCTGGCTGTGAACCCAGTCTTCGACGGTCAATACCGGGAAATCGGCGCCGAACGGTTTGCCGGTGTCGGGATCGATGCTGCTGGGCCCGGTGGAACCGTTGCAGCCGCCCAGATTGTTCAGGCTGACCACGAAGAAGCGGTTGGTATCGATGGGCTTGCCGGGACCGATGCAGCTGTCCCACCAACCCGGCTTGCGGTCGTCGGCGGAGTGGTAGCCGGCGGCGTGGTGATGGCCCGACAGCGCGTGGCAGATCAGCACCGCGTTGCTGGCACTGGCGTTGAGCTGGCCGTAGGTCTCGTAGATCAGGTCGTAGGCGGGCAGCGAGCGTCCGCAGGCCAGGGCCAGGGGTTCGCTGAAGTGGGCAATTTGTGGAACGACCAGACCGACGCAATCATCGGGAAAGACAGTGGACATCGACCCTGCTCACGCTTGAATGAGGCGTAAGTCTAAAGAGCGCGGGGCACAGGGGCAAGCAGCGCTTGGCGGGGTTGGAGGCACGCAGGCAGGGAGCGTTTGCCGCGTGCGTGAAAGCCCATCGGGACCTTCACGCAGGCGGCATGCGGCGGTCAGATCAGCAGGCGCAGGATCTGCGGCATGCCGGTACTCATGGCCAGGTTGTTGATGACCAGCATGTCCAGCAGCTTGAGTACCATGAAGGCTAGGATTGGCGAGATGTCCAGGCCACCCAGGTTGGGCAGGATGCGCCGGAACGGCGCCAGAGCCGGCTCGCAGATCTGGTTGACCAGCTCGGCACCCGGGTTGTGGCTCTGCGGCGCGACCCAGGAAAGGATCACGCTGATGATCATGGCGAAGAAGAAGATCTTCAGGAACAGCGCGGTCACCCCGATGATCGACCACACCAGCAACTGCAAGGGGTTGCCGGTGGTGCCGTAGGCGAGCAGCAAGGTCAGCGCCATGATGATCATCTGGATGACGATGGCCAGCAGCAGCGAGGACATGTCCAGCCCGAACAGGCTGGGGATGATCCGCCGCACCGGCTTTAGCAGCGGCTGCGTGGCGCGCACGATGAACTGGCACAGCGGATTGTAGAAGTCGGCACGCACCAGCTGCAGCACGAAGCGCAGCAGCATGATCAACAGATACAGGCTGCCCAGGGTTTGCACGACATAGATCGCCGCGGTATTGAGACCGTACATGAAAGCTCCTTGATGACCTGGTTATTGACCCAGCTGTTCGGCCAGCTCGGCCGAACGCCGAGCGGCGGCGTTCAGGGCGTTCTGCACCAGGGTTTCGAACCCTTCGGACTGGAATGACTTGATGGCCGCTTCGGTGGTACCGGCGGGTGAGGTGACGCGACGACGCAGTTCGGCAGCGTCGACGTCGCTGGCCACGGCCATGTGCGCGGCGCCCAGGGCGGTCTGCAGGGTCAGCCGGGCAGCCGTCTCGTGCGGCAGCCCGAGTTTTTCCCCGGCGGCGGTCATGGCTTCTATCAACAGAAAGAAGTAGGCCGGGCCGCTGCCGGACACGGCGGTGACCGCATCCAGCTGCTGTTCTTCATCCAGCCAAAGGGCCAGGCCGACCGCGCCCAGCAAGTCTTCGGCCTGCTGGCGTTGTTCGGCATTGACGTCGGCGGTGGCGTACAGGCCGCTGGTGCCCTGGCGCAAAAGCGCGGGGGTGTTGGGCATGCAGCGCACGATCGGCTGTTGCTCGCCGAGCCACGCCTGCAGGCTCGCGCAGTTGATGCCCGCGGCGATCGAGACCACCAGTTGACCGGGTGCCAGGCTCGGTGCCAGCGATTGGCACACGTCCTTCATGCCTTGCGGCTTCACGGCCAGCACCACCACGTCGACCCCCTCGATGGCCTCGGCGTTGTCGGCGAACACCTTGATGCCATGTTCGGCCGCTACCTTGTCACGCTGTTCGGCGCCGCGGTCGCTGGCGCGGATGTGGCTGGCTTCGACACCCTGCGCGCGCAGGCCGCCGATCAGGCTGGCGGCCATGTTGCCGGCGCCGATGAAGGCAATACGAGTGTTGCTCATGAAGGATCCTTGCTCAGAGGTGAGGAGGCCACAGCGGTGTGCGCCGGGGAGGTGTCTTGGCCGTAGTTGCGCGCGCCGAACAGCGCCGTGCCGATGCGCACCCACGTGGCGCCCTGGGCGATGGCTGCCTCCAGATCGTGGCTCATGCCCATGGACAAGGTGTCCAGCGGCATTGGCAGATCGTGCTGCAGCGCATGCACGCGGGCAAAGGCAGCGTTCTGCAGGGCGATGTCATCGGTGGGCTCCGGTATGGCCATGAGGCCACGCAGGCGCAGGTTGGGCAGCGCGGCGATGGCGCTGGCCAGGGTGTCTACGTCGTCGGGATCGCAGCCGGACTTGCTGGCCTCGCCGCTGACATTGACCTGGATGCAGATGTTCAGGGGGCCAAGCGCGGCCGGGCGTTGTTCGCTGAGCCGTTGGGCGATCTTGAGGCGGTCCACGGAATGTACCCAGTCGAAGTGTTCGGCGATTGCGCGCGTCTTGTTCGACTGAATGGGGCCGATGAAGTGCCAGATCAAGGGCAGGTCGGCGAGTTCCAGCTGTTTGCCCAGGGCTTCCTGCAGATAGTTTTCGCCGAAGTCATGGATGCCGGCGGCGAATGCCTCGCGCATGGCGGCGGCAGGCTTGGTCTTGCTGACCGCGAGCAGGCCGACTTGGCCGGGCTCGCGTTGCGCCTGTCGGACAGCGGCTGCGATTCGGGCACTCACTTGCGAAATGTTGTCTGCTATCGTGGACATTGAATTCGTGCCGGCGGGTTTCAGGTCTGCGGCATTCTACCTGCTTGTCTGTATTTGGGGAGTCTCATGGACATTACCGAGCTGTTGGCCTTCAGTGCGAAACAAGGCGCATCCGACCTGCACCTGTCCGCAGGCCTGCCGCCGATGATTCGGGTGGATGGCGACGTGCGCCGTATCAACCTGCCGGCGCTGGACGACAAACAGGTCCAGGCGCTGATCTACGACATCATGAACGACAAGCAGCGCAAGGACTTCGAGGAGTTTCTGGAAACCGACTTTTCTTTCGAAGTGCCCGGTGTGGCGCGCTTTCGGGTCAACGCGTTCAACCAGAACCGCGGTGCCGGTGCAGTGTTTCGGACCATTCCGTCCAAGGTGCTGAGCATGGACGACCTGGGCATGGGAGATGTGTTTCGCAAGATTACCGAAGTGCCGCGCGGGCTGGTGCTGGTCACCGGGCCGACCGGGTCGGGCAAGTCGACTACCCTGGCGGCGATGATCGATTACCTCAACAGCAACAAGCACCATCACATCCTGACCGTGGAAGATCCGATCGAATTCGTCCACGAGTCGAAGAAGTGCCTGGTCAACCAGCGTGAAGTGCACCGCGACACCCTGGGGTTCTCCCACGCCTTGCGCTCGGCGTTGCGTGAGGACCCGGACGTGATCCTGGTGGGCGAAATGCGCGACCTGGAAACCATTCGGCTGGCGTTGACGGCGGCCGAGACCGGGCACCTGGTGTTCGGCACGCTGCACACCACGTCTGCGGCGAAGACCATCGACCGGGTGGTCGACGTGTTTCCGGCGGAGGAAAAGTCGATGGTGCGCTCGATGCTGTCCGAATCGCTGCAGGCAGTGATTTCCCAGACCTTGCTGAAGAAGATTGGCGGCGGGCGGGTGGCTGCGCACGAGATCATGATCGGCACCCCGGCGATTCGTAACCTCATCCGTGAAGACAAGGTCGCGCAGATGTACTCGTCGATCCAGACAGGTGGGTCGCTGGGCATGCAGACCTTGGACATGTGCCTGAAGAACCTGCTCGCCCAGGGCATCATCAGCCGCGACTCGGCCCGCGAAAAGGCCAAGTCCCCGGACAGCTTCTGATCGGTGCATATCCCGCTGCACCGTGGCGTACGTTTCGCGGCCACTGGCCGCTCCTACAGAGAATGGCAGTCATCCGTAGGAGCGGCCAGTGGCCGCGAAGGGCGCGCCGCGGTCGGGCTGATGCCCTGCGGTGAATGGGTTGCGGCCGATGACCGCTCCTACAGACAGTTGCGCTCATCCGTAGGAGCGGTCCGTGGCCGCGAAGGGCGCACCGCGGAAAGAGGGATCAGCGCTGGACGATGCGCAGCGCGGGCTCTTTGGGCAGGACGCGCTTGGCGACAGCGTAGTGGGTGTTCCAGTACGGTTTCTTCAAGGTGTCGATGGTCACAGCCTTGCCACGACGCGGGGCATGGATGAAGCGGTCGTTGCCCAGGTAGATGGCGACGTGATTCACCTTGCGGCTCTTGATGTTGAAAAACACCAGGTCACCCGGCTTGAGGTCCTTGCGTTCAACCTTGACACCGTGGCCCGCAGCCATGGCGTTGGACGTACGCGGCAGATCAACGGCTTTCACGTCGTTGAAGGCATACTTGACCAGGCCACTGCAGTCGAAACCCTTGCTCGGGCTGCTGCCGCCCCAGCGATAGGGGGTGCCAAGCACGTTGACCGCACGGCTGAGCACATCGCTGCTCTGCTTGGACGAGGCGCTGCCGACCTTGACCGCGGTAACCTTGGCCAATGCCTGGTTGTTGCTGGCAGGGCGGGTCACGACGATGCGTGGGGCGCGTTGCGATTGTTCGGTAACGGACTGGGCGGTGTAGCCATTGAAGCCAGCGGGAAGTCGTTGCTCACGATTGGTGGCGTGGGCGGCCAGGGGCAATAATAGGCAGATGGTCAGCCATGTCTTGAAAAATGGACGCATTCGGCAGGGCTCATGTGGGTAGGCGCGCAACTTTATAACAGCTTTTTGTGTGGTTTTTAATCCGCTGGTCGAGGCACGCAGGTCGCAAATGGCACCAATCGGGCGCAGAATTGTCCTTTGTGCGGCACGCAACTCAGGTGCTGCAAGGGTTCAGCCGATGTCGGTCACAGAAATGCCATACGTCGGGACGGGGTAAAAAAGTCACAAATCCGTTCAAAAAATTTTTATATCAGAGGGCGCACATCAACAATGAACAGCTATCGGATCCACGATACCCACAGCAAAGTCATGGGCTACCTGTTGTGGATTTTGGGCTTTACCGGTGCTCATCGCTTCTACTACGGCAAGCCGGTGACCGGGACGATCTGGTTTTTCACCCTGGGGCTGTTCGGCATTGGCTGGCTCATCGACCTGTTCCTGATTCCGGCCATGGACCGGCACGCCGACATGCGCTTTCACAGCGGCCAGACCAACTACAACGTGGCCTGGGTACTGCTGACTTTTCTCGGTTTGTTCGGTGTGCACCGCATGTATATGGGCAAGTGGATCACCGGGGTGATCTACCTGCTGACTGGGGGGTTGTTCTTGGTGGGAGTGCTGTATGACTTCTGGACGCTGAATGATCAGGTGTCGATGAAGAACGCGCAGCGCGGGTAGGTCGTTCAGGCTGCAGCCCCTGCTGCGCTGTGTCAGGCAGACCGCAGCGAGGCCTTCGCGGCCGCTGACCGCTCCTACGGGGATGGTCGTTTGTGGGAGCGGGCTCTGCCCGCGAAGAAGTGGGTGCGGTGCATCAGGCAGACCACAGTGAGGCCTTCGCGGCCGCTGACCGCTCCTACAGGGATGGTGTCGTCTGTAGGAGCGGGGGGGATCAGCCAGTGAAGCTGATATGCCCATCCACCAAGGTGTAGCGCACGGCGCCCGGCAACGTGTGACCGAGGAACGGGCAGTTGGCGCCCTTGGACAGCCAGCGCTCGCCGGCAACCGTCGAGACGCCTTCATCGAACAGCACCAGATCTGCCGCTGCGCCCACCTGCAAGCGGCCTGCCGGCAAGCGCATGGCCTCGGCCGGGCCCTGGCCCAGGCGCGCGAGCAAGGTCGGCAGGTCGAGCAAGCCGTCCTGCACCAGGGTCAGGGCCAACGGCAATAGCAGCTCGACACTGCTGATACCCGGCTCGGTCGCACCGAACGGGGCCAGTTTGGCATCACGGTCGTGGGGCTGGTGATGGCTGGCAATGGACTGCACCACGCCCTTCTTCACCGCCGCACGCAAGCCTTCCCGATCCGCCGCCGAGCGCAGCGGCGGTTGCACGTGATACAGGCTGGAAAACCCGGTCAGCGCCTCGTCGGTCAGGATCAATTGGTACAGCGCCACGTCAGCCGTGACCGGCAAGCCGCGCGCCTGCGCCTGTTCGATCAGCTCCACGCCGCGGGCGGTGGTCAACTGACTGAAGTGCGCACGCACGCCGCTCTGCTCGACCAGCAGCAGGTCGCGCGCCAAGGCGACGGTTTCCGCGGTGGCGGGAATGCCCGCCAGGCCCAGAAAGGCCGCGGTCGGCCCGTCGTGGGCGAGCCCGCCCGCGGACAGGTCACGGTCCTGGGAATGGAAGATCACCGTCAGGTCGAACGTGGCGGCATATTCCAGCGCGCGGCACAGCGTGCGATTGTTGCCGAAACTGTTCAGGCCGTTGCCAAAGGCAATGCAGCCGGCATCGCGCAGGGCGATCAGCTCGGCCAGTTGCTCCCCTTCCAGACCCTTGCTCAAGGCGCCGATCGGGAACACCTTGGCATGGCCGGCTTCGCGGGCGCGATCCAGAATCAGTTCGGCCACCGCCGAGGTATCCAGAATCGGTTTGGTCAGCGGCGGGCAGCACAGGCTGGTAACGCCACCGGCCGCGGCGGCACGGGTTTCACTGGCGATGGTGCCCTTGCGGCTGTAGCCGGGCTCGCGCAGCGACACGCTGAGGTCGACCAGGCCGGGGGCGGCGACCAGGCCAGTTGCGTCCACGCGCTGGCTGGCGGTGAAATCGGCGGGTGCGTCGCCGATCGCCACGATCCGGCCCTGGCTGATGTGCAGGTCGGTGATCTGGTCCAGGCCGCTGGCCGGGTCGATTACCCGGGCGCCAAGAATACTGAGGCTCACTGGACGCTCTCCTGCTCGAATTGACGCTGGGCCGTCTGCCCGCTCATGGCCATCGACAACACCGCCATGCGGACTGCGATGCCGTAGGTGACCTGGTTGAGAATTACCGAATGGGGTCCGTCGGCGACGGCCGATTCGATCTCGACGCCACGGTTGATCGGCCCTGGGTGCATGACGATGGCGTCGGGCTTGGCACCGGCCAGGCGCGCAGTGGTCAAGCCGTAGAGGCGATAGAACTCGCCTTCGCTGGGCAGCAGGCCACCGGTCATGCGTTCACGCTGCAGGCGCAGCATGATCACCACATCGACATCCTTGAGGCCCTGCTCCAGGTCGGTAAACACCTTGACGCCATACTGCTCGACGCCGATGGGCAGCAGGGTCTTCGGGCCGATCACGCGGATGTCCGGGCAGCCCAGGGTCTTGAGGGCGATCATGTTCGAGCGCGCTACGCGCGAGTGCAGGATGTCGCCGACGATCGCTACCGACAGGTTCTCGAAGCCGCCTTTGTGCCGACGAATCGTGAGCATGTCGAGCATGCCCTGGGTCGGGTGGGCATGGCGGCCGTCGCCACCGTTGATGATGGCCACTTCCGGGCTGACGTGCTCGGCGATGAAGTGCGCGGCCCCGGAGTCGGCGTGGCGCACGACGAACATGTCGGCGGCCATCGCTTCGAGGTTGCGCAGGGTGTCGAACAGGGTTTCACCCTTGCTGGTCGAGGACGTCGACACGTTCAGGGTGATCACGTCGGCCGACAGGCGCTGGGCGGCGAGCTCGAAGGTGGTGCGCGTGCGCGTGGAGTTTTCGAAGAACACGTTGCACACGGTCTTGCCGCGCAGCAACGGGACTTTCTTGACCGCACGGGCGCCGACTTCAAGGAACGAATCAGCGGTATCGAGCACTTCGGTCAGTAGTTCGCGGGACAAGCCGTCGAGGGAAAGAAAATGGCGTAGCTGGCCCTGGTCATTGAGCTGCAGCGGGCGCTTGGCGTCGATAGGCGTCATGGCGGGGGCTCTTAAAGGCTGGAGGCGGAAACGAGGTCCTGGCGCTCGAGGGCGAGCGGGGACGGGCCGAGCAATTTTACCCGTTCATGGGCAGCCAGCGACAGGGTGGCACCGACGATGTCGGGGCGAATCGGCAGCTCGCCGGCGTCCAGGTCGAGCAGGCACACCAAGGTCACGCTGGCAGGGCGGCCGTAGTCGAACAGTTCATTGAGGGCGGCGCGGACGGTGCGGCCACTCATCAGCACGTCGTCGATCAGCACCAGATGCTGGCCCTCGATCTCGAAGGGCAGGGCCGAGGGGCGCACTTGCGGGTGCAGGCCATTCTGGCTGAAGTCGTCGCGGTAGAACGACACGTCCAGGGTGCCCAGCGCAGCCTTGCTGTCCATGGCTTGCAGCAACGCCTGAGCGACCCAGACACCGCCGCTGTGAATGCCGATGTAGCGCGGCTCGGCAATGGAGCGCTTGGCCAGATGGGCCTTGAGGTCGACAGCCATCGCGCCGATCAGCTCGGCCGGGTTGGGAAGGCTCATGTGTGCTCCTGTGGTTGAGATCGTCCGAAGAGAGGGGTGCAACGTGGCGCGGCTTGCACCGCACCTGTAGCAGCGGCGCAAGCCGCGTCGGCGGTCGTGCGGTGTATCTGGAAGAATGCGTCGAGGCCGGACGGGCGGTGTATCTGGAAAAATGCGTCGGGGCCGGACGCGGCTTGCGCCGCTGCTACAGGGGGCTGGGGTGCGGCGGCTGTCATCTTCAGGCGTTGTCACCCAGCGCGTTGGCCTCCAGCCAGCCCTGCAACAGCAGCTTGGCAGCGATGGCGTCGACCGGGTTGTCGCGGTAGCTGCCGCGCTGCCCGCCACGGGCCATGCGCTCGCCCTTGGCCTCGAAGGTGGTCAGCCGTTCATCGTGGGTGTGCACCGGGATGTTGAAGCGGCCGTTCAGGCGGCGGGCGAACTTTTCTGCCCGCTCGCTCATTTCGCTGGGGCTGCCGTCCATGTTCAGCGGCAGGCCGACGACGATGGCGTCCGGCTGCCATTCCTTGATCAGC
The DNA here is from genome assembly GCF_014841725.1 of Pseudomonas sp. CFBP 8758. Classification (NCBI taxonomy): domain Bacteria; kingdom Pseudomonadati; phylum Pseudomonadota; class Gammaproteobacteria; order Pseudomonadales; family Pseudomonadaceae; genus Pseudomonas; species Pseudomonas sp. CFBP 8758. The sequence continues at coordinate 303,419 of NZ_JACYUK010000007.1, read as the reverse complement.
GCTTCGACGCGGGTCCAGTCGGGCACGCCGTTCTGGGCCTTGAGGGTACACAGTTCACGGGCCTGGCCGGTGATCACCTGGCCGACCGCGAAGCCGATCTGCTTGGTGCCGTAATCCACGCCGAGCAGCAGTCTGGGTGCGCTCATCAGGCGTGGCCCGCCTGGCTGGTCAGCAGGCTGAGGTTGATGCCCAGGCGTGCCGCCGCCGCGCCGAGGCGCTGGTCGCTGTCGGTATTGAACAGGATATCGGCATCGAAAGGGCAGGTCAGCCAGGCATTGTCGGCCAGTTCGGCTTCCAGCTGACCGGCTTCCCAGCCGGCGTAGCCCAAGGTGATCAGGCTTTGCTCGGGACCGGTGCCATCGGCGATGGCGAACAGGATGTCCTGGGAGGTGGACAGCGAGACCTCGCCCAGCTCGACCGTGGCCTGGAACACCGGGCCGCTGGGGTGCAGAACGAAGCCGCGGTCGGTCTGCACCGGCCCGCCGTTGTAGATGGGCACCTGCTGGCAGGAAGCCGGTGGTTCGGTGTCCGGCCGCAACTGCTCGAGTATGTCGGCCAGGTTCAGGTCCTGCAGGCGGTTGACCACCAGGCCCATCGCGCCATTGGGCGTGTGCTCGACGATGTAGGTCAAGGTATGGGCAAAATTGGGGTCCGCCATGTGCGGCATGGCGATCAGGAACTGGTTCCTGAGGTAGCTCGTTTCGACGTTTTTCATGACTTGTAGTGTGGCGTCGGCCTGCCAGCCTGACAAGCTTGCAGGCGCAGTTTCATGTGTCTCAATTGCTCTGCAGGCGATCGCCCTTGGCGAAGCGCCAGGTACGGATGATCTCCAGGCGGTCGACGTCGGCCAGATCGCCGGTGAAAGGCGCGAACGGCGCGGCCAGGCGCACGATGCGCTGGGCCGCCTGATCGAGCAGCGGCTGGCCGGACGATTCGAGCACCAACACCTCGTAGAGCGAGCCGTCGCTGTTGATCGACACCATCAGCCGCAGGCTGCCGTAGATCTGCTGGCGGCGTGCCTCGTCGGGGTAATTGAGGTTGCCGATGCGTTCGACTTTCTTGCGCCAGTCATCCTTGTACCAGGCACCCTTGTCGCGCATGGTCGAGGCCGCGCTCAAACGGTGGATGCGCGGACGCTTGGCGTAGGCCTGCTGCTCGTGGGACAGCTCGGCTTCCAGGCTGGCGATCTCGCTGGACAGCTGCGAGCTGTCGAATTCCGGGGTAACGGCCTTTGGCTTGGGGTCGGGCTTGACCGGTGGCGGTCGTGCCTCGGTCTTCACCGGCCGGGGGGCCGTGGTGGCGATGGCCTTCTTCAGCGGTGCAGGCTCGGGCTGGGTGACCGGCTTGGGCGCAGGCGGTGGCGTCACCTTGTTGATCTTGCTGTCCTGGAAGGGCGCGACTTCAGTGGTCTTGGGCACGGCCTTCTTGTCCAGGGTGCCGCTGCCTTGCTGGTTGTCCTGGGCAAGAAAATCCGCATCCTTGGGCGCGGTCTGGCTCTTGAGCGGTGCCAGGGTCACTTCCAGGGTCTTGCTGATCTGGGTAGGCGGCTGCGTGCCGAAGCCCACGCCGACGATCAGGGCGACGTGCAGCAGCGCGGCGAGGAACAGGGTAAAACCCAGCCGATCCGCAGGGCGGGCGCCGATGCGGGTCAGTTCAGCAGGGAGGTCGGCGGGCAGCGTCATGAAGAATCCGGCAGGCGTGCAACCCGGGCGGCGATGCGCGCCCGGCAACTGAAAGGGCGTGCATCATAACCCGGAGCAGGGGCGTAGGGTCAGCGTGCCTTGAGCTTGCGATCGATGGCGTCCATCAATTGGCCGCCGATGTCGGTGCCGAATGCCGCGTCGATTTCGCGGATGCAGGTCGGGCTGGTGACGTTGATCTCGGTGAGGTGCTCGCCGATCACGTCCAGGCCGACGAACAACAGGCCCCGGGCGCGCAGCGACGGGGCGACCTGTTCGGCGATCCAGCGGTCCTTGTCGCTCAGCGGACGCGCTTCGCCACGCCCCCCGGCTGCCAGGTTGCCGCGAGTCTCGCCGCTGGCGGGAATACGCGCCAGGCAGTAGGGCACCGGCTCGCCGTCGATCATCAGGATGCGTTTGTCGCCGTCCTTGATCGCCGGCAGGTAGCGCTGCGCCATGATCTGCTGGGTACCCATGGCCGTCAGCGTTTCGAGTATGACCGACAGGTTCGGATCGCCCACCCGATGGCGGAAGATCGAGGTGCCGCCCATGCCGTCCAGCGGCTTGAGAATGACGTCGCCATGTTCGGTGGCGAACTCGCGCAGGATGTCGGCCCGACGGCTGACCAGCGTGGGCGGGGTCAGTTGCGGGAACAGCGTGGCGAACATCTTTTCATTGCAGTCGCGCAGGCTCTGCGGCTTGTTCACCACCAGTACGCCCGCGGCCTCGGCCTGTTCGAGCAGGTAGGTGCTGTAGACGAATTCGAGGTCGAAGGGTGGGTCCTTGCGCATCAGGATGACGTCGAGATCGGCCAGCGGCGCGTCGAATTCCGACTCGAACTCGAACCAGTGCTGCGGGTCGGCGAAGACCTTGAGCGGACGCATCCGCGCGCGGGCCTGGCCCTGGCCTTGATACAGGTCCTGGATTTCCATGTGGAACAGCGACCAACCGCGTGCCTGGGCTGCCAGCAGCATGGCCAGCGAGCTGTCCTTCTTGTAGGAGATGTTGGCGATCGGGTCCATGACAATGCCGAGGCGAACGCTCATGGGGTAGCTCCTGTACGCGGGACGTGCCGCTTGCGAATGGGTCTTGGAAAGTGGCGTCAGGGTGGCGCCGCATGGCCCGCAGGTCAAGGGGCAGCGGCCGATGGAACGCTGTTGGAGAGTGTGCTAAAAAGGCTCGGACTTCTTTATTGCCCGCGAAGGCGCCCGTCGGGGCAAGCGCACATCAGAGCCTCCATGAAAACGTCCGAAGCCTTCAAGATCATGGTGATCGACGACTCCAAGACGATTCGTCGCAGCGCCGAACTGTTGCTCGAACAGGCAGGCTGCCAAGTGATCACCGCACTCGATGGCTTCGATGCCCTGGCCAAGATCGTCGACGAACGTCCCGATATCATCTTCATTGATGTCATGATGCCGCGCCTGGATGGCTACCAGACCTGCGCGCTGCTCAAGAGCAACAGCGCCTTCAGCGCCATTCCGGTGGTGATGTTGTCGTCGCGCGATGGCCTGTTCGACAAGGCTCGCGGCCGCAGTGTCGGCTCGGATCAATTTTTGACCAAGCCCTTCAGCAAGCAAGAACTGCTCGCCGCGATCCGCACCCATGTGCCGGGTTTCGCCGCGTAGCGAACGTTGTCCAGCCCTGGCGCGTGCCAGGGCCTTTACCGCATGGGGAACAGCATGGCTCGAATCCTGATCGTCGATGATTCGCAGACGGAAACCTACAAACTCACCGGCATGCTGGAACGGCACGGTCATGAAGTGCTCAAGGCCCAGAACGGTGCCGATGGTGTGGCCCTGGCCCGCCAGGAGAAGCCCGACGCCGTCCTCATGGACATCGTCATGCCCGGCTTGAACGGCTTCCAGGCGACCCGCCAGTTGCACAAGGACGAAGAGACCGCGCACATTCCGGTGATCATGATCACCACCAAGGATCAGGAAACCGACAAGGTCTGGGGCACTCGCCAGGGGGCCAAGGGCTACCTGACCAAGCCGGTGGACGAGGACACCTTGATCCAGACGTTGAACACCGTCCTGGCCGGTTGACCCACGCCGATGCTGGAGTCACGCACCGCCTTCGACCTGCTGCTCGATATCGACCAGCGTTGTCGCCTGCTGGCCGCCGAGCTGCCCTCGCAGGAACTGCGCCTGCAGACCTGGAGCGGCATAGGTTTTCGTCTGGCCGGGCACTGGTACGTCGCGCCCATGGGCGAGGTCGCCGAAGTGCTGCCCGAGCCACGCAGCACGCGGCTGCCGGGGGTCAGGCCCTGGGTCGTGGGCGTGTCGAACCTGCGCGGGCGGCTTTTGCCGGTCATCGACCTGGGCGGATTCTTCGGCCATGGCCTGTCGCCGCAGCGCAAACAGCACCGGGTGCTGGTGGTGGACCGAGCGGACATCTTCGTCGGCCTGCTGGTGGACGAGGTCGCAGGTCTGCAGCATTTCAGCTCGGCCAACCACCAGGCATCATTGCCCGAAATGGCGCTGGCTGCCGCCGCGCCGTTCCTGCAGGGCCACTTCCTGCGTGAACACCCCTGGTGCGTGTTCAGCCCGGCCCGGCTGGTACAGGCCCCCGCTTTCCTGGATGTAGCACTCTGAGCATGCCTATGCGTATCCGTACTTCCCCCAGCAGACTCGCCCTACACGGGCCCACATCATGACCAAGCGCTGGCCAGGCAACTCTCTGTTGGGCTCCCGAGCCGGCGCGCAGATCATCGGCCTGTTCGTGGCGTTGGTGATCTTCATCGTTCTGCTGTTCGCCAATTTCACCTACCTCAACACCCAATCCACCTACGACAAGCAGTACATCGGCCATGCCGGCGAATTGCGCGTGCTGTCGCAGCGCATCGCCAAGAACGCCACCGAAGCGGCGGCTGGCAAGGCTGCAGCGTTCAAGTTGCTGGCCGATGCGCGCAACGATTTCGAGCGCCGCTGGGGTTTTCTCAAGGAGGGCGACAGCGCCACCGGGCTGCCTGCGGCCCCCGCGGCGATGCGCGAACAGATGCGCCTGGTGCAGCGCGACTGGGACGAGTTGCGCCACAATTCCGATGCGATCCTGGCCAGCGAGCAGACGGTGCTGTCGCTGCACCAGGTGGCTGCGACCCTGGCCGAAACCGTGCCGCAACTGCAGGTCGAGTACGACAAGGTCGTCGACACGCTGCTGCGCGGTGCCGCGCCTGCCAGCCAGGTCGCCGTGGCCCAGCGACAGTCGTTGCTCGCCGAGCGCATTCTGGGCGCCGTCAACACGGTGCTGTCCGGCGACGAAAGCGCGGCCCAGGCTGCGGAGAGCTTCGGCCGCGACGCCAACCGTTTCGGCCAGGTGCTGGGCGGCATGCTCGACGGCGATGCGCTGATCCGGGTGACCCAGGTACAAGATCCGGAGGCACGCGCGCGCTTGCGCGAGATCGCCGAGCTGTTCCAGTTCGTCTCGGGCAGCGTCGACGAGATCCTGGAAACCTCGCCCGAACTGTTTCAGGTGCGGGCCTCGGCCAGCAATATCTTCAATCAGTCGCAGACCCTTCTGGAAGAAGCCTCGCGCCTGGCCAGCGGCTTCGAGAACCTGGCCAGCGGGCGTTCCGCTGGTACCGTCGGTGGCTATGTGCTGGGCCTGGCGGCGCTGGCTTCGATCATTCTGATCGCCCTGGTGATGGTGCGCGAAACCAAACGGCAACTACGCCAGACCGCAGAGAAAAGCGAGCGCAACCAGGCGGCGATCATGCGCCTGCTCGATGAGATCGGTGGGTTGGCCGATGGCGACCTGACCGTGACCGCCTCGGTGACCGAGGAATTCACCGGTGCCATCGCCGATTCGATCAATCATTTCATCGACCAGTTGCGCGATCTGGTGGCCACCATCAACCTCACCGCCGAAGAGGTCGCTACGGCCGTGCAGGACACCCAGGCCACTGCTCACCAGTTGGCGCGGGCCTCGGGGCATCAGGCGCAGCAGATCAGTGACGCATCGGTGGCGATCAGCGACATGGCCCAGTCGATCGACCGGGTGTCGACGAACGCCTGGGAGTCGGCCAAGGTTGCGGATCGTTCGGTGACCATCGCCAACAAGGGCAGCGAGGTGGTGAACAACACCATCCAGGGCATGGACAACATTCGCGAGCAGATCCAGGACACCGCCAAGCGCCTCAAGCGGCTGGGCGAATCGTCCCAGGAAATCGGCCACATCGTCAGCCTGATCGACGACATTGCCGACCAGACCAGCATCCTTGCCCTGAACGCGGCTATCCAGGCCTCCATGGCTGGCGAGGCCGGGCGTGGCTTTGCCGTGGTCGCCGACGAAGTGCAACGCCTGGCCGAGCGCTCGTCATCGGCTACCCGGCAGATCGAGACGCTGGTGCGGGCGATCCAGGCCGACACCAACGAGGCAGTGATCTCCATGGAACAGACCACGTTCGAAGTGGTGCGCGGTGCGCGCCTGGCTCACGACGCCGGGATCGCCCTGGAAGAGATCGAGGGCGTGTCGCAGGATCTGGCCGAGCTGATCCAGGTGATTTCCAGCGCTGCCCAGCAGCAGACCAGTTCGGCAGGACAGATCTCGCACACCATGTCGGTGATCCAGCAGATCACCGAGCAGACCTCTTCAGGCTCCAGTGCAACGGCTGAAAGCATCGGCAATCTGGCGCAGATGGCCAGCGAGATGCGCCGTTCGGTGTCCGGTTTCACCTTGCCGGCGCCCAGTGCCGATGCAACTGCGGAGTGATCATGGCTGAACGGCACGAATACGTACTTCCCGCATTGTGCGAGGAGTTGCTCAAGGTCAAGGAGCAACTGGACCTGTTCGTGCGCGGTGGTCGCGAGTACACCCAGGAGTTGAACGGCCTGACGGCATCGTTGCGACAGATTGCCGATGCCCTGGCTGTGCTCGGTTTCGGCCAGCCGCGCAAGGTCGTCATCGACCAGTTGGCGGTGATCCAGAGCCTGGTGCAGGGGACCCGCGAGCCCAACGATGCCGTGTTGATGGACGTCGCCGGGGCACTGCTCTATGTCGAAGCCACGCTGGCTGGCATGGCGGGACCCAGCGATACGCCGGGGCGCGACGAGCAGCAGACGTCCAGCACCGACCTGGTGCAGATTCGCCAACTGGTGATGCGCGAAACCCGCTTCGGCCTGCAGGAGGCCAGGGACATACTGGCCGATTCCAGCGACGGCCGCTGGGACCGGCAACGGCTGCGCACCTTGGTGCCGCTGCTCACCCAGCTGCGCGGTGCGCTGGTCATGCTGCCGTTGCCCAGGGCCGCCGCGGTGCTGCAAGGCTGCAATGACGCCGTTCAAGCGCACCTGTTGGACGAGCCGACGGCATCGGTACCTGTGCCCCTGGAGCAGGTGACGGCTGCACTCGCGGCGGTCGAGCATTACCTGCAGCGCACCAGCGAAGCACCGCAGCTTGCCCATGAGGGCCTGCTGGCGGTGGCCGAGGCTGGCCTGGCAGCGGCTGCGCCAACAGACCCACACGGCGAGGCGCATGCCGCGACGGGCCCGGAGCCCGACCCCGTGGATACCCAATTGCTGGAGATCTTCCACAGCGAGGCCTTGAGCCACCTGAGCGCCGTGGAGCGATTTCTCGCCCTGGACGAGCAGGGCAACGACGTCGCCGTCACCGACGAATTGCAGCGTGCCCTGCACACGCTCAAGGGCAGCGCGCTGGTGGCCGGTGTCACGCCGCTGGCCGAACTGGCCACGGCCTTCGACGTCATGGCCCGCGAGCTGCGTGCCCACCGGCTGCCGTTCCAGGCCCGAACGCTGGGCCTGCTGGGCGATGCCCACTATCTGATGCGGCAGAAGCTGCTGCAATTGCCTGCGCAGCCGCTGACGCCCATTCCAGGTGCCGGCGAGCTGATCCGGCAGGTACAGGAACACACCACCGAACGCCTGCAGGGCGTACAGACGCTGGGCGATGCCCGGCAGGTCCAGGCGCCGCAACTGATCGAGCGGTTGCTCGACGAGGGCATGGATATCCTGCTCGATGCCGAGCGCTTGCTGCAGCGCTGGCAACAGACGCCGGCCAGCCGTGTGGAGTTGCCACGGCTGCTCGACCAGCTGACCCTGCTGGGCGAACAGGCGCAACTGACGGACGTGCAGGCGCTCGACGAGCTGTGCGAGGCGGTGCTCGATCTGTATGGCGCGGTCGAAGAAAGCAGCCTGAGTGTCAGCACGGATTTTTTCCAGCAGGCCGAACAGGCCCAGGAAGCCATGATCGGCATGCTCGATCAATTGGCGGCCGGGCAAGAGGTCAAGGCCCAGCCCACCCACGTGCGTGCCTTGCGGGCACTGTTGCAGGGTGCCCTGGCCCCGCACGCCATGGGTGTGGTGCAGCGCGAAGGCGGCGCGGTGATCGATCTTACCCTGCTTGGCAACGCCGCTGCGGCGGATGCCGAGGATGAAGGGTCATTCACCGAGGAATCCATCGAGCAGACCCAGCGGCGCTGGCTGAGCGAACCCGGCTACGAGGGGGCATCCCAGCCCCCGCCGCGTCCGGGTCCATCGGAGCCTGGAATCGAGCAGGTGGACGACGCCGACGGTGAATTGCTGGGTATCTTCATCGAAGAGGGATTGGACATCGTCGAGAGCGCAGGCGCGGCACTGGTGCGCTGGCAGGCCGAACCGGGCAACCATCTCGAAGCGGAAAACCTGCTGCGCGACCTGCACACGCTCAAGGGCGGCGCACGGATGGTGGAGATCGGTCCGCTGGGCGACCTGGCCCACGAGCTGGAATCGGTGTACGAACGCATTTCCCAGGGCCAGCTGCAGGCTTCCAGCCAACTGTTTGGCCTGCTCCACAAGGGTCACGACCGCCTGGCCCAGATGCTCGACGCGGTCCGCTCGCGGCAGGCGTTGCCAGCCGCCGGAAAGCTGATTGCCGCGATCGCCGAATTCGCCGCCGGCAGTGAGCCAGCCGGGCCCGCCGGGCCAGCTGCTTCGGCCAAGCCCGCCATTGCCGAACCGGTGGCCGCCGAACGCGGTCCCGTCGATGTGATCAAGGTCGGCGCCGAGCTGCTCGATGAATTGGGCAACCTGGCGGGGGAAACTGCAATCTTTCGCGGACGCATCGAGCAGCAGGTCAATGACGCCCAGGCGGCGCTGCAGGAAATGGAAACCACCATCGAGCGCATGCGCGATCAGCTGCGCCGCCTCGATACCGAAACTCAAGGCCGCATCCTCAGCCGTCAGCAGGTCGATGGGCAGGGTTACGAAGACTTCGACCCACTGGAAATGGACCGTCATTCACACCTGCAGCAGCTGTCGCGGGCCCTGTTCGAATCGGCCTCGGACCTGCTCGATCTGAAGGAAACCCTGGCCGGCCGCAACCTGGAAGCACAGACGTTGCTGCAGCAACAGGCGCGCGTCGACAGCCAATTGCAGGAGGGCTTGATGCGCACGCGCATGGTGCCGTTCGAGCGCCTGCTGCCGCGCCTGCAGCGTGTAGTGCGCCAGGTGGCCGAAGCGCTGGGCAAGGAGGTCGAGTTCGAAGTCAGCCAGGCCCAGGGCGAGATGGACCGCAGCGTGCTGGAACGCATGATCGCGCCGCTCGAACACATGCTGCGCAATGCCGTCGATCATGGCCTGGAGCCGATCGAGCAGCGCCTGGCTGCGGGCAAGCCGGCGGTGGGGCACATTCGTCTGGCCTTGCTGCACCAAGGCGGCGACATCGTCATCGAGATGAGTGACGACGGTGCCGGGGTGCCTCTGGAAGCAGTGCGCGCCAAGGCCATCAAGCGTGGTTTGCTGGATCCGCACAGCGACCTCAGCGACCACGACGTGCTGCAGTTCATCCTCCAGCCTGGCTTCTCCACCGCCACCAAGGTGACGCAGATCTCCGGCCGTGGCCTGGGCATGGACGTGGTCCACGAAGAGGTCAAGCAGCTGGGCGGCGCCATGAGTATCGACTCGCGGCCGGGGCAAGGTGCGCGGTTCCAGATTCGCCTGCCGTTCACCGTGTCGGTCAACCGCGCCCTGATGGTGCAGTGTGGCGAAGAGCAGTATGCGATTCCCCTGAACAGCATCGAGGGGATCGTGCGGGTCATGCCCGGCGAGCTGCACGATGCCTACCAGTCTGCCCCACCGCGCTACGGCTACGCCGGGCGGGTGTATGACCTGCGCTACCTGGGCACCCTGCTGCATGGCCTCGCCGTCCCCTCGCTGACTGCGCAGAGCCAACCGTTGCCCGTGCTGCTGGTGCGCGCGTTCGATCAGCAGGTGGCGGTGCAGGTCGATGCCTTGGCCGGCTCCCGCGAAATCGTGGTGAAAAGCCTGGGAAGCCAGTTCGCGGCCGTGCCGGGCCTGGGCGGCGCGACCATCCTGGGCGATGGCAGCGTGGTGCTGATCCTCGACCTGCTGGCTCAGCTGCGGGCCCGTCAGGGTGTGGCCGTGGCTCGCGCCGGTTATCAGCACGGTGCGCAGGTACGGCGCCTGCAAGTCCTGGTAGTCGACGACTCGGTGACCGTGCGCAAGGTCACCAGTCGCTTGCTCGAGCGTCACGGCATGCAGGTGCTGACCGCCAAGGACGGGGTCGACGCCATGGCGCTGTTGCAGGAACACAGCCCCGATATTCTCCTGCTGGACATCGAGATGCCGCGCATGGACGGTTTCGAGGTCGCCCGGCGCATCCGCCAGCATCCCACGCTCAAGGACCTGCCCATCATCATGATCACCTCACGTACGGGGCAAAAGCATCGCGAGCGGGCGATGGCCATTGGCGTCAACGAGTACCTGGGCAAGCCTTATCAGGAGAGCCAGTTGCTGGAATGCATCGAACGCTGGGGCCAGGTCCATGCTTGATCGGGCGATCGGCCGCCGCGACAGCCTTACCGCGCTGGTGCTGCCCCTGGCCGATCGAAGCCTGTTGCTGCCCAACGTGGCGGTGGCCGAGCTGATCGACTATCTGCCCGGTGAACCGGTGCTCGGCGCCGCGCGCTGGCACCTGGGAATGATCGAGTGGCGCAACCTGCGCCTGCCGCTGGTCAGCTTCGAAGCGGCCAGCGGCGGCGAAGCGGTGATCGGCGAGCGCGCCCGTATCGTCGTGCTCAATGCACTGGGTGAAACCTCGACGCGTTTCATTGCCGTACTGATCCAGCACGTGCCTCGCTCGTGCCGGGTCGACAGCCAGCTCAGCTACGTTGACGTGCCGCTCAAGCCGCTGGAAATGGCGGCGGTGCAGGTCGGCGAAACCGTAGCGCGGGTGCCGGACCTCACAGCCTTGGAAAACCTGCTGCACAGCGCGGTGTAGACACCTTGTCACGTAATCGTTGCAGGGCTTTACAGCCGTCGGCCTGACCGGCACTCTGGCGTTGCCTTTGCTGCAGGGACCTCGTAATGCTCGACCGCACTTTTCTCGCCTTTGCCTTCTGTGCTGCGCTGCTCAGTGGCAGCCCCGTGCGCGCCGAGGTCCCGGCAGGCTATTCGATGGTCTTGCTGACCGAAAACTTCCCACCCTACAACATGGCCAGCAACGACAAGAACTTCGCCCAGGAAGAGAACATCCGCGGCATCGCAGCGGAACTCGTGCGCGAAATGTTCCGCCGGGCGGACATCCCCTACAGCATGACCCTGCGGTTTCCCTGGGACCGTATCTACAAGCTGGCCCTGAGCAATGCCGGCTATGGGGTATTCGTCACCGCGCGCCTGCCCGAGCGCGAACAGGCCTTCAAATGGGTTGGCCCACTGGGTCCGGATGACTGGATCATGCTGGCCCGTGCGGACAGCCCGATCACCCTGGAGACCCTCGACCAGGCCCGACCCTACCGGATCGGCGCCTACAAGGGCGATGCCATTGCGCAGAGCCTTGCCGAGCGCGACATGCGCCCGATCGTCGCCCTGCGCGACCAGGACAACGCACGCAAGTTGCTGGATGGCCAGATCGACCTGTGGGCCACGGGCGATCCGGCTGGCCGCTATCTGGCACGTCTGGAAGGGATCAATGGGCTCAAGACCGTGCTGCGCTTCAACAGCGCCGAGCTGTTTCTGGCGCTGAACAAGGACACACCGCAGGCGGTGGTCGAGCGTCTGCAACGATCACTCGATGAGATGCGCCGCGACGGTTTCGTCGATCGGGTATTCGCCGACTATCTATGAGACACGGCACTCCATGAAACAGGGCAATGGCGAATCAGTGGTAGATCCCGCCCTTGCCATGGGCGGCCGTGGCGCGATTGCCGCGCTCGCCGATCATCTGCCGGACCGGTATCCACTCCACTCCCCTGGCCTTCAAGCGCGGTAGTTCGCGCTCCAGCACTTCCAGGGTCTGTGGATAGGGGTGTCCGATGATCACCACCGTGCCCTGTTTGTGTGCCAAGGCAATGGCTTTTTCGAGCTGGCCAGCGATGGCCTCGACGGTGCGCGTGTCATCCAGGAAGACGTCCCGGGAGAGGCTGGCCAGGCCGATGCCCTGGGCTTTGGCGGCGGCCACGGTGGCGGCGCTGGTGCGGCTGTCGACGAAGAACATGCCGTGCTGCTGCAGCTCGTTCATCAACAGGGCCATGGCCTCGGGCTGCGAGGTCATGCGGCTGCCCTCGTGGTTGTTCAGGCCGGCAGCATACGGCACGGCGCGCAGCGCGGCCTGCAGGCGAGCGAGCAGCTCACTGGCAGGCATGTCGGGTCGCCAGGCGAACGGGCCGGTCGCAGGATCCATGGGCATGTGCACCATCACGGTCTTGCCGGCCTTGTGCGCCTGGCGGGCAAAGTCTGCGGCATGGGGGGTATCCGGCATGATCGCCAAGGTGACCGGGCCGGGCAGGGCCAGGGTGCGGCTGTCCCGTGCCGGGGACTGGCCCAGGTCATCGATGATCAGGCTCAGGTACGCCGGCCCGGCGAAGCTCGGGCCGGCAAGCAGCAACAGCATGGCCAGCAACGAAATCCGGCGCATATCAGTTGCCGCGCGTCACGCTCAGGCCCTTGAGCAGGCTGAGCGCCTGGCTGATCTGGAAGTCGTCGTCCTGTGGCCGGGCCTTGCGGGCGCCGATCACCGGCTTGCCCGAAGGTCGATCGGCGCCGCCGTTGCCGTTGCCCAGGTGACCCTGCAGGTCGGCTTCCTTGAAGCTTTCGGTGTCGGCATCGCGGGTGACCTTGCCCTGACGTACCTCAACATCCGGGATGATGCCCTGGGCCTGGATCGAGCGGCCATTGGGCGTGTAGTACAACGCCGTGGTGATCTTCAGGGCGCGATCGTTGTTGAGCGGCAGCACGGTCTGCACCGAGCCCTTGCCGAAGCTGTCGGTGCCCATGAGGATGCCGCGCTTGTGGTCCTGCAGTGCGCCGGCGACGATTTCTGCCGCCGAGGCGCTGCCGCCGTTGATCAGCACCACCAAAGGCACCCGTTCGCTGGCATCGGCAGGGTCTGCCGAGAAGCGCAGTTCCGAGTTGGCGATGCGGCCCTTGGTGTAGACGATCAAGCCCTTGGTGAGGAAGTGGTCGGCCACCTCCACGGCGCTTTGCAGTACGCCGCCGGGGTTGTTGCGCAGGTCCAGAATCAGGCCCTTGAGCTTGCCGTTGTTGTCCTTGCGCAGCTTTGCCAGGGCCTTGCCGACTTCTTCGCCGGTTTTCACCTGGAACTGGGTGATGCGCAAATAGCCATAACCGTTTTCCAGCAACTGCGCCTTGACGCTCTTGACCTGGATAGTGGCGCGGGCCAGGGTCACGTCGAACGGCGTACCGCCGTCGCGCACCAGGGTCAGGGTGATTTTCTCGCCGAGCTTGCCGCGCATCAGATCGACGGCCTCGGTCATGCTCAGGCCCTGGGTGGGCTGGTTGTTGATCTTGACGATCAGGTCGCCGGCTTCGATGCCGGCCTTGGAGGCTGGCGTGTCGTCGATGGGCGATACCACCTTGATCATGCCGTTCTCGCTGCCCACCTCGATACCCAGGCCGCCGAACTCGCCACTGGTGCTTTCCTGCAGCTCCTGGAAGTCTTCGGGGCCCAGGTAGGCAGAGTGGGGGTCGAGGTTGCTGAGCATGCCCTTGATGGCATTCTCCAGCAGCGTCTTGTCATCCACAGGCTCGACATAGGCTGCCTTGATGCGGTCCATCACCTCGGCGAAGGTCCGCAGCTCGTCCAGCGGCAACGGTGCGGCGGCCGGAGCCGTGCCGACCGACCGGGCAGGCTGGGGAGCCAGATCGGCGGCGATCACTGCCGGGGCAGCACAGGCCACGGCGATCGTCAGGGCCAGCGAGGTAAGGCGGGACAGATGCGGCATGTCTAACAGACTCCTGATACGGGTTCGCGCCTTTGAGGGCTGCTTTTGAACGACTGCGCCAGTCAGCCTCGACACCATTGCGAGGGGTCGGTCGGCTTGCCTTGCTGGCGTATTGCAAAATACAGCGCTGGCGTGCTTTGCCCGCCGCTGGTACCTACGGTGGCGATGGCATCACCAGGCTTGACCACGTCACCGGCCGATTTGAGCAGGGTCTGGTTGTGCCCGTACAGGGTGAGGTAGCCATTGCCATGGTCGAGAATGACCAGAAGCCCGGCGCCGCGCAACCAGTCGGCGAACACCACGCGGCCACCGTGCACCGCATGCACCTGGCTGCCGGCCGATGCGCTGATCATGACCCCGTCCCATTTGGTGCGGACATCGTCGCCGCGGGTTTCCCCGAAACGTGCCAACAGTCGACCATCGACAGGCCATGGAAGTTTTCCCCGCGCCGAAGCAAATGCACCACCGAAGCTTTCGCCGCTGCTCGACACCTGCGGGCCACTCGGTGCGCGAGGGGCCTGTAGTGCGGGTGCTGGCGCTTCTCGGGTGGCGGCCGCCTGCGCTTCGCGCTGGCGACGTTTTTCAGCCTCCTGGGCGGCCAGCAGGGCCTTCTGCCGCGCTTCCTCGGCTTCGCGAGCCTGGCGTGCCAGGGTTTCCTCGATGGTCTTGAGCACCTTGGCCAGGTCTTCCTGGTCCTGCTGACGCGTCTGCAGCTTCTGATCGCCTTGCTTGTACTGATCGTTGAGCTTGGCCAGGGCGACCTGACGCTCCTTGCGCACCTTGTCGAGGTCTTCGCGCTGGCTGTCCAGATTGCCTTGCTGCACCAGCAACTGCGCCTGCTGCAGATTGATGTCCTTTTCCACACCCGCCAGCTTGTGCAAGGTCTGGTTGAAGTTCTTCAACTGTTCCAGGCGCGCCTGGCTCAGATAATCGTAATAAGTCAGGGTGCGGGCGAACTTCTCCGGATTCTGCTGATTGAGCAGCAGTTTCAGGTATTCCTGGCGCCCGCTCTGATAGGCCGCGCGGGCCTGGATGGCAATGAGACGTTGCTGTTCGACCCGGGCGGCCTGGAGCTTGGCTTTCTCGCCTTGCAGACGCTCCAGTTCGCCCTCAGTCTTTTTTAGTTCTTTCTGCAGGGCCTCCACCTGCTTTTCCAGCTTGCCCATCTCGGTTTCGGTGGTGCGCAGCTCTTTCTGCACCCCGGAGCGTTCCGCCTGCAGCTTGCCAAGGGTTTTCTGCAGCTCGGCGATGTCCTTGCGGGTGGCGTCGATCTGCTGCTGGGTTTGCGCGCGCTCGTCGGCGAAGGCCGGGCCGAGCAGGCATGTCAGGGTCAGGAACATCAGGGCGCGGAGCATGGGTCAGCCTTGTACCAGGATCGAGGTGCCGGTCATCTCTTCGGGCTTGGGCAGGCCCATGAGCCAGAGCATGGTGGGCGCCACGTCGGCCAACACGCCGCCGGCGCGTACCTTGACGTCACGCTGGCCGACGTAGATGAACGGCACCGGCTCGGTGGTGTGCGCGGTATGCGCCTGGCCGGTGCAGACGTCCTCCATCTGCTCGCAGTTACCGTGGTCGGCGGTGATCAACGCTTCGCCGCCGACCTTGTCGAGTGCCGCAGTGATGCGACCCACGCACGTGTCCAGGCACTCGACCGCCTTGATCGCTGCAGCCATGATGCCGCTGTGGCCGACCATGTCGCCGTTGGCGTAGTTGACCACGATGACGTCATAGCGCTGCTGCTCGATGGCTTCGACGATGCGGTCGGTCACTTCCGGCGCGCTCATCTCGGGCTGCAGGTCGTAGGTCGCCACCTTGGGCGAGGGCACCAGGATGCGTTCTTCGCCAGGGAACTCTTCTTCACGGCCACCGGAGAAGAAGAACGTCACGTGGGCGTACTTTTCGGTTTCGGCGATGCGCAGCTGGGTCTTGCCGTTCTTGGCCAGGTATTCGCCCAGCACGTTGGTCAGGCCGGTGGCAGCAAAGGCCGCCGGTGCCGGGATCTTTGCCGAATACTGGGTCAGGCCCACGTAGCCGGCCAGTTTGGGCTGGCGATTGCGCGGGAAATCGTGGAAATCGTCTTCGACGAATACGCGGCTGAGCTCGCGCGCACGGTCGGCGCGGAAATTCATGAAGATCATGGCATCGCCATCTTCGACGCGAACCGGCTCGCCGACCGTGGTGGCCTTGACGAATTCGTCGCTCTCGCCGCGCTCGTAGGCGGCCTGCAGGCCTTGCACGGCGGTGGCCGCGTGGAATTCGGAGGCAGCATCGACGATCAGGTTGTAGGCCGCGCTGACGCGCTCCCAGCGGTTGTCGCGATCCATGGCGAAGTAGCGGCCGATCAGGCTGGCGGTGCGCCCACGGCCAAGGCGGGCGAACGTGGCATCCATCAGTTCCAGCGAGGCCTGGGCGCTCTTGGGCGGAGTGTCGCGGCCGTCGAGGAAGGCGTGCAGGTAGATCTTCTGAGCACCGCGCCCGGCGGCCAGTTCGGCCATGGCCACCAGGTGATCCTGGTGGCTGTGCACGCCACCGTCCGACAGCAGGCCCATGAAGTGCACCGCCTTGCCGGCGGCCACGGCCTTGTCCACGGCTGCACAGATAGTGGGGTTGGTGAAGAACTCGCCGTCGCGGATGGCCTTGGTCACGCGAGTGAAATCCTGGTACACCACACGCCCGGCCCCCAGGTTCATGTGGCCGACTTCCGAATTGCCCATCTGCCCGTCGGGCAGCCCGACATCCATGCCCGACCCCGAGATCAAGCCATTGGGCTGGCGTGCCATGAGGGCATCGAGCACCGGCTTGCGAGCCGAATAGACCGCGTTGTACTCGTGGTTTTCACTGTGACCGAAACCATCGAGGATGATCAGGACCAAGGGTTTGGGCGTGGCTGTCATGGATCCCACTCGCTATGTCAGAAGAGCATTCAGGAGAAGCCCGGCATTTTAGGGCATTGCGGGCCTGCGTGACGAATCATGGCGGTTTATTTCACCGCGGGTGCAAGAACAACAAGCACAGACCCGCAATCAGGCCGAGCGGTTCCGTCCGGCGGGCTTTGGCCGGACTTGGCGGCTGTGTATACTGGCCGACATTTTAACGCCCTGGAACCCGCTGATGGTCGCTCACCTGATTGAATTCGCCACAAATCACTATCTGCTCGTGACCGCGTTCGTGGTCCTGCTGGTCATGCTGATCATGCTGGAAATGAGCAAGGGCGCCAAAAGCCTCAGCCCCCGCGAGCTGACTGCGCTGGTCAACAGCGACCAAGGCGTGGTCGTGGATATCCGCAACAAGAAGGACTACGCCGCGGGCCACATCGTCGGCGCGCTGAGCATTCCCCAGGACAAGCTGGCCAGCCGCGTCGGCGAGCTGGAAAAATACAAGGGCAAGACCCTGATCGTGGTCGATGCCATCGGCCAGCACGCCGGCACTGCCTGCGCCGAGCTGGTCAAGGCCGGCCACACCGCCGCCAAGCTGGCCGGTGGCGTCTCGAGCTGGCGCGCCGACAACCTGCCTGTGGTGAAGTGACATGAAGCCGATCCTCGTCTACTCCAGCGACTATTGCCCCTACTGCTCGCGCGCCAAGTACCTGCTGGAAAGCAAGAAGGCGCCGTTCACCGAGATCAAGGTCGACGGCAAGCCCGAGCTGCGCCGCGAGATGGCCGCCAAGGCTGGCCGTACGTCGGTGCCCCAGATCTGGATCGGCGAGTTGCACGTCGGCGGCTGCGACGACCTGTTCGCCCTCGAGCGCGCCGGCAAGCTGGACGCGTTGCTGGGGGCCTGATCGGTCCCCTTACCCCCACACCTCTGAAGATCACAAGGATCTGCGATGACCGACCAAGCGAACAATGGCGCTGCTGCCGCCGAAAACGAACCGCAGTTCTCGCTGCAGCGTATCTACGTGCGTGACCTGTCGTTCGAGGCGCCGAAAAGCCCGGCGATCTTCCGCCAGCAGTGGGAACCCAGCGTTTCCCTGGACCTGAACACTCGTCAGAAAGGCCTGGAAGGGGACTTCCACGAGGTCGTGCTGACCCTGTCGGTCACGGTCAAGAACGGTGAAGAAGTCGCGTTCATCGCCGAAGTGCAACAGGCCGGCATCTTCCTGATCAAGGGCCTGGACGAGGGCTCGATGAGCCACACCCTGGGTGCGTTCTGCCCCAACATCCTGTTCCCGTATGCCCGCGAGACCCTGGACAGCCTGGTGACCCGCGGCTCGTTCCCGGCGCTGATGCTGGCTCCGGTGAACTTCGACATGCTCTATGCCCAGGAACTGCAGCGCATGCAGGAATCGGGCGAAGCGCCTGCGCCTCAGTAAGCGTTGGCTTGCAGTGAACAAAAAGCGCCTTTCGGGGCGCTTTTTCGTAGGTGCGTGGTGCCCATTTCGCGAGCCCTCTGCCCGCGAAGAGGCCCTCAAGCCTTACTCGAACCCCAGCTGCCGCCAAGCCTCATACACCGCCACGGCCACCGTGTTCGACAGGTTCAAACTGCGGCAGCCTTCGCGCATCGGCAGGCGCAGCTTGTGCTGGCTGTCCAGCGCGTCCAGCACCTCGGCCGGCAGCCCACGGCTTTCCGGGCCGAACAGGAACGCGTCGCCCTTCTGGAAGCTGGCATCATGAAAAGGTCGCGAGCCCTTCGTGGTGAAGGCGAAAACCCGTGGCTGCCCCAGGCTTTCCAGGCAACTGGCCAGGTCGGCGTGGCGCTGCAGGGTGGCGTACTCATGGTAATCGAGGCCGGCGCGGCGCAGGCGCTTGTCGTCCAGCTCGAAGCCGATCGGCTCGATGAGGTGCAAGGCGCAGCCGCTGTTGGCGCACAGCCTGATAATGTTGCCCGTATTGGGCGGAATCTCTGGTTGAAAAAGGATCACGTGAAACATGCGCGGCACCGAACTGAAGGACGGGCAGCATTCTACTCCTGATCCGAGCGAGCGTTCGCAACTGTGGCCACGGGTTTTGGGCTCGCTGGCGATCATTGGCTTGCTGGTCGGACTGATGATCGGCCGCCTGGCCAATCCCGAGCCTGCCCGCTTGGACAACATCGAAGTGCACCGCGACCAGTTGGTGCTGTGGTTCAACGATGAGCCGCGGTTGCATGGCGAGGTGGTGGAAGGAACGGTGGCGATGCTGTTCGACGCCACCGGCGCTCCGGCCAGCGGGCGCTTGCTGGTGAATGGAAAACCAGTGACCTGGCGCATTCAGCGCAGTGATGAGGGGTTGTTGCTGACGGCGGTGGCAGCGCGTCCGTTGCAGGTGCAATGGCGCGCGGTGCAGCTCGATGGACGCTGGCAAACCACCGTCGAGCTGCGCGAGCAATAAAAGAGGGGACCCCGGCCTGCCTGTACCGGGGCCCCCCAAGCGGGGCTGAAATACCCGGCCTTGCAGCCGGGCGTTTCGATGTAAAGAAGGGGAGTCCCGGCCTGCCTGTACCAAGGTCCCCAAAACAGTTGTGCGGTATTCCAGCCTTGGCTGGAGTCGCGGTGTAAAGAGGGAATCCCCGGCCTGCCTGTACCGAGTTTCCCGAAACTGGGTAATGGTTAGTACATTGCAGCGTGCGTGCCAGTTTTGTTGCAGAAGCTTTCTGAACGCCAAAAACGTTTTGTCTTGGAATCTATCTGATTGGAATCTAAGGGAAAATTATTTTTATCGGATAACAGTCTTTTAGCTCATTGAAACGGACGAGGTTTTATCCGAGCAATAAGCGATGTTCGCCAGCGCATCGTGTGGGTGCACTGCACAAGGCGAATGCACAAAAGCGGAGAGTTTCTTCAAACCCCCTGTAGCAGCGGCGCAAGCCGCGTCGGCGGTACGTGCGGTGCATCAGACCCAGCTCGGTGAGGCCGGACGCGGCTGGCGCCGCTGCTACAGGGATCGGGTATGCCGTAGGGGTGTGTGCTGGGCATCTGACGCACCCCTGTAGCAGCGGCGCAAGCCGCGTCGGCGGTATGTGCGGTGCATCTGCCCCAACGCGGTAAGGCCGGACGCGGCTGGCGCCGCTGCTACAGAGATCGGGTATGCCGTGGGGGTGTGTGCTGGGCATCTGACGTACCGCTGTAGCAGCGGCGCAAGCCGCGTCGGCGGTATGTGCGGTGCGTCTGCCCCAACGCGGTGAGGCCGGACGCGGCTTGCGCCGCTGCTACAGGGATCGCATATGCCGATGGCGGTGTGCGGGACGTCAGGCTTCTTCGACCTCGTCCTCGTCGGCGCCGTCGACCTTCATGCCCAGCTCCTTGATCTTGCGCGTCAGGGTATTGCGACCCCAGCCCAGCAGCACGGCCGCGTCACGACGACGCCCGGCGGTGTGCTTCAGGGCGGTCTCGATCATGATCCGCTCGAAGCTGGGCACGGCGCTGTCGAGCAGGCTCGATTGCCCGCGTGCCAAGGCCTGGTCGGCCCATTGGCGCAACGCCTGCTCCCAGTTGGTCACCGGTGCCGCGTCCTGCGGCAGGCTCAGCAGCTCGGGCGGCAAGTCGCCAGTGTGCACTTCGCGACCCGAGGCCATCACCGTGATCCAGCGGCAGGTGTTCTCCAGCTGACGCACGTTGCCAGGCCACGGCAAGTTCTTCAGGTAGTCCTCGGTCTCGCTCTTGAGCAGCTTGGGCTCGACCGCCAGTTCCTGGGCCGCGCGGCTGAGAAAGTGTCGGGCCAGGGTCGGGATGTCTTCGCGACGGTCCGACAGACGCGGAATGTGGATGCGAATCACATTGAGGCGATGGAACAAGTCCTCGCGGAACTTGCCGGCGTGCACCAGGGTTTCCAGATTCTGGTGGGTGGCGGCAATGATGCGCACGTCGACCTTGACCGGTATGTGCCCACCGACGCGGTAGAACTCGCCATCGGCCAGCACGCGCAGCAGGCGCGTCTGGGTGTCGGCCGGCATGTCGCCGATTTCGTCGAGGAACAGTGTGCCGCCGTCGGCCTGTTCGAAGCGGCCTCGGCGCAGGTTGGCAGCGCCGGTGAAGGCGCCTTTTTCATGGCCGAACAGCTCCGACTCCATCAGGTCCTTGGGAATCGCCGCCATGTTCAGCGCAATGAACGGCGACGCGGCCCGCGGGCTGTGCCGATGCAGGGCGTGGGCGACCAGCTCCTTGCCGGTGCCCGACTCGCCATTGATCAACACGGTGATGTTGGAGTGGCTGAGGCGGCCGATGGCGCGGAAGACTTCCTGCATGGCCGGCGCTTCGCCGATGATCTCGGGCGTGCGGGTAAGAGCCGGTACTTCGGTCAGGCCTTGCTGTTCCTGGGCGTGCTGGTTGGCACGCTTGACCAGCGACACTGCCTCGTCGACGTCGAACGGCTTGGGCAGGTACTCGAACGCGCCGCCCTGGTAGGAAGCGACCGCGCTGTCCAGGTCCGAGTGCGCGGTCATGATGATCACCGGCAGGCGCGGATGCTGTTCGCGAATGCGCGCCAACAGGTCCAGGCCGCTGGCGCCGGGCATGCGGATGTCGGAGATGATCACGTCGGGCTGCTGGCGTGCCAGTCGGCTCATGACACCATCGGCGCTGTCGAAGCTCTGGGTGGTCATGCCTTCTTGCTGCAGGGCCTTTTCCAGTACCCAGCGGATGGAACGGTCGTCATCGACGATCCAGACAGTTTCACTACGGCTCATGACGAAGCGGCTCCTTGTTCCAGCGGCAGGAAGATCGAAAAGGTGGTGTGGCCGGGGTGGCTTTCACACTCGATCAAGCCCTGGTGCTGACTGATGATGTTCTGGGTAATGGCCAACCCCAGGCCGGTACCGTCGGGACGGCCACTGACCATGGGGTAGAAGATGGTTTCCTGCAGTTGCGCAGGAATGCCCGGACCGTTGTCGGTGATCTCGATCTTGCTGACCAGGCGATGCCGCACATGGCCGATGGTGAACTGGCGCATGGCGCGGGTGCGCAGGCTGATGCGTCCCAGGCGTAGCTCGTTCTGGCCGCTGATGGCCTGCATGGCATTGCGCACGATATTGAGCACGGCCTGGATCATCTGCTCGCGGTCGATCAATACATCCGGAATGCTCGGGTCGTAGTCGCGCACCAGAGTGATGCAGCCCTGGCTTTCGGCCTCGACCAGATTGGCCACGCGCTCCAGCACCTCGTGGATATTGGTCATGGCCAGCAAAGGCAGCTTGTTCGAACCGAGCATGCGGTCGACCAGATTACGCAGGCGGTCGGCTTCCTCGATGATGACGTTGGTGTAGTCCTTGAGGCTTTCCTCGGGCAGCTCGCGCGCCAGCAATTGAGCCGCGCCACGGATGCCACCCAGCGGATTCTTGATCTCGTGGGCCAGGCCGCGCACCAGCATCTTGGTGGTCTCCTGCTTGGACAGCTGGGCCTCTTCCTTGGTGATGCGCAGCAGACGGTCACGCGGATGCACTTCGAGCAGCAGCCAGGTGGCGCCGTTGCTGAGGATCGGCGTCACCGCGTAGTCGACCGTCAGCGTCTGCCCGGCCAGCGCGGTCAGCATCGCTTCGCGCTTGGTGAAGGGGTGAGCCTGTTCGACTGCCTGGCGCAGGGAGTTGAGGGCTTCGGTGGATTCGGTGAACAACTCGCTGATGAACTGACCATGGCTGCGTTGGCCACTGATCGCCAGCAGCATCTCGGCTGCGGGGTTCATGTACTCAAGGCGCAGGTCGGCATTGAGCAGAATGGTGGCAGTGGTGAGGTTGTCGAGTAACAGTCGGTGCAGGGCATCGCTGATGGTCATGGGGACAGGTGACCTCTTTTGGCACAGGGCGCCCGTGGCAGCGCCCGGGTTCGCGCGCGAAACAAACTCGCTGGTGCAGGGAAAATGCAAGAACCAAACCAAGGCTCCGAAAAGAAGCGCGGATCCTGCAAATGGGTACCATTAGTGCTTCGCAGCAGGGGATCGTCGGTCTGTGAAATGCCATGGCGACCCAAAATGGCACGGCATGCCTGGCAATGACCAGCATAGCGCACCAAAAAAGTGCGGGCAGGGATATATCGTTTTCGGCTGCCGCTGCTCAGTCGTCCTCCGGCTTGTCCTTGAGTGGACATTCCGGGCGTACACCGTAGTCGGAACTTCGGCAGGGGTGAACCCGGCGTTTCTGGATCAGCGAGATACGCTGCAGGTGGACCGGCTGGGCTGGCGTGCGCTCGATCACATGGTCGTCCTGATCGATGATCTCGGCGGCCAGGGTATGAGTGCCGCGGTCGACGTTGCTCAGGGCGAACACCGGACTGCGCCCCGGCGCCTGTGCCACTTCGCCGTCGAGCAACAGGCGGTAGCGATGGTTGGGCTGCAAGGCCGGCTCACTGGTCAGGGTCACGATCAGTGAACCGTCTTCCTCGCGCACGGCGGTGTCCGGCAGGGGCCCGAGGATGCGCAGCATCTGATAACGCGTCGCCGCGGTTCTGTTCGGCACTGGCACCTTGCTGGTGCGCGGCGGCATCACGGTAGCCGGGGCGGTGGGCGTGGCGCGTGCAGGCATCGGCACCCGTTCGGCGCCCTTGCGCGGCTGGTCGGTGAAAACCCGGTTGCCATTGGCGTCGACGTAGGTGTACACCGCGGCATGGGCCGACGCGGCGATCACTACCAGCCAGAGCAGCGTCCAGCGCATCACGGCAGGTGAACCCGCTGGACCGTGAAGGTGACGGTGGCGCTCTGCTGGATCACGGCTTCGCGGGCATCGAGGACCTGTACCGCCAGGCCATGTTCGCCGCGATCGACATTCACCAGTTGCAGGCGCGGCACGTTGCTTGGCTGACCATAGGGCTCGCCGTCGAGCACCAGGCGCAGGCGATCTCCCGAACGCAGGCGTGGCACGATCGCCACGCCCACATCGAAGGTGCCGTTGTTGGCCCGCAGCGCTTCGTCGGTTGGCAGCCCGGTCAGTTCCAGCTGGCTGTACTGGGTCTGCGGCACCGCGACGGTGGTGCTCGGCAGGGTGGTTGGCGCGGGCTTGCGCAGCGACTCGACGCTGTTGAGCGGCGGCAACTCGACCGTTTGGCTGGCACGCCCCTGGGGCGGCTGGTTGCTGTAGGCCGTGTTGCCCTCGGCGTCGGTGTATTTGTAGATCTGCGCCACGGCGGGCAGCGCACACAGCAGCAACAGGCAGGCTAGGGGTGAGCGCATGGAAACTTCTCTGAGTGGCGCTTGCATGGGGGCCAGCATAGAGCAATTGAGGGGGTGCGTGCAGCGTTGCCATGGTAGGCGCAGAACGAAAAAAGGCCACCCGAGGGTGGCCTTTCTGTCACATCACAGGGATCAGACGCTGTAGTACAGGTCGTATTCCAGTGGGTGTACGAAGGTGCGGACCTTGATTTCTTCTTCGCTTTTCAGGGCGATGAAGGCGTCGATGAAGTCATCGCTGAACACGCCGCCCTTGGTCAGGAACGCACGGCCCTTGTCCAGCTCTTCCAGGGCTTCCTTCAAGCTGCCGCAAACCTGCGGGATTTCCTTGGCCTCTTCGGGCGGCAGGTCGTACAGGTTCTTGTCGGCGGCATCGCCGGGGTGGATCTTGTTCTGGATGCCGTCCAGGCCAGCCATCAGCAAGGCTGCGAAAGCCAGGTACGGGTTGGCTGCCGGGTCTGGGAAGCGCGCTTCGATACGACGGCCTTTCGGGCTGTTGACGTAAGGAATACGGATGGAAGCCGAACGGTTGCGGGCCGAGTAGGCGAGCATGACCGGCGCTTCGAAACCTGGGACCAGACGCTTGTAGGAGTTGGTCGACGGGTTGGTGAAGCCGTTCAGCGCCTTGCCGTGCTTGATGATGCCGCCGATGAAGTACAGCGCGGTGTCGGACAGGCCGGCATAGCCTTCGCCAGCGAAGGTGTTCTTGCCATCCTTGGAGATCGACATGTGCACGTGCATGCCCGAGCCGTTGTCACCGTACAGTGGCTTGGGCATGAAGGTAGCGGTGCGGCCGTAGGCGTCGGCAACGTTGTGCACGACGTACTTCAGGGTCTGCACTTCGTCGGCCTTGGCGACCAGGGTGTTGAACTTGACGCCGATTTCGTTCTGGCCGGCAGTCGCCACTTCGTGGTGGTGAACTTCGACGACCTGACCCATCTCTTCCAGTGCGTTGCACATGGCGGTACGGATCTCGTGGTCATGGTCGACCGGTGGCACTGGGAAGTAACCGCCCTTGACGCCTGGACGGTGGCCTTTGTTGCCGCCTTCGACGTCCTGGTCGGTCATCCAGGAAGCCTGTTCCGAGAAGATCTTGAACATGGAGCCGGAAATGTCGGACTTGAACTTCACTTCGTCGAAGATGAAGAACTCAGGCTCCGGGCCGACGAACACGGTGTCGCCGATACCGGTCGACTTCAGGTATTCCTCGGCGCGATGGGCGATGGCGCGTGGGTCGCGATCGTAGCCCTGCATGGTGGACGGTTCGATGATGTCGCAGACCAGGATCAGGGTCGGCTCTTCGGTGAACGGGTCCAGAACGGCAGTGCTGTCGTCCGGAAGCAGGATCATGTCGGAGGCTTCGATGCCTTTCCAGCCTTCGATGGAGGAACCGTCGAACATCTTGCCGACTTCGAAGAAGTCGTCATCCAGGGCATCGCGCGCTGGCATGGTCACGTGCTGCTGCTTGCCTTTGGTATCAGTGAAGCGCAGATCAATCCACTTGACGTCATGATCTTTGATGAGTTGAACCGACTTCGACATGTTGTCCTCCGGGGTGGAATGGGGCCGATTGTGAAAGGGGGCCCCTAAATATGTGTGATGCCGGGCCCGATAGTCGGCCAAGGCAACCTGCCTCACAAGGGAGCAATTTGCATGCCAGTGCCCTGTGATGGGCGCAACGCTGATTCTCACTATCCGCAGGTTCGAACCCATTCCCCTGTAGCAGCGGCGCAAGCCGCGTCACGCTTCGTCCCTGGCATTAATAGGTATGAAGGCGGGACGCGGCTTGCCCCCCAGCTACACGAGGTGGGTTTGAATAGGGGTGCGCTGGTTTGGTGCGGGTCTGTTTTGGGTGGTCGATATTGGTGCGTTTGCCCGTTCGTACGATAACTGGTCAAACCTTGAGCAATTTCCGCTATAATCCGCGCCCCTCTTTTCAGGCTGGCATTTCGCGCGCTGTTTTCATGAAACTTATCGTAAAAGTCTTTCCAGAGATCACCATCAAGAGCCCGCCGGTGCGCAAGCGCTTCATCCGCCAGCTCGCCAAGAACATCCGCATGGTGCTCCGTGACCTGGACCCGCAGCTGATGGTCACTGGCGTGTGGGACAACCTTGAAGTCCAGACCAAGCTGACGGACGCCAAGGTGTTGCGCGAGATGACCGAACGCCTGAGCTGCACGCCAGGTATCGCGCATTTCCTGCAAGTGGACGAATACCCGCTGGGCGATATGGATGACATCGTGGCCAAGTGCAAGGCGCACTTCGGCCCGCTGCTGCCTGGAAAGATCTTTTCGGTACGCGCCAAGCGTGCCGGCAAGCATGCCTTCAGCTCGATGGATGTGGAACGCACCGTCGGTAGCCAATTGCGCCGCGAGTGTGGTGCTGCCGGCATCGACCTGAAAAAGCCCGACGTGGTGGTGCGCCTGGAAATCCGCGACCAGCGCCTGTTCGTCATCCATGACCAGCACGACGGCATGGGTGGCTACCCCTTGGGCGCGCTGGAACAGACGCTGGTGTTGATGTCGGGCGGTTTCGACTCCACCGTTGCCGCCTACCAGATCATGCGCCGTGGCCTGATGACCCACTTCTGCTTCTTCAACCTGGGCGGTCGCGCTCATGAGCTGGGGGTGATGGAAGTTGCCCACTTCCTCTGGAAGAAGTACGGCAGCTCTCAGCGCGTGCTGTTCATCAGCGTGCCGTTCGAAGAAGTGCTGGGCGAGATTCTCGGCAAGGTCGACAACAGCCACATGGGCGTGATCCTCAAGCGCATGATGCTGAGGGCCGCCACGCGCCTGGCCGACCAGCTGAAGATTCCCGCGCTGGTCACGGGCGAAGCCATCTCGCAGGTGTCCAGCCAGACCCTGCCCAACCTGTCGGCGATCGACAGCGCGACCGACAAATTGGTACTGCGCCCGCTGCTGGCGAGCCACAAACAAGACATCATCGATCAAGCAGTTGAAATTGGGACTGCCGATTTTGCCAAACACATGCCAGAATATTGCGGCGTGATTTCGGTCAACCCGACCACCAGTGCAAAATTGCCGCGCGTCGTCCATGAAGAGAAGTCTTTCGACATGGCCGTTCTTGAGCGAGCGCTGGAACGCGCCAAGCTGGTGTCCATTGATGAAGTCATCGACCAGCTGGGCCGGGATATCGAGGTCGAAGAGGTCAGCGAGGCGCTGTCCGGACAAGTCGTCATCGATATCCGCCACCCCGATGCCCAGGAAGACCAGCCGCTGTCACTGGCCGGCATCGAGGTCAAGGCAATGCCTTTTTATGCCCTGAACAGCCGCTTCAAGGAACTGGATTTCACTCGCCAGTACTTGCTGTATTGCGACAGGGGCGTCATGAGCCGACTGCATGCTCACCATCTGTTGAGTGAGGGACATGCCAATGTGCGCGTTTATCGTCCGACATAGAGTCCCAGGGTTGAATGGTGGGAGTATCCGCCATCGCCCTCCCGACCCCCAGACAGCGTAGGAACTACTGCGCTAGGCAATGCTGCGTCAGAAACAGGCTCGGAATGCTCATTTACAACCAGTAAACTGTGCTTCCTCGCCTATTTCTTCCTTGCCTTGCCGTCGCTCGCTACGTTCCTACGCTGTCTGGCCCGGATAGCTTTTTGTTTAATATTCGCCACGTAGAATGCGCGGCAACCGAATCCTCTGATCGAGATACACAAGTGATCGAAAATCTACGCAACATCGCCATCATTGCTCACGTTGACCATGGCAAGACCACCCTGGTAGACAAACTCCTGCGTCAGTCCGGCACCCTGGAGCGCAACGAGCTCAACGACGAGCGCGTGATGGACTCCAACGACCAGGAAAAAGAGCGTGGCATCACCATCCTGGCCAAGAACACCGCCATCAACTGGAACGGCTACCACATCAACATCGTGGACACCCCGGGCCACGCCGACTTCGGTGGTGAAGTAGAGCGCGTGATGTCGATGGTCGACTCCGTGCTGCTGCTGGTCGACGCCCAGGACGGCCCTATGCCGCAAACCCGTTTCGTGACCAAGAAGGCGTTCGAAGCCGGTCTGCGTCCGATCGTCTGCATCAACAAGGTCGACCGTCCAGGCGCGCGTCCGGACTGGGTTCTGGACCAGATCTTCGACCTGTTCGACAACCTCGGTGCCACCGAAGAACAGCTGGACTTCAAAGTCGTCTACGCCTCGGCCCTGAACGGCATTGCCGGTCTGGAACACACCGACATGGCCGAAGACATGACCCCGCTGTACCAGTCGATCGTCGACAACGTACCGGCTCCGAAAGTCGACCGCGACGGCCCGTTCCAGATGCAGATCTCGGCACTGGACTACAACAGCTTCCTGGGCGTCATCGGTGTTGGCCGTATCGCTCGCGGCAGCGTCAAGCCGAACACCCCGGTGGTCGCCATCGGCGCCGACGGCAAGAAGCGCAACGGTCGTATCCTCAAGCTGATGGGTCACCACGGCCTGCACCGCATCGACGTCGAAGAAGCCTTCGCTGGCGACATCGTCTGCGTGAGCGGCATGGACTCGCTGTTCATCTCCGACACCCTGTGCCAGCCGGACAACGTCGAAGCGATGAAGCCGCTGACCGTCGACGAGCCAACCGTTTCCATGACCTTCCAGGTCAACGACTCGCCATTCTGCGGTAAAGAAGGCAAGTTCGTGACGTCCCGCAACATCAAGGAACGTCTGGACAAAGAGCTGCTGTACAACGTTGCTCTGCGCGTTGAAGAAGGCGACTCGGCCGACAAGTTCAAGGTCTCCGGCCGCGGCGAGCTGCACCTTTCGGTACTGATCGAAACCATGCGTCGCGAAGGCTTCGAAATGGGTGTCGGTCGTCCTGAGGTGATCATCCGCGTCATCGACGGCGAGAAGCAGGAACCGTTCGAAAACGTCACCATCGACACCCCTGAGGAATCCCAGGGCAAGGTCATGGAAGAGATGGGCCTGCGTAAAGGCGACCTGACCAACATGGTGCCGGATGGCAAGGGCCGTGTTCGTCTGGAATACAACATCCCTGCTCGCGGTCTGATCGGTTTCCGTAACCAGTTCCTGACCCTGACCAACGGTGCGGGCATCCTGACTTCGATCTTCGATCGCTACGCTCCGATGAAGTCGGGCCACATGTCCGGCCGTCAGAACGGCGTACTGGTTTCGGTCGAAACCGGCAAGGCACTGACCTACTCGCTGGAAACCCTGCAGGCGCGCGGCAAGCTGTTCGTCGAGCACGGCCAGGAGATCTACAACGGTCAGATCGTCGGCTTGAACAGCCGCGACACCGACATGGGCGTAAACCCTACCAAGGGCAAGAAGCTGGACAACATGCGTGCGTCGGGCAAAGACGAAACCATCGCTCTGGTTCCACCTGTTCGCTTCACCCTGGAACAGGCTCTGGAATTCATCCAGGACGACGAGCTGTGCGAAGTTACGCCGAAGTCGATCCGTCTGCGCAAGAAGATCCTGGACGAAGGCGAGCGTACCCGCGCTGCCAAGAAAGCCAAGAACTGATCCGTAGTTCCGGTTGATTGAAAAGGCCCCCGGCGCGAAAGCGTCCGGGGGTTTTTTTATGGCTGTGTGTTGGCAGGTCTGCCCGCGAAAGGGCCGGCCCTGGCACCCTGCATACCTTCCATCGCCCACTTCTCGAGTTTCCTCGGACCGAGCCGATAGCGCAGGCAATATCGATTCCCTCCGAAGGGGGCCCCGTGAGCCTGCTACCTACCAAGATCATGTCCCGCTTCAGCCTGGGCATCCTGTTCATCCTTCTGGTCACGACGGTGGCCATCTACGCGGTCATGGTACTCAGCGGCGAGCCCAAGCTGATCCAGTCCAACACCAAGAGCGCCGAGCAGTCGGCCACGGCCATCGCTCGGCAGCTGTCGATCCAGCTGGCCGAGGTCGAGGGGCGCGTCGCCGCGCTGGCGAGTCTGGGCGCAACGCTGCCGGCCGACGTCGAGCTGGTGAAGGGTGCATTGGCACCGATCATCGACTCACAGGGCGATGCCGCCATTGCCGGCGGTGGCCTGTGGCCCGAGCCCGATGCGTTCAGCGCAGGCGTGCCGCGGCGCAGTTTCTATTGGGCGCGCAGTGGGCAGGGCCTGGGTTATTCCGAGGAATACAATGCCGGCGCCGTCGATGACTATCACGCCGCCGACTGGTACGTGCAGGGCAAGGCATCCGCGCCTGGCCGCTGCGCGTGGTCGGATGCCTACGAGGACCCGGTCAGCAAGATCCTGATGACCACCTGTACCGTGCCCTACAGTCGTGAAGGACGTTTCGCCGGTGTGGCGACCATCGACCTGACACTCACGGGCTTGGCCAACTTCCTCAAGTCCAACGGGCAGGTCACCGGGGGTTATGCGTTCGCCATCGACCCCTCGGGCAAGGTCCTGTATTTCCCGGCCGCCAACGACAAACCGGCACCTGCCGACGAGGCGGCGATGCTCGCTGCCTACCCTTGGTTCAAGGGCGTTGCCGATTGGCGCAGCAGCGGCCAGCGCGAAGCGCAGACGTTTCATGTCGATCAGGACGCCCAACTGGGTGGGGCGGGCTACATCAGTCTCACGCGGGTGCCGGCCAGTGGTTGGGTGGTGGGCCTGGCCACGCCGCAGGCACACATGACCGGCATTGCCAGCAAATTGACTGTGGATATCCTCACCACCTTGCTGCCGATCCTTGCATTGGTGTTCGGTCTGGCCTGGCTGGCCGGGCGCGCGGTGTTCAGTCAGATCAACGAAACCACGGCACAGATCGACAAGCTGGGCGAGCAGGGCGGTGGCGCCAGCGCCGAACTGGACGTGGCTCGAGCGGACGAGATCGGCCTGCTGCGCGGGGCGGTCAACCGTTACGCCGGCAACCTGCGCAGCATGCTCAAGGCCATCGCCGATGAGGCGCTGCGCCTGCAGAAACAGTCCGATGACGTTGCTCGGTTGTCGGTGATCATGGCCGAACGCGCCGAAACCCAGCGTCAGGACAACACCTTGCTGGCCACGGCGATTACCGAGATGTCGTCCAGTGCCCAGGAGGTTGCCTCCAACACCACCGAGTGTTCCGACACCGCGCAGCTGTCGCTGTCGACGGCGCGCCAGAGCCAGGGGCATGTTCAGCAGAACAGCCAGACGATCAATTCCTTGACCGGTGATATCGCCAGCGTGGCACAGGCGATCACCAGCCTGGGTCAGGACATAGAAAGTGTCAGTGGCGTGCTCGACGTGATCAAGTCGATTTCCGCGCAGACCAACCTGCTGGCACTCAATGCCGCGATCGAAGCCGCTCGCGCCGGTGAGCAGGGGCGAGGTTTTGCAGTGGTTGCCGACGAGGTGCGCACCCTGGCAGGACGGACCCAGGCTTCGGCCGACGAGATCCAGGAGATGATCGGCGAACTGCGCCAGGCGTCGGTGAAGGCGGTCAATACCATGGTCGCGGGCGAAGACCGCACGCGGACCGTGGCGCAGCAAGCTGACGTGTTGAGCGTGTCGCTGGGGAGCACGGTGGTCGGTTTTGACGACATCGTCCAGCGCACCCAGCAGATCGCTGTGGCCGCCCAGGAACAGAGCCATGTCACCCAGGAGATCAACGAACTGGCAGTGCGCATTCACGCAGCCAGCGAAGACGGCGCGCGCGATGCGTCGAGCCTCAGTGAATTGAGCCAGGGCATGCAGGCTCTGTCGACCCGTCTGGCAGGGCTGAGCCGACAGGGGTGACCGGCGGCAATTCGGCGGCGCTCCCTTCGCGGGCAGAGCCCGCTCCCACAGGGGGGAGGCGTGTGGCGATGTTCTGTAGGAGCGGTCATTGGCCGCGAAAGGGCGCTGCAGTGTGCCTGGCAGACCGTGGTATGGCCTTCGCGGGCAGAGCCCGCTCCCACAAGGCGCGCAGTGTTCGCAGGTAGGCCCCGCTCCCACAGGGGTAGCAGGGACGTTACTCAGCCTTGGCGCGATACTGGCTTGGGCTGGTAGGCACAGAAGCCTGGGCGAGGCCCGATCTTCGGATGATTGCGGCAGGTGTCCGGACGCTTTTCATAGATGGTGCACAGGCGGCTTTTCTTGTCCAGGTACAGGCAATCGTTGTTGCTCATGCGCGTCAGGGTGAAAATGCCCGACTTCTGGTTGAAGCGCTCGACGATGCCTTCCTTCTGCAAACGCTTGGCAACGTTCTTGGGGGGATCGCCTTTCTCGAACTCATCCACCACGCCGATACGGATCAGGTCCTTGATCTTCACTTCCACCGGCAGCGTGCAGCAGGTCGAGATACAGGCGCCGCACATCGGCGCGGAATATTTCTGCCAGGTGTCCAGGCGGTCCACTTCGGCGGCGGCAATCAAAGAGCTTTTCATTGTCAGGTCATCAGGTAACGTGGATCAGGGCGCGCGATCATACCGGCATTGGTGAAAAAGTGAACAACCATCTGCCTGAAACCCTGCTAATCGTGCAAAGTTACGAACCTGAGCTTTCAGCGTGTGTCGAAGCGTCTAGGCTCAGGTATTCCATCTAGAATCGTCAATTTCCCCGAGGACGCATTGCATGTCTCAGGAACCGCTTGTCCGTGACGCCGAGGTGGCCGATTTCCGCGCTGCTGTACTCGCCAAACTCACCTACGCGGTGGGCAAGGACCCCGATCACGCATTCGACCATGACTGGTTCGAGGCCATTGCCCTGGCGGCGCGCGACCACATGGTCGAGCACTGGATGGATCACACCCGGCAGATCTACCGCAAGGGTCAGAAACGGGTCTATTACCTTTCGCTGGAATTCCTCATCGGCCGGCTGCTCTACGACAGCCTGAGCAACCTCGGGCTGCTGGACATCGCCCGTGAAGCGTTGACCGACCTGGGCGTGGACCTGGAACGCATCCGTCTGCTCGAGCCCGATGCAGCGCTGGGCAATGGTGGCCTCGGCCGCCTGGCCGCCTGTTTCATGGAAAGCATGTCGACCCTGGGCGTCGCTGCCCACGGCTATGGCATCCGTTACGAGCACGGCCTGTTCCGCCAGGCCATCGTCGACGGCTGGCAGCAGGAGCAGACGGAAAACTGGCTGAATTTCGGCAACCCCTGGGAGTTCGAGCGTCCTGAAGTGATCTACCCGATCAGCTTCGGTGGCCATGTGGAAACCGTCACCGACAGCGAAGGCCAGCAAAAGCAGGTGTGGTGGCCCAGCGAGACCGTTCGTGCGGTGGCCTACGACACGCCAGTGGTCGGCTGGCGTGGCTCCAGTGTCAACACGCTGCGCCTGTGGCGTGCGCGGGCACTGGAAGAGCTGCACCTGGAGCGCTTCAACGCGGGCGACCACTTGGGCGCCGTGGCCGAAGTGGCACGCGCCGAGAGTATCTCGCGGGTCCTGTACCCCGCCGACAGCACCGAGGCGGGCCAGGAGTTGCGCCTGCGCCAGGAGTACTTCTTCGTTGCAGCCTCTCTGCAGGACCTGTTGCGTCGTCACCTCAATGGCAACGACAGCCTGCTCAACCTGTCCGACAAGGCCGCCATCCAGCTCAACGACACTCACCCCTCCATCGCCGTGGCGGAGCTGATGCGCCAGTTGGTGGACGAACATGGCCTGGCCTGGGACACGGCGTGGGAAATAACCGTCAACACCCTGGCCTACACCAACCACACACTGTTGCCCGAAGCGCTGGAAACCTGGCCCGTGGGCTTGATGGAACGCATGCTGCCGCGGCACATGCAGATCATCTACCTGATCAACGCCTATCACATCGATTCGCTGCGCGCCAAAGGCCAGGACGACGTCGATGTGCTGCGCGCGGTATCGCTGATCGAGGAAGACAACGGCCGTCGCGTGCGCATGGGCAACCTGGCGTTCCTCGGCTCGCACAGTGTCAACGGCGTGTCGGGCCTGCACACCCAGTTGATGCGCAGCACCGTGTTCTCCGAACTGCACAAGCTCTATCCCGACCGGATCAACAACAAGACCAACGGCATCACCTTCCGCCGCTGGCTGTACCAGTCCAACAGCGAGCTGACCGCCATGCTGGTCGACAAGCTCGGGCCGGAACTGCTCGACAATCCGGAAATGCTGCTGAAGAACCTCGAGCCTTTTGCCGACCAGCCCGAGTTCCGCAAGGCGTTCGCTGCGCAACGGCTTAACAGCAAGAAAGCACTCGCGCGCATCATTCATGAGCGCGTGGGGGTGGCGGTCAATCCCGAGGCCATGTTCGACGTTCAGGTCAAGCGCATCCACGAGTACAAGCGGCAATTGCTCAACCTGATGCACACCGTGGCGCTCTACCAGGCCATTCGCGCCGAGCCGGAGACGAACTGGGTGCCGCGGGTGAAGATCTTCGCCGGCAAGGCCGCGGCCAGTTATCACCAGGCCAAGCTGATCATCAAACTGGCCAACGACATCGCCCGCGTGGTCAACAACGACCCGACCGTGCGCGGCCTGCTCAAGGTGGTGTTCCTGCCCAACTACAACGTGAGCCTGGCGGAAAGCATCATTCCGGCAGCGGATCTATCCGAGCAGATTTCCACGGCCGGCTACGAAGCGTCGGGCACCAGCAACATGAAGTTCGGCCTCAATGGCGCCTTGACCATCGGTACGCTGGACGGTGCCAACGTCGAGATGTGCGAATTTCTGGGCAAGGAAAACATGTTCATCTTCGGCATGACCGCCGCTCAGGTGGAAGAACGCAAGCATGCCGGGGGCTACAGTGCCCATGGCGATGTCGCGGCTTCCCATCGGTTGAACGATGTACTGCAGGCCATCCGCGGCGGGGTGTTCTCGCCGGACGATCCATCGCGCTATGTCGGGTTGGTCGATTCGCTGACCAACTACGACCGCTTCCTGTTGTGCGCCGATTTCGACGCGTACTGGGATGCCCAGCGCAAGGTCGAGGACACCTGGCACGACGCCGACAAGTGGTGGCGCATGGCGGTATTGAACACGGCGCGCATGGGCTGGTTCTCTTCCGACCGAACCATCCGCGAGTATGCGCAGGATATCTGGCAGGCGTTGGAGTAGGGCCAGGATCGGCGGCGCTCTTTTCGCGGCCGAAGACCGCTCCTACGGATGTCTGTAGGAGCGGTCATCGGCCGCGAAGAACGCACCGCGGTGTATCAAATACAGCGCACCAGCCTTTTCGCGGCCACAGACCGCTCCTACGGATTTTTGTGTTCATCCGGTAGGAGCGGTCATCGGCCGCGAAGGGCTCGCCGCATACTCAGCGGCGAACTATATTCCCTGATAGCGATCTGATGGCTGCCGCGGCGTGGCTAGCGCTCGCTAGGTTTGACCGCACCCGTGTAAACTGTGCGGGCTTTCCCCAACCCTTTTCTACTCCGGAGTCGTCCATGTCCCGCGTTACCCTGAGTCGCTACTTGATCGAGCAGACCCGCAGCAACAACACGCCGGCCGATCTGCGCTTCCTGATCGAAGTGGTGGCGCGCGCGTGCAAAGAGATCAGCCATGCGGTGTCCAAGGGCGCCCTGGGTGGCGTGCTTGGCAGCATGGGCACCGAAAACGTCCAAGGTGAAGTGCAGAAGAAGCTGGACGTGCTGTCCAACGACATCCTGCTCGAAGCCAACGAATGGGGCGGTCACCTGGCCGGCATGGCGTCCGAAGAAATGGACAACGCCTACCAGATTCCCGGCCAGTACCCCAAGGGTGCCTACCTGCTGGTATTCGACCCCCTCGACGGCTCTTCCAACATCGACGTCAACGTGTCGGTCGGCACCATCTTCTCGGTCCTGCGCTGCCCTACCGAGCACCTGAGCCAGAACGACAGCCTCAAGGAACAAGCCTTCCTGCAGCCAGGCACCGAGCAGGTTGCTGCCGGTTACGCCATCTATGGCCCGCAGACCATGCTCATCCTGACCCTGGGCAACGGCGTCAAGGGTTTCACCCTGGATCGCGAAATGGGCAGCTTCGTGTTGACCCACGAGAACATCCAGATTCCGGAAACCACCGCCGAGTTCGCCATCAACATGTCCAACAAGCGTCACTGGGAAGCCCCGGTGACCAAGTATGTGGACGAGCTGCTGGCCGGTGAAGAAGGCCCGTTGAAGAAGAACTACAACATGCGCTGGATCGCCTCGATGGTCGCCGACGTGCACCGTATCCTGACCCGCGGCGGCTTGTTCATGTACCCACGCGACAGCCGCGAGCCAGAGAAGCCAGGCAAGCTGCGCCTGATGTACGAAGCCAACCCGATGTCGTTCCTGGTGGAGCAGGCCGGTGGTGCTTCGACCGATGGCCGCCAGCGCATCATGGACATCAAGCCCGAGGGCCTGCACCAGCGTGTTGCCGTGTTCCTGGGTTCCAAGCAGGAAGTCGAGCGCGTCACCGGTTACCACACCGAGTAAACGCCGCAAGACCGCATTGAAGCCGGGCGCTGGTGCAGGGGTTGGCGGATTCGTCTGTAGCAGCGGCGCGAGCCGCGTCGGCGGTGCATGCGGTGTGGATGAATCACCGCTGTGCCCCTGACGCGGCTTGCGCCGCTGCTACAGGGGCCGCGTTGAAGACAGGCACTGGTGCATGGGGTGCCTCTGGCCCACCGCGGTAGGCGCACCGTTGCCAATTGGAACCCGCGCCGCTTCCGCTCTTCTAAGCAGCACATCCCCTGTGTCTGCCGTTCGAGGAGAGCCCCCCATGTCGTTGCGCACGTTTGCCTTGCTGCCTTTGTGCCTGTCGCTGTTGATCGCCGGTTGCAGCAATGCCCCCGACGCCAGCATGGCGCCACGTACCGTCGACAGCGTAGACCTGAAGCGCTACCAAGGCACTTGGTACGAAGTGGCCAGGTTGCCCATGTTCTTCCAGCGCAACTGCGCCCAATCCGAAGCCCATTACACCCTGCAGGCCGACGGCAACATCGGCGTGCTCAACCGCTGCCGCACCGAGGCTGGCAAGTGGCAGGAAGCCAACGGCACCGCTTCGCCGCAGGTCCCCGGCAAGACCGACAAGCTGTGGGTGGTGTTCGACAACTGGTTCTCCCGAATGGCCCCGGACCTGGCCAAGGGCGACTACTGGGTATTGGACGTGGACGACGGCTACCAGCACGCGCTGGTCGGCAGCCCGAACCGCAAGTACCTGTGGCTGCTGTCGCGCACGCCGCAGGTGTCCACGGCCGTGCGCGAGCGCATGCTGGCGAAAGCACGCCAGCAGGGCTATGACACCACGCGCCTGATCTGGCGCGCGGCGGATGCCGATATCGGCAAGTGATGGCGTAACCCCTCTCGCGCCCGGCCCGCGCAGAGTTGTCCTGCCCAGGCGCGAGTCGCGTTACAATGTCACTCGCTGTGCCCCACGAATCAATCCAAGGAATTCTTGTGCCGACTCCGCCCGTTGTCCCTGCGCTGGCTGCCCAGATGGGCGAAAGTCCGGCGCCCTTGTATGCCCGCGTCAAACAGATGATCGCGGTGCAGATCCTCAACGGTACCTGGCCACCGCACTACCGGGTGCCCTCGGAAAGCGAGTTGGTCAACCAGTTGGGCTTCAGCCGCATGACCATCAACCGCGCCTTGCGCGAGTTGACGGCCGAAGGCCTGTTGGTGCGCATGCAGGGCGTAGGGACGTTCGTGGCCGAGCCGAAAAGCCAGTCGGCGCTGTTCGAAGTGCACAACGTCGCCGACGAGATCGCCGCCCGCGGCCACCGCCACAGCAGCCGCCTGGTATTGCTGGAAGAAGAAGCGGCCGGCGCCGAGCGCGCCTTGACCTTGAACATGCGCGAAGGCCAGCGAGTATTTCATTCGATCATCGTCCACTACGAAAACGACATCCCGGTGCAGATCGAGGATCGCTACGTCAACGCCCAGATCGCTCCGCAATACCTGCAGCAGGACTTCGTCGAAGAGACGCCGTATGCCTACCTGACCCGTGTGGCACCGCTGACCGCCGGCGAGCACCTGGTGGAAGCCATGCTCGCCAACCCCAGCGAGTGCGAACTGCTGCAGATCGAGCGCGGCGAGCCCTGCCTGCTGATCCTGCGCCGCACCTGGTCGGGCAAGACGCCGGTCACGGCGGCGCGCTTGATCCACCCAGGTTCGCGTCATCGGCTGGAAGGACGCTTCACCAAATAGGCCTGCTGGCGACACAAATACGCCAATCTGCCACAGGTCGCGCAGAACAATGGCTCATCGCGCGGTCACAGCCATAGACCGCCGTGACCCATGGCCCATGTGGAGCAGGACCCGATGAAACTGAACAAGACCCTCCTGGCAACGACCCTTTCCCTGGGCTTGCTGGCCGCTGCCGGTAACAGCCAAGCCGCCGGGTGGTGCGAATCGGGCAAACCGGTGAAATTCGCCGGCCTGAACTGGGAGAGCGGCATGCTGCTCACCGACCTGCTGCAGTTCGTGCTGGAACACGGCTACGACTGCAAGACCGACAGCCTGCCGGGCAACTCCATCACCATGGAAAGTGCCTTGGGCAGCAACGACATCCAGGTATTCGCCGAGGAATGGGTCGGTCGCAGCGAGGTCTGGAACAAGGCCGAGCAGGCGGGCAAGGTGGTGGGTGTAGGCGCGCCGATCACCGGCGCCGTGGAAGGTTGGTACGTGCCGCGCTATGTGGTCGAAGGCGACGCCAAGCGCGGCCTCGACGCCAAAGCGCCCGACCTCAAAGCCATCGCCGACCTGGGCAAATACGCCCAGGTGTTCAAGGATCAGGAAGAACCGAACAAGGGTCGTTTCTACAATTGCCCGGCCGGCTGGACCTGCGAGCTGGAAAACAGCGAAATGCTCAAAAGCTACGGCCTGCTGGACAGCTACACCAATTTCCGCCCAGGCACAGGGCCCGCCCTCGATGCGGCGGTACTGTCGAGCTACAAGCGTGGCGAACCGATCCTGTTCTATTACTGGTCACCGACCCCTCTGCTGGGCCAGGTCGACGTCGTCAAGCTGGCGGAAAAACCCGGTGTGGACAAGACCATCAGCATCAAGGTCGGCCTGTCCAAGGCCTTTCACGACGGTGCGCCGGAATTGCTCGGCGTGTTCGAAAAGGTCAACCTGCCCATCGACCTGCTCAACCAGAATCTGGCGCGCATGAGTCGCGAGCGTATCGAGTCGCCCAAGCTGGCGCGCCTGTTCCTCAAGGAGCACCCGGACGTCTGGAAACCATGGGTCAGCGAAGCGGCCGCCACCAAGATCGAAGCAGCGCTTTGACCTGGTCTTTGGTATCGACAAAGCCCCCAGCATCGAGAGCGCCCCATGTTTCCTGAAAGCTTCACTTTTTCCATCGCCAACTGGGTCAATGACGGCGTCGATGCGCTGGTGACCCGCTATGGCGATGTCTTCCGGCAGATATCCGACACCCTGCTGTGGGCCATCGTCAACCTGGAAAGTCTGCTGCGCATGACGCCCTGGTGGCTGATGCTGGCAATCGTCGGCGGCATCGCCTGGCATGCATCGCGCAAGTGGCTGACCACTGCGGTCATCGTCGGCCTGTTGTTTCTGGTCGGCGCGGTGGGGCTGTGGGACAAGCTCATGCAGACCCTGGCATTGATGCTGGTTGCCACGCTGATTTCCGTCGTGATCGCCATTCCCCTGGGCATCCTTGCCGCACGCAGCGACCGTCTGCGCGCGGTGCTGATGCCGCTGCTCGACATCATGCAGACCATGCCCAGCTTCGTGTACCTGATCCCGGTACTGATGCTGTTTGGCCTGGGCAAGGTACCGGCCATCTTCGCCACCGTGATCTACGCGGCGCCGCCGTTGATACGCCTGACCGACCTGGGCATTCGCCAGGTCGATCGCGAGGTCATGGAAGCGATCAATGCCTTCGGTGCCAATCGCTGGCAGCAGCTGTTCGGTGTGCAATTGCCGTTGGCCCTGCCAAGCATCATGGCCGGCATCAACCAGACCACCATGATGGCGCTGTCGATGGTAGTGATTGCCTCGATGATCGGTGCCCGTGGCCTGGGCGAAGACGTACTGGTGGGCATCCAGACCCTGAACGTGGGCAAGGGGCTCGAGGCCGGGCTGGCAATCGTCATTCTGGCGGTCGTGATCGACCGCATCACCCAGGCCTATGGTCGTCCCCGTCACGAGGCAGGCCGATGAACGCGCCGAAGATCGAAGTGCGCAATGTCTACAAGGTGTTCGGCAAGCGCGAGAAAGAGGCGCTGGCGCTGAGCCAGCAAGGGCAGAGCAAGGAGCAGGTGCTGGCCGCCACCGGTTGCGTGGTCGGGGTCGACGACCTGTCGTTGTCGATCGCCGCAGGCGAGGTGTTCGTCATCATGGGGTTGTCCGGTTCGGGCAAATCCACCCTGGTGCGGCATTTCAACCGACTGGTAGATCCTTCCAGTGGCCAGATACTGGTGGATGGCGAGGATATCCTGCGCTACGGCATGCCGGCGCTACGCGAATTTCGCCGTCGCAAGATCAGCATGGTGTTCCAGAGCTTCGGCCTGCTGCCGCACAGAAGCGTGCTGGACAACGTCGCCTATGGCCTCAAGGTGCGAGGCGAGAGCAAGGCGCTGTGTGAGGAGCGCGCGCAGCACTGGGTCGAAGCGGTGGGCCTCAACGGCTACGAACGTGCCTACCCGCAGCAGCTCTCCGGCGGCATGCGCCAGCGAGTGGGCCTGGCGCGGGCGCTGGCGGCGGATACCGACATCATTCTCATGGACGAGGCGTTCAGTGCCCTGGACCCCTTGATCCGCGCCGAAATGCAGGACCAGCTGCTGGAGCTGCAGACCCGCCTGCACAAGACCATCGTGTTCATCACCCACGATCTGGACGAAGCGCTTCGCCTGGGCAACCGGATCGCCATTCTCAAGGACGGACGCCTGATCCAGGCCGGCACCGCCAGGGAAATCCTGCACAACCCGGCCGACGACTATGTGGACCGGTTCGTCCAGCGGCGCAGCGTCGCGATCTGAAGCTCCAAACGGCCTGTTATTCAGAAACGTCCGACAGACGTTTCTGAATAACAGGCCTTTCAGACTTTTCTGATTGTGGTCCCCCAATACCCTGCCTAGCGTGCAGGCATTCGCCTCGAACAAGGAATGCCTGCATGCCCGTCACCAAGCACTATCTCAGCCATGAAGCGATACACAAGGCGCTGCGCATTGCCGACCTGACCGAAGCCTGCGAGCCGCCCCATGCCGTGCGCCTGCTGGTCAAGGATCTGCTTGCCGGCCTGGTGCGACAAGGCTGGCCCTTGGCCGAGGTGCACAAGGGGCCGCGGATCATCTCTGCCGTGGAAAACTTCCAGCTGTGCGGCGACGATCCCCAGGTGATGGATGAGGTAGGCAACCACAGCTGCTGGGTGGATGACGAACTGCTGCTGCGCACCCAGACCAGCAGCGCGATCATCACCGGCCTGCAAGCAGCGGCGGCGCGTCGGGCACCGGGCGAAACCATCATGCTCGCCGCACCGGGCATCACTTTCCGTCGCGATATCCGTGATCGCTGGCATTGCGCCGAGCCGCACCAGATGGACATCTGGGTACTGGGCGACGCCGAACTGGGCAATCGTCAGGATCTGCTGCGTCTGGTCGGTGATGTGCTGGACATCGCCGTGCCGGGGCGAATGTGGGGGCACAGCTGCGGAGCCTGCGGTTTTACCCGCGATGGCCTCAACGTCAGTTTGGTGACCCGCCAGGCACCGGTGGACATCCTCGCCTGCGGCTGCATCTGCCCGGCGTTCCTGCAGCGTCTGGAGGTCGATCCCCAGGCCCATGGTGGTCTGGTTCTGCGCCTGGGGCTGGACCGCCTGGCCATGCTGCGCAAGGGCGTTCCGGACATCCGCCTGCTGCGCGACGGCCATCCCCAGGTGCAGGCGCAGATGGGCGACCTCAAGGCCTGGCAGCCCCTGTACCGCCAGCCGGCGATCAGCCGTGACCTGTCGCTGGCGGTGGCACCGGGGTTGGGGATCGAGGACATCACCGAGCAGGTCCTGCAGGTGGCCGGCTACCGCGCCAGCTGGATCGAGGAACTGCACATACGCGGCTGCTGGCCGTTCGAGGAATTGCCCGCGCTGACCATCAAGCGCCTGGGCATCGTTCGCGGCCAGCACAACCTGGTGCTGCAGGTGGTGCTGCGCGACCACGCCCAGTCCCTGACTGCGCAGCAGGCCGACGGCTTGTATCGCGATATCCGCACGGCTCTGCACCAGGGCGTGCCGGGCGGCGCCTATCTGGTAGGGGAGCGCTTGTGAAACCCTTCAGTGGAAACCCTGCAATGAATAGGGAGAATGCGCCGGGCGGTCATTCGGGTTTATGATGGCCAACGGCAGAGACCCAACATCCAACGGAGCGCACGATGCAAACCTTGTACCCGCAGATCAAACCCTACGCCAGGCATGATCTGGCCGTGGAAGAGCCGCACGTGCTGTATGTCGACGAAAGCGGCTCGCCCAAGGGCTTGCCGGTGCTGTTCATCCACGGCGGCCCGGGTTCCGGGTGCGACGCGCAGAGCCGTTGCTACTTCGATCCCAACGTCTATCGCATCGTGACCTTCGACCAGCGCGGCTGCGGCCGCTCCACGCCCCATGCCAGCATCGAGAACAACACCACCTGGCGGTTGGTGGCAGACATGGAGCGCATTCGCGAACACCTGGGCATCGACAAGTGGGTGCTGTTCGGCGGTTCCTGGGGCTCCACGCTGGCCCTGGCCTATGCCCAGACCCATCCCGAACGGGTCCACGGCCTGATCCTGCGCGGCATTTTCCTCTGCCGCCCGCAGGAAATAGAATGGTTCTACCAGGCCGGCGCCAGTCGCCTGTTCCCCGACTATTGGCAGGACTACATCGCGCCGATACCGCTGGATGAGCGCGGCAACCTGTTGCAGGCTTTCCACAAGCGTCTTACCGGCAACGACCAGATTGCCCAGATGCATGCGGCCAAGGCCTGGTCCACCTGGGAAGGGCGTACCGCGACCCTGCGGCCCAACCCGCTGGTGGTCGATCGTTTCTCCGAGCCGCAGCGTGCGCTGTCGATCGCGCGCATCGAAACCCATTACTTCGTCAACAATGCCTTCCTCGAGCCCGACCAGCTGATCCGCGACATGCCGCGCATCGCCCACCTGCCGGCAGTCATCGTGCACGGCCGCTACGACGTGATCTGCCCGCTGGACAACGCCTGGGCGCTGCATCAGGCCTGGCCAAACAGCGAGCTGCAGGTCATTCGCGACGCGGGTCATGCCGCCTCGGAGCCGGGCATTACCGACGCCCTGGTGCGCGCTGCCGAGCAGATGGCGCGGCGTTTGCTGGACCTGCCCCTGGAAGAAGCGTGAAGGGGCTGCTGCAGCGGGTCAGCCAGGCCCGCGTCGAGGTGGCCGGGCAAACCATCGGGGCCATCGACCAGGGGCTGTTGGTGCTGGTAGCGGTCGAGCCGGACGACACCGCCGCCAGCGCCGACAAGCTCCTGCACAAGCTGCTCAACTATCGAGTGTTCAGCGACGAGCAAGGCAAGATGAACCTGTCGCTGAAGGATGTTGGCGGCGGCCTGTTGCTGGTGTCGCAATTCACCTTGGCGGCGGACACCCGCAGCGGCCTGCGCGCAGGCTTCTCCACTGCAGCCGTGCCCGCCCTGGCGCAGGCGCTTTTCGAGCACCTCGTGGACGCTGCAAAAAAAGCGCATCCACAGGTTCAGGTCGGGCAGTTCGGTGCCGATATGCAGGTAAGCCTGACCAACGATGGCCCCGTAACCTTTTTGTTACAAATTTAATGGCCTATTGCTGGCGAGTTTGCAGTCGTCGTCCGTTTCTCACAGCATAAATACTTGAGCTACCCTGATGCGTTGTGACGCGACGTACTAGATAATCGCGCGCCTGGGGGCCACATTTCGCTACCCGGTATGTCCAGTTTGAAGCGTGTCCGGCTCCGCTTGGGGAATCATTGTGCCCTTTTGGAGTCGGAACAGTGCTCGCCAACCCGGCGCAAGACTGCTGGCCGTTGGTTTTTCGATATGTTTTCGGCGAGGGTTGCTCGTGATTGTTAGTCCTTTAAATGCTTCAAGAACACCCCGCACTCGGTTGCGCAATGCGATGCTGGCCGGGTCTGCACTGTTCTGCCTGTTCAGCGCCAGCCAACTCTGGGCCTTCAGCCTGGATGATGTTGCCGGACGCGCCAAGGAGCTCGCCGGTCAGAAATTCGAAACTCCGCGCAGCAATCTGCCCAAAGAGTTTCGCGACATGAAGTTTGCGGACTACCAGAAGATCCGTTTCCGCAACGAAAACGCCGAATGGGCCGACGCCAAGACCCCGTTCAAGCTGTCCTTCTATCATCAGGGCATGCACTTCGACACCCCGGTGAAGATCAACGAAGTCACCGCTACCACCGTCAACGAAATCAAGTACGACCCAGCGCGTTTCGATTTCGGCGACCTGCAGTTCGATCCCAAATCCACCGATCAGTTGGGCTACGCCGGTTTCCGCGTCTTGTTCCCGATCAACAAGGCGGACAAGCAGGACGAAATCATGACTATGCTGGGCGCGAGCTACTTCCGCGTCATCGGCAAAAATCAGGTCTACGGTCTGTCGGCCCGCGGCCTGGCCCTTGATACGGCATTGCCGTCGGGCGAAGAGTTCCCGCGGTTTCGCGAGTTCTGGGTCGAACGGCCGAACGAAGGCGACAAGCAGCTGGTGATCTTCGCCCTGCTCGATTCGCCACGCTCAACCGGTGCCTACAAATTGACCTTGCGTCCGGGCAAGGACACGACCGTCGACGTCGAGTCGCGGGTGTTCCTGCGTGACCGTGTCAGCCGCCTGGGCATTGCGCCGCTGACCAGCATGTTCCTGTTTGGCTCGAACCAGCCGTCCCGTGTGCAGAACTACCGTCACGAGTTGCACGACTCCACCGGCCTGTC
Organism: Pseudomonas sp. CFBP 8758; assembly: GCF_014841725.1. Classification (NCBI taxonomy): domain Bacteria; kingdom Pseudomonadati; phylum Pseudomonadota; class Gammaproteobacteria; order Pseudomonadales; family Pseudomonadaceae; genus Pseudomonas; species Pseudomonas sp. CFBP 8758. Next base: position 258,728 of record NZ_JACYUK010000007.1, on the reverse strand, counting down.
CATCCATGCCGGCAACGGCGAGTGGCTGTGGCGCCCGCTGAACAATCCCAAGCACCTGGCCGTGAGCAGCTTCACCGTGGAGAACCCGCGTGGTTTCGGTCTGCTGCAGCGTGGCCGCGAGTTCTCCCGTTACGAAGACCTCGATGACCGCTATGACAAGCGTCCGAGCGCCTGGATCGAGCCCAAGGGCGATTGGGGCAAGGGTACCGTCGACCTGGTCGAAATTCCGACCGCCGACGAAACCAACGACAACATCGTGGCCTTCTGGAACCCGGAAAAGATCCCGGAGCCCGGTCAGGCGCTGGAGCACAACTACCGCCTGCACTGGACCACGGACGAAGACGAGTTTCACTCGCCCGACGTTGCCTGGGTCAATCAGACCCTGCGTTCGACCGGCGACGTGAAGCAGTCCAACCTGATCCGTCAGGCCGATGGCAGCATTGCCTTCCTGATCGACTACGAAGGTCCGGTGCTGGCCGCTTTGGCTGAAGACACCGCCGTTCGCAGTCAGGTCAGCGTCGATGACAACGCCGAGCTGGTCGAGAACAACGTCCGCTACAACCCGCTGACCAAAGGCTGGCGCCTGACCCTGCGGGTCAAGGTGAAGGATCCGAACAAGGCCGTGGAAATGCGTGCAGCGCTGGTCAAGGATCTGCCGGTGGAGCCTGTCAAGGCAGCCGAGCCGGTCGAAGACAAGGCTGCGCCCAAGCATGACAAGGCACACGGCAAGGCCGACAAGGCTGCCGAGGTTGCACAGGCTCCGGCACCCGCCGCGCCTGAAACCGCTCCTGTCACACCGACCGAACCGGTCAAGACCGAGCAGGTCCTGACTGAAACCTGGAGCTACCAGTTGCCCGCCGATGACTAATTCTCCAGCTCGGCCAGAATCGCTTGGCGAATATCTGGCTCATTTGCCCCTGGGGGACGCACAGCGCGCAGAACTTGCCGACTGCACGTCCTTCACCGAACTGCACGAGCGCCTGTCCGGGCGCCCGGCGCACGATGCCGTGCTTGGCGCACAGAACTCGGTCGAGCAGCGCCTGCGGCTGGACTCGGCTGCCGAGCTGGAAGAGGCCGAGATGCTTGGCGTCGACGCCAGCGGTCGCCTGCAGCTCAAGGCCACGCCACCGATCAACCGCACGCTGGTGATTCCCGAGCCGTGGCGCACCAACGTGCTGGTGCGGGTATGGCGCAAGCTGACCGGCAAGGCCAGCAAGCCCGAGCCCACCAGCGACAAGCGGGTGCTGCCGAAGGCACGCTGGCGCTGGGTCGGTTCGATGCGTCGCTACATTCTGCTGGTGCTGATGCTGGGCCAGACCATCGTCGCCGGCTGGTACATGAAAGGCATCATGCCGTACCAGGGCTGGGGCATGGTCGACCTCGACGAAGTGGTTCGTCAGCCGATCATGCAGACCGCTACTCAGGTTCTGCCGTACTTCCTGCAGACCAGCATCCTGATCCTTTTCGGTATCCTGTTCTGCTGGGTATCGGCGGGTTTCTGGACGGCGTTGATGGGCTTCCTCGAACTGCTTACCGGTCGCGACAAGTACCGCATCTCCGGTGCCAGCGCGGGCAACGAGCCGATCGAGGCAGGCGCGCGTACCGCGCTTGTCATGCCGATCTGCAACGAAGACGTGACACGCGTCTTCGCCGGTTTGCGCGCCACGTTCGAATCGGTCAAGGCGACTGGTGACCTGGATCGTTTCGACTTCTTCGTGCTCAGCGACACCAACGACCCCGATATCGCGGTTGCCGAGCAACAGGCGTGGTTGGAAGTGTGCCGCGAAGCCGGTGGTTTCGGGCATATCTTCTACCGTCGTCGCCGCCGTCGGGTCAAACGCAAGAGCGGCAACCTCGACGACTTCTGCCGTCGCTGGGGCAGCGAATACCGCTACATGGTGGTACTCGACGCCGACAGCGTAATGAGTGGCGAATGCCTGACCAGCCTGGTTCGCTTGATGGAAGCGACCCCAGATGCGGGCATCATCCAGACCGCGCCCAAGGCTTCGGGCATGGACACCCTGTACGCGCGCATGCAGCAGTTCGCTACCCGCGTGTACGGTCCGCTGTTCACCGCCGGCCTGCACTTCTGGCAGTTGGGCGAATCGCACTACTGGGGGCACAATGCGATCATTCGCATGAAGCCTTTCATCGAGCACTGCGCCCTGGCGCCGTTGCCGGGCAAGGGTGCGTTCGCCGGTGCGATTCTTTCTCACGACTTCGTCGAGGCTGCACTGATGCGCCGCGCCGGCTGGGGCGTGTGGATTGCCTATGATCTGCCGGGCAGCTACGAAGAACTGCCGCCCAACCTGCTCGACGAGCTCAAGCGCGATCGCCGCTGGTGCCACGGCAACCTGATGAACTTCCGGCTGTTCCTGGTCAAGGGCATGCACCCGGTTCACCGGGCGGTATTCCTCACCGGCGTGATGTCGTACCTGTCGGCACCGTTGTGGTTCTTCTTCCTGGTGCTGTCCACCGCGCTGCTGGCGGTGAATACGCTGATGGAGCCGACCTACTTCCTGGCGCCGCGGCAGCTGTACCCGCTGTGGCCGCAATGGCACCCGGACAAGGCGGTGGCGCTGTTCTCCACCACCATCGTGCTGCTGTTCCTGCCCAAGCTGCTGAGCATCATCCTGATCTGGGCCAAGGGCGCGAAAGAATACGGCGGCCGTTTCAAGGTCACCTTGTCGATGCTGCTGGAAATGCTCTTCTCGATGCTGCTGGCGCCGGTGCGCATGCTGTTCCATACCCGTTTCGTGCTCGCCGCGTTCCTGGGTTGGGCCGCGACCTGGAACTCGCCGCAGCGTGACGACGACTCCACGCCGTGGAGCGAGGCGATCAAGCGTCATGGCTCGCAGACGCTGCTGGGCGCGGCTTGGGCTGCCCTGGTGATCTGGCTGAACCCCAGCTTCCTGTGGTGGCTGACTCCGATCGTGGGTTCGCTGATGCTGTCGATCCCGGTGTCGGTGATCTCCAGCCGGACCAATCTGGGCATGCAGGCACGCGATGAGAAGTTGTTCCTGATTCCCGAGGAGTACGACACGCCACAGGAGCTGCTGTCCACCGATCGCTATACCCAGGCAAACCGTGATAACGCGCTCAAGGATGGTTTCGTGCGCGCCGTTGTCGATCCGCGTCAGAATGCCTTGGCCTACGGCCTGGGTACGGCGCGGCACGGCAAGGCTGCGCCGATCGAAAGCATGCGCGCGCAGTGGGTGCATCAGGCACTGGAGGGTGGCCCGCAGAAGCTCGACAACAGCACACGCATGTCGCTGCTCAGTGATCCGGTAGCGATCTCGCGTCTGCACGAGCATGTCTGGGCCGATCAGAACGTCGCGTGGCTGGAAGCGTGGCGTCAGTCCAAGCAGGCGGAACGGCAGTCGCCGGCTGTGCCAACGCTGGACACCACTCCGGCGGCAGGCTTGCAGAACGCCTGACCGTGTTGGCCTCATTCGCGGGCAGAGCCCGCTCCCTCAAGTAGCAAAAGCACTCCTGTGGGAGCGGGGCGGGCGGCTGAGCCCTCTGCCCGCGAATGCTGCACCTCGATATTCCTGCCATGCCCCCCAACAGCGCCATCTGGCACCCACAGGCATGCTGCAGTTCTTTGTAGGAGCGGTCAGCGGCCGCGAAGGCCGCACCACGGTTACTCCGCCATGCCCTCCAACAGTGCCACCTGGCACTCATTTCACCGCCAAACTTTGTTCAACCCCCCGTTTGAGTTAGGATCGCACCCCGAAATGGTGCGCCCAGGCTTGGCCGTGCCCGAAGTTGGCTAGGGGAATTGGTAATGAACAAGTATCTGTCGCGGCTGCTGCTCGGCGTCATGGCCATGGCGGTCGTGGGTTCGGCGCAAGCGGGCGCCATCGACGAAGCGGTCAAGCGCGGCACTTTGCGCGTGGGCATGGACCCGACCTACATGCCGTTCGAAATGACCAACAAGCGTGGCGAAATCATCGGTTTCGAAGTCGACCTGCTCAAGGCCATGGCCAAGTCCATGGGCGTCAAGCTGGAGCTGGTATCGACCAGCCTGGATGGCATCATTCCAGCGCTGATGACCGACAAGTTCGACATGATCGGCAGCGGCCTGACCCTGACCCAGGAGCGCAACCTGCGCATCAACTTCAGCGACCCGTTCATCGTCGTCGGCCAGACCCTGCTGATCCGCAAGGAATTGGCCGACAAGGTCAAGACCTACAAGGACCTGAACTCGCCGGACTACCGCATCACCTCCAAGGTCGGTACGACCGGCGAGTTCGTGGCGCGCAAGTTGATCGCCAAGGCGCAGTACCACGGCTACGACAACGAGCCTGAGGCGGTACTCGACGTGGTCAACGGCAAGGCGGATGCGTTCATCTACGATTCGCCCTACAACGTGGTGGCGGTGGACAAGGTAGGTAACGGCAAGCTGGTCTACCTCGACGAGCCTTTCACTTACGAGCCCTTGGCGTTCGGCTTGAAGAAGGGCGACTACGACAGCCTCAACTTCATCAACAACTTCCTGCGTCAGGCCCGTGAAGACGGCAGCTACGATCGTATCCACAAGAAGTGGTTCGTGAGCAAGAACTGGCTCGACGAAATGCAATGACTGCGCCTCTGGCCAGACTCTCCCTGACGCGCAGGCCTGCCCTGCGCGGCGGTCTTCTAGCGGATTGAACCCCCTGTGATCAAACACCACAAAGCTCAATGGCCCTGGCACGGGCTCACCGCGCTGGTGCTCATCGGCCTGGCTTTCAGCTTGTACGCTGCCACCTCGCGCATTTCCTATGAGTGGCATTGGAATCGAGTGCCGCAGTACTTCGTCTATCAGGCCGAGCTGCCGCAGCGCGCCGAGGGCTATGGCAGCGTCGAGCGGATCGTTCAGCAGGGTGGGCAGGCGCGGGTCACCCTGCGCGACGAAGACGGTGGCGAACAGGTGTTGCTGGTGGACAGCAGCAGTGTCGTGCTCGAAGAGGGCGATGACGTCTCCGAAGGCGACCAGATCGGCGTGACGCGCCACTGGACCGCCGGACCGATCGCCTGGGGGCTGTGGACCACGCTGTGGCTGTCGCTGGTGTCCGGCGTGGCCGGCCTGCTGCTGGGCCTGGTCACCGGGCTGTGCCGGCTGTCGAGCAACCCCACCTTGCGCCATCTGTCGACGGTGTATGTCGAGCTGGTGCGGGGTACGCCGCTGCTGGTGCAGATTTTCATCTTCTATTTCTTCATCGGTACCGTGCTCAACCTTTCGCGCGAATTCGCCGGGGTGGCGGCGCTGGCGCTGTTCACCGGTGCCTACGTGGCCGAGATCGTACGCTCGGGCGTGCAGTCCATTGCCAAGGGGCAGGGCGAGGCCGCCCGCTCCCTGGGCCTGGATGCCGGACAGTCGATGCGTCACGTCATCCTGCCGCAGGCTTTCAAGCGTGTTCTGCCACCCCTGGCCGGGCAGTTCATCAGCCTGGTCAAGGACACGTCGCTGGTGTCGGTGATCGCCATTACCGAGCTGACCAAGAGCGGTCGCGAAGCCATCACCACGTCGTTCTCGACGTTCGAGATCTGGTTCTGCGTGGCGGCCCTGTACCTGGTCATCAATCTGCCGCTGTCGTATTTCGCCAGCCGGCTCGAGCGGAGGCTTGCGCAAAGTGATTGAAGTACGCGACCTGTTGAAGGTGTTCAATACCCGTGGCCAGGTGGTGCGCGCGGTCGATCAGGTGAGCACGCAGGTGGCCAGGGGCGAGGTGCTGGTGGTGCTGGGCCCCTCGGGCTCGGGCAAGTCCACCTTCCTGCGTTGCCTCAATGGCCTTGAGGCGTTCGATGAAGGCTCGGTGAGCATCGATGGCCTGCGCCTCGACGATCCCAAAACCAACATCAATGCCTACCGGCGCGAAGTCGGCATGGTGTTCCAGCACTTCAACCTGTTTCCGCACATGACCGTGCTGGAAAACCTGTGCCTGGCGCAGAAAGTGGTGCGCAAGCGCGGCAAGGCCGAGCGCGAGGCCAAGGCACGCGCATTGCTGGCCAAGGTAGGCATCGGCGAGAAGGCCGATGCGTTTCCTTCACGGCTCTCCGGTGGCCAGCAGCAGCGCGTGGCCATTGCCCGGGCGCTGTGCATGGACCCGAAGGTCATGCTGTTCGACGAGCCGACATCGGCGCTCGATCCGGAGATGGTCGGTGAGGTGCTGGAAGTGATGAAGAACCTCGCCGAAGAAGGCATGACCATGGTGTGCGTCACCCATGAAATGGGCTTCGCCCGTGAAGTGGCGGACCGTGTGCTGTTCTTCGACCATGGCCGTTTGCTGGAAGATGCGCCCCCGGCCGAGTTCTTCGACGCACCCAAGGACCCAAGGGCACAGGCGTTTTTGCGGCAGGTGTTGTAGCCCAGGTTCCTGCGCCGATCCGCAGACCGCTTTCGCGGGCAGAGCCCCGCTCCCACAAGATCGCTGCAGGCTCCTGTGGGAGCGGGGCTCTGCCCGCGAAGAGGCCTTCAGGCTCACCCAACCAGGGTCAGACCTTGAACTGACCCACCAGCCCCTGCAGATGTGTGCCCAGACGCGCCAGCTCGATGCTTGATGCCGCCGTTTCCTCGCTCGCCGCCGATGTCTGCTCGGAAACGTCGCGCACGTTGAGCACGCTGCGGTTGATCTCTTCAGCCACCACACTCTGTTGCTCCGCCGCGGCGGCGATCTGCTGGTTCATCGCCTGGATCGTCGACACGGTACGGGTAATGTCGCTCAACGACTCACCGGCACGCCGGGCCAGTTGCACACTGCTGTCGGTCATCGCCCGGCTGCTGTCCAGTGCGCTGGAAACCTCATGGGTACCGGTCTGCAGCGAAGCGATCAATGACTGGATCTCTTCGGTCGATTGCTGAGTGCGTTGGGCCAGGCTGCGTACTTCATCGGCCACCACGGCAAAACCGCGACCTGCCTCGCCGGCACGGGCCGCCTCGATTGCCGCGTTCAGAGCCAACAGGTTGGTCTGCTGCGCCACCGACTTGATTACATCGAGCACGCCGCCGATCTTGCTGCTTTCCTGTTTCAACTGATTCATGGCCTCGCTGGAATGCAGCACCTCGGCGGCCAGTCGCTCGATCTGGCCCACGGCCTGGCTGACCACTCGATCACCTTCACGGGCCTGCTGATCGGCAGCCACGGCAGCTTCCGAGGCTTCCTCGGCGTTGCGCGCCACTTCCTGCACCGTCGCCGCCATTTCATTCATGGCCGTGGCCACCTGGTCGGTTTCGACTTTCTGCGCGTTGACCCCGGCGCTGGTCTGCTCGGTGACCGCGGAAAGCTCCTCGGCGGCACTGGCCAGCTGCGTGACGCCCTCGCTGATGCCACCCACCAGTTCCCGCAGGTTCAGGGTCATACGCTGCAGGGCCAGTTGAACCTGGCCCAGTTCGTCACGTCGGGTGATGGCGGGCGACTGCCGGAGGTCGCCGGAAGCAACGCGCTCGACACTCGCCAGGGTCTGCCGTAACGGGCCGACGATCTGCGCGGTGATCGCCCATGCCGCAGCGATACCAAGCAGTGTGGCCAGGGCGGCTGCAGTGGCCAGCCACGCCTTGGCCTGGGCCGTGTCGGCATCGCGCTTGGCCGTCTGCGAGTCGCCCAGTCGGTCGCTGAGCTCGAGCAGGGTGGTGCCCAATGCCGTCATCTTGTCGATGCTCTGCAGTGTGGCCTGCTGGTTTTCGCTGAATTGCGCCACCGCCGCGCGATAGGCACGCAGGGAATCGCCGGCCTGCTGCAAGCGGCCGGTGAATTCGCCGGAAACGCTGGCCCCCGCAGCCGCGACCGATGCGATGGCCTGGTCGATGGCCGCCAGCGCCGGCTGGCGTGCTTCGTCCTTGGCGCTATAGGTGTAGCCACGCACTTGAAAGCGCGCCTGCTGGATCAGACGGCTGGTTTCCACCAGGGTGCTGTAGGCCGTCAGCTCGCTTTGGCTCAGCAGCGCTGCCTGCGCCTGATTGACTTCGGCCACGGCGCGGTCGGCGGTACTGCCCAGTTGGCTGCGGGCTGCCTCGCGACCCTGGATCGACGCCAGCGATGCGGTGAATTCCCGGCGATAGGCTTGGGTGGTGGCTATTTCCTGCTCGACGAGCGCGATGTCTTCGGGCTGCACCAGAGTGTGCTGGGCGGCCGCAAGATCGGTGTCGAGCTGGTCGAGAAGACGGGTGACATTGTCGGCACCGGAACTGCCTTTCTGCAGTTCGAACGACTGAGCGGCAATGCGCAGGTCACGCATGCGGTCGTCGAGTATGGAAATACTGGTGATCTTGTCGGCGCGCTCGATCAAGCGGGTCAGGCCAGACCAGCCCGTGGCGGCAATCAAAAGAGTAAGCAGTAGCACCACACCGAAACCAATCCCCAGTTTCAGGTTGACGCTCAGATTGCCCAGGTAGCGGGCAAAGGTGTTGGACATGATGAAGCTCCCTGACAGGCCGACAGCATGATTGTCGGCAGTTCAGGGGCATCGGCAGGTGTCGCCGAAACTCGATGGTGGCTAAGTGACGTGACCCACCGGGAATCGTCAAGCCTGGACGACGGTGGGTCAGAACAGCCGCGCCAGCAGCACCGCCACGGCGGTTTCCACCCGCAGGATACGTTCGCCCAGCTGCACTGGCTGCAAACCTGCAAGGCCCAGCAGGTCGACCTCGTAGGGAATCCAGCCCCCTTCCGGGCCGATGGCCAGGGTCACTGGCTGCTCCGTATGACGCGGGCAGGGCGGGTAGTCGCCCGGATGCCCGACCAGCCCCAAGGTGCCGGCGCTCATAGCAGGCAGGCGATCCTCGACGAAGGGCTTGAAACGCTTTTCGATCAGCACTTCGGGGAGCTGGGTATCGCGTGCCTGTTCCAGGCCCAGAATGAGCTGCTCGCGAATGGCAGCCGGCTCGAGAAAAGGGGTTTGCCAGAAACTTTTCTCGACCCGATAGCTGTTCACCAGGACCAGCTTGGCCACCCCCATGGTGGCAATGGTCTGGAACACTCGGCGAAGCATTTTCGGGCGGGGCAGCGCAAGGACCAGTGTCAGCGGCAGTTTCGCCGGTGGCGGTTGGTCGAGCACCACGGCAAGTTCGGCCTCGTGATCTTCCAACCTTGTGACCTGGGCACGCCCCATCAAGCCATCGACCTTGCCCACCCGCAGGCTGTCGCCCAGCTCGACACGGTGCACGGCCTGCATGTGGGTGAAGCGTCGATCACGCAGCACTACCTTGTCCGGCGCGGTGAAGTCGGCCGTTTCTAGCAGCAGCAGGTTCATGCCTGAGTCGCAGGCGGCTGGCCGTTGCGGTCATCGTCCTCGGTTGGTTCGTCACCGCGCTTGCGGATCAGGGCACCGAACAGGATGCCGATCTCGAACAGCAACCACATCGGCACGGCCAGCAGTGTCTGCGAGAAGATGTCCGGCGGGGTCAGAATCATGCCGACCACGAAGCAGCCGATGATCACGTACGGGCGGATCTTGCGCAGGTACTTGACGTCGACCACGCCGATCCACACCAGCAGTACCACGGCCACCGGAATCTCGAACGCCACGCCGAAAGCGAAGAACAGCGTCATGACGAAATCGAGGTAACTGGCGATGTCGGTGGCCATGGTCACGCCCACGGGCGTGGCACTGGCGAAGAACTTGAAGACCAGCGGAAACACCAGAAAGTAGGCGAAGGCCATCCCGGCATAGAACAGGAAGATGCTCGACACCAGCAATGGTATGGCAATGCGTTTTTCGTGCTTGTACAGGCCCGGTGCGATGAAGCCCCAGACCTGGTGCAGGATGATCGGCACGGCCAGGAACAGCGAGACCATCATGGTCAGCTTGAATGGCGTGAGAAACGGCGAGGCCACGTCGGTGGCGATCATCGTTGCACCTTCAGGCAGGTACTCGCGCAGCGGCGCCGACACCAGGGTGTAGATCTGTTGGGCGAAGGAAAACAGCCCGGCGAAGACCAGGAAAATCACGGCAACGCAACGCAGCAGGCGCGTGCGCAATTCGGTCAAGTGCGAGACCAGCGGCATGGGCTGGTCGTTTTCCGGAATTTCGCTCATGGGGCCCGCGGTGGCTGTGTAGATTCATTGGAGGATACGGGTATCGCAACAGCCTGGGCGCTGCTCGTGTCACGGTCAACCACAGCCGGTGTCTGCGTGGCAGTGGGCACCGTGGTAGGCGTGACGTCGGTGCTCACCGCATCACGATCAAGCACCGGTTGCGCCTGGGCGCCGGGTGGAATCGGATCGGCCAGCGGTGCGGGCGGCTCGCTCGGACGCGCAGCGCGCTGCGGATCGAGGATCTTGCGCGCCTGCTCCTCGAGCGAAAGCACGTGCTCGTTGTGCAGTTGGCGACGGATTTCGTCGGCGCCTATCTCGCGTTCCACTTCGGTCTTGATCGCGTTGAAGCTGCGTTTCAGGCGCCCGATCCACAACCCTGCGGTGCGCGCGGCACCGGGCAGTCGCTCAGGGCCTAGCACCAACAGGGCGATGAGGCCCACGAGCATGAGTTCGCTGAAGCTGATACCGAACATTGATCAGTCTTTCCTGATGGGTTCTTCGACCTTCTGATGCTGGCCGTCGAGGGTATGCGGCGGAGTCAGCGGCGAGCTGGCCTGCGGGTGGACCGGCTGTGTCGGCTGCTCGGCACCCGGTTTGTCGTCGTCGTTCATGGCTTTGCGAAAGCCCTTGATCGATTCACCGACGTCGGTGCCCAGGTTCTTGAGTTTCTTGGTGCCGAAGACCAGTACCACAACAATCAGGATGACGATCCAGTGTTTCCAATCAAACAGACCCATGATTCAACTCCTCCAAAAAGACATTTCAGGCTGACGGCAGGCGGGCGGCTTTCTCATCGTGACCGGACAGGCCGAATCGGCGATCCAGTTCATCGAGTACAGCCTGTGGGTGTTGGCCGAGTTGTGCAAGCATGACCAGGCTATGGAACCACAGATCGGCGGTTTCGTAGATGACATCGCTGCAGTCGCCGCTGTGGGCGGCATCCTTGGCGGCAATGATGGTCTCGATCGATTCTTCGCCGAGCTTTTCCAGAATCTTGTTCAATCCCTTGGCGTAAAGGCTGGCGACATACGAGCTGTCGGCGCTGGCGCCCTTGCGTTCTTCGAGCACCGCAGCGACGCGGTCCAGAGTGTCATTCATGGCCATGGCCTGCGGAATAGATGGCGGCGGGATTTTTCAGGACCGGGTCGACGACGGTCCATTGGCCGTTCTCGAAGACCCGATAGAAGCAGCTTTGGCGGCCAGTGTGACAGGCGATGTCACCGACCTGCTCGACGCTGAGCACGACCACGTCGGCGTCGCAGTCCAGGCGCAGCTCGTGCAGTTTCTGCACGTGGCCGGATTCCTCGCCCTTGCGCCACAGCTTGCCACGCGACCGGGACCAGTAGATCGCCCGGTTTTCGGTAGCGGTCAATGCCAGTGCCTCGCGGTTCATCCAGGCCATCATGAGGATGCGCCCGGTGTGGTGATCCTGGGCAATCGCCGGCACCAGGCCGTCACGGTCCCATTTGATCTCGTCCAGCCAGTCTTTCATGTGCGACTCCGACAACAGAGAGGGCTAGTGTGCCAGCCGATGGCGCGACTGGCTATCGGCGCACGACCAGGTACAAGCCCGATGCCAGCATCAACCAGGCGGGCCATGCCTGGACGCTGTCCAGGGCTATGCCGGAGACGGCGGTGACCGTTCCACCCACCAGCAAGGCGCCGCCGAGCAGCCGCAGGGCCCAGCGATCGTGGCGTTGCTCCCAGGGCGGCGGTGGATCCTTGCGATGAGGCTGAGACATTCGTTCGAGCAGATCGCGGGTCATGTTGGCCAGGTGAGGCAATTGCTCGACCTGCGATTGAACATTCTGAAACAAAGATTTCGGGCTGACCCGCTGGCGCATCCAGCGTTCCAGGAACGGCTGGGCGGTGCTCCACAGGTCGAGGTCCGGGTACAGCTGTCGACCCAGGCCTTCGATGTTGAGCAGGGTTTTCTGCAGCAGCACCAGTTGCGGCTGGACTTCCATGTTGAAGCGTCGTGCGGTCTGGAACAGGCGCATGAGCACCTGGCCGAAGGAGATGTCCTTCAGTGGCTTCTCGAAGATCGGCTCGCAGACGGTGCGGATCGCCGCTTCGAATTCGTTGAGCTTGGTTTCGGCTGGTACCCAGCCCGAATCGATGTGCAGCTGCGCCACGCGGCGGTAGTCGCGCTTGAAGAAGGCGAACAGGTTGCGCGCCAGGTAATCCTGATCTTCGGGGGTCAGGCTGCCGACGATGCCGCAGTCGATGGCGATATAGCGCGGGCTCCACGGTGCCACGGTGCTGACGAAGATGTTGCCGGGGTGCATGTCGGCATGGAAGAAACTGTCGCGAAACACTTGAGTGAAGAAAATCTCGACGCCGCGCTCGGCCAGTAGCTTCATGTCGGTGCGCTGGTCGGCCAGGGCAGCCATGTCGGTGACCTGCACGCCGTAGATGCGCTCCATCACCAAGACCTTCGGCCGGCACCAGTCCCAGTAGACCTGAGGCACGTAGAGCAGGTCGGAGTCTTCGAAATTGCGCCGCAGCTGGCTGGAGTTGGCCGCTTCGCGCAACAGGTCGAGCTCGTCGTAGATGGTACGTTCGTAGTCGGCGACCACGTCGACCGGGTGCAGCAGGCGCGCGTCGGCGGACAGCCGCTCGGCCTGGCGGGCGAGCAGGAACAGCCAGGCCAGATCCTGGCTGATGACCGACTTGAGCCCCGGGCGAACGACCTTGACCACCACCTCTTCACCGGTCTTGAGCCGAGCGGCGTGAACCTGGGCCACCGAGGCCGACGCCAATGGCTCGACGTCGAAGCGACTGAACACGTCGGTGATCTTCGCACCCAGTTGCTGCTCGATGAGGGCCATGGCCTGCTTGGGGTCGAACGGCGGCACCCGGTCCTGCAGCAGCATCAGCTCATCGGCGATGTCTTCGGGCAGCAGGTCGCGGCGGGTGGAAAGGATCTGCCCGAACTTGATGAAGATCGGCCCCAGGTCCTGCAAGGCCAGGCGCAGGCGCGCGCCACGGTTGAGTTCCTGGCGGCTGCGCGGCAGCCAGCGCCAAGGCATGGCGAAACGGGTGATTTTCAGCCACCACGGCAGTGGCAGGGCGAACATCAGGTCATCGAGGCGGTAACGAATGATGACGCGCTGGATGCGCAACAGACGGCGGACGGCAAGCAGCTTCATGCGTTATCGCTGGAATTGTGGGATCGGGCGAGGCGCTCAATACGCGCCTCGAGGCGTTCGACGTCGACTTTCAAAGCATCCAGCTCACTGAAACGGGCCTGGGCTTCCTGCTCGCCCACCAATGTACGCGCTTCCTCGGCCAGGTATTCGCCCAGGTTCTGCGTCGCCGTGGCCAGGCTCTGACGGGTCCAGCCCGTGCGGCTGCGCAAATGCCCGGCCAACAAGGCGGTGGGCACCGGACCCAGCCAGCGTGAGACTTCGTATTCCCAGTCCAGTTCAAGGTCCTGCAGCACCTTGACCAGGTCCAGCAGCGCGGCGCTGTCGCCGTCCAGATCGACCTGCGGGCTGTGCAGCACCGCGGTCTTGTCCTTGCGCAGTGCCAGCTGCACCAGGCTGGCAGCCGGCGCGCGCAACGTGCAGTCGGGCGGCGTGGCCCACTGCTGGGCCAGCATCAGGCCATTGGCACTGGGCAGTATGTACAGGGTAAACGAGGGCTGGCGGCCCTGGATGGCAATCACCTTGCCGTGCAGGTGCGCCAGGCGCGGCAACGCCGTGGCGTCCAGGCGCAGCACACGGTTCAGACCGTGTTCGACACTGGCGATCAGGCCACCGAGCAGCATCAGGGCTTGATCCCGCGGTGCAGGGCAACGATGCCACTGGTCATGTTGTGGTACGTGACGCGGTCGAAACCGGCCTGCACCATCATGGCCTTGAGGGTTTCCTGATCGGGATGCATGCGGATCGATTCGGCCAGGTAACGGTAGCTTTCCGAATCGTTGGTGATCAGCTTGCCGGCCAGCGGCATGAACGCGAATGAATAGGCGTCGTAGACCTTGGACATCAGCTTGTTGGTAGGCTTGGAAAACTCCAGCACCAGCAGGCGCCCGCCTGGCTTGAGCACGCGCAGCATGGAAGCGATGGCCGCTTCCTTGTGGGTGACGTTGCGCAGGCCGAAGGCGATGGTCACGCAGTCGAAGTGATTGTCGGGGAACGGCAGCTTTTCCGCATCGGCCTGGACGAATTCGATGTTGCCGGCCACGCCGCGGTCGAGCAGCCGGTCGCGACCGACCTTGAGCATCGAGGCGTTGATGTCGGCGAGCACCACTTGGCCGGTAGGCCCTACCAGGTCGGAGAACTTGCGTGCCAGATCGCCCGTGCCGCCGGCGATGTCGAGCACCCGGTTACCCACGCGCACGCCCGAGAGCTCGATGGTGAAGCGCTTCCACAGCCGATGCATGCCGCCGGACAGCACGTCGTTCATCAAGTCGTACTTGGCCGCTACCGAGTGGAACACCTCGGCGACCTTTTCGGCCTTCTGGCTTTCCGGTACGTGCTTGTAGCCGAAGTGAGTGGTGGGTTCGGCATCGCCGCCTTTGCGCTGATCATTCATATCGCTGTCACCAGGAAAAATTACGCACCATTCTAAGCCGCACAAGGGCGCTTTGTCTTGGCACGATGGATTGCCGGGGCAACCGGGTTAAACTGTGCGCCATTGACCCCTTACCTGTTGGAATCTCCGATGACCCAGATCAACGTCGAACGCAAACACAATCTGGGCCGCGACGCGGCGCGGCAGAAAGCTGAAGTGGTGGTCCAGAAGCTGATCGACCGCTATGACGTGCAGGCTACCTGGCAAGGCGACACGGTGGCGGTCAAGCGCAGCGGTGCACAGGGCACCGTGCAGATCGACGACGAAGCGATTCGAATCGATCTGAAGCTGGGCATGATGCTGGCGATGATGAGCGGCACCATCCAGAGCGAGATCGAAAAGGCTCTGGACAAGGCCCTGGCGGCTTAAAGCATCAACCTGACCACGGATTCGGCGGGGTCGCGGGATTTGCCGGCCGCGCGCAATTGTTCCAGGTAGTCGGCCCAGAGCTGCTCCTGGCGCAGCGCCAACTGGTACAGGTAGTCCCAGGTGAACAGGCCGCTGTCGTGGCCGTCGTCGAAGGTCAGTTTCAAGGCGTACTGGCCAGCCGCTTCGACCTTGGTCAGGCCGACCCCCAGTTTACCCACCTGCAGAATTGGCTTGCCGTGGCCCTGGACCTCGGCGGACGGCGAGTGCACGCGCAGGAACTCGGCCGCAAGGTGGAACACCTCGTCGGGGCCATAGGTCAGGCTCAAAGTCTTGGAGGCCTTGTGCAGATTGATGGCGCTGGGGATTCGGGTCATGGTGGGTCTCGAAGTCGCGCGGTGTCTGTTTCGCGGCCACGGACCGCTCCTGCGAACCCGGCCTGTGGGAACGATCATTGACGTCGCCCGCGAGCCGCGTTCCGTAGGCGCGGTCAGCGGCCGCGAAGGCCGCATCGCGCATGACAGGCCGTCTTACAGAATGTAGCGCGACAGGTCTTCGTTCTGCGCCAGCTCACCCAGGTGGCTGTTCACGTACTCGGCATCGATCTGGATCGGCGCCTCGCTGTGCGCAGCGGCCATGTCGCCGGCGCTGAACGAGACTTCCTCCAGCAACCGCTCGAGCAACGTGTGCAGGCGGCGCGCACCGATGTTCTCGGTCTTCTCGTTGACCTGCCAGGCGATCTCGGCCAAACGCTTGATCCCTTCGGGCACGAACTCGATGTTCAAGCCTTCGGTCTTGAGCAACTCGCGATACTGCTCGGTCAGCGAGGCATGTGGCTCGCTGAGGATGCGCTCGAAGTCCTGCGGGCTCAACGCCTTGAGTTCGACGCGAATCGGCAGACGACCCTGCAGTTCGGGAACCAGATCGCTCGGCTTGCTCAGGTGGAACGCACCCGAAGCAATGAACAGGATGTGGTCGGTCTTGACCATGCCCAGCTTGGTGTTGACCGTGCAGCCTTCGATCAACGGCAGCAGGTCGCGTTGCACGCCTTCACGGGACACGTCGGCACCGCCCACATTGCCGCGCTTGGCCACCTTGTCGATTTCATCGATGAAGACGATACCGTGCTGCTCGACGGCTTCCAGTGCCTTGGCCTTGAGCTCTTCCTCGTTGACCAGGCGGCCGGCTTCTTCGTCGCGGACCATTTTCAGCGCGTCCTTGACCTTGAGCTTGCGGCTCTTCTTCTTGCCCTTGCCCATGTTGGCGAACAGGCTCTGCAGCTGGTTGGTCATTTCTTCCATGCCGGGAGGCGCGGAGATGTCCACGCCACCCATCTGCTCGGCCAGCTCGATCTCGACTTCCTTGTCGTCCAGCTGGCCTTCGCGCAGGCGCTTGCGGAACAGCTGACGGGTGTTCGAATCGTTGCTCACCGGCTCTTCGTTGAAGCCTGCACGGGCGGCGGGCAACAGCGCATCGAGAATGCGCTCTTCGGCCGCATCCTCGGCGCGGTGGCGAACCTTGACCATTTCCTGCTCGCGCAGCAGCTTAATGGCCGCATCGGCCAGGTCGCGGATGATCGATTCGACATCGCGGCCGACATAGCCGACCTCGGTGAACTTGGTCGCTTCGACCTTGATGAACGGTGCATTGGCGAGCTTGGCCAGGCGCCGCGCGATTTCGGTCTTGCCGACGCCGGTAGGGCCGATCATCAGGATGTTCTTGGGCGTCACTTCGACGCGCAGTTCTTCGGGCAGCTGCATGCGCCGCCAGCGGTTGCGCAGGGCAATGGCGACAGCGCGCTTGGCATCGTCCTGGCCGATGATGTGGCGATTGAGTTCGTGGACGATTTCGCGGGGGGTCATGGACATGGTGTGTTCCGGACTCGGAGGTTCAGGCAGGGAAGGGGTGAAGGCTTGCGACGCATTACGTGCAGGCCTGGCCCCACAACCGTCTGATCACTCGGCGAGATCCTGCTCCTCGATGGTCATGTTGTGATTGGTGAACACGCAGATGTCGCCAGCGATGCCCAGGGCGGTCTCGACGATTTCCCGTGCGCCCAGCTCGGTCTTTTTCAGCAGCGCACTGGCCGCGGCCTGCGCGAACGCGCCGCCGGAGCCCATGGCGATCAGGCCATCTTCGGGTTCGACCACGTCACCGTTGCCGGTGATGATCAAGGAAGCGTCCTTGTTGGCCACCGCCAGCATCGCCTCGAGACGGCTGAGCGAGCGGTCGGTGCGCCATTCCTTGGCCAGTTCCACGGCGGCACGGACCAGATGGCCCTGATGTTTCTCCAACTGGCCTTCGAAACGCTCGAAGAGCGTGAAGGCGTCGGCGGTGGCACCGGCAAAGCCGGCGATGACCTGACCGTGGTACAGGCGACGGACTTTCTTGGCGTTGCCTTTCATCACGGTATTGCCGAGAGAAACCTGGCCGTCGCCGCCCATGACGACTTTGCCATGACGGCGGACTGAAACGATGGTGGTCAAGGGGAGAGTCTCCACGCAGCGGGGCGAAAATGCCCTGATGGAAACGAATATGGGGGTGGGTGAGGAGATTTCAACCTTTGTCGGTTGTGCGCGGTGGTGGGACAGCTTGCGGGTATCGGGAGGTCCGTGTCACGGCTTTCGCGGCCGCTGACCGCTCCTACGGTCTGCAGGAGCGGTCAGCGGCCGCGAAGGGCGCGCTGCGGTTTACTGCCGGATCTGCCTTTGCTGCAACAGCAGGTTACTAAAGCCACTTCCGGCCAGCTGTTTCTGCGCCACGGTCAGCTGCTCGCGGTTGCTGAACGGACCCACCAGTACCCGGTACCAGGTGTCTTCCTTGACCGTCCCGGACTCCACGTTCACCGACTGCCCCAGCAGGATGATCTGCGCCCGCACCCGGTCGGCATCCGCCTGCTTGCGGAACGAACCGGCCTGCAGGTAGAACTGCGTGGTTGCGGCAGGCTTGATCACCGGCGGGGCCGGCGGCGGAGTCGCGCCACTGAGCGCGGCCTGAGCCCGGGCAGTGTCGATCTTGGCTGCCTCGGCCGGGGTTACCGGCGCCTGGGCCGGAATCGGTGGGGTTTTCTCGGGCACCGCTTCGGGTGGCACGATCACCTCGGATTCCGGCAGCAGCGTATAGAAGTCGTACTTGGGCTTGACCGGTGCCTGCGGGCTGGGCGGCGTCTTGTTCGCCTCGGCGATCTTTTCCGCTTTCAGTTGCTCGGCCTTGACCCGCTTGACGTCGCTGTTGCCCGGCTCGAGCTTCATCAGGAACACCACGAAGGCGCCTACGCTCAGGCCGATCGCCAGCCACAGCCAGCCTGGGATGGGCTTCTTCGCAGGTGCGGAATTGCGGCTGGCGCCGCGTTTGGGTGCGGGTTTTTTCTTGGCAGCCAACTTACATACGCTCCAGTGTTTCCAGGCCCAACAGAGCCAATCCTTGCTTGAGGGTGCGACCGGTCAGCGCCGCCAGGCGCAGGCGGCTGTTTTGCTGAGCGGGGTGTTCGGCCGCCAGAATCGGGCAGTTCTCGTAGAAGCTGGAGAACAGCCCGGCCACATCGTACAGGTAAGTGCACAGCACATGGGGCGTGCCTTTCTCGCCGACGTTGTTCAGTACTTCGGTGAACTGCGCCAGCTTGGCAGCCAGTTCCTTCTCGTGCTCGGCTTCCAGCACGATCTGCCCTTCGACGTCCGCGAAGTTCTTGCCCAGCTTGCGGAACACACCGGCCACGCGGGTATAGGCGTAGAGCAGGTAGGGCGCGGTGTTGCCTTCGAAATTGAGCATCAGGTCGAAGTTGAAGCTGTAGTCGCTGGTGCGGTGCTTGGACAGGTCGGCATATTTCACCGCCCCGATGCCCACGGCTCGGGCGATCACGCGCAGGTCGGCCTCGGCGGTCTCGGGGTTCTTTTCCTTGACCAGGGTGTAGGCGCGTTGCTCGGCTTCATCGAGCAGGTCGACCAGTTTCACGGTGCCACCGTCACGGGTCTTGAACGGACGTCCGTCGGCGCCGTTCATGGTGCCGAAACCCATGTGCTCCGGCTGCATGCCGTTGGTGATGAAACCGGCACGGCGCGCGACCTCGAACACCTGCTGGAAGTGCAGGGCCTGGCGCTGGTCGACGAAGTACAGCGCGCGGTCGGCCTTGAGCACGTTGCTGCGATAGCGCACCGCTGCCAGGTCGGTGGTGGCGTACAGATAACCGCCACCGGCCTTCTGCACGATCACCGGCAGGGGCGTGCCTTCGGCCGTCTTGAATTCTTCGAGGAACACGCACTGCGCGCCGTTGCTTTCCACCAGCAGACCCTTGGCGCGTAGGTCCGCGACCACGTTGGCGAGGTCGTCGTTGTAGGCGCTTTCGCCCATCACGTCGGCCGGCGTCAGTTTGACGTTCAGGCGCTCGTAGGTGCTTTGGCAGTGCGACAGGGAAATTTCGTTGAAGCGTTTCCACAAGGCCAGGCATTCGGCATCGCCGGCCTGCAATTTGACCACCAGGCCGCGGGCACGCTCGGCGAACTCTGCGGATTCATCGAAGCGCTGCTTGGCCGCGCGGTAGAAATTCTCGAGGTCGGAGAGCTCGTCGCTGGTGGCGGGCTTTTCCTGCAGATAGGCCAGCAACATGCCGAACTGGGTGCCCCAGTCGCCGACATGGTTCTGGCGGATCACGGTATCGCCAAGAAACTCCAGCACATTGGCCACGCCGTCGCCAATGATGGTCGAACGCAGGTGGCCTACGTGCATTTCCTTGGCCAGGTTGGGTGCAGACAGATCGACCACCACACGCTGCGCGGGGCCGGCCTTGCGCACGCCGATGCGGGCATCGGCCAGGGCGGCGTCCAGGCGCGCGGCGAGAGCAGCACTGTTCTGGAAGAAATTGAGGAAGCCGGGGCCGGCGATTTCCACCTTGCTCACCTGCTCGTCGGTCGGCAGTGCGGCAATCAGCTTTTCTGCCAGGTCGCGCGGCTTCATGCCGGCAGGCTTGGCCAGCATCATGGCGATGTTGCTGGCGAAATCGCCGTTCTTCTTGTCGCGCGAGTTTTCCACCTGGATTGCCGGCGTCAGACCTTCTGGCAGCACACCTTCGGCGACAAGGTGGGTCAGGGCTTGTTGAATCAGCTGGCGAATGGTGTCTTTCATGGGGTTCTCGGTCGACCGCAGGTACGGCGGTGCTGGATGCACGGGTGGAAAAACTGGGCATTATCCGGTTGTTGGCCGGGGTTGCCAACCCGCAAATCCCCCCTGCAAACCACCACCCCTGCAGCAGCGGCGCCAGCCGCGACGGCGGACGCCGCCGATCCCTGCCTCTGGTGCGCCTATCTCAATACAAATCCACCGGGTCCACATCCAGCGACCAACGCACCTGTCGCCCGCTCGGCAGTTGCTCCAGTTGCAGCATCCAGGCATTGAGCAGGCGGTGCAGCGGAGCGCGCAGCGTTGCCTGGACCAGCAACTGTGCGCGATAGCGTCCGGCGCGCCGTTCCATGGGTGCCGGGACCGGCCCCAGCAGCTCCAGGCCGCCCAGGGCCAGTTGCGCCACCAGCACTTCGGCTGCCGCACAGGCCTCATCCAGAAAGGCTTCGGCCTGGCCCGGCTTGTGCGCTTCGGCACGCAGCAGCGCCAGGTGCGCGAAGGGCGGCAGGCCTGCACCGCGTCGCTCTGCCAGGGCCTGCTCGGCGAAAGCGAAGTAGCCCTGCTCGGTCAGTTGCACCAGCAGCGGGTGGTCGGCCAGGTGGGTCTGAATGATCACCTTGCCCGGTTCCTCCGCGCGACCGGCGCGGCCTGCCACCTGAACGATCAACTGTGCCATGCGCTCGCTGGCGCGGAAGTCGCCGGAGAACAGCCCGCCGTCGGCATCCAGAATCGACACCAGGGTGACCCGTGGAAAGTGATGCCCCTTGGCAAGCATCTGGGTGCCGACCAGGATGCACGGATGGCCTTTCTGGATGGTTGCGAACAGCTGGTTCATCGCGTCCTTGCGCGAGGTGCTGTCGCGGTCGACGCGCAGCACCGGGTAATCGGGAAAGAGGATCGCCAGGCGTTCCTCGGCGCGCTCGGTGCCTGCGCCGACCGGACGTAGGTCCACCGTGCCGCACTTGGGGCACTGGCGCGGCACGCGTTCGACATGCCCGCAATGATGGCAGCGCAACTCGCCCGAGCGTTGGTGGACCGTGGTACGGGCATCGCAGCGTGGGCACTCGGACAACCAGCCGCAGTCGTGGCACAGCAGGGTGGGCGCGAAGCCGCGGCGATTGAGAAACACCAGCACCTGTTGGCCATTGGCCAGGGTCTGGCCGATGGCCTGCTGCATCGGTCCGCTGATGCC
Source organism: Pseudomonas sp. CFBP 8758 (assembly GCF_014841725.1). Classification (NCBI taxonomy): domain Bacteria; kingdom Pseudomonadati; phylum Pseudomonadota; class Gammaproteobacteria; order Pseudomonadales; family Pseudomonadaceae; genus Pseudomonas; species Pseudomonas sp. CFBP 8758. Next base: position 237,461 of record NZ_JACYUK010000007.1, on the reverse strand, counting down.
GCTGTCCAGCGGCCGGCTCTTTACATCCAGGCGCATGAACTTGGGTTGCTGGGCGCCACCGGCGCGATGGTCGATGCGCAGCAGGCCGTAGCGGCCGGTATGGGCGTTGTGCAGGCTTTCCAGGGAAGGCGTGGCCGAGCCCAGCACAATGGGAATGTTCTCTTGGCTGGCGCGCACCAGCGCCAGGTCGCGTGCGTGGTAACGTAGGCCTTCCTGCTGTTTATAGGAGCCGTCATGCTCTTCGTCGATGATGATCAGCCCAGGGTTCTTCATCGGCGTGAACAGCGCCGAGCGGGTGCCAATGATGATGTCGGCCTCGCCATCGCGTGCCGCCAGCCAGGCGTCGAGGCGGTCGCGGTCATTGACCGCCGAGTGCACCAGCGCGATGCGTGCGTTGAAGCGCTGCTCGAAGCGCGCCAGGGTTTGCGGGCCGAGGTTGATTTCCGGGATCAGCACCAACGCCTGTTTGCCGGCTTCCAGGCATTCGTGGATCAGTTGCAGGTACACCTCGGTCTTGCCGCTGCCGGTCACGCCCGCCAGGAGAAACGCATGGAAGCCGCCGAGGCTGGCGCGAATCGCCTCGAAAGCCGCGCGTTGCTCTTCGTTGAGCGGCAGTTCCGGTTGCGCCAGCCAGTGTTCGGCCCGCGGCCCGGGGCCGTGGCGGCGAACTTCCACGCTGACCAGTTGCTTGGCCAGCAGCAGGTCGAGGCTGTCCTTGTTCAGTTGCAGCTTGCTCAACAGCTGATGGGCGACGCCATGGGGGTGCTGGGCCAGGGTCTTGAGGGCATCGCGCTGCTTGGGTGCGCGGGCGATGCGCGGGTCGTCCAGGCGTGCATCGGCGGCGGCGTGCCAGAAGCGCTCCTGGCGCGCTTCGGCCGGTTCGCCCTGACGCAGCAGCACCGGCAACGCCCAGCTGAGGGTGTCGCCCAGGCCGTGCTGGTAGTACTGCGAAGTCCACAGGCACAGTTTGAACAGCGCAGGCGGCAACGGGCTGACCGCATCGAGCAGGGCAATGGCCGGCTTGAGCTTGTCGGCCGGTACGTCGCTGTGGCTGACCACTTCGATCAGGATGCCGATCATTTCCCGCCGCCCGAACGGTACCCGCAGGCGCATGCCGGGCGTGAACACGGTGTGCGCAGTGTTGGCGGGCGCCTTGTAGTCGAACAGGCGTCGCAGCGGCGAGGGCAGGGCGAGGCGCAGGATGACGTCGGGCACGCGGGAGTTCTCTTGAGTGGGAGCAACTGCAGTCGCAGGAGCGGTCATCTGCCGCGAGGGCTGCGCCGCGGTGTTACCGGAATGACGCGGTGCGCCATTCGCGGCCGGAGACCGCTCCTACGTGATTTACGGGTCGCGGCTGGTTGCCGCTCGCACGGGGTTCGAGGTGCGCAGACTAGCAGACGACGGCCGGTGCGAGCGACACCTTGCGTGTTCGTCCTGTTCTGTTAATATACGCGGCCTAATTACGTGCGGTACTCGACAATGGTGTCGGGTGGCGGCACGCAGCCTGAGGAAGTCACCATGAAAGCCGATATCCATCCAGTATACGAAGCCATCGACGCTACCTGCAGCTGCGGTAACGTCATCAAGACCCGTTCGACTCTGGCCAAGCCACTGAGCCTCGACGTCTGCTCCGAATGCCACCCGTTCTACACTGGCAAGCAGAAGACCCTGGACGTTGGCGGTCGTGTTGACCGTTTCAAGCAGCGTTTCGGCGGCTTCGGCGCCAAGAAAGCTTGATTGATTTGCTCTCGCTGTTGAAGAAGGCGCCCCTTGCGGGCGCCTTTTTTGTGGGCGTTTTCTGGCTTGGCGCCGCTCAGGCCGAGGCCTTCTGCCCGGCTCCGAGCGGGCTGGGCACCGCCCAGGTCCGCCAGGTCATCGACGGCGATACCCTGCGCCTGCAGGATGGCCGCAGCGTCCGCCTGATCGGTATCAATGCGCCTGAGATCGGTCGCCAGGGGCGCGGCGACGAGCCCTACGCCGTGGCCGCGCGGCGCCGATTGCAGGCGCTGGTCGATGACAGCGACGGCCTGGTCGGCCTGCAGTTGGGCCGCGAGAGCCAGGATCGCTACCAGCGCACCCTGGCCCATGTCTATGGCCGCGGTGGGCTGAACTTCGAGGCGCAATTGCTGGCCGAAGGACTGGCCCTGCAGGTCGCGGTGGCGCCCAATGTCGAGCAGGTGGCCTGCCAGCAGCAGGCCGAGCACGCCGCTCGAAAGGCCGGGCTGGGGCTGTGGCGTCAATCGCCGGCCATCGCCGCCGCGCAGGTGGAGCGTGCCGGCTTCGCCCTGCTCGGCGGGCGGGTCAGCAAGGTCGAACGCAACCGCGCCGGGGCCTGGATCGAACTGGACGACTCGGTGGTCCTGCACGTCGCGCCCAAGGTGTTCGCGCTGTTCCCCGAAGGCTGGCTCGATGCCCTGAAAGGCCAAAAGGTCGAGGCCCGCGGCTGGGTGCTGGATCGCAATCGGCGCGGCAATCGGGCTGCCGGGCAGTTGCGCTGGATGTTGCCGGTGAGCACCCCGCAGATGGTGCAGATACAGCCGTGAACCGGCCAGAGGCGCCTGTGCATGGGCTGCCTCGCAGGCCCTCGACGGCCCTGTCGGTACCCGCCGAAAGTCGTAGGCCAGGGGCCTTGACGCATGTGACCGGGTAGTCTTGTCGGGTGTAGGCATCTTGCGTATCCTCGCGGGTCTCGTCAGACCAACGTAAAAGCGGAACGCCCCCAATGTCAGATTTGAAAACTGCCGCTCTCGAGTACCATGCCCATCCACGCCCAGGCAAACTGAGCGTCGAACTCACCAAGCCCACTGCAACCGCCCGCGACCTGTCGCTGGCCTACAGCCCCGGTGTAGCCGAGCCCGTTCGCGAAATCGGTCGCGATCCCGAGCTGGCCTACAAGTACACCGGCAAGGGTAACCTGGTAGCGGTCATCTCCGACGGCACCGCCATTTTGGGCCTGGGCAACCTCGGCCCGCTGGCTTCCAAGCCGGTCATGGAAGGCAAGGGCGTTCTGTTCAAGCGTTTCGCCGGCATCGACGTCTTCGACATCGAAGTCGACTCGGAAAGCCCGCAGGCCTTCATCGACACCGTCAAGCGTATCTCGATCACCTTCGGTGGCATCAACCTGGAAGACATCAAGGCGCCCGAGTGCTTTGAAATCGAACGCGCGCTGATCGAGCAGTGCGACATTCCGGTGTTCCACGATGACCAGCACGGTACCGCGATCGTCACCGCAGCCGGCATGATCAACGCGCTGGAAATCGCCGGCAAGACCCTGGAAGACGCCAAGATCGTCTGCCTGGGCGCGGGCGCCGCCGCCATCTCGTGCATGAAGCTGCTGGTCAGCATGGGCGCTCGCATCGAGAACATCTTCATGATCGACCGCACGGGCGTCATCCACGCCGGCCGCGACGACCTGAACCAGTACAAGGCGGTCTTCGCCCACACCACCGAGAAGCGCACCCTGGCCGATGCCCTGCAGGGCGCCGATGTGTTCGTCGGTCTGTCGGGCCCCAACCTGCTGAGCGCCGAAGGCTTGAAGTCGATGGCCGCCAATCCGATCGTGTTCGCCTGCTCCAACCCCGATCCGGAGATCTCACCGGAACTGGCGCATGCCACCCGCGACGACGTGATCATGGCCACCGGTCGTTCCGACTACCCGAACCAGGTCAACAACGTGCTGGGCTTCCCGTTCATCTTCCGTGGTGCCCTGGACGTTCGCGCCAAGCGTATCAACGAAGAAATGAAGATCGCCGCCGCCAACGCCCTGCGTGAACTGGCCAAGCTGCCCGTGCCCCAGGAAGTCTGCGACGCCTACGGCGGTATCTCGCTGGAATTCGGTCGCGAGTACATCATTCCCAAGCCGATGGACCCACGCCTGATCACCCTGATCTCCGACGCCGTGGCCAAGGCTGCGATCGAGACCGGTGTGGCCACCCTGCCGTACCCCAAGCATTACCCGCTGCAGAGCGTGGATGACGTGTTCAACGGCTAAGCCTTTGGAAGCGCCATGAAAAAGCCCCGGCTCGCGAGAGTCGGGGCTTTTTTTGTGATCCGAGTGACGCCTTCGCGGCCACTGACCGCTCCTACGGGTGTGCACGATCTGACGCTTTCGCGGCCACTGGCCGCTCCTACGGGTGTGCACGATCTGGCGCCTTCGCTGCCACTGACCGCTCCTACGGATGTCCACAAACCGTGTAGGAGCGGCCAGTGGCCGCGAAGGGATCGACGCGGTCTGGTATCAGAACAGGTCGATCGGCGCCGATTCGTCTGCCGGGAGCGGGCTGCCAGGTGCGCTGCCGCCACCAAACTCGCTGTTGGAAGGCGGTGTGTCTTCGCTCTTGAACAGCTCGAAGTAGGCGCCCGGCGTGCCCGGTGCGGCCGCGCGGCCGCTGATCGGGTCTACCCGCAGGCTGAGGATGCCGTCGGGCTCGGGCTGCACATGAGCCGGCTTGTCCTTGAGCGCGGCGGCCATGTAGGTCATCCAGATCGGCAGTGAAACGGTGCCGCCAAACTCGTGCCGGCCCAGGGTTTCAGGCTGGTCGAAGCCCGACCAGACAGTGGTCATGTAGTCGGCGTTGTAGCCCGAGAACCAGGCATCCTTCGAGTCGTTGGTAGTGCCCGTCTTGCCGGCCAGGTCGGTGCGACCCAGGGCCATGGCGCGGCGCCCGGTGCCCTTCTTGATGACGTCCTCGAGCATGCTGGTGAGGATGAACGCGGTGCGCCCGTCGATGATCCGCTCGGCAATCACCGGGGCCGGGGCGGCGCCTGGCGTCAAGGTGGCGTCCACCGCGATGGGGGCCGATACCGTGGTCGCGCTGGCCGGTGCGGCCTGGGGCGTGGCGGCGGCGATGTCGTCGGCCGGTACCGTCGGCGGATTGGCGCGGAACAGAGTCTCGCCGTTGCGGCTGTCGATACGCTCGATCAGGTACGGTGAAACCTTGTAGCCGCCATTGGCGAACACGCTCCAGCCCGTGGCAATTTCCATTGGTGTCAGGGTGGCGGTGCCCAGTGCCAGCGACAGGTTGCGGGGCAGGTCCTGCTTGTTGAAGCCGAACTTGCTGATGTAGTCGATGGTGCTGTCTACACCCAGGCTCTGCAGCACGCGGATCGATACCAGGTTGCGCGACTTGTACAGCGCTTCACGCAAACGGATCGGGCCCAGAAAGGTATTGGTGTCGTTCTTGGGGCGCCAGACCTTGTCCACCGACTCGTCGACGAACACGATGGGGGCGTCGTTGACCAGGCTGGCGGGCGTGTAGCCCTTGTCCAGTGCCGCGCTATAGATGAACGGCTTGAAGCTCGAGCCGGGCTGGCGCTTGGCCTGCATCGCACGATTGTAGTTGCTCTGTTCGAACGAGAAACCACCGACCAAGGCACGGATGGCGCCGGTGCGCGGGTCCAGCGACACCAGCGCGCTCTGCACCGTCGGTACCTGGCTGAACTTCAAGGTGTCATCGTCTTGACGCTGTACGCGGATCAGATCGCCTACCTGCGCAACGTCCGACGGCTGAGCAGGCGTGCGCCCGACACTGTTGGTGTTCATGAAGGGGCGCGCCCATTTCATGCTGTCCCAGGCGATCGACTCCTGCTTGTCGTCGCGGGTGAGCACGACGATGCCCGTCTTGTCGACCTTGGTGACGATGGCAGGCTCCAGGCCGTTCAGCGGACGCTGGCGAGTCAGTTCCTGGGCCCACTCGCGCGGCGTCTTGCCGGGCAGGCGAGCTTCCGGACCGCGATAGCCATGGCGTTGATCGTAGGCGATCAGCCCGGAGCTGATGGCGTGGTTGGCGTCTTCCTGCAGATTGCTCGGCACCGTGGTGGTGACGTTGAAGCCCTGTGTATAGGCCTCGCTGCCGTAGCGACCGACCATTTCGGCACGGGCCATTTCGGCGATCCACGGCGCGCTGACTTCCGGCGTGGGCACGTGATAGCTGGCGTTGAGCGGCTCGCCGACGGCAGCGTTGTAGCTGGCTTCGTCGATCTTGCCCAGGCGGAACATGCGCCCCAGGATCCAGTCGCGACGCTCCTTGCTGCGTACCGGGTTGGCCAGCGGGTTGAAGCGCGAAGGCGCCTTGGGCAGGCCGGCGATCATCGCCATCTGCGCCAGGCTTACGTCGCGGATCGACTTGCCGTAATACACCTGTGCGGCGGCTTCGATCCCGTAGGCCCGGTTGCCCAGGTAGATCTTGTTCACGTACAGCTCGAGAATCTCATCCTTGGTAAGTTGGCGCTCGATTTGCAAGGCAAGGAGGATTTCAGTGATTTTGCGTGAAAAACTGCGTTCGGACGTCAAGAAATAGTTCTTGGCGACCTGCATGGTGATGGTACTGCCGCCGGTCTGGATATGACCGCTGCGCACCAGCTGCGAGGCGGCGCGCATGAGGCTGCTGGGGTCGACGCCGTAATGGTTTTCGAAATTGTCGTCTTCTGCGGACAACAGGGCTTGGATGAAATGTGGCGGAATCTCGGCGAACTTGATCGGCGAGCGGCGCATCTCGCCGAACTCGGCGATCAGTTTTCCGTCGCTGCTGAAGACCCGCAGGGGGATCTGCAGCTCGACGCTGCGCAGGGCGTCGACAGACGGCAAGCTGGGGCTGAGATACAGAAATGCCCCGCTGAGCACGAGCAACAGCCCGCAGACGACGGCGAGGAAAGACCACCAGAAAAACTTCAGCAGGCGTATCAAGGCTTTTGGATTTCCAGATAAAAGAATGGGTTAAGCGCAGCACGCGGTACGTGGAAAAAACGCTGGGCATTATAAGCATTTTTCGACCCGGAGCGTCATTTGCGCTTCTGTCAAGACTGCTATTAAATGCCTCGTACGACAAAGGGTCCGTAAGTCGCGGATAGTAATAGGGAATCGGTTGTGCGTGGACTCTTCAGCAAGAAAGCACATTCGCTATTGGGCATCGACATCAGCTCCACGTCGGTCAAATTGCTCGAGCTGAGCCGCACGGGCAACCGTTTCCGGGTCGAGTCGTATGCCGTGGAACCGTTGCCGGCCAATGCCGTGGTCGAGAAGAACATTGCCGAACTCGAAGGCGTCGGCCATGCCCTGAGCCGCGTGCTGGTCAAGGCGCGCACCGGTACCCGCATCGTCGCGGTGGCCGTGGCCGGTTCGGCGGTGATCACCAAGACCATCGAGATGGACGCCGGCCTGTCGGACGACGAGCTGGAAACCCAACTCAAGGTCGAGGCCGACCAGTACATTCCCTACCCCCTCGAAGAAGTCGCCATCGACTTCGAAGTGCAGGGCTATTCAGCGCGCAACCCCGAGCGGGTCGAGGTATTGCTGGCTGCCTGCCGCAAGGAAAACGTCGAGGTCCGCGAGGCTGCCCTGGCCCTGGCCGGGTTGAGCGCCAAGGTGGTGGATGTCGAGGCGTATGCGCTTGAGCGTGCCTTTGGCCTGCTCACCGCGCAGCTGGCCGGTGGCAACCAGGCCCTGACCGTGGCCGTGGTGGACATCGGCGCGACCATGACCACCCTCAGCGTGCTGCACAACGGCCGCATCATCTATACCCGCGAGCAGTTGTTCGGTGGGCGCCAGCTGACCGAGGAAATCCAGCGTCGCTACGGCCTGTCCAACGAGGAAGCCGGCCTGGCCAAGAAGCAGGGCGGGCTGCCCGACGACTATGTGGCCGAAGTGCTGCAACCGTTCAAGGATGCCGTGGTACAGCAGGTGTCGCGCTCGCTGCAGTTTTTCTTTGCCGCCGGCCAGTTCAACGATGTCGACTACATCATGCTCGCCGGTGGCACCGCTTCGATTTCCGGCCTGGATCGGCTGATCCAGCAACGCCTGGGCACCCCGACCCTGGTGGCCAACCCGTTCGCCGACATGGCCCTGAGCAGCAAGGTCAACGCCGGTGCGCTGGCCAGCGATGCACCGGCCTTGATGATCGCCTGTGGCCTGGCGCTGAGGAGCTTCGACTAGATGGCAAGGATCAACCTGCTGCCGTGGCGCGAGCAGCTGCGAGAAGAGCGCAAGCGACAATTCCTGATTGCCATGGCCGGCGTGCTGGTCGGCGCCATCGCGGTCATTTTTCTGGCGGACCGATTCATCGGCAATGCCATCGACACCCAGACGGCGCGCAATGCCCACCTGCAGTCCGAGATCGTCCTGCTCGATCAGCGCATCAAGTCGATCAGTGAGCTCAAGGCGCGGCGCAAGCAATTGCTCGAGCGCATGAAAACCATCCAGGACCTGCAGGGCAACCGCCCGATCATCGGACGCATCTTCGACCAGATGGCGCGCACGCTGCCCGACGGCGTGTACTTCACCGACGTGAAAATGACCGACAAGAGCATTGCCATTGCCGGCGCCGCCGAGACCAACAACCGCGTGTCCGACCTGTTGCGCAACCTCGACGCTTCGCCCTGGCTGGAAGCGCCCGCCCTCAACGAAGTCAAGGCCAACACCAGTGCCGACGTCAACGGCGCCAACAGTTTCCAGCTGACCGTGCGCCAGACCGCTCCGGTCCAGGCCGAAGGGGACGACAAATGAACCCTTCGAGCTGGATGGACAGCCTGCGCAAGGTCGAGCTCAGCGAGCTTGACCTGAACAACATCGGTTCGTGGCCCACCGCGGTCAAGGTGATTGCCGGCGTGTTGCTGATGGCGCTCATTCTCGGCCTGGGCTACAACTTCCACATCTCGGACCTCGAAGCGCAATTGCAGCAGCAGGCCGATCAGGAAACTGCGCTCAAGGAGCAGTTCTCCACCAAGGCCTTCCAGGCGGCGAACCTGGAGACCTACACCGAACAGATGCAGGAAATGGAAACGTCGTTCGGCGCGATGCTGCGCCAGCTGCCCAGCGACACCGAAGTGCCGGGCCTGCTCGAGGACATCACGCGTACCGGTCTGGGTTCGGGGTTGGAGTTCGAAGAAATAAAATTGTTGCCTGAGGTGACCCAGCAGTTTTATATCGAGCTGCCGATACAGATCAGCGTGACCGGCACCTACCACGACCTGGCCACCTTCGTCAGTGGCGTGGCCAGCCTGCCACGGATCGTCACCCTGCACGATTTCGAAGTGAAACCCGTGGATCCGAAGGCCAGCAACAGCCAGCTGCGCATGAGTATCCTGGCCAAGACCTACCGCTACAACGATCAAGGCCTGCCTGGCGCGGACGCGGCACCGACACAGGGGCAAGCGAAATGAAAGCAGTATTCGTTGCAGGCCTGGCCGCGTGCATGCTGGTGCTGGCAGGTTGCGGTGGCAACGGCGATTTCGCCGACCTCGACGCATTCATGGCCGAGGTCAAGGCCAGGCCCAAGGGCAAGATCGAACCGATACCGCGCTTTGCGCCCTATCAGGCGTTCAGTTACGAGGCTGCGTCGTTGCGCAGTCCGTTCCAGCCACCGATGAAGATCGAACTGGTGAACAGACAGAAGGGCTCCCGGCTCATCAAGCCCGACACCACGCGGGTCAAGCAATTCCTGGAGGGTTTCAACATCGAGGATTTCGAAATGGTCGGCACCCTGGGCAATGCCGGTGGCCGCTTTGCCCTGATGCGCGGCGCCGGTGGCGTGCACCGCCTGAAGGTAGGCGATTACCTGGGTCGCAACGACGGGCGGATCATCGCCATCAGCGATGCCCAGGTCGATGTCGTTGAAATCGTTCCCGATGGGGATGGTGGTTGGTTGGAGCGGCCTCGCACCATCCCGCTCAAAGAGCGCTCGTAAAGGGCTTGGGTCAAGCATGTCTAGTGGAACTCGAAAATGAACAGGATTCTCTCAGCCTTCGGTATTTCGCTAGGGATAGCGATGCTTTCACCGATCGTCATGGCCGCGAACTTGAAGACGCTCGACGTTGCTTCCCTGCCCGGTGATCGCGTCGAGCTCAAGCTTTCGTTCGACGGCCCGGTCACGGCGCCACGCGGCTATACCACCGAGCAACCGGCCCGGATCGCCCTCGACCTGCCGGGTGTGACCAGTCAACTGGGCGCCCGCAGTCGCGACCTGGGCGTGGGCAATGCCCGCAGTGTGGTGGTGGTGGAGGCCACCGACCGCACGCGGATCATCGTCAACCTGACCAAGCTGGCGCCCTACAGCACCCGCGTGCAGGGCAACGACCTGTTCGTGCTGGTGGGCGAGGGTGCCGCGGCCCTGCAGGGCACGGCGATACCGGCTCCGACGGCCGCTCGGCCCGCCCCGCGACCCGCAGCCGTGCCTGCTCCTGCGCGGGCGGCGGTGCCCGCCGGCCGGGCCATTCGCAACGTCGATTTCCAGCGCGGCGAGCTGGGTGAGGGCAATGTCATCATCGACCTGAGCGACCCGACCATCAGCCCCGATATCCAGGAGCAGGGCGGCAAGATCCTGCTCACTTTCGCCAAGACCCAGCTGCCCGATCCGTTGCGCGTGCGTTTGGACGTGAAGGATTTCGCGACCCCGGTGCAGTTCGTCAACTCCTCGGTCGGCGCCACTGGCGCGACCGTGACCATCGAGCCCAGCGGCAGCTTCGACTACTCTTCGTACCAGACCGAAAACCGCCTGACCATCAGTGTGCGGCCGCTGACCAACGAGGACGTCGCGCGGCGCAATGTCGAGCGCAATGTCTATACCGGCGAGAAGCTCTCGCTGAACTTCCAGGACATCGACGTGCGTTCGGTGCTGCAGCTGATCGCCGATTTTACCAACCTCAACCTGGTGGCCAGTGACACGGTGCAGGGTGGCATCACCCTGCGCCTGCAGAACGTTCCCTGGGACCAGGCGCTGGACCTGGTGCTCAAGACTAAGGGCCTGGACAAACGCAAGGTCGGCAACGTGCTGCTGGTGGCCCCGGCCGACGAGATTGCCGCCCGCGAGCGCCAGGAGCTGGAGTCGCAGCGGCAGATCCAGGAGCTGGCGCCGCTGCGCCGCGAGTTGATGCAGGTCAACTATGCCAAGGCTGCCGACATCGCCAAGCTGTTCCAGTCGGTGACCCGTGGCGAGAACGTCGAGACCGAGCGTGGCTCGATCACCGTCGACGAACGCACCAACAACATCATTGCCTACCAGACCCAGGATCGCCTCGACGAACTGCGTCGCATCGTCACCCAGCTGGATATTCCGGTGCGTCAGGTGATGATCGAGGCGCGCATCGTCGAAGCCAACGTCGGCTACAACAAGGCGCTGGGCGTGCGTTGGGGCGGTTCGACCAACCTGAGGGGCAAGAACAACTGGACGGCCTACGGCCTGGACAACAATGGCGACGAAGCCGGCAACACCGGCGCCGACGTCGGCAGCAACACGCCCTTCATCGACCTGGGGGCCGCCGATGCGACCTCTGGCATCGGCCTGGGCTTCGTGACCAACAACGTCCTGCTGGACCTCGAGCTCAGTGCCATGGAAAGCACCGGCAATGGCGAGATCGTCTCCCAGCCCAAGGTGGTGACCTCGGACAAGGAAACCGCGAAGATCCTCAAGGGCACCGAGGTGCCGTACCAGGAGGCCAGCTCCAGCGGCGCCACCACGGTGTCGTTCAAGGAGGCTTCGCTGTCACTCGAGGTGACGCCGCAGATAACCCCGGACAGCCGCATCATCATGGAAGTGAAGGTCACCAAGGATGAGCCCGACTACCTGAACGCGGTGCTGGGTGTACCGCCGATCAGCAAGAACGAGGTCAACGCCAAGGTGCTGGTCAACGACGGCGAGACCATCGTCATCGGTGGGGTTTTCTCCAACACGCAAAGTAAAACCGTGGACAAGGTGCCCTTTTTGGGCGACGTGCCGTATGTTGGGCGCCTTTTCCGTCGGGATGTCGTGTCGGAAGCCAAATCCGAGCTGCTGGTATTCTTGACACCGCGTATCATGAATAACCAGGCGATTGCTGTGAGTCGTTGATTCTGTGCGAAATTTGATACTTGTTGGGCCAATGGGTGCAGGCAAGAGCACCATTGGCCGTTTGCTGGCCAAAGAGCTTCGGTTGCCGTTCAAGGATTCCGACAAGGAAATCGAGACCCGTACCGGAGCGAATATCCCGTGGATCTTCGATCAGGAAGGCGAGGTCGGCTTTCGCGACCGCGAGCAGGCCATGCTGGCCGAACTGTGCGAGTTCGACGGCCTGGTGCTGGCTACCGGCGGTGGCGCGGTCATGCGTGATGAAAACCGCCAGGCATTGCACGCCGGCGGGCGCGTGGTCTACCTGCACGCCTCGGTCGAACAGCAAGTCGGTCGCACGGCACGCGATCGCAATCGGCCTCTATTGCGCACCGCCAACCCGGAGGCCACGCTGCGGGCCTTGCTGGCAATCCGCGATCCGCTGTACCGCGAGATCGCCGACCTGGTGGTGCAGACCGACGAGCGCCCACCGCGCATGGTGGTCCTCGATATCCTCGAACGCCTGCAACGCCTGCCGCCGCGCTGAAGGCGGCCGTACGCGCGGCCATCCGCTACCGGCGCAGGGCGCCGTTTGACGGCATTCGATTTACAGAACAATAGTGGGGACACATGCAGACACTCAAGGTTGACCTCGGCGAACGCAGCTATCCGATCTACATTGGCGAAGGGCTGCTAGATCAGGCTGGGTTGCTGGCCCCGCACATCGCCGGGCGAAAGGTGGCGGTCATCTCCAACGCCACGGTAGCGCCGCTCTACCTGGATCGCCTGACCCAGACCCTGGGCGCCTATTCGGTGGTGCCCGTGGTGCTTCCGGACGGCGAAGCGTTCAAGAACTGGGAAACCCTGCAGACCATTTTCGATGCCATGCTCACGGCACGGCTGGATCGGCGCGTTACGGTCATTGCCTTGGGCGGCGGTGTCATTGGTGACATGGCCGGGTTCGCTGCTGCCTGCTACCAGCGCGGTGTCGATTTCATCCAGGTGCCGACCACGCTGCTGTCCCAGGTCGACTCGTCGGTGGGCGGCAAGACCGGCATCAACCATCCGCTGGGCAAGAACATGGTCGGTGCGTTCTATCAGCCGCAGGCGGTGGTGATCGACACCACCACCCTGGCCACCTTGCCGCCGCGCGAGCTGTCGGCGGGGCTGGCGGAGGTGATCAAGTACGGATTCATCTGCGACGAACCGTTCCTGGGCTGGCTGGAAGATAACGTCGATGCCCTCCGGGCGCTCGATCAGGCGGCCCTCACGCTGGCCATTGCCCGTTCCTGCGAGGCCAAGGCACGAGTGGTGGGTGCGGACGAACGCGAGTCCGGTGTGCGCGCCACGCTGAACCTGGGGCATACTTTCGGCCACGCCATCGAGACCCATATGGGGTATGGTGTGTGGCTTCACGGTGAGGCCGTGGGGGCCGGTACGGTGATGGCGCTGGAGATGTCCATGCGCCTTGGCTGGATCACCCAGGCCGAGCGGGATCGCGGCATTCGTCTGCTGCAGCGCGCCGGCCTGCCGGTGGTGCCGCCGGCGGAAATGACGCCGACCGATTTCCTCGAGCACATGGCAATCGACAAGAAAGTGCTGGATGGCAGTCTGCGCCTGGTGCTGCTGCGCAGCATCGGCGAAGCAGTGATCACCGCCGACTACCCGCACGATGTGCTTCAGGCGACCCTGGAAGCGGATTACCGCGCCATCGTCGCCGGGCTGGAAGCCTAGTGGAGCCTGTTCCAGCAGGACGTGTTTCCAGCAACCCATCAACGATCCACCTTTGTTCTACGAGAGTTCGATGACAAGTCTGCATGCCGATGAGGCCTTTCTCGGCCACTACCAATTGGATCATGACCCCTTCGCCGCAAGGGTGCCTGGCTTCAAATTCTTCCCGGCCCAGCGCAAGCCGGTGCTGGGCCAATTGCACCATCTGGCGCGCTATAGCCAGCTGTTGCTGGTGGTTACCGGCCCGCATGGCAGTGGCAAGACCCTGCTGCGCCAGGCTTTGGTCGCCAGTACCAACAAGCAGTCGGTGCAAAGCATCGTGGTGTCGGCGCGCGGGGCCGGCGATGCCGCCAGCGTGCTGACCCAGGTCGCCCAATCGCTCAACCTCAATACTCTGGAAGTGCCGGCCCTGCTGGCGCAGATCGTCCAGCTGGGGCTGACCGGGCAGGAAGTCTACCTGCTGGTGGACGACGCGGAACAACTCGACGAATCCGCACTCGAAGCCCTGCTGGCGTTGGCGGCGGGCACCGCGGACGGGCGCCCACATGTGTTCCTGTTCGGCGAGCCTTCATTGATCGCGGGCCTGGAGCAGTTCAGCGCCGGGCAGGAATTGTTCCACGTGATCGAGCTGCAACCGTACAGCCTCGAGGAAACCCGCGAATACCTGGCGCTGCGTCTGGAGGGTGCCGGTAAGGGAATCCAGTTGCTCACCAATGATCAGATCGCCGACATTCACGAGAACTCGGATGGTTGGCCAGGAGCCATCAACCAGGTTGCTCGTGACGCGCTGATCGAGGCCATGATCGCTAGCCGCTCGTCGGTGAAGCGTCCTGCTATGGGGTTTAAGATGCCTAAGAAACACGTATTGGCGATTTCCGCCGTTGTCGTCGTCGCTGTGGCTGCCGCCTGGCTGATCCCCAGCCGCGACGGCAAGGCACCGAGCACGACAGAACAGGCCCAGTTGCCGATGGGGCAGGGGCAGCCAAGTGCCGCTCAATCCAACAACGGCAATCCATCGGTCGAATTCAATGGCAGCTCCCAGTCGTTGCCGATGAATGGACAGCAGCCGGTCATGCGTGGCCCGCTGGCAGAGTCCACCGGCATGGGCGACGGAGAAGAGACGGGCGACGCGGTGAATACGTCGCCGCAGCCGCCTACCGTGACCACCATCGCACCGCCAGCCGGTGTGCCGGCAGGTTCGCCTGCAGCGGTCGCGCCGAGCCCAGCGCCTGCGCGTCAGACAGCTCCGCCAGCAACCACCAAACCTGCGCCGACCACAGCCGTCAAGCCTGCGCCTGCGCCCACCGTGGCGGCCAAGCCAGCTCCGGCGGCCCCTGCAGCGGCCGGCAAAGCTGCCGCCGGCGGCAGTTGGTATGCCGGGCAGTCGCCAAGCAATTATGTGGTGCAGATTCTGGGGACCAGCAACGAAGGCGCTGCGCAGGCCTACGTCAAGGAGCAGGGTGGCGAGTTCCGCTACTTCAAGAAAACCCTGCAAGGCAAACCGCTCTACGTGATCACCTATGGCAGCTTCGCCAGCCGTGATGCCGCCGTTGCCGCCATCAAGAACTTGCCAGCCAAGGTCCAGGCTGGTAAACCTTGGCCACGCACTGTCGCCAGCGTCCAACAGGACCTCGCGACAGCTCGCTGATTGTCGGGCGGCACCCTATCCCCGCCGCCCCACCCTCCGGCGTCATCTGAATCCCGAGCCTGCCCCGCACTGCGAGGCAGGCTTCGCCGTCCCTGTTCCCTGGTTTGCTCTGAAAGGCTCAAGCACGGGCCCTGCAGGCATGCGGGCTTGCACTGTCAGGCTGCGGGATTCAGAATCCAGCTCAAGTCGCTATCACACTAGCCTGCTGGAAACGTTCACATTTGCGACAAATGAGTTATTGATTTCGTCGCTGAATTTGTGACCACCCGTAGCGCTGTGTACAATGACCTCCCTTTTGCCCCCGCAAAGCCGGCGAACGTTCGGCGCGTGTGGTAACTAGTTGAATCGAAAAGAAATTGCCTCGAACAAGAGGCAGCCTGGTGAGAATGTGTCTATGAAAACAGGTCTGTATCGTCCGGATGAATTCAAGGATAACTGCGGTTTTGGCCTGATTGCCCATATGTCGGGTGAGCCCAGCCATAACCTGTTGCAAACGGCCATCGAGGCCCTGACCTGCATGACCCACCGCGGTGGGATCAACGCCGATGGCAAGACCGGCGACGGGTGCGGCTTGCTGATCCAGAAGCCCGACCTGTTTCTGCGTGCCATCGCCCAACAGCACTTCGGCAACGAACTGCCCAAGCAATATGCCGTGGGCATGGTCTTCTTCAATCAAGACCCGGTACGCGCCCAAGCGGCCCGCGAAAACATGAACCGCGAAATCGAGGCTGCCGGCCTGCAGTTGGTCGGCTGGCGCGACGTACCGATCGACACCAGCGTGCTGGGCCGCCTGGCCCTTGAGCGCCTGCCAAAAATCCAGCAAGTGTTCGTCGGGGGCGAAGGCCTGAGCGATCAGCAGTTCGCGATCAAGTTGTTCAGTGCCCGCCGCCGGTCCTCCGTGGCCAATGCCGCCGACACCGATCACTACATCTGCAGTTTTTCGCACAAGACCATCATCTACAAAGGCCTGATGATGCCGGCCGATCTCACGGCCTTCTATCCAGACCTGTCCGACGAGCGTCTGCAGACCGCCATCTGCGTGTTCCACCAGCGCTTCTCCACCAATACCCTGCCGAAATGGCCGCTGGCCCAGCCATTCCGCTTTCTCGCCCACAACGGCGAGATCAACACCATCACCGGCAACCGCAACTGGGCGCTGGCCCGTCGCGCCAAGTTCGCCAACGATCTGATCCCGGATTTGGAAGAGCTCGGCCCGCTGGTCAACCGCGTGGGTTCCGACTCTTCGAGCATGGACAACATGCTCGAACTGATGGTCACCGGTGGTATCGATCTGTTCCGTGGCGTGCGCATGCTGATTCCGCCGGCCTGGCAGAACGTCGAGACCATGGACCCGGACCTGCGGGCGTTCTACGAATACAACTCGATGCACATGGAGCCCTGGGATGGACCGGCCGGCGTGGTCATGACCGACGGCCGCCATGCCGTGTGCCTGCTCGACCGCAACGGCCTGCGTCCGGCGCGCTGGGTCACCACCAAGAATGGCTACATCACCTTGGCCTCGGAAATCGGCGTGTGGAACTACCAGCCCGAGGACGTCATCGCCAAGGGGCGTGTGGGCCCGGGCCAGATCCTGGCGGTCGACACCGAAACCGGCCAGGTGCTGCACACCGATGACATCGACAACCGCCTGAAGTCGCGCCACCCTTACAAGCAGTGGCTGCGCAAGAGTGCGCTGCGCATCCAGTCGACCATGGAAGACAACGACCACGGTTCGGCCTTCTACAGCAGCGACCAGCTCAAGCAGTACATGAAGATGTACCAGGTGACCTTCGAGGAGCGCGACCAGGTGTTGCGCCCACTGGGTGAACAGGGCCAGGAAGCTGTGGGTTCGATGGGCGACGACACGCCGATGGCGGTTCTGTCGCGTCGCGTGCGCACGCCTTACGACTATTTCCGCCAGCAGTTCGCGCAGGTGACCAACCCGCCGATCGACCCGCTGCGCGAAGCGATCGTGATGTCCCTGGAAATCTGCCTGGGTGCCGAGCGCAACATCTTCCAGGAGTCCCCGGAGCATGCTTCGCGGGTGATCCTCAGCTCGCCGGTCATCTCGCCCGCCAAGTGGCGCTCGCTGATGAACCTGGATCGGCCGGGGTTCGATCGGCAGGTCATCGAGCTGAACTACGATGAAGCCATGGGCCTTGAAGCCGCCGTGCGCAACATCGCCGATCAGGCCGAAGAGGCGGTGCGCGCCGGACGTACCTTGCTGGTGCTCAGTGACCGCAACATCGCTGCGGGCAAGCTGCCGGTGCATGCGTCGCTGGCCACCGGTGCGGTGCACCATCGCCTGACCGAGAAAGGCCTGCGCTGCGACAGCAACATCCTTGTGGAAACCGCTACCGCCCGCGATCCGCATCACTTCGCCGTGCTGATCGGCTTTGGCGCTTCGGCGGTCTATCCGTTCCTGGCCTATGAAGTGCTGGGCGACCTGATCCGCACCGGTGAAGTGTTGGGCGACCTCTACGAGGTGTTCAAGAACTACCGCAAGGGCATCACCAAGGGTTTGCTCAAGATTCTCTCGAAGATGGGCATCTCCACCGTGGCGTCGTACCGCGGCGCCCAGCTGTTCGAGGCCATCGGTCTGTCCGAGGAAGTCTGCGAGCTGAGCTTCCGCGGTGTGCCGAGCCGCATCAAGGGCGCGCGCTTCGTCGACCTGGAAGCCGAGCAGAAAGCCCTTGCCGCCGAGGCCTGGAGCCCGCGCAAGCCGATCCAGCAAGGCGGTCTGCTGAAGTTCGTGTACGGCGGCGAGTACCACGCCTACAACCCGGACGTGGTCAACACCCTGCAGGCCGCCGTGCAGCAGGGCGACTACAGCAAGTTCAAGGAATACACCGCGATCGTCGACAACCGTCCGGTGTCGATGATCCGCGACCTGCTCAAGGTCAAGACGCTCGACGAGCCGCTGGGCATGGACCAGATCGAACCGCTGGAAGCGATTCTCAAGCGTTTCGACTCGGCGGGCATTTCCCTGGGTGCGTTGTCGCCCGAAGCCCACGAAGCGCTGGCCGAGGCAATGAACCGCCTGGGTGCGCGTTCCAACTCCGGTGAAGGCGGCGAAGACCCTTCGCGCTACGGCACCGTGCGCAGTTCGAAGATCAAGCAGATCGCGACCGGCCGCTTCGGGGTCACCCCCGAGTACCTGGTCAACGCCGAAGTGCTGCAGATCAAGGTGGCCCAGGGCGCCAAGCCCGGCGAGGGCGGCCAGCTGCCCGGCGGCAAGGTCAACGGCCTGATCGCCAAGCTGCGCTATGCCGTGCCTGGCGTGACGCTGATCTCGCCGCCGCCGCACCACGACATCTACTCCATCGAGGACTTGTCGCAGCTGATCTTCGACCTCAAGCAGGTCAACCCGGCCGCGCTGGTGTCGGTCAAACTGGTGGCCGAGGCAGGTGTGGGCACTATCGCCGCCGGCGTGGCCAAGGCCTATGCCGACCTGATCACCATTTCCGGCTACGACGGTGGCACCGGTGCATCGCCGCTGAGCTCGATCAAGTATGCCGGTGCACCGTGGGAACTGGGCCTGGCCGAAACCCACCAGACCCTGCGCGGCAACGACCTGCGCGGCAAGGTGCGGGTACAGACCGACGGCGGCCTGAAGACCGGCCTGGACGTGATCAAGGCGGCGATCCTGGGTGCCGAGAGCTTCGGCTTCGGCACCGCGCCAATGATTGCCCTGGGCTGCAAATACCTGCGCATCTGCCACCTGAACAACTGCGCCACCGGCGTGGCCACGCAGAACGAGAAGCTGCGCAAGGATCACTACATCGGCACGGTCGACATGGTGATCAACTTCTTCACCTACGTGGCCGAGGAAACCCGCGAGTGGCTGGCCAAGCTGGGCGTGCGCAGCCTGGGCGAGCTGATCGGGCGCACCGATCTGCTGGAAATGCTGCCGGGTGAAACCGCCAAGCAGCAGCACCTGGACCTGACCCCCTTGTTGGGCAGCGACCATATTCCAGCCGACAAGCCGCAGTTCTGCCAGGTGGAGCGCAACCCGCCGTTCGACAAGGGCCTGCTGGCCGAGAAGATGGTGGAAATGGCCTTGCCGGCGATTCAGGGCAAGACCGGTGGCGAATACGCGATGGACATCTGCAACTGCGACCGCTCCATCGGCGCGCGCATCTCCGGGGAAATCGCCAAGCTGCATGGCAACCAGGGCATGAACGCCAATCCGCTGACCTTCCGTTTCAAGGGCACTGCGGGCCAGAGCTTTGGCGTCTGGAATGCCGGTGGCTTGAACATGTACCTGGAGGGCGATGCCAACGACTACGTCGGCAAGGGCATGACCGCTGGCAAGCTGGTGATCGTGCCGCCCAAGGGCAGCCCGTTCAAGACCCAGGACAGTGCCATCATCGGCAATACCTGTCTGTACGGCGCCACCGGCGGCAAGCTGTTCGCCGCCGGTACCGCAGGCGAGCGTTTCGCGGTGCGCAACTCCGGTGCCCACACGGTCGTGGAAGGCACGGGCGATCACTGCTGCGAATACATGACCGGCGGTTTCGTCTGCGTGCTCGGCAAGACCGGCTACAACTTCGGTTCGGGCATGACCGGCGGTTTCGCCTACGTGCTCGACCAGGACAACAGCTTCGTCGACCGGGTCAACCACGAGCTGGTGGAAATCCAGCGCATCAGTGGCGAAGCCATGGAGGCCTACCGTACTCACCTGGAGCGCGTGCTGGCCGAATACGTCGCCGAAACCGACAGCGAATGGGGCCGCAACCTTTGGGAAAACCTGGACGACTATCTGCGTCGCTTCTGGTTGGTCAAGCCCAAGGCCGCCAACCTGAAATCGCTGCTGTCCAGCACCCGTGCCAACCCGCAGTGATATGCGCCTGAACAGTTTGATGAGGTTTTAACAATGGCTGAACGTCTGAGTAATGACTTCCAGTTCATCGAGGTCGGGCGCAAAGATCCGAAGAAGAAACTGTTGCGTCAACGCAAGAAAGAGTTCGTGGAGATCTACGAGCCCTTCAAACCCGCGCAGTCGGCCGACCAGGCCCACCGCTGCCTGGGCTGTGGCAACCCGTACTGCGAGTGGAAGTGCCCGGTGCACAACTTCATTCCCAACTGGTTGAAACTGGTGGCCGAGGGCAACATCCTCGCCGCCGCCGAGCTGTCGCACCAGACCAACACCCTGCCTGAAGTGTGCGGCCGGGTGTGCCCGCAGGATCGTCTGTGCGAGGGTGCCTGCACCCTCAATGACGGCTTCGGCGCGGTGACCATCGGTTCGGTGGAGAAGTACATCACCGACACCGCGTTCGCCATGGGCTGGCGCCCGGACATGTCCAAGGTCAAGCCGACCGGCAAGCGCGTCGCCATCATCGGCGCCGGCCCGGCCGGTCTGGGCTGCGCCGATGTGCTGGTGCGCGGTGGCGTGACTCCGGTGGTGTTCGACAAGAACCCGGAAATCGGCGGTCTGCTGACCTTCGGTATCCCCGAGTTCAAGCTGGAGAAGAGCGTGTTGAGCAATCGGCGCGAAGTCTTCACCGGCATGGGCATCGAGTTCCGCCTGAACACCGAGGTGGGCAAGGACATCAGCGTCGAGCAGTTGCTGGAAGAATACGATGCGGTGTTCATGGGCATGGGCACCTACACCTACATGAAGGGCGGCTTCCCCGGTGAAGACCTGCCTGGCGTGCACGATGCCCTGGATTTCCTGATCGCCAACGTCAACCGCAACCTGGGCTTCGAAAAGTCGCCGGAAGATTTCGTCGACATGAAGGGCAAGAAGGTCGTGGTACTGGGCGGTGGCGATACGGCCATGGACTGCAACCGTACCTCCATTCGCCAGGGTGCCAAGGCGGTGACCTGTGCCTATCGGCGTGACGAGGCGAACATGCCGGGCTCGCGCAAAGAGGTGAAGAACGCCAAGGAAGAGGGGGTCAGATTCCTCTACAACCGCCAGCCGATCGCCATCGTCGGTGAAGACAAGGTCGAAGGGGTGAAGGTGGTCGAAACCCGTCTGGGCGAACCCGATGCCCGTGGCCGTCGCAGCCCCGAGCCGATTCCGGGTTCCGAGGAGATCATCCCGGCCGATGCCGTGGTCATCGCTTTCGGTTTCCGCCCAAGCCCGGCGGCGTGGTTCCAGGACCACAGCATCCAGACCGACAGCCAGGGCCGCGTGGTGGCGCCGGAGCAAGGTCGGTTCAAGCACCAGACCAGCAACCCGAAGATCTTCGCCGGCGGCGACATGGTCCGCGGTTCGGACCTGGTGGTGACCGCCATCTTCGAAGGCCGCAACGCTGCCGAAGGGATCCTGGATTACCTGGAAGTCTGAGTCAGGCTGGGCGGTGGTGAGCTAGGAGCGGTCATCGGCCGCGAAAAGCGCACCGCGGGGTGTTCAGCCATACCGCGGCGCACCCTTCGCGGCCGATGACCGCTCCTACGGTGGAACTGCGGTGGCATGAGCGAGATGTAGGAGCGGTCCGTGGCCGCGAACGGGACGACCCGGTGCTCAGGCGGCCATTACGGCCTGAATGTCGCGGGCGAGCTCGCGCACGCGGGCTTCCTCCGTGTCCCATGAGCACATGAAGCGGGCGCCGCCGCTGCCGATGAAGGTGTAGAAGCGCCAGCCCTTGGCGCGCAGGGCTTCCAGGGCCGGTTCCGGCATCTGCAGAAACACCCCGTTGGCCTCTACTGGAAACATCAACTCCACCCCCGGTATACCCTCGACCAACGCCTTGAGCAGTTGCGCGCAATGGTTGGCGTGTCCGGCATGCTTGAGCCAGGCATCGTTCTCCAGCAACCCTACCCAAGGCGCCGACAGGAAACGCATCTTCGACGCCAGCTGCCCCGCCTGCTTGCAGCGATAGTCGAAATCTTCGGCCAGCCGGTGGTTGAAGAACAGAATGGCCTCGCCCACGGCCATGCCGTTCTTGGT
The DNA here is from genome assembly GCF_014841725.1 of Pseudomonas sp. CFBP 8758. Classification (NCBI taxonomy): domain Bacteria; kingdom Pseudomonadati; phylum Pseudomonadota; class Gammaproteobacteria; order Pseudomonadales; family Pseudomonadaceae; genus Pseudomonas; species Pseudomonas sp. CFBP 8758. The sequence goes on along the minus strand of NZ_JACYUK010000007.1, from coordinate 215,389 downwards.
GCCGCCGAAGCACAACACATCCACTCCCGCTTTCCACGTCAGCTCGGCCGGTGTACAGCCCAGAAACGCACAGGCGTTGGCAAAGCGCGCGCCGTCCATGTGCAGGTTCAGGTTCAGTTCCTTGCAGGTGGCGCTGATGGCCTTGAGTTCTTCGGGGCGGTACACGCTGCCCAATTCGGTGGCCTGGGTCAGGGTGACCACGCGAGGCTTGGGGTAGTGGATGTCCTGGCGCTTGAGCGCGACTTCGCGAATGGCCTGAGGGGTCAGCTTGCCCAGCTCGGTGCGCGCTGTCAGCAGTTTGGAACCGTTGGAGAAGAATTCCGGGGCACCGCACTCATCGGTTTCGACGTGCGCGGTTTCCGAGCAGATGACGCTGTGGTAGCTCTGGCACAGCGACGACAGGGCCAGGGAGTTGGCCGCAGTGCCGTTGAAGGCGAAAAACACTTCACAGTCGGTTTCGAACAGGCGGCGGAATTCATCGGCGGCGCGTGCGGTCCATTGATCGTCGCCATAGGCGCGCTGATGGCCCTGGTTGGCCTGCTCCATGGCCGCCCAGGCTTCGGAGCAGATGCCCGAATAATTGTCGCTGGCGAACTGTTGGGTTTGGTCGTTCATGGGCGGGTCCTTGGTGTTAGGTATGCGGGCACTGTAAACCAACTGTGAAAGATGTGTCGTCTAGGCGGGCCTCTTCGCGGCCACTGGCCGCTCCTACGGGAAACGTGTCGTCCATGCGGCCAGCTCCTGCGCTGTGTGAGGCTCGCGTGGGAGCGGTCTGTGGCCGCGAAGAGGCCGGTATGACAACCCAAAAACTGGAGCTTTTTCTCGGATGATCCGACATCACGCACTGGATCTGCTCAAATGGCTGGCCATGCTGTGCATGGTCCTCGACCACCTGCGCTATGTCGGCTGGTCGCTGGACTTCCTCTACGTGCCGGGCCGCCTGGCTTTCCCCTGGTTCTGCCTGGCGATTGCCGCCAACCTGACGCGCCGCCCTGAGGCTGCCCTGGGCGGCCGCTACCTGGCCTGGTTGCTGAGCTTCGCCGCTCTGTCGGAAATCCCCTACCGCCTGTTCGTCTACCCGGCCGACACTCTCAACGTGCTGCCCACCCTCGCTCTGGGCTTGATCGTGGCCAAGGCCTGGCAGCAACGTCGACAACCCGCCATGGCCGCACTTGGCTGCGCGGTGGGTGCCGTGGCGGCGTTGTTCGACCACCAGCTGATGTTCGGTCTGGCGGGCGTGCTGCTGCCATTGGGATTTGTCCTGGCCTGGCAGCGCCCGCTGTACTGGGCGTTGCCCCTGGGCGTGCTGTGCCTGGCCGCCAACGCCTGGGCCAACCTGTTCGAATCCGCGCGGCACTTCTACTGGCCGGCAATCGGCGGCATCGTTGCCTGTCTGCTGGCACCAGGGCTGGGCCTGCTGGTGCTGCGCGTCGGGATACACCAGGCAGTTGTCCCCATGCGCCGTTGGGCGTACGCCATCTACCCCCTGCATTTCCTCGCCCTGCTGGGCCTGCGCCTGCTGTTGCGGGCACTCTGACGCTGGCCTGATCGCGCCATGTCGTAAACGAACCTCTGCAAGGCGCGCGCAGGCATTTGGTCGGATCGCGCCGGCCCTACCATCGCAATCAAAGGGGGCAGCCGTTGCCGGTCGCCTTCGTCCAACATGCCAGGCGCCACGCCGCCGCTGGGGAGACCGCGATGTTCAGCAAACAAGATCAGATCCAAGGTTATGACGACGTCCTGCTGGCTGCCATGAACGCCGAGGACCAGCGTCAGGAAGACCACATCGAACTGATCGCCTCGGAAAACTACACCAGCAAGCGCGTGATGGAAGCTCAGGGCAGCGGCCTCACCAACAAGTACGCCGAAGGCTATCCGGGCAAGCGCTACTACGGTGGCTGCGAGCACGTGGACAAGGTCGAGCAACTGGCCATCGATCGCGCCAAGCAACTGTTCGGTGCCGACTATGCCAACGTCCAGCCGCACTCGGGTTCCCAGGCCAACGCCGCGGTCTACCTGGCACTGTTACAGGCCGGCGATACGGTCTTGGGCATGAGCCTGGCCCATGGCGGTCACCTGACCCACGGTGCCAAGGTCAGCTTCTCCGGCAAGCTCTACAACGCCGTGCAGTACGGCATCGACACCGACACCGGCCTGATCGACTACGACGAAGTCGAGCGCCTGGCGGTCGAGCACCAGCCGAAGATGATCATTGCCGGCTTTTCGGCCTACTCCAAGACCCTCGACTTCCCTCGCTTCCGTGAAATCGCCGACAAGGTCGGAGCCTACCTGTTCGTCGACATGGCCCACGTTGCCGGGCTGGTTGCCGCTGGCCTGTACCCCAACCCGATCCCGTTCGCCGACGTGGTCACCACCACCACCCACAAGACCCTGCGCGGTCCGCGCGGCGGTCTGATCCTGGCCCGTGCCAACGAAGCCCTGGAAAAGAAATTCAACGCCGCGGTATTCCCCGGCGGCCAGGGCGGCCCGCTGATGCATGTGATCGCTGCCAAGGCGGTGTGCTTCAAGGAAGCGCTGGAGCCCGAGTTCAAGACCTACCAGCAGCAGGTCATCGACAACGCCCAGGCCATGGCCGGCGTGTTCATCGAGCGAGGCTTCGACGTGGTGTCCGGCGGTACCGACAACCATCTGTTCCTGGTCAGCCTGATTCGCCAGGGCCTCACCGGCAAAGACGCCGACGCCGCCCTGGGCCGTGCGCACATCACCGTGAACAAGAACGCCGTGCCGAATGACCCGCAGTCACCGTTCGTGACCTCGGGCCTGCGCATCGGTACCCCAGCGGTCACCAGCCGTGGTTTCAAAGTGGCCCAGTGCCTTGATCTGGCCGGCTGGATCTGCGACATCCTCGACAATTTGGGCGATGCCGACGTCGAGGCCAACGTGGCCCGTCACGTGACGGCCCTGTGCAGCGACTTCCCGGTCTACCGCTGAGAGTGGAGTGAACACCATGCAACGTTATTCTGGCTTCGGCCTTTTCAAGCACTCGCTCAGCCACCACGAAAACTGGCAGCGCATGTGGCGCACACCGACCCCCAAGAAGGTCTACGACGTCGTCATCGTCGGCGGCGGCGGGCACGGCCTGGCGACCGCCTATTACCTGGCCAAGGTCCACGGCATCACCAATGTGGCCGTGGTCGAGAAGGGCTGGCTGGGTGGCGGCAATACCGCGCGCAACACCACCATCGTGCGCTCCAACTACCTGTGGGATGAGTCGGCCCACCTGTACGAACATGCCATGAAACTGTGGGAAGGCTTGTCCCAGGACATCAACTACAACGTGATGTTTTCCCAGCGCGGCGTGTACAACCTGTGCCACACCCTGCAGGACATGCGCGACTCCGAACGCCGCGTCAGCGCCAACCGCCTCAACGGCGTGGACGGCGAGCTGTTGAACAACAAGCAGGTGGCCGAAGAGATCCCCTACCTGGACTGCACCAGGAACACCCGTTACCCGATCATCGGCGCCACCGTCCAGCGCCGTGGCGGCGTGGCCCGTCACGACGCCGTGGCCTGGGGCTATGCCCGCGCCGCCGATGCCCTGGGCGTGGACCTGATCCAGCAGACCGAAGTGACCGGCTTTCGCAAGGAAAACGGCGTGTGCATCGGTGTCGAAACCAACAAGGGTTTCATCGGTGCCAAGCGCGTCGGTGTGGTTACCGCCGGCAACTCCGGGCACATGGCCAAGCTGGCCGGTTTCCGCCTGCCGGTCGAATCCCATCCGCTGCAGGCGCTGGTGTCCGAGCCGATCAAGCCCATCATCGACAGCGTGATCATGTCCAACGCCGTCCATGGTTACATCAGCCAGTCGGACAAGGGCGACCTGGTGATCGGTGCCGGTATCGACAGCTGGGTCGGCTACGGCCAGCGCGGTTCGTACCCGATCATCGAACACACCCTGCAGGCCATCGTCGAGATGTTCCCGGTGCTCTCGCGGGTGCGCATGAACCGCCAGTGGGGCGGCATCGTCGACACCACGCCGGACGCCTGCCCGATCATCTCCAAGACCCCGGTGCCGAACATGTTCTTCAATTGCGGCTGGGGCACCGGTGGCTTCAAGGCCACGCCGGGCTCGGGCCATGTGTTCGCGGCCAGCCTGGCCACGGGCGAGATGCACCCGCTGGCCAAGCCGTTTTCCATCGAGCGCTTCCACAACGGCGCGTTGATCGACGAACACGGCGCCGCAGCCGTCGCCCACTGACAGGAGAAACCACCATGCTCAACATCTTCTGTCCACACTGTGGCGAGCTGCGCAGCGAAGAAGAATTCCACTGCTCGGGCCAGGCGCACATTGCCCGCCCGCTCGACCCGGGTGCGTGCACCGACGCGCAATGGGGCGAGTACATGTTCTTCCGCAACAACCCGCGTGGCCTGCAGCACGAGCTGTGGATCCATGCCGCCGGTTGCCGCCAGTATTTCAATGCGACCCGCAACACGGTGACCTACGAGATCCTGGAAACCTATCGCATCGGCAGCCAGCCGCAGTTCGTCGAAAAGACCATTGATGAGGCGCCGCAGATCGCCTCGGGAGACAAGCCATGAGCCAGGTCAATCGCCTCTCCACCGGCGGACGTCTGGAGCGCAGCAAGAAGCTGACCTTCACCTTCAATGGCACGACCTACATCGGCTATGAAGGCGACACCCTGGCCTCGGCCCTGCTGGCCAATGGCGTCGACGTGATCGGCCGCAGCTTCAAGTATTCGCGTCCGCGCGGCATCGTCGCAGCCGGTGCCGAGGAGCCCAACGCGGTGCTGCAGATCGGCGCCACCGAAGCCACCCAGATCCCCAACGTGCGGGCGACCCAGCAGGCGCTGTACCAGGGCCTGGTTGCCACCAGCACCAACGGCTGGCCGAACGTCAATACCGACATGATGGGTATCCTCGGCAAGGTCGGCGGCAAGCTGATGCCGCCGGGGTTCTACTACAAGACCTTCATGTACCCGCAGTCCTTCTGGATGACCTACGAGAAGTACATCCGCAAGGCTGCCGGCCTGGGTCGTTCGCCGACCGAGGTGGACCCGGATTCCTATGACTACATGAGCCGCACCTGCGACGTGCTGGTGGTCGGCGCCGGCCCTGCCGGCCTGGCCGCTGCCCTGGCCGCCGCGCGCAGTGGCGCCCGGGTGATCCTGGCCGACGAGCAGGAAGAGTTCGGCGGCTCGCTGCTCGACACCCGTGAAAGCCTCGATGGCAAGCCTGCCGGCGAATGGGTCGCCGCAGTGATCAGCGAGCTTGCAGGCATGCCTGAAGTGGTGCTGTTGCCCCGCGCCACGGTCAACGGCTACCACGACCATAATTTCCTGACCATTCACCAGCGCCTCACCGATCACCTTGGCGACCGTGCACCGATGGGCCAGGTCCGCCAACGCATGCACCGGGTTCGCGCCGGGCGCGTGGTGCTGGCAACCGGTACCCACGAGCGGCCACTGGTGTACGGCAACAACGACGTGCCGGGCAACATGCTGGCCGGCGCCATCTCCACCTATGTACGTCGCTACGGCGTGGCACCGGGCAAGAAACTGGTGCTGTCGACCAACAACGACCACGCCTACCGCGTAGCCCTGGACTGGCACGACGCCGGCCTCAAGGTGGTCGCCGTGGCCGATGCCCGCCACAACCCGCGCGGCGCGCTGGTCGAGGAAGCACGGGCCAAGGGTATTCGCATCCTCACCGCGAGCGCGGTGATCGAAGCTCGCGGCAGCAAGCATGTCACCGCTGCCCGCGTCGCTGCCATCGACGTCAAGGCGCACAGGGTAGTCAGCCCCGGCGAATGGCTCGATTGCGACCTGGTCGGCAGCTCGGGCGGTTACAGCCCGGTGGTGCACCTGGCCTCGCACCTGGGCGGCAAGCCCGTCTGGCGTGAAGACATCCTCGGCTTCGTGCCGGGCGAAGCACCGCAGAAACGCCTGTGCGTCGGCGGCGTGAACGGTGTGTATGCCTTGGCCGATGCCATGGCCGACGGTTTCGAAGGCGGTGCCCGAGCGGCCTCGGAAACAGGCTTCGGCGTCGTCGAAGGCACCTTGCCCAATGTCTTGACCCGCGTCGAAGAGCCGACCCTGGCGCTGTTCCAGGTGCCCCACGACAAGGACACGGCGCGCGCGCCGAAGCAATTCGTCGACCTGCAGAACGACGTCACTGCGGCCGCCATCGAACTGGCTACCCGCGAGGGTTTCGAGTCGGTCGAGCACGTCAAGCGCTACACCGCGCTGGGCTTCGGCACCGACCAGGGCAAGCTGGGCAACGTCAACGGCCTGGCTATCGCCGCCCGCTCGCTGAACGTCACCATTCCGGAAATGGGCACGACCATGTTCCGCCCCAACTACACGCCGATCACCTTCGGTGCGGTGGCCGGGCGTCACTGTGGCCACCTGTTCGAGCCGGTGCGTTTCACCGCGCTGCATGCCTGGCATGTGAAGAACGGTGCCGAGTTCGAAGACGTCGGCCAATGGAAGCGCCCCTGGTACTTCCCCAAGCGTGGCGAGGACATCCATGCTGCCGTCGCCCGCGAGTGCAAGGCAGTGCGCGACAGCGTCGGTCTGCTGGACGCCTCGACCCTGGGCAAGATCGACATCCAGGGCCCGGACGCCCGCGAATTCCTCAACCGCATCTACACCAACGCCTGGACCAAGCTGGACGTGGGCAAGGCGCGCTACGGCCTGATGTGCAAGGAAGACGGCATGGTCTTCGACGACGGCGTCACCGCCTGTCTGGCCGACAACCACTTCCTGATGACCACCACCACCGGCGGTGCCGCGCGGGTCCTGCAATGGCTGGAAATCTACCAGCAGACCGAATGGCCAGACCTGAAGGTCTACTTCACTTCGGTCACCGACCATTGGGCGACCCTGACCCTGTCCGGCCCCAACAGCCGCAAGCTGCTCAGTGAAGTGACCGACATCGACCTGGACAAGGACGCTTTCGGCTTCATGACCTGGAAAGAAGGGCAGGTGGGGGGTGTGCCGGCGCGCGTGTTCCGCATCTCCTTCACCGGCGAGCTGTCGTACGAGGTCAACGTCCAGGCCGACTACGCCATGGGCGTGCTGGAGAAGATCATCGAGGCCGGCAAGCAGTACAACCTGACCCCCTACGGCACAGAAACCATGCACGTGCTGCGTGCCGAGAAGGGCTTCATCATCGTCGGCCAGGACACCGACGGGTCAATGACCCCCGACGACCTGAACATGGGCTGGTGTGTCGGGCGGACCAAGCCCTTCTCGTGGATCGGCTGGCGCGGCATGAACCGCGAAGACACCGTGCGCCACGAGCGCAAACAACTGGTCGGCCTCAAGCCGGTCGATCCGAACAAGTGGTTGCCCGAGGGTGCCCAGCTGGTGTTCGACCCCAAGCAGGCGATCCCCATGAGCATGGTCGGCCACGTAACGTCGAGCTATGCCAGCAACTCGCTGGGTTATTCGTTCGCGATGGGTGTGGTCAAGGGCGGTCTCAAGCGCATGGGCGAACGGGTTTTCTCGCCGCAGGCCGATGGCAGCGTGATCGAAGCCGAAATCGTCTCCTCGGTGTTCTTCGATCCAAAGGGCGAGCGGCAGAACATCTAGCACAAGGCGCCCGTAGGAGCGGCCAGTGGCCGCGAAAGGCACGCCGCGGTGTGCCAGGCCTACCGCAGCAAGCCCTTCGCGGCCGATGACCGCTCCTACGGGAGCTCACCACCTTCTTACAGGCTTGAACAGCATTCACTGACAGGTGCAGCAAAATGACCACAGTCAACGTATACCAGCAACGCCCCGCTTCGGGCGCCAAGGCCGAAGACCCGCTCCACCATGCCGACCTCGCCAGCCTGGTGGGCAAGGGTCGCCAGGGCGCCGGTGTGACCCTGCGCGAGAAAAAGCTGCTGGGTCACCTGACCCTGCGCGGCGACGGCCATGACCCGATCTTTGCCGGCGCCGTGCACAAGGCAACCGGCCTGGAATTGCCCGGCGCCTTGAGCCTGGTCAGCAGCGGCGACACGTCGCTGCAGTGGCTGGGCCCGGACGAGTGGCTGCTGATCGTTCCCGGTGGCGAGGAACTGGCCACCGAGCAACGCCTGCGCGAAGCGCTGGCCGGGCTGCATGTCGCGGTGGTCAACGTCAGCGGCGGCCAGTCGCTGATCGAGCTCAGCGGGCCGAACGTGCGCGACGTGCTGATGAAGTCCACGAGCTACGATGTGCACCCGAACAATTTTCCGGTAGGCAAGGCGGTGGGTACGGTGTTCGCCAAGTCTCAGCTGGTGATCCGCCGCACCGAAGAGGACACCTGGGAGCTGTTGATCCGCCGCAGCTTCGCCGATTACTGGTGGCTGTGGTTGCAGGATGCCTCGGCCGAGTATGGGCTGAGCATCCAGGCCTGACAGTGCAGGGATTGCACAGCCCTGTGGGAGCGGTCATCGGCCGCTAACCAGGCGCCGCGGTGCATCGGACATACCACCGTGCGCCGTTCGCGGCCGATGACCGCTCCTACAGTTGTTTCGACCTCGACACCAAAGGACTACCCATGAGCCGCGCCCCTGACACCTGGATCCTCACCGCCGATTGCCCCAGCGTATTGGGCACGGTGGATGCGGTTACGCGCTACCTGTTCGAGCAGGGCTGCTATGTCACCGAGCACCACTCGTTCGATGATCGACTGTCGTCGCGCTTCTTCATCAGGGTCGAGTTTCGTCAGCCCGACGGCTTCGATGAAGTTGCCTTTCGCGAAGGCCTCGCCGAGCGCGGAGCCAGCTTCGGCATGATCTTCGAGTTGACCGCGCCGCAATACCGGCCCAAGGTGGTGATCATGGTTTCCAAGGCCGATCACTGCCTCAACGACTTGCTCTACCGCCAGCGCATCGGCCAGTTGCCGATGGACGTGGTCGCAGTGATCTCCAACCACCCGGACCTCGAGCCGCTGGCGCGCTGGCACGACATTCCCTATTACCATTTTCCGCTCGACCCCAAGGACAAACCCTCCCAGGAGCGCAAGGTGTTGCAGGTGATCGAGCAGGCCGGCGCCGAACTGGTTATCCTCGCCCGCTACATGCAGGTGTTGTCGCCAGAGCTGTGTCGGCGTCTGGACGGGTGGGCGATCAACATCCATCACTCGTTGCTGCCTGGTTTCAAGGGCGCCAAACCCTATCATCAGGCCTACAACAAAGGCGTCAAACTGGTCGGGGCAACCGCGCACTACATCAACAATGATCTGGACGAAGGTCCGATCATCACCCAGGGTGTAGAGGTGGTCGATCACAGTCACTACCCCGAAGACCTCATCGCCAAGGGCCGCGACATCGAATGCCTGACCCTGGCCCGAGCCATCGGCTACCACATCGAGCGCCGCGTGTTTCTTAACGCCAACCGCACGGTAGTGCTGTAGCAGCGGCGCGAGCCGCGTTCGGCCCTGATGTGATGTGTCAGATGTACCGCGCCGTCATTGACGCGGCTCGCGCCGCTGCTACGGACGACCGCGCATTCCTGTAGCAGCGGCGCGAGCCGCGTCGGGGCATCGCACGAGCAAACGCATGACCGCAGCACGCAAAACCCAAGCTCAAAAACAACAAACAGCGAGGTGAAAGCATGTCTGGTAATCGTGGAGTGGTGTATCTGGGCTCCGGCAAAGTCGAAGTGCAGAATATCGATTTCCCCAAATTGCAGGACCCCAGGGGCAAACGCATCGAGCATGGCGTGATCCTGCGCGTGGTCTCGACCAACATCTGCGGCTCCGACCAGCACATGGTCCGTGGCCGTACCACCGCTCAGGTCGGCCTGGTGCTGGGCCATGAGATCACCGGCGAGGTCATCGAAGCCGGCCGCGACGTGGAACACCTGAAAGTCGGCGATCTGGTTTCGGTACCGTTCAACGTCGCCTGCGGCCGCTGCCGTTCCTGCAAGGAGCAGAACACCGGCGTCTGCCTGACCGTCAACCCGGCGCGCCCCGGCGGCGCCTATGGTTACGTCGACATGGGCGACTGGGTCGGTGGCCAGGCCGAGTTCGTGCTGGTGCCCTATGCGGACTTCAACCTCCTGAAGCTGCCGGACCGCGATGCCGCCATGGAGAAGATCCGCGACCTGACGTGCCTCTCCGACATTCTGCCGACCGGCTATCACGGTGCCGTGACCGCAGGCGTTGGCCCTGGCAGTACCGTCTACGTGGCCGGTGCAGGCCCTGTCGGGCTCGCTGCCGCGGCTTCCGCGCGCCTGCTGGGTGCGGCAGTGGTGATCATCGGTGACGTCAACCCGGTACGTCTGGCGCATGCCAAGGCCCAGGGCTTCGAGATTGCCGACCTGTCCCAGGACACACCGTTGCACGAGCAGATCGCCGCCTTGCTGGGCGAGCCGGAAGTGGATTGCGCAGTCGATGCGGTAGGCTTCGAAGCACGCGGTCACGGTCACAGCGGGGCCAAGGCAGAAGCACCGGCCACCGTGCTCAACTCATTGATGGGCGTGGTACGTGTGGCGGGCAAGATCGGCATCCCCGGCCTGTACGTTACCGAAGATCCGGGCGCGGTGGACGCGGCGGCGAAGATGGGCAGCCTGAGCATTCGCTTCGGACTGGGTTGGGCCAAGTCGCACAGTTTCCATACCGGCCAGACGCCAGTGATGAAGTACAACAGGCAGCTTATGCAGGCCATCATGTGGGACCGCATCAAGATCGCCGATATCGTCGGCGTGGAAGTCATCTCGCTGGACGACGCCCCGCGCGGCTACGGCGAATTCGACGCGGGCGTACCGAAGAAATTCGTCATCGACCCGCACAAGCTGTTCAGCGCCGCCTGACCAGACCCGCTCCTGCAACGAGCATACAACTCCCCTGTAGGAGCGGCCATCGGCCGCGAAGAGGCCACCGCGGTGTATCTGCACGACCGCAGCGCGCCCTTCGCGGCCATAGACCGCTCCTACGTGGCTTCATCTTTGGCATTACACAATTTTCACCCCCGAGGAACATAATGGGACCGAACTGCCGTTTGACGACGGTCCGTCTATCTGTCCCCGAGGTTGCTGCACAATGAACATCACTCGCGCCATGGCCCTGGCTTCCCTGATGGCCGTTGCCACCAGTCCCGCCTTCGCCTTCAACCTGAACGACGCGGTCAATGCCGCCTCCACCCTGCAGAACGGCAAGCAAGGCAACAACGCTGCCGTTGCCGCAGCCCCGGAAGCCGCAGGCCTGCTGAACACCTTGGGTTCGACCCTGAACATCACTCCGACCCAGGCCATCGGCGGCACCGGCGCCATGCTGGGCCTGGCCAAGAATCAACTCAGCACCGCCGACTATTCGCAACTGAGCAAATCCGTTCCCGGCATCGACAAGCTTTCGGGCAACAACGCCTTGGGTGGATTGGGAGGCCTGAGCGGCCTGCTCGGCAAGTCCGACCAGAAAAACATCAGCGCACTGAACAACGCCCTTGGCGACGTGAAAACCACCAGCGACATGAACAGCGCCTTCAGCGCGCTGGGCATGAACAGCGGCATGGTCGGTCAGTTCGCGCCAGTCATTCTTCAGTACCTGGGCCAGCAGGGTGTCGGCGGCCCGTTGCTGCAAAGCCTGGGCAGCATCTGGGGCGCCACCGGCAGCTGATCAACGTCCCGATTCGGTGCGCAACGTGCCGATCAATTGGTCTTTCTCGGTCCATAGCTGGTTGACCCAGTTCTGGACCTTGAGCCGAAATACCGCATCGTTTTCATAATCGCCATCGATCAGGCCCGGATCGATGCTGCGCGACTTGATATCCACGATCACCTTGCGCACATCCCCGCACAACAGGTTCCAGAAACCCGGGATACGCCCGTGTGGATACACCACCGTGACGTCCAGCAAGCGATCCAGTTGCGGCCCCATCGCGGCCAGTACGAAGGCCACGCCGCCGGCCTTGGGCTTGAGCAGATAGCGGAAAGGGGAGGCCTGCTGCTCGCGCTTGGCCTGGGTGAAGCGCGTCCCTTCCAGATAATTGACGATGGTCACCGGCTGACGCTTGTACAGCTCGCACGCCGCCTTGGTGATTTCCAGGTCCTGGCCCTTGAGGTGTGGGTGCTTGTCCAGAAACGCCTTGCTGTAGCGCTTCATGAACGGATAGTCCAGCGCCCACCAGGCCAGCCCCAGGAACGGTACCCAGATCAGCTCCTTCTTCAGAAAGAACTTGAAGAACGGCGCGCGACCGTTGAGTGCCTGGATCAACGCGGCAATGTCGATCCACGACTGGTGATTGCTTACCACCAGGTAGGACGTGCCCTTGCGCAAGTCGCGTGCTCCGCGAATATCCCACTCGGTACGGTTGCAGACCTTGAAGATCAGTTTGTCGATCTCCGACCAGGTCTCGGCAATCCACATGACCGCCGCCGAGGCATGGTCGCGCCAGCGACCACGCACCACCAGCTTGACCAAGGCGAACACCAGCAAGGGGCCGATCAACACCAGCGTATTGAGCAGCAGAAGGGCGGTCGCAAGACAGCCGGTGAGAAGGCGGCGCATAGGGCTACTCTGGCTTCATGAAGCAGGCAATGATAAGCACAAGCGCGGCTGTAACCAATTCTGCCCGAGGGTTTCGTCAACAAATGTTTCACTTTTATCTCGGTATGCTGCGCGCATTGCACACTGCCCCGAAGGAATCCCAGGTGAAGAACGTACTCGCCCTGTTGTCCATACTGGCCCTGCCCGCGCTGGCAGCAGAGCCGACCCTGTATGGTCGCTATGAATACATCAAACTGCCCGAAATTGGCGGGCAGACGCTCAAGGCCAAGATGGACACCGGCGCACTGACAGCGTCGCTGTCGGCCAAGGACATCCAGACGTTCACCCGCGACGGCGACGACTGGGTACGCTTTCGCCTGGCCACCAAGGATGCCGACAACAAGATTTACGAGCACAAGATCTCGCGCATGAGCAAGATCAAGAACCGCGCCGAAGAAGACGACGATGGTGAAGGTACCGAAGTCTCGCAACGCCCCGTGGTCGACCTGGAGCTGTGCCTGGGCGACGTCAAGCGCACCATCGAGGTCAACCTGGTAGACCGCAGCAGCTTCAACTACCCCCTGCTGATCGGCGCCAAAGGCCTGCGTGAATTCAAGGCCGCGGTAAACCCTGCCCGCCGCTTCGTCGCCGACAAGCCCGACTGCTGATTCTGCGTGTGACAGGCTGGCAATGCGCCTGTCACGTATCCAACGTGCATTAATCAGGATCGTGAGGCCTACGAGGCGAACGGAAAATCTCTCATTTTCCCCCCCTTGGATGCTGGTATATATTGTGGTGTATACCAGCACTGGGGAATGCACCATGTCTCAGACAGCGAAAGTCTTCGTAAATGGTCGAAGCCAAGCCGTGCGCTTGCCTGCCGCTTTCCGATTCGACACCGATGAAGTCTTCATACGGCGCGATCCCGAGACCGGCGATGTTATTTTGTCCAGAAAGCCGGATTCATGGGATGAGTTTCTGGCACTTGTCGCGGAAGGTGGCGTTCCAGACGACTTCCTGAACGCCGACGATCGCACCCAGGCGGGTGGTGAAAACCGTGATCCACTTGACGGTATCCCTGAATGAAGCAGCTGATGCTGGACACCAATACAGTCAGCTACCTGCTCAAGGGGCATCCAGCGGTCATCAAGAACTTGAGCGCTGTGCCCATGGCATCGGTGTGCATTTCCTCCATCACCGAGGCAGAGTTGCTTTATGGCTTGGCCAAGCGACCGTCGGCGCAGCGATTGGCGGGGCTTGTCAATGCGTTCTTGAAAACCGTCGATATCCTTCCCTGGGGCAGCCAGGCGGCCCAGGCCTATGGCTCGAGCCGAGCCGTAGGCGAGCGTCGCGGGCAATGTCTGGGCACATTGGACGGCCTTATCGCCGCCCATAGCCTTTCGCTCGGGATGACACTGGTCACCAGTGACAAGGCGTTTCGTCTTGTCGAGGGACTCGAGGTACAGGACTGGTGCGAGGTCGCGTGAGCACCCCGGCCTGTCAGGCCGACGGCACAGTCGAGCGCAGCGACTCGCGCTCACTCACCTCGGCATACCACCCTGCCAATTCCGGATAGCGCTGCCGCCAGCCAGACTCCGGCATGCGAAAATCAACATACCCCAGCGCACAGGCCACGCCGATCGCCGCGATATCGAACGCTGCGCTCAACTCCGCGACCGCCGTGGCCTCCAGATACGCCAGTCCCCGTTCGATCTTTTCCGCCTGATGATCCAGCCACAACGGCCAGTGCAGCTCAGGCGGCCGCAGGGCCTTCTCGTAGCGAATCAGCACGGCCGCGTCGAGCATCGCATCCGCCAATGACGCCACCGTCAACCGCCGCCAGCGCGACGCTCCTTCCCGAGGGATCAGCGGGTTGCCCACATGCTGGTGATCCAGATACTCCAGGATCACCCGACTGTCATGCAGCGTAGTGCCGTCTTCGAGCACCAACGCCGGAATCTTCCCGGCCGGGTTGTCCTGGTTCACTGACGCATCCGGACTGACAGGGCTCAACGCCACCGTCTTCAGCGCGACCCGTTCCAACTGACCGGTCTCATGCAGCAGCACCATGACCTTGCGAGCAAAGGGGGAGGCGGGGTTGTGGTAGAGCGTCATGGCGGGCATGAGGTGTTCTCCTTGGATAAGGAAACACCCTGTATCAGCTGTGAGATGGGGTCAAGTCGTCTCAGCTTGATCGTGATCCACGCTCTCCGACATTGGGTGCGTTGGCCAGGAATGCAGGTTCACAGCTCAACTTGTACACAGGGCTATCGCTCAGCGTTGTGTCACTTCCGCTATGCCTTCGAGCAGACCTGCCTTCTTTCTCAACAGATGCCATGGCCCATCGGCAACGATTCTGCCCTGCTGAATAACCAGAACCCGGTCGAAACGCGGCAATGCTTCGATATCGTGAGTGACGCAGATCAACCCTTTACCTTTGAATGCATGCATCAAGGTGTCCCATGTTGCCATGGCCAGCTCCTGATCGAGTGAAGCGGTTGGCTCGTCGAAAAGATTGAAGCGTCCAGGTCTGTTCAACAAGCGAAGCAGGCCAAGCCGCTTGGCCTGTCCGCCGGAGAGGTTGGACGCGGTATCGTTGAGATTTAGTTGAGTCAGGAGTGCGTCCAATGACAACTTTCGGGCGTGCTCCAGCAGTTCAGGGTCAGCGGCATGGCCATACATCACGCCCGATTCCAGATCGCCCGGCAGAAATACCGGACTTTGCGGGCAGTAGCGCAGCGCGCGCAGCTGTGAGGCGCCGCAGATACGCTGAACGCAGATACCATTCAAAGAGAGATATTGTCGATACGCTGCATCCATACCCGCCAGCAACTCGAGCAGTGTTGACTTGCCTGCACCACTGGGGCCCGTGATCGCCACGCTCTCATCGGACTTGAATCGCAGGGAAGCGTCGAGCGTCAGATGTCGGCCTGACACCTCGCATGCTGCCAACTCCAAGGAGGAGATGAGGGGTGTCCCAGGTTGCAGTGATCGCTCCGGTCCATCGAATCGCGGAAGGCTGAGGGTCTGCTGCAGTTGCACTCTGTCAGCCATGAACTGGTGGGCCGAACGATAGGCTTCGGCAATGCCCGATATGTTGGTGAGAAATCCACCCGCAATCGAGCATAGGGCAACCAACTCGCCGATGGTCAATGTCGGGTTTGTCATCCCCTGGTTTCGAACTCCCCACACCATAAGTCCACACGTGGAAAGCCCGATGAAGAGCATTTTCGCGGACCCCAGCGCCGCGGCAGAACTGGCGACGGTGGTAGCGCAACGCGCGTAGCGCTCGAATGCGAGGTTGAGCGGGGATAGCGTTTGTTCTGCCGCGCCTTCCAGCTTGATCGACCGTGCAGCGCGCAGCGTGCTGAACAGACGTTCAGATACTTCGTCTTCGCTGTCGTTGACGTCGTTGATATGTCGAGTCCGCCACTGGATGATTCTGTGGCACACATATAAATAGATGCATGACGCCGTCAACAGCGCTGCAAAGAGTTGGGCGCCGCCAAAGTGCACAAACAGAACGCTGACGACAAGGATCTCGATGATCAGGGGCAGCCCAACGGTGACAAAGAAATTCAGTATCTGCTCATGAGCGGTAATGCCTCGGTCCGTCGCTTTGATCAAATGGCCGATTCTCAGATTATTGAAGATGCTGAATTCTTTTCTGAATATCTCCGCCATCCAGCTGATGGATCGATCCTTGACCGTCTGCTGCACCAGTCGAGTCAGGACATACGTCTGGATGGGTGCAACCGCAGCTGTCACCAGTATGACCAACGCATAACCACCGAGCAGATAAGGTATCGCCAGGTTTTCAGCGCTGTTGTCGAGTGACAGGTTGTCAATAATGGAACCCAGCAAGAGTGGAGGCGCGAACAACGAAAGTTTGAGGATGAATATCGTGATCAAGGTAGCCCCGAATAGGGCTGGTCTTTGCGTTATTGCATGCGCCAAGAAACGCGTCATATCGATGGGGTCTCATCAAAGGGAAGGTGCGCGGTACAGTCAGATGCACAGCTTAGGCGGAGCAGAACAATGGCAGGGATACGAGGGCATAGAGATATCATCAGGTCGAGTTCTGTACAACTGTTGAGTACAGTCCTGCATCCTAAAAGGCTGTAGGATATCTAACAGGGAGGTTTCAGAAAAATTAGTCTTGAAGTAGGACGCAAGGTTGGGTTATTTAATGTAAAGCGGTTTATTACGCAGACCTTGATAGCATCAAGTGGGCAGACTTCTGTGGGAGTGGGCTCTGCCCGCGAAGAGGCCGGCCTTTGCAACACACACTTCAGGCTATATGCCGAACGTGCCGAGGCCGTCACCTTCGCGAGCCATCCCGTAGCAACGGCGCAAGCCGCGTCAGGAGCCGCATTGATCCACCACGTGCGCCGAACTACATAGTTTTGCGCAGCTCCACAAGACGCCCGAACGCCGTCTCAAGATACCCCTCATCCAGCAGCCGCAGCAGATGCCCCGTGCAAAACCTGTCCAGGCGTATATTGGCCAGCAGCAAGGCGCGAAGCTCCCCAGCGTCCGCACGCTCCAGTTTCGACGCATCATTCAGCTCGGTGGCAGTGAACACCTGCTGCCAATCCAGGGCCGCGAAGAACCCGGAACTGTAAATTGCATCGATGAAGCGGCCGATGGCGTAGAACACAGCGTCGCTGTGCAAATCCAGGGCTCCCAAGGCAGCAGTGTCCGGCCAGGCCTTGAGGAGTTCATCCACGCTGGCGGGGGAGGGCGCATGAAGTGCGAACATATCGTGCCTCACAAATGGTTGAAGAGAATATGGGCAGTATTAGCCAGTACTTCATCCGTGGTTAGATACAGCCGAATATGACCATCCTCCACCGTCTCTTCGATGGCGCTGATGAGATGGCGCATGGCGAAGTCAAACAGCACTTCCTGTTCGGTGGGTACCACGGATATGCCGCTCACGTCCTTGCCCAGCCACTGCTTGAACAGCAAGTTATAGTCGCCGACGATAGGTGAATCGATGTTCTTGGTTGTGCTGGAATACGCGGCCTCCACCACCGTCAGGGTTGTAGCGTATATATCTTCGATACCGTCGAAGATATTCAAGTAGCGTTTTACCGGCACCCCTGCGGCGTTGCGTAACTGGCCCAGCGCCGTACTCAAACCTTCGATACTGGCCTGGTACTCGACAAATAACGGGTCGGTCACCGACCCGGCCCGAAGCGCCCGGTTGACGTACCAATACAGGCTGCCCGTGTAGGCCTGTACCAGCCGGTACTGACGTTGAGTAAGGCCGACTTCGGCAGGCGTCCATCGCAGTAGGTCATCCTGTAGGGATGGTGCCTGACGGAAAGGCTGCGAACCCGGCGCAGGATTGCCGATGCCGCGGGCAGGTGGCGATTGGTACTGGCCCTTGAGTTGCGCAAATAGGGTCCGGGCACTGTCTTGATAGTCCGCATCCACACACAGCGCTATGTACGGCCACTCCCCTCGAGCTGCCAAGCTGACGCTGGCGAAGAACATCATGCGCAGCATCACATCGTGGTCAGCCTGTCCCGGTGCTGCACTCAGTATCGTGGCGGCCACTCGTTGGCAACCGTCTGCACCAGTGAACAGGCGTAGCGCCTGAAAGGCCATCCAAACATCACGACCGGCCGTTTCGGCGGCATCCTGTGGCTCGAACACCAACAGCCTCTTGAATGGCCAACCCTCCGAGGCCGGCTGCGCGGCAGAGATCCAGCAGGGCAGGTGCGGACGAAAGTCGATGGCTGGCGATCGCTCCAGATCTGCGACCACGATGCCTGCACCGTGCAACTGTTCTATCCAGCCGCCTTGCGATGGGTCGTAATCACCGGGCCGGCTCGAGATCATGAGGTAATCGACCGGAGCTTTATACAAACCCAGCAGGTCGCTACGGTGCAGGGTGACTTTGCGTGTGTCGGTACCGAAGCGATCGACGGGTACTTGATCGAGGAGTTCCATGTTCAGAACCTGCGTCAACCGATGGCGGGAAAATTAAAGATTACGCTTGAAAATCAACTATGGAAGTTGAATGACAAACTAGGCGATCAGTGGAAAACAGAAATATTCATGGTTTAAACCATGAACGGTTTTATTCATGGTCTGAACAAAACATCACCGCGCAGTTGAGCGAGCGATCATCCCAGCTCAGCCCTTCCTCACCAACCCCCACACCCCCAGCACCGCAGGAACCCCCAACCCCACCCACGCCAGGGCATCCCACCCGCCATCCCCCAGCAGGGCAGCGAACAATCCGGTGGCGCCGAGCACGCCGACCAACAGCGGAATGCGGAACACCGGCCAGAACATCGACTTCTTCCTTTTCGTCACGCAGTGGCCTCTGCGCCAGAGGCCTTGGCGGCGCGGCGTCGGACCCACCACAGGTACACGCCACTGCCCAGCACGATGATGGTCAATACATCCAGCGCCGCCCACAGGATCTGCATCGGCATGCCGCCGTAATCGCCGAAGTGCAGCGGCTGCGACAGGCCCATGGCGTCCATGTACCAAGGCCGTTCGACCACGGCAGTGACGTCCAGCGTGGTGGCGTCGATCAGCACTGGCGTCAGCAGGTGCGAGGTCAGGTGGGTACCGCCTTGCATGAACACCGCGTAATGGTGTTCGCTGGAAAAGCGCGTCCCGGGGAAGGCGATGAAGTCGGGTGTCATGCCTGGCGCAGCGCCGTGGGCGATGTCCAACAGGCGGGTGGCGGGCGCCAGTTGTTTGAGCGGTGGCGCGTCGCGGTAGGGTTCGATCAAGGCGCTGAGGGTTTCTGCCCGCCAGGCACCGATCAGCAGGTCGGCGCAGGCGCTGATCACCCCCGTCACGCCCACTACCAGCGCCCAGGTCAAGGTGACTACGCCGATCAGGTTGTGCAGGTCGAGCCAGCGGGTGCGGGTGGATTTCTGATTGCGCACGGTGCCAAACGTGAGTTTGCGCATGAACGGCGCATACAGCACCACTCCGGAAACGATCGCCAGCACGAACAGCAGACCCATGAATGCCAGCAACAGCTTGCCGGGCAGGCCGGCATACATGTCCACATGCAAGCGCAGCATGACCATCATGAAGCCACCGTTGGCCGAGGGCGTTTCCACGGCTTCGCCGGTACGCGCATCGAGCATGAAGGTGTGCGACGAATTGGGCTCGGTGTCGGCGGTGGCAGCGGTAATCGCCAGCACACCGTGGGGCTCGTCCTCGTCCCAGCCGAAGTACTGCACCACCTCACCCGCACGATGGGCCTGGGCGGCTTCCACCAGCTGTTGCAGATCCAGTTGCGGGGTGTTGGCAGGCATTTCGCGGAACTGTGGCGCATCGCCCAGCAGGTGTTCGATCTCGTGATGGAACACCAGGGGCAGGCCAGTGATGGCCAGCATCAGCAGGAAAAGGGTGCAGATCAGGCTGGTCCAGGTGTGGATGAAGGACCAGCGGCGGATGGTGGTGCTTTTCATTTCAGGGCCTGCAAAAAGAACCCAGCCGTCCACACAGGGATGGCTGGGTCATGGCGCGTTGAGTGCCAGGACGTTATCACCTGTAGTCGATACTGGCGACCGCTGTCGGGTAGCGGTCGGGTGCATACACGCCTTTGCGCTGGTCAGAACACCTGGTTCTGCTGCCTGCGCCGCCACTGGCTCACTTTCTCGGCCAGGACGCGGGGGCTATCCAGACCTTGGCGGCGCGCACGGCTGAACAGCAGCATGGCCAACTCTGCGGTGACCAGCGCATCGGCACTGGCGTGATGGCGCTCGCCGACCTGCAGGCCGAAATGCGTGGTCCAGTCGTCCAGTCCAGCTGCGCGCAGCAGCGCATCGGGGCAGAGCATCGGGGCCAGCTCGGCGACATCGATGAAGGGGTGTTGCAACGTGTAGCCCAGACTGTCCTTGAGCGCGCGGCCCAGCATGTGCTCGTCGAACGGTGCGTGGAACGCCAGCAGCGGGCTGTCGCCGACGAAGGTCATGAAATCGAGCAGGGCGTCTGCGGGCACCTGGCCGGCGGCGATCGCTTCCGGCCCCAGGCCATGGATCAACACACTGGCGCCCAGGCGAGGTTGCTCGCGCAGCAATGTGCGTTCGAACTGCTGGGAGAAGTCCACCGCGCCGTCTTCGATGACCACCGCGCCGATCGACAGCACCTGGTCCTTGTTCAGGTTCAAGCCACTGGTTTCCAGGTCCAGCACCACCCAGCGCTGTTCGCGCAGGCTGCAGTCAGCCAAAGGCTGCGGGCCTGGCAACCCTTGCAGGCGCTGCTGCAGCTCGACTGCCAGCGGGGTGGGGCGTGGCCGTCGCCACGGGAACAAATTCACAGTTGATACCTCAGGCTCAGGCTGGCCTGCAGACGTTGGGCCTGGCGCAGCGACTCGCGCAGGATGCGCCGGTCCAGGTGGTTGAGCTCGGCGGGGTCGATGCGATTGGAGTAGGGCAAGTGCTGCCGGGCCTGGGCCTGATGCTGCTGCATGCGCGTCTGCTGGATGAAATGGTACGCCTCTTCGTAGGCGGCGCCGTCCTGCGCGTCGATGACCTCCTTGGCCACCAGTTGGCGCAGGCGCTCCAGGGTATTGCCGGTGTCGATGCCGTTGGTCAGGGCCAGCAGGCGCGCGCCGTCAACGAAGGGCGTCAGGCCTTGCACCTTGAGGTCCAGGGTGGCTGCCTTGTCGCTGCCTTGACGGGTCAGCACGAAGTCGCGAAAGCGCCCCACCGGTGGGCGTTGGCGCAAGGCGTTCTGCGCCAGCATGCGCTGAAACAGGCGATTGTCGGCCACCTGCTCCAGCACGCTGCGGCGCAACTGCGCACACGCCGAATCATCGCCCCATACCGTGCGCAGGTCGAAGTAGATGCTCGAATTGAGCAGGTTCTCCGGGCTCGCTTCGCGAATGAAGCCGGCGAAACGCCGTGCCCATTCCAGACGCGACAGGCACAGCTCGGGGTTGCTGGCCATGACGTTGCCCGAGCACAGGCTGAAGCCGCACTGTGCCAGGGCCAGGTTGATCTGGTGCGCCAGTGGCAGCAGCTTGCCGCGGATTTCGGCAGCGTGGGCAGCGTCGCGGGCTTCGAAGACGATGCCGTTGTCCTGATCGGTGTGCAGGGTCTGCTCGCGGCGGCCCTCGCTGCCGAAACACAGCCAACTGAAAGGCACGCCCGGATCACCGCGCTCTTCCAGCACCAGCTCGATCACCCGGCAGACGGTGTGATCGTTGAGCAAGGTGATGAGCTGGGTGATCTGCGTCGACGATGCGCCATGGGCCAGCATGCGCTCGACCAGAGCGCTGATCTCCCCGCGCAAGGCAATCAGTTGTTCCAGGCGCGACGCATGGCGAATGGTGCGTGCCAGGTGCACCAGATCCACCCGCTGCAGGGAAAACAGGTCGCGCTCGGAGACCACGCCGCACAGGCGCTGGTCTTTCACCAGACAGACATGGGCGATGTGCCGTTCGGTCATGGCCACGGCAGCATCGAAGGCGCTGGCTTCAGGGCTGAGATGGAAGGGCCGCGGGATCATGTAGCGCTCGATGCCCGCACCGAAATCGGTGGCCGCGTCGGCCACGGCCTGGCGCAGGTCGCGCAGGGTGAAAATGCCCTGGGGGGCCTTCAGGTCATCGACGATGACGATGCTGCCCACTTGCTGCTCGTGCATCAGCCGCACGGCGTCGCGCAGCGGCAGAGAGCCTGAGCAGGTCACCGGGTGGCGCATGGCGAGGTCCCCCAGTCGGGTGTTCAGCGAATACTGGGTGCCCAGGGTTTCCACGGCCTGGCGCTGCACTTGCTGGTTGACCTGGTCGAGCAGGCTGCTCACCCCGCGCAGGGCGAAGTCGCGGAACACCGTGGACAGTGCGAACAGCTTGATGAAGGCCGGCTTGTTCAGCTGCAGGCAGAAAGTGTCTTCGGCCGCCAGATGCTCGGTGCGCGTGGCCCGTTCGCCGAGCAGGGCGGCCAGCGGGAAGCACTCGCCGGCAGTGATCTCGAACGTGGTTTCGGTGCCGCGACGCGCACTGTGCGGCCGCTCGCCCACCACCTGCCCCTGCTTGACGATGTAGAAATGCTCGACAGCGCCATCGGCCGGTTTGATGATGCTTTCACCGCCGGCATAGAAGCGCAGCTGGCACTGCTCGACCAGGTACGCCAGGTGGGCGTTTTCCATCTGGTTGAACGGTGGGAAGCGTTGCAGGAACTGCACGGTGCCGTGGATGTTCTGCAGCACCGCGGTCTTGCCCGCCTGGGTGAAGGCGTCGGTTTTGCTCATGGCCATTACCGCTCGATAGGTCGAATCGGAAGTTGTTGTTATGGGAGATTTGTCTTTATCGTTCGGCCATGGTCGACTGCATGGGCGAAGGTGCCCATTGGACGTAAGTCTAAAAGGCGGGATCGAGCGCAATGGCCTGATGGATGGGTTCTGGATGACGGGAAGCGTATGTCCGATCACGAATTGTTGTTGAGCGATGCCGAGCGTGAAGCGCTCAGCGAACTGGGCCAGGTGCAGGCACTGCCGCCGCAGCTGGTGCTGGTAGTGGATGATGACGACGACACGCGGGACGTCCTTGCGCAGATTCTGGCGCTGCATGGCATCGAATGCCTGCAGGCCGACAGCGCCATGGGCGCAATGCTGCAGTTGCGCGCCAACAGGGGCATCGGGCTGTTGATCACCGACCTGCGCATGGGGCCCGAGTCGGGCCTGGACCTCATCCGTGAAGTGCGCGAGTCGGAGCGTGCGGCGCTGCCGATCATCATCATTTCAGGCGATGCCAGCGTGAAGGATGCGATTACTGCCATGCACCTGAGCGTGGTGGATTTTCTCCTCAAGCCGATCGACCTGGACCTGCTGGTAAAACTGGCGCGCGAAGAGCTCGGCTTGATCTGAAGCCTCTCTCAGGTTATCCAAGGTTATCCTGCGCCTGCCTGTGGATAACCTGTGTCGACCTCTCTGCAGGGCGCGTCCTGCAAGGCTTACAGGAAATCGTTCAAAAAACAGCCAGTTTACGGCATGTTGTGCACAATCCACGGGGACCAGGCTGTGGATAACCTCGGCGTAGATCGCTGTACACCAAGCTCCGCGCGGGCTGCAGCCAGTTGATCGTTTTCTGATCAGTCGCGTTTGCGTCGATTCCACCAGATATCCACACTGTAGATAGCCAGCCCCGCCCAGATGAAGATGAACGTCATCAAGGTCGCGGGAGCCAGGTGTTCGCCGAACACCTGAACGGCCAGCAGCAACACAAGCGTTGGCGCGATGTACTGCAAGAAGCCCAGCGTGGTATACGGCAAATGGCGCGCCGCGGCGTTGAAGCACAGCAGCGGCACCAGTGTGATCGGCCCTGCAGCCATCAACCAGAGCGCGTCGCTGGTGGTCCAGAAGGCCGGTTGGATACTGACGGCATCGCCGTGCCAAAGCAGCCAGCCCGCGGCCAGCGGTACCAGCAACCAGGTTTCGATCACCAACCCCGGCAACGCCGCCACCGGTGCCCGCTTGCGAATCAGTCCGTAGAAACTGAACGTCAAGGCCAGTGCCAATGAGACCCATGGCAGGCTGCCCACCTGCCAGACCTGCTGCGCCACCCCCGTCGCCGCCAGTGCCACGGCGATCCATTGCAGCGGGCGCAGCCGCTCGCGCAGGATCAGCAGCCCGAGCAATACGTTGAGCAGCGGGTTGATGTAGTAGCCCAGGCTGGCCTCGAGCAGTCGACCGTTGTTCACCGCCCACACATAGACCAGCCAGTTGGCGGCGATCAGGCAACCGCTGCCCACCAGTATCGCCAGGCGTACGGGGTTCTCGCGCAATTCGCGCAGCCAGCCGGGGTGTTTCCACACCAGCAGCAGCAACGACCCCAGCAGCGCCGACCAGAGCACCCGCTGGGCGATGATCTCCACGGCCGGGTAGTGCGCAAGGGTCTTGAAGTAGAGAGGGATGAACCCCCAACAGATGTAGGCGCTCAGGCCCAGGATGTACCCCCGACGGGGATTGGCGACTTGCATGGAGCTCCCTGCTGGCACGGTTTCGATATCGAATCGCTGGTCGGTAACTGTTACACATCAAACCATTGGAAACAAAAAGACGGGCACTGCTTTCAGGCACAGCGTCAGGCTAGAACAGCTTCAGCGGCTCTTCATTGAGTGCGGCCAGCTGCTCGCGCAGCGCCAGCACCTGGTCACCCCAATACCGCTCGGTGCCGAACCAGGGAAAGCTGCGCGGAAAGGCCGGGTCTTCCCAGCGCCGTGCCAGCCAGGCGCTGTAGTGCATCAGGCGCAGCGCCCGCAGGGGTTCGATCAGCGCCAGCTCGCGCGGATCGAAGTCGTGGAATTCGCGGTAGCCGTCCATCAGCTCGGACAGCTGGCCGAGGCATTCCTGGCGGTCGCCGGCGAGCATCATCCACAGATCCTGCACCGCCGGGCCCATGCGGCAATCGTCGAGGTCGACGATATGGAACACGTCGTCGCGGCACATCATGTTGCCGGGGTGACAATCGCCGTGCATGCGGATGTTCTGGTGCGGCGTGGCCTTGTACACCTCTTCCACGCGCTTGAGCAGGTCACGGGCGACCGACTCGTAGGCGGGCAGCAGGCTGCGCGGCACGTGGTTGCCTTCGAGCAGGGTCTGCAGCGAAGCGTGGCCGAAGTTCTGCACCGCCAACGCCTCGCGGTGCTCGAACGGGCGTGTAGCACCTACGGCATGCAGGCGGCCCAGCAGCTGGCCCAGGCGATAGAGCTGATCGAGATTGCCCGGCTCGGGCGCCCGGCCGCCCCGGCGAGGAAACAGGGTGAAACGGAACCCGGCGTGTTCGAACAGCGTTTCGCCCTCGTGCACCATCGGTGCAACCACGGGCACTTCGCAATCGGCCAGCTCGGCCGTGAACGCGTGTTCTTCCAGAATGGCAGCGTTGGTCCAGCGGTCGGGGCGATAGAACTTGGCAATCAGCGGTTGGCCATCTTCGATGCCCACCTGATAGACGCGGTTCTCGTAGCTGTTGAGTGCCAGCACCCGTGCATCGCTCAGAAAGCCGATGCTTTCCACGGCGTCGAGCACCAGGTCTGGGGTGAGTGTTTCAAAAGGGTGGGCCATGCGAACTCCTGCGCGCGGCAGGCTGCCGCGTCCGGCTCGCCATGGTAGCGCAGACGCGGCAACAGCGGTGGCCGGGTTACGCGCCGATCACCCCGCCATCCTCGCGGCTGATGGCAATCACCGACGAGCGTGGCTTGCCGTTGGGCAGGTGTTCGGGGAAGGTCGAACCGCCGTTTTCGCCCGGATGCTGGATGCCGATGAACAGGGTGCGTTGATCGGCAGCGAAGCTGACGCCGGTGACTTCGCAACCGACCGGGCCGACCATGAACCGGCGGATTTCGCCGCTGGCAGGGTCGGCGCAGAGCATCTGGTTGTTGCCCATGCCGGCGAAGTCGCCCACGTTGGTGGTATCGCCATCGGTCTGTACCCACAGTCGACCGGCATCGTCGAACGCCAGGCCATCGGGGCTGTTGAACATGTTCTGCGGATTGATGTTGGACGAGCCGCCCTTGGCCTGGCCAGGGTGCACGCTGGGGTTGCCGGCCACCAGGAACAGGTCCCACTCGAATTCCATGGCGCCGTGCTCGTCGCCGCTTTCGCGCCAGCGCAGGATCTGACCGTAGACGTTCTTCGCGCGCGGGTTGGGGCCGCCGACCGGTTGGCCGTCGTCACCGCGTTTGACGTTGTTGGTCAGGGTGCAATAGACCTGGCCATCTTTCGGGCTGACCACGATCCACTCGGGACGGTCCATGCGCGTGGCCTGCATGACGGTGGCAGCCAGTCGCGCGTGGATCAGTACCTCGGCCTGGCTGGCAAAGCCTTTGCTGGCATCCAGGCCGTGCTTGCCATGGGTCAGCTCCAGCCATTGGCCACGGCCCTTGGGGTGGTCAGGGTTGCCGTCGCCGTCGTCGAAACGCGCAACGTACAGGGTGCCGTGGTCGAGCAGGTCACGATTGGCCTTGGGGTTGTGGTGGTCGATGCGATCGCGGCTGATGAATTTGTAGATGAATTCGCCGCGCTCGTCGTCGCCCATGTACACCACGGCATGCCCGTCGCGGGTTTCGGCCAGGGCTGCGTTCTCATGCTTGAAGCGACCCAGTGCGGTGCGCTTGACCGGCATGGCGGTGGGGTCGAACGGGTCCACTTCCACGACCCAGCCATGACGGTTGAGTTCGTTGGGGTTGCGCGCCATGTCGAAGCGCGGATCGTGGGGGTGCCAATTGATTTCCTTGCTGGCCGCGACCACGCCGTAGCGTTTCTGCGCTGGGGTGAACGCCAGCGTTGCGTCGGTGCTGCCGAAGCAGTCGGTAAAGTTTTCTTCGCACGTGAGGTAGGTGCCCCAGGGCGTCTTGCCATTGGCACAGTTCTGGAACGTGCCATGCACCAGTTGCCCGGTGCTGTCGGCCGCAGTTTTGAGCAGGGCATCACCGGCCGCCGGGCCGCTGACACGGATCGGCGTGTTGCCATGTACTCGGCGGTTGTACTGCGAACCCTGGACGAAGTGCCAGTGGCCGGCCTTGCGCTGGATCTCGATCACCGACAGGCCTTCGCAGGCCAGGGCCTTGCGCACCTCGTCGGCCGACTGCGGGCTACCGCCATGGGCGTAGAGATAACGGTAGTTGGTGTATTCGTTGTTGATGGCCATCAACGCGCGATTGGCGTCGTTGGGGAAGGGGAACAGACTCATGCCATCGTTGTTGTCGCCGAACTGCACTTCCTGGGCTTCGGCGCTGCCGTTGCCACTGGGGTCGAACGCAGGGCCGCCGGCTTGCAGGGGTTGCCCCCAGCTGATCAGCACGCTGGCCCGATAGCCTGGCGGCAGGCTGATGGTGTCGCTGGTGGCAGCCGCAATGCCGGTGAAACCGAGCAGGCCGCTGTTACCGGCGCTCACGGCGCTGGCCATGGCCGTGCGGGTCAGCAGGTTACCGCCCATGAACATTGCGGCACCGCACAATGCGCCAGCACCGATGAAGCGACGACGGCTCAGCCCGGTGATCTTTTCCAGGTCGGTGGCTTGGTGTTCTTCTAACAGGCTCATGATCATCTCCCTTCAGGTCAGCGAGTACCTTAAGGAGGGATTATGACGAACAGGTTGCAGGCAGGGGGTGTGCCGATGCGTGCGTGCAGAAATGTTTCCGAATACAGCAATACGGGGGGAACCACGGTGCAAAGCCAGCATGAATGCGCACAAGAGAATTAGCTAACCAGATGGGCTAAGATACACTGTAGTCACCTGTACAAAGGAGTCGCCACCGATGGCCATTCACAATGTTCACGATGCCAAAAGCAATCTGTCCCGGCTACTGGATCAAGCTGCGGCCGGTGAAGTGGTCGTCATTGCCAAAGCCGGCAAGCCGGTTGCCCGGCTGGTGGCTTATGACACGCCACTAGCGGGTGAAGCAAAGCGTATCGGTTTCATGCTTGACCTGGAGGTACCCGAAGACTTTGATGAGCTGGACATTGAGGTCGCCAATCTCTTCGAGGGCAAGGTGTGAAGTTACTGCTCGACACGCATATCCTGATCTGGGTTGCCAAGGACAGCCCGATGCTTACAGCAAGTGCTCGATCGTTGATCGGCAATATGGATCACGAGGTGTACTTCAGCGCAGCGAGCCTGTGGGAAGTGGCCATCAAGAACGGTCTGAGCCGCAGCGCCACGGTCATCGATACGGCGCGTCTGCGCCGGCAGCTATTGCTCAATGGCTACAGCGAGCTACCCATCACTGCAGCCCATGGCATGGCCGTGGAAAAACTGCCGCCCATTCATCGCGATCCGTTCGATCGCCTGCTATTCGCCCAGGCTACCCTCGAGAGCATGCAGTTGCTGACGGCCGACGCATTGTTGAGCCAATACGGCGCACCCGCATTGCACGTTTGAATCGTCCTACCCAATAAGCTCCAGATGCAGATGCTCGGCAACGCTTTGGGCACTGGCGTCCTTCAGGTAGGGCACCCGACCCAGGCAGGGCGCTGGCATGCGTTCGGCCAGGGTGGCGAGGTTATCTTCCAGGCGTGAGGTTTTCGGTTCGATGATGTTGGCCACCCAGCCGGCCAGCTGCAGGCCGTCGCGGGCGATCGCTTCCGCACTGAGCAGCGCATGGCTGATGGCGCCCAGGCGCACGCCCACCACCAGAATCACCGGCAGTTTCAGGGCAATGGCCAAGTCCGACAGGTTGGACTGGTCGGACAGCGGCACGCGCCAGCCGCCGGCGCCTTCGATCAGGGTGAAGTCTGCCTGCTGGGCCAGCACGTGGCGCATGGGCGCCAGCAACGATCCAACCGTCAGCGCCACGCCAGCCTCGCGAGCGGCAATGTGTGGAGCGATCGCCGGTTCGAAGGCCACTGGATTGACCTGCGCATATTCCAGGCTGATCGAACTCTGCGCCATCAAGGCCAGCGCATCACTGTTGCGCAGGCCCTTGGGTGTGACATCGCAGCCCGAGGCAACGGGCTTGGCACCCAGCGTGCTGAGGCCCCTGAGCATAGCGGCGTGCAACAGGCCGGCCGCGATCGTGGTCTTGCCGATGTCCGTGTCGGTACCGGCGATGAAATAGGCGCTCATCGGGATTGTCCTTGCTCGACAG
This sequence comes from Pseudomonas sp. CFBP 8758, assembly GCF_014841725.1. NCBI lineage: Bacteria > Pseudomonadati > Pseudomonadota > Gammaproteobacteria > Pseudomonadales > Pseudomonadaceae > Pseudomonas > Pseudomonas sp. CFBP 8758. Next base: position 186,383 of record NZ_JACYUK010000007.1, on the reverse strand, counting down.
GTTTGCGCAACACAGCGTAGACCACCTGGTAGGTGGCGGGCAGCCCCAGCGGTGTGCGAAAGGTTTCATAGGCGTGCAGCAGGCCAAGCATGCGCGTGCGGCCAGTCAGGCCGTCGGGTCGGCCGGGGTTGAGATTGTGCGCGCCCAGCGCCTTGAGTTCATGGGTCAGGCCGCGCACGTCCGCGTAGTGCAGCACATGGGGCACGTTATCCAGGCTCAGTACCTCCAGACCGCTGTTGGCGCACAGGCGCTGGTAGTCGGCGAACTCACGGAAGCGGTTGACGTGCACCCGGCCATCCACTGCGCGCCAGCTCTGACGCAGCTCGTGCAGCGTGCCCGCGCACAGGCTGGCAAGGGCCAGCACGCCGCCGGGCTGCAAGGCCCTGTAGGCCTCGGCGAGCACGGCGGCGAAATTGCTGCACCATTGCACTGCCAGGCTCGAATAGATCAGGCCACAGCAGCCACTGCGCAACGGCAGCTGCTCGGCATCCCCGGCCACATGCCAGGTGGCGCCGCCCTGGGCGCGCGCGTGTGTCAGCATGCCTTCGGCAATGTCCAGCGCCACGCCGGCGACCTCGGGAAAACGCTGCGCCAGGGCGCGGCTGAAATAGCCCGTGCCGCTGCCCAGGTCGAGCCATTGCGAGGGTTGCAGATCGGCCGGCAGGCGCGCGAGCAGCGCATGGCCAACGTCGCGTTGCAACTGCGCGACGCTGTCGTAACTCGCCGCCGCCTTGGAAAAGGAAGCCGCCACCCGCCGCTTATCCGGCAACGCAGACCCCGCCTCGGCCCCTGTAGCAGCGGCGCAAGCCGCGTCGTCTACCACCGCAAAACGTGCGCCAAACGCAAAACCCTTGCCGTTATTCATCAAAACCTCGCTCACGCAGGAAGGCCTGAATTGCACCGGCAACCCTTTGCGAGTCCTCCAGCATGAACGCATGGCTGGTCTGCTCGACCAGGCCGATTTCAGCTTCGGGCAGCAGCTCCCGCAACGCGCTTACTGCACCAACAGGCACCAGCGAATCGTTCCCGGCAAACAGGTGCAGTTGCGGCCCGGCAAACGCCTGCAACGCGGCCCGGGTATCCAGCTCCGCCAGCACATGCAGGCCCTCCACCAACGTCTGTGTCGAAGTCGGCTCAGCAACCGCCAGTCGCCGAGAAAGCCCGCGCGGATCAGCAGCGCCTTGCGCACAGAGCGACGCGAAGCGCTTCAGCAGGTTTTTCGGATCCGCCTCGCAAGCGGCCAGAAACGCTTCGAACGTCTTAGCGGGCATTGCATCCGGCCAGTCGGCGCGGGCCACGAAACAGGGGTTGCTGGCCAGCGTCAGCAAGCCACGACAGCGCTCGCCACGGCGCGCCGCCAGTTCGGCAGCAAGCATCCCTCCCAGCGACCAGCCGCCCAGCCAGACACCGTCCGGCAGGCGTTCGTCGAGCGCGTCGAGCCAGTCGGAAAGCTGGATGGAACCGGGCTCGGGCAAGGCTTCGATCCGCGCCTGCACGGGTTCAGCGAGCCCTCGCAAGGCGGCGACCAGGGGATCCAAAGCACCGTTGCCCAGGCCCCAGCCAGGTAGCAGGATCAAGCGATCAAGCATGTTCAGCTCCCAGCAGCGGGTAGCACTCAGCCAGCGCATCGAGCAGTCGCTGCACCTGGGCACTGCTGTGAGCGGCCGAAAGCGTGACCCGCAATCGCGCACTGCCGACAGGCACCGTTGGCGGGCGAATGGCCGTCACCAGCACTCCGCGCTCGCGCAACAGCCGCGACAAATGCAGGGCTCGCCCGGCGTCGCCGATGAGAATGGGTTGAATGGGCGTGAAGCTGTCCATCAAGGTCAGGCCCAACCGGGCAGCGCCCCGTCTGAACTGCGCGATCAGGGTCGCCAGGTGCTCGCGCCGCCAGTGCTCGCTGCGCAGCAGCTGCAGGCTGCGCAACGTAGCGCAGGCCAGCGCCGGTGGCTGGCTGGTGGTGTAGATGTAGGGCCGGGCGAACTGCACCAGCGTCTCGATCAGTTCCTCGCTGCCGGCTACGAAGGCGCCCGCAGTGCCGAAGCCCTTGCCCAAGGTCCCGACCAGCACCTGCACATCGTCCAACCCCAACCCGAAGTGTTCGACGATACCGCCACCGGTGGCGCCCAGGGCACCGAACCCGTGGGCATCGTCGACCATCAGCCAGGCACCCTTGGCGCGGGCCGAAGCGGCCAGTTGCGGCAGCTCGGCAAGGTCACCGTCCATGCTGAAGACGCCATCGGTCACCACCAGCGTATTGCCGGTGGCTTTGTCGAGGCGCGCTTCCAGGCTGGCGGCATCGTTGTGCAGGTAACGGCTGAAGCGCGCGCCGCTGAGCAGCCCGGCGTCCAGCAGCGAGGCGTGGTTGAGACGGTCCTGCAGCACGGTATCGCCTTGCCCCACCAGAGCGGTGACCGCCCCCAGGTTAGCCATGTAGCCGGTGGAAAACAGCAACGCCCGCGGACGCCCGGTGAATTCGGCCAAGGCCTCTTCCAGCGCGTGGTGAGGGCTGCTGTGACCGACCACCAGATGCGATGCTCCACCGCCCACGCCCCAGCGCTCGGCGCCCTCGCGCCAGGCCTTGATCACTTCGGGGTGGTTGGCCAGGCCCAGGTAGTCGTTGCTGCAGAAAGCCAGCAGCGGTTGGCCATCGACCACCACGCATGGCCCCTGCGGGCTTTGCAGCAATGGACGCTGACGATAGAGGTCGGCGGCGCGGCGCTCGGCCAGGCGCGCGCTGAGGTCGAAGGGCATGCAGGCCTCGAATGGCAGGGGGTGAACGCCGGCCGCTGGGGCCGGCGCAGGGTCAGGCGGACGCGGCGTCGTAGAACAGGTCGCTGCTCTTCTGCTCGACCAGGGCCTGTTCGATGGCCGCTTGATGGACCTCGTCGGCGTGTTCTTCACGAGCTTCGGGAGCGATCCCCAGGCGGGCGAACAACTGCATGTCCTTGTCTGCCTGCGGGTTGGCCGTGGTCAACAGCTTGTCGCCATAGAAGATCGAGTTGGCCCCGGCCAGGAAAGCCAGTGCCTGCATCTGTTCGTTCATCGCTTCGCGCCCGGCGGAAAGGCGCACATGGGACTGGGGCATGAGAATGCGCGCCACGGCGAGCATGCGGATGAAATCGAACGGGTCGATATCCTCGGCGTTTTCCAGCGGCGTACCGGCCACTTTCACCAGCATGTTGATCGGCACCGACTCGGGATGCTCGGGCAGGTTGGCCAACTGGATCAGCAGCCCGGCGCGGTCGTCCAGCGACTCGCCCATGCCCAGGATGCCGCCGGAGCAGATCTTCATGCCGGCGTCGCGCACGTGGGCCAGGGTCTGCAGGCGTTCGCTGTAGGTGCGGGTGGTGATGATGCTGGCGTAGAACTCCGGCGAGGTGTCCAGGTTGTGGTTGTAGTAGTCGAGGCCGGCCTGGGCCAGGGCCTTGGTCTGGTCTTCGTCCAGGCGCCCCAGGGTCATGCAGGTTTCCAGGCCCAGCGCCTTGACCCCGGCAACCATTTGCAAGACGTACGGCATGTCCTTGGCCGAGGGGTGTTTCCAGGCCGCGCCCATGCAGAATCGCGTCGAACCGATCGCCTTGGCGCGGGCGGCTTCCTCGAGCACCTTCTGCACTTCCATCAGCTTTTCTTTTTCCAGCCCGGTGTTGTAGTGCCCCGATTGCGGGCAGTACTTGCAGTCCTCGGGGCAGGCGCCGGTCTTGATCGACAGCAGGGTCGAGACCTGGACCCGATTGGGGTCGAAATGCGCCCGGTGCACGCTTTGCGCCTGGAACAGCAGGTCGTTGAACGGCTGCACGAACAGCGCCTTGACCTCGGCCAGGGTCCAGTCGTGACGAACGGTTGCAGTTGTACTGGCGCTCATCGGCGATTCCTTGTTTATGCTTGGGCGCGCGCACGGACGCTGGAATGTCCATGGGCGCAACGCGGCTATTGAGTCGAATGCGGGCATGATTAAGGAAGCTCCATGCACTGTCAACCTTCTGCGGCTACCAAGGTCTACAAGTGGCTAGAAACTGATCAGATTTGCCTGCTGTGCGACGAAGCGTCGGGCAATCCCTATGCCCTGTGCGAGGCCTGCGAATGCGACCTTCCCTGGCTGGAGGAGCAGTGCACGGTGTGCGCATTGCCCTTGGCGATGAGTGGGTTCACCTGCGCGCCCTGTCGGCGCCGGCCACCCGCATTCGGCAAGGTGGAAACCCCCTGGCACTATGGTTTTCCCGTCGACAGCCTGATCACCCGCTTCAAGCACAACAGCCAGTGGCCCTATGGACGTTTGCTGGCCGAGTTGACCAGTCACTGGCTCGATCATCGTTTCAATGAAGGGTTGCCACGCCCGCAGTTGCTGATCCCGGTGCCCATGGGGCGCAAACGCCTGCGCAGACGAGGTTTCAACCAGGCTGAAATGCTCGCTCGATGGTTGTCCGAGGCACTGCACATCGACTGCGATTCGACCCTGGTGCAACGACCGCGCGAGACCCAGGCGCAGCAGGAACTGGGCGCCAAGGCGCGCCTGCACAACCTGGAACGCGCCTTTGCCTTGATGCCCGGTGCGGTGCTCGATGGAGTGCACGTCGCCTTGGTCGACGATGTGATGACCACCGGCGCCACCGCGCAGGCCCTGGCCACGCTGCTTCGCGAGGGCGGCGCCGCGCGGGTCGACGTCTACTGTCTGGCGCGCACGGCCAAGCCCGAGTAGCCTTGGGCCATGACCTTGCCTCCTTTGCTTGCCCAGTACATCGCACGTCGTCCGCAACGCATCGAACTGCTGCGTCATATCGCCGAGCAGGGTTCGATCACCCGTGCCGCCAAGGCGGCTGGCCTGAGCTACAAGGGCGCCTGGGACGCCATCGACGAACTCAACAACCTGGCCCAAACGCCGCTGGTCGAACGGGTCGTGGGCGGCAAGGGCGGTGGTGGCGCATGCTTGTCCGCGGAAGGGCAGCGCATGCTGCGCCTCTACCAGAAACTCCAGGCCTTGCAGGCGCAGGTGCTCGAAGCCGCCGAGGACGTCGGCGACCTCGACCTGCTGGGCCGACTCATGCTGCGTACCAGCGCCCGCAATCAACTGCACGGCCGCGTGACTGCCATCGACGCTCAAGGGCGCAACGACGAAATCACTTTGGACCTGGGCGCGGGGTTGAGCCTGCGCGCGCAGATCACCCATGACAGCACGCAAACCCTGACGCTGGTGCCCGGCGCTGGTGTGGTGGCCTTGATCAAGGCGGGTTGGTTGTGCGTGTTGCCACTGGATGCTCCCGCCATGCCTGGTCACAGCTGCCTGGAGGGTGTGCTGGAGCAGGTCCTGAAGGACGCTCGAGGGCCTTGCGAAATGCGTATCGGCCTGGCGAATGGGCAGACCCTGTGCGCACTTTCCGAGCACTGCTCGATCCGTGAGGGCGACTCGGTCAATGTGTGGCTCGATCCTGCCAACGTTCTACTCGGTACTCCGCTCTAACCCGCGCCATACCCGCCGAACCCTGTCGATCCCGGCTTTCAGCGAACCAGCCCGCAGCCGCCACGGCACCGTGACGGCCGCCGGGCGGGTATTGACTTTGCGCAGGCGTAAACGTATGTTTCAAACAGCCGTTTGATAGCGACAACCTGTCGCAGGTCGAACCCATCGGAATCCATCAGCAGAGGTTTATCGCTATGCCTGAGTACAAGGCCCCCTTGCGTGATATTCGCTTCGTCCGCGACGAGTTGCTCGGCTACGAAGCGCACTATCAAAGCCTGCCCGGCTGCCAGGATGCGACCCCGGACATGGTCGATGCCATCCTCGAAGAAGGCGCCAAGTTCTGCGAACAGGTACTGGCGCCGCTGAACCGTGTGGGCGACATCGAAGGCTGCACCTGGAGCGAAGACGGCGTGAAGACGCCGACCGGCTTCAAGCAGGCCTACAAACAGTTCGTCGAAGGCGGCTGGCCAAGCCTGGCCCACGACGTCGAACACGGTGGCCAGGGCCTGCCCGAATCCCTCGGTCTGGCGGTGAGCGAGATGATCGGCAGCGCCAACTGGTCGTGGGGCATGTACCCCGGCCTGTCCCACGGCGCCATGAACACCATTTCCGCCCACGGCACGCCCGAGCAGCAAGAGGCTTACCTGACCAAGCTGGTGTCCGGCGAGTGGACCGGCACCATGTGCCTGACCGAACCACACTGCGGCACCGACCTGGGCATGCTGCGCACCAAGGCCGAACCCCAGGCCGACGGCAGCTATGCAATCAGCGGCACGAAGATCTTCATTTCTGCCGGCGAACACGACATGGCCGACAACATCGTGCACATCGTGCTGGCACGCCTGCCCGATGCACCGGCCGGCACCAAGGGCATCTCGCTGTTCATCGTGCCCAAGTTCCTGCCTGACAGCGATGGCGCGATCGGCGCGCGCAATGCGGTGAGCTGTGGCTCGCTGGAACACAAGATGGGCATTCACGGCAACGCCACCTGCGTGATGAACTTTGACAGCGCCACCGGCTACCTGATCGGCCCCGCCAACAAGGGCCTGAACTGCATGTTCACCTTCATGAACACGGCACGCCTGGGCACTGCCCTGCAGGGTCTGGCCCATGCCGAAGTCGCGTTCCAGGGTGGCCTGCGCTATGCCCGCGATCGCCTGCAGATGCGCTCGCTGACCGGCCCCAAGGCGCCCGACAAGGCTGCCGACCCGATCATCGTGCACCCGGACGTACGGCGCATGCTGCTGACCATCAAGGCCTTCGCCGAAGGCACGCGGGCCATGGTCTATTTCACCGCCAAGCTGGTGGACGTGCTCAAGTTCAGCCAGGACGAGGAAGAGCGCAAGCGCGCCGATGCCCTGCTGGCGTTCATGACGCCGATCGCCAAGGCGTTCATGACCGAAGTCGGTTTCGAGGCCGCCAACCACGGCGTGCAGATCTACGGTGGGCACGGTTTCATTGCCGAGTGGGGCATGGAGCAGAACGTGCGCGACAGCCGCATTTCCATGCTGTACGAAGGCACCACCGGCATCCAGGCACTCGACTTGCTGGGGCGCAAGGTGCTCATGACCCAGGGCGAGGCCCTCAAGGGCTTTACCCGGATCGTGCACAAGTTCTGCCAGGCCAACGAAGGCAACGAAGCCGTTGCCGAGTTCGTTACACCCCTGGCGCAGTTGAACAAGGAGTGGGGCGAGCTGACCATGAAGGTTGGCATGGCCGCCATGAAGGATCGCGAAGAAGTCGGCGCAGCCTCGGTCGATTACGTGATGTATTCGGGTTACGCCTGCCTGGCCTATTTCTGGGCCGACATGGCTCGTGTGGCAGCGCAGAAGCTGGCTGAAGGCACGGGCGATGCCGCGTTCTACACGGCCAAGCTGCAAACGGCGCGCTTCTACTTCCAGCGCATCCTGCCGCGCACCCGCACTCACGTTGCCGCCATGCTCTCGGGCGCGGCCAACCTGATGGACATGGACGAAGCGCACTTCGGCCTGTCCTACTGACAGGTACGCCAACCAGCCGGGCGGCGCGCGTGTTGCCGAGCGCGCCACCCGGCTTTCGAACCTCAGCCCTCGAATTTTTGCGAGTCAGCCATGGCGGATTACAAAGCTCCCCTGCGCGATATGCGCTTTGTCCTGAACGAAGTATTCGACGTTGCCAGCCACTGGGCGCAGCTGCCGGGCCTGGCCGACAGCGTCGATGTCGACACCATGGAAGCCATTCTCGAGGAGGCCGGCAAGGTCACCGCCCAGGCCATCGCGCCCTTGAGCCGGGCGGCCGATGAAGAGGGCTGCCACTGGCGCGATACCGCGGTGACCACCCCGGCCGGGTTCATCCAGGCCTATCGGACCTACGCCGAGGGTGGCTGGGTCGGCGTGGGCGGCGAACCTGCCCATGGTGGCATGGGCATGCCCAAGGTGATTTCGGCGCAGGTCGAGGAAATGGTCAACTCGGCCAGCCTGGCGTTCGGCCTGTACCCGATGCTGACTGCCGGTGCCTGCCTGTCCATCAACGCCCATGCCAGTGAAGAGCTGAAACGCACCTACCTGCCCAAGATGTATGCCGGGACCTGGGCCGGCTCCATGTGCCTGACCGAAGCCCATGCGGGTACCGATCTGGGCCTGATCCGCACGCGTGCCGAACCGCAGGCAGACGGCAGCTACAAGGTCAGCGGGACGAAAATCTTCATCACCGGCGGCGAACACGACCTGACCGAGAACATCATTCATCTGGTGTTGGCCAAGCTTCCCGACGCACCGCCCGGCCCCAAGGGCATCTCGCTGCTGCTGGTGCCCAAGTTCATGGTCGATGCCGACGGTAACCTGGGCGCGCGCAACGCGGTGTCCTGCGGTTCCATCGAACACAAGATGGGCATCCAGGCGTCGGCCACCTGCGTGATGAACTTCGATGGCGCCACCGGTTACCTGGTCGGCGAGGCCAACAAGGGCCTGGCGGCCATGTTCACCATGATGAACTACGAGCGTCTGGGCGTAGGCATTCAGGGCCTGGCGTCGGCCGAGCGCTCCTATCAGAACGCTGTGGAGTACGCCCGTGACCGGCTGCAGAGCCGTTCGCCCACTGGGGCCATGCAGGCCGACAAAATGGCCGACCCGATCATCGTCCACCCGGACGTGCGGCGCATGCTGCTGACCATGAAAGCCTGCAACGAAGGCGGGCGGGCGTTCTCCACCTACGTGGCGCTGCAGTTGGACACCGCCAAGTACAGCGAAGAGCCGGCCACGCGCAAGCGCGCCGAAGACATGGTGGCTTTGCTGACTCCGGTGGCCAAGGCCTTCCTGACCGACCTGGGCCTGGAAACCACGGTGCATGGCCAGCAGGTATTCGGTGGCCACGGCTATATCCGCGAATGGGGCCAGGAGCAGTTGGTCCGCGATGTGCGTATTACGCAGATCTACGAGGGCACCAACGGCATCCAGGCGCTGGACCTGATGGGCCGCAAGGTGGTGGGCAACGGTGGTGCGTTCTATCAGCTGTTTTCCGACGAAGTGCGTGCCTACGCCGCCCAGGCCGATGCCGCGTTGCAGGAGTTCACCCAACCACTGATCCACGCGCTGGACCGTTTGGATGCGCTGACTGCTGGGGTTCTGGGCCGCGCCGCGAACGATCCGCGCGAGATCGGCGCCGCATCGGTCGAGTACCTGCAGGCCTTTGGTTACACCGCCTACGGCTACATGTGGACGAGAATGGCGGCGGCCGCGCTGGGCAGGCAGGACGAGGCGTTCTATGCCAGCAAACTGGGCACGGCGCGCTTTTATTTCGCCCGGTTGTTGCCGCGGATCCACTCGCTGGCGGCTGCCGTCGATGCCGGCAGCGCGTCACTGTTTCTGTTGGATGAGGAGCAATTCTGACGATGTAAGCTTTGGCTTACATCACGTGGTGTCTTTGAGCTATATCCACGGATTGGATCCACAGTTAATCTTCACTCCAAGGACGTTGCGCAGGATGCGCCTAGATATAACAGGGACACGTAGGATTTCTGCCAGGATGGCGGACGGAAATGGATGTCATGGGAAACAGTCTGCAAAACCCCGCTTCGGCGGGGTTTTCTTTTTTCCGCTCCCGAATAATTTCCCCTGTAGCAGCGGCGCAAGCCGCGTCACCCACTGCGCGGTACACCTGACCCACTGCATCAAGGCCGGACGCGGCTCGCGCCGCTGCTACAGGAACGCGTGGGGCTCATTACGGGCTGCGCGACCCCTGTAGCAGCGGCGCACGCCGCGTCACTGGCGACGCGATACACCTGACACTCCGCATCGACGTCGGACGCGGCTCGCGCCGCTGCTACAGGAACGCGTGGGGCTCATTATGGGCTGCGCGACCCGTGTAGCAGCGGCGCAAGCCGCGTCACCCACTGCGCGGTACACCTGACCCACTGCATCAAGGCCGGACGCGGCTCGCGCCGCTGCTACAGGAACGCGTGGGGCTCATTACGGGCTGCGCGCGCCCTGTAGCAGCGGCGCAAGCCGCGTCACTGGCGACGCGATACACCTGACACCCCGCTTCGACGCCGGACGCGGCTCACACACCCCCTGTAGCAGCGGCGCGTCAGGTCATGGTTTCGCTGGCGGCTTGAGCAGTGCTTCGGCCGCTTTGGCCAGGTCTGGCGGGAGGAAATCCCGGTCCGGGTTGTAATCGGCCTTGAGGAATCGTGTCAGGTCCTGCAGGTCGCCGGGGCTCAGGATGCCCGCCGCCTGCTTGAGCCGCAGGTTGTCGAGAATGTAGTCATAGCGGGTGTTGTTGTAGTCGCGCACCGAGCTGTACAGCTGGCGCTGCGCATCGAGCACGTCGACGATGTTGCGCGTTCCCACCTGATAGCCGATTTCCGTGGCCAGCACCGAGCTCTGGTTGGAGATGATCGACTGCTTGCGCGCCTGCACCTGCTCGACATCGGTGTTCACCGCGCGGTGCAGGTTGCGGGTGTTCTCCACCACCTGTCGGCGCAGGCTTTCACGCTGCTGCTCACTTTGCGTGAGCCGCGCATAGGCCTCACGGACCTGCGAACTGGTCAAACCGCCGCTGTAGATCGGAATGTTCAACTGCACCCCGATGCTGCGCTGCGACACGTCGCTGCCATAGCTCACGCCCGGCAGATTGGAAGGATTGCTGAAACCCAGATTGTCGTTGTCACCCTTCTGGTATTGCGCCACCGCATCCACCGTGGGCGCATGCCCGGCCTTGCGCTGGCGCAAGGTCTGCTCGGCAGCTTCCACGGCGTAGTTGCTGGCCAGCAGATCGAGGTTCTGCCGGGAAGCGGTGTCGACCCACGCACTCGCGTCGTTGGGCATCGGCGCCAGCACCGGCAAGGTGTGAACGATACCCTGGATCGAATTGTATTCGCGGTTGGTCAGCGTGATCAGGGCCTGGAAGGCGTCGTCGACCTGACGCTGGGCGATGATTCGATTGGCCCGGGCGGTGTCGTAGCTGGCCTGGGATTGCAGGGTGTCGGTCTTGTCGGACAGACCGACGTTGAAACGCTCCTGCGACTGATCGAGCTGGCGCCGGAAAGCATTCTCTTCGGCACGCGCGGTGGCCAGATTGTCCTGCGCGCGCAGCACCGAGAAATAGGCCTGGGCACTCTGCAGAATCAGGTTCTGCTCGGTGGCCGACAACTGCACCGCCGCCTGCTCGTCGACCGCTTTGGCGGCCTTGAGCTGAAACCAGCGGTCGGCGCGGAACAGCGGCTGGCTCAACTGCGCCCGGTAGGAATTGCCGCTGCGGTTGTACACCGCCGACGGTTGGTCCAGCGCCGTGCGGGTATCGTTGATGTCGTAGCCCGCCGACAGGTTGGGCAGCAAGCCTGCCCGCGCCTGCGGCACGATTTCGCTTTGCGCGGCGTAGTCGGCCCGCGAAGCGGCCAGGTCGGCGTTGTTCAGCACCGCTTCCTGATAGACGCTGACCAGGTCGGTCATGCTCGCCAGCGGTGCCTGCTGCGCCAGGACCATGCCTGGAATGGCACCGGACACGGCCAGGGCGAGGGCCGTTGCCGAGGGAAATCTACTGCGCAGCATGGGGCAATCCTTGGTCTGAAAGCTGGGTCTGGGCATCAGCTGTGAAAATAGGCGTGGGGCAGGGCGAGTGTAGAGCGCGACGCGCTGCACAACAATCCGGCGCAACGGCCAATATCAAGACCTGCAGGCGGAGTTGGCGTTCCGTGTGCGGGCCGTCTATGCTGTGCACGTTCTTGTCGGGGTGCCTTGCTATGAGGCTGAGATCGGATAATCCGGATCCCGTTGAACCTGATCAGGTTAACGCCTGCGTAGGGAACAAGATTTCTCGTCCTTTCGGCGAGTCCTCTTGTGCTTCGTCCGGGGTCTCGCGCATTTTCTGCACGGCACCTCGCGTACAAGCACAGCATCCGTTCACAGGGTGCATCCGTGCCTTTCAGGTTCGCTCCGACATTCCCGTGATGGATGCCGTCTGGAGAGCCTGTGATGAATACAAAAGCAAAAAACACCGTGCATTTGAGCGAATCGGCCCGGGTCGATTCGGGCTCCGTGCAGCCCTTCACCCGTTCACGCAAGATCTACGTCCAAGGCTCGCGTGCGGACATCCGCGTGCCGATGCGCGAGATCAGCCTGGATGTCACGCCCACCGACTTCTCGACCGGCAGCGGCGCAGGTGAAATCAACCCGCCGGTGACCGTCTACGACACGTCTGGCCCGTACACCGACCCCAGCGTCGTCATCGACGTGCGCAAGGGCCTGGCCGACGTGCGCTCGGCGTGGATCGACGACCGCGGCGACACCGAGCGCCTAGCCGGCCTGAGCTCCAACTTCGGCCAGCAACGCCTGAGCGACGAGGAACTGACCAAACTGCGCTTCGCCCATGTGCGCAACCCGCGCCGCGCCAAGGCCGGCGCCAACGTCAGCCAGATGCACTATGCCCGCCAGGGCATCATTACCGCCGAAATGGAATACGTCGCCATCCGCGAGAACATGAAGCTGGCCGAGGCGCGCGCTGCCGGCCTGCTCAAGGACCAGCACAAGGGCCACAGCTTCGGCGCCAGTATTCCCCAGGAGATCACCGCCGAATTCGTCCGCGACGAGATCGCCCGCGGCCGCGCCATCATTCCGGCCAACATCAACCACACCGAACTCGAGCCGATGATCATCGGCCGCAACTTCCTGGTGAAGATCAACGGCAACATCGGCAACAGCGCGCTGGGTTCCTCCATCGAGGAAGAAGTGGCCAAGCTCACCTGGGGCATTCGCTGGGGCTCGGACACGGTGATGGACCTGTCCACCGGCAAGCACATCCACGAAACCCGCGAGTGGATCATCCGCAACTCGCCCGTGCCGATCGGCACCGTACCCATCTATCAGGCCCTGGAAAAGGTCGGCGGCGCGGCTGAGGACCTGACCTGGGAGCTGTTCCGCGACACCCTGATCGAACAGGCCGAGCAGGGCGTCGACTACTTCACCATCCATGCCGGTGTGCTGTTGCGCTATGTGCCGCTGACCGCCAAGCGGGTCACCGGCATCGTCAGTCGCGGCGGGTCGATCATGGCCAAGTGGTGCCTGGCGCATCACAAGGAAAACTTCCTGTACACGCACTTCGATGACATCTGCGAAATCATGAAAGCCTACGATGTCAGCTTTTCCCTGGGCGACGGCCTGCGTCCGGGGTCGATCGCCGACGCCAACGACGAAGCCCAGTTCGGTGAGCTGGAAACCCTCGGCGAGCTGACCAAGATCGCCTGGAAGCACGACGTGCAGTGCATGATCGAAGGTCCGGGGCATGTGCCGATGCAGCTGATCAAGGAGAACATGGACAAGCAGCTCGAATGCTGCGACGAAGCGCCGTTCTACACCCTGGGCCCACTGACCACCGACATCGCGCCGGGTTACGACCACATCACCTCGGGTATCGGTGCGGCGATGATCGGCTGGTTCGGCTGCGCCATGCTCTGCTACGTGACGCCGAAAGAGCACCTCGGGTTGCCGAACAAGGATGACGTGAAGACCGGCATCATCACCTACAAGATTGCCGCCCACGCCGCCGACCTGGCCAAGGGACATCCGGGCGCGCAGATCCGCGACAACGCCTTGAGCAAGGCGCGCTTCGAGTTTCGCTGGGAAGACCAGTTCAACCTGGGGCTGGACCCAGACACCGCGCGTGCCTACCACGACGAAACCCTGCCCAAGGATTCGGCCAAGGTCGCGCATTTCTGCTCGATGTGCGGCCCGAAGTTCTGCTCGATGAAAATCACCCAGGAAGTGCGCGAGTACGCGGCCAACCAGAAGATCGAAGCCGTCGACCTGAGCGTGGAAGAGGGCATGCGCGAGCAGGCGCAGCGCTTCAAGCAGGAAGGCAGCCAGCTGTACCAAAAGGTCTAGTCAGTATCTTCGGTGGTGCGGTTTTCGCGGCCGCTGACCGCTCCTGCGATCCCTCCGTAGGAGCGGTCAGCGGCCGCGAACCGGCACCACCGATGCCCCAACAACCTTCGACCCATTTCCACTCGAGCCCAGCCATTGAAAACCTCCTATTCTCCCGATACTGCGGTGTCCGCCGCCCAGCGCGTGCTGGGCGGGCGCGACCTGTTCTCCCTGTGGTTTTCCCTGGGCGTGGGCCTCATGGTGCTGCAGACCGGCGCCCTGCTGGCGCCTGGCCTGGGCCTGGCCGGCGCACTGGCGGCGATCTTCCTGGGCACCCTGGTGGGTGTTTTGCTGCTCGCCTCGGTCGGCGTCATCGGTAGCGACACCGGCCTGTCCGCCATGGCCGCCCTGCGCCTGACCCTGGGCCGCGGCGCCGGCAGCGTTCCGGCCTTGCTCAACCTGTTGCAACTGATTGGCTGGGGATCGTTCGAGATCATCGTCATGCGCGATGCGGCCAGCCTGCTGGGCACGCGCGCGTTCGGTGAGGGCAGCCTGGGCAGCAACCCCTGGCTGTGGACCGTGTTTTTCGGCGGCCTGGCGACATTGCTGGCGGTCACCGGGCCGCTGACCTTCGTGCGCAAGGTGCTGCGCAAATGGGGCATATGGCTGCTGTTGGCAGCGTGCCTGTGGCTGACCTGGAACCTGTTCGCCAAGGCCGACCTGACGACCCTGTGGAACACCGCTGGCGACGGTTCCATGGACCTGGCCACGGGCTTCGACATCGCCATCGCCATGCCCTTGTCGTGGCTGCCGCTGATTGCCGACTATTCGCGATTCGGCAAGCGCGCCAAAAGCGTGTTCGGCGGCACGGCCGTCGGGTTTTTCATAGGCAATTTCTGGTTGATGAGCCTGGGCGTCGCCTACACCCTGGCGTTCGCGCCCAGTGGCGAAGTCAATGCGCTGCTGCTGGCGTTGGCCGGGGCCGGCCTGGGCATACCGCTGTTGTTGATCCTGCTGGACGAGTCGGAGAACGCCTTCGCCGATATCCATTCGGCGGCGGTATCGACCAGCTTGCTGTCAGGGCTCAAGGTCGAACACCTGGCCTTGGCCATCGGCATCATCTGCACGCTGATCGCCTGCCTGGCACCGCTGGCGCAGTACCAGAACTTCCTGCTGCTGATTGGCTCGGTATTCGCGCCGCTGTTCGGCGTGGTGCTGATGGACCACTTCGTGCTGCGCAGGCGTTCGGCGCAGGTCGAACCGCGCGCCGTGCACTGGAGTGCGCTGCTGGCCTGGCTTGGTGGCGTATGCCTGTACCACGTGCTGGCCAATCTGTACCCGCAGATCGGCGCAACCCTGCCAGCGCTGCTGGTGGCCGGGTTGCTGTACTACCTGATCGAGCGAGTACTCAACCGCGACCCGGGAACAGCTCGGGCTTGATCACCCCATTGAGGCGCGGGTAGGCGATCTTCACTTCCGGGTGGCCCATGGCGTAGGGGGCGATGCTGTACACATTGTACTTGAGCACCACGCCCCCATAGGTCAGGGCAATGTTCGGCGTTTGCTGGAAGGGCCACTGGCGAATGAACTCGGCGTCCTTGTCCAGTTTGCTGGCGACCAGCCAGCCGCGGTGGGCTTCTTCGGCGGCCTGCCAGAACGCACGCTCCTGGCCTGGGACCAGCATGTCCTGCAAGGTCAGCTCGCGGTGTTCGCGGCGCGACCAGTTGATGAAGCCGCGCCCGGGCATGCCATGGGCGCCGCCGGTCATGGCGTAGCTGGACAGTTCGACCACAACAATGCCGTCATGCTGTTCGCGTACCTTGGCTTGCAGGTAGCTGCTGTAGCGTGGCTGGGCCTCGCGCATGAACTGCTCTTCGTAAGCCTTCAGGGTCGCGGGCACGCGGGCGTCCGGGGTATTGACGGTCATCTCGCGCAAGCGTTTGTCGATGGCTGCATCCAGGCCCGGCTCGTCGGGAAAGTGCACCACGTCGATGTTCACCAGCGGGCAATCCTGATTGTCGCAGCCAGGCTTGAGGTGCTCGAAAGCCTCGCGCTTGGTGTCCAGCGGCGCCCGGTAGTTGGGCTGGAAGAGGCTGGAGCAGGCACCCAGGGTCAGGGCGACGCAGGCCACGGAGGCGAACTTGAGAAACGACATGAGGGTCCTTGGCGGGTAATGGAATTATCGTGGTTGGACTGTCGGTCGAACCGTCGGTTCGCCAGCTGCGCAATCTTAATGCCTGCTCGCCCAACCGCCTATCCCGAGGCGCGCGGCTTCACCTCAAAGGGGCTGCAATACGGGCCCATCGCGGTTAGGATGGCCCCATGCTGCATGCACGAGTAAGAGGTTTTTCCATGCCAGATTCATCACGATCAATGCCTTCGGCGGTCGAAATCGACAAGCGCGAGCTCTGCTTCCAGGGCTTCTACAAACTGGACAAGCTGTTCCTGCGCCACGAGCTGTTCAACGGTGGCATGAGCAAGCAGATCAGCCGCGAATTGTTCGTGCGCCACGATGCCGTGTGTGTGTTGCCCTACGACGCCGCTCGCGACGAACTGGTGCTCATCGAGCAGTTCCGGGTCGGCGCGGTGGGCAAGGTCGACAACCCCTGGCTGATCGAAATGGTCGCCGGGCTGATCGACAAGGACGAGCGGCCCGAGGAAGTCGCGCACCGCGAGGCCGACGAGGAAGCGGGCCTGCAGATCGAAGCGTTGTGGCCGATCAGCAAGTACTTCCCGTCACCCGGCGGCAGCGACGAGTTCGTGCACCTTTACCTGGGCCGCTGCAGCAGCGAGGGCGCAGGTGGTCTGCATGGCCTGGAAGAAGAGGGCGAGGACATCCGCGTCAAGGTCTGGGCATTCGACGATGCCCTGCAGGCCGTGCGCGATGGTCGAATTATCAACGCGGCAGCGATCATCGCCATCCAATGGCTGGCCCTGAACCGCGACGAAGTCAGGGGGCTGTGGTCGTGAGCCCGTTGCGCGAGCGCTACCGCGTCGATCTGGTCGGCCTGCAGGCCGCCTGCGAAGCCAATTACGCGCGGCTCATGCGCCTGCTGCCGGACATGCGCAGCCAGCAGTTGTCACGCCGCATCGCCATGACCCAGGCCGACCAGATGCTTGGTGTGCTGACGCTGGAGGTGCTACTTGCCTGTCCGTACACCACCACCCTGCGCGTACGCCAGGAACACAGCCTGCCATGGCTGCCGGTGCCGCAGATGGAGGTGCAGGTGTACCACGACGCGCGCATGGCCGAAGTCGTCAGCGCCGAGCACGCCCGGCGTTTCCGCAGCGTCTATCCCTACCCCAATGCGGCCATGCACCAGCCTGACGAAAAGGCCCAGCTCAATCTGTTCCTGGGTGAGTGGCTGAGTCATTGCCTGGCCTGTGGCCACGAGTACGAAGCGGTACGCTGAACATCGGCCTGCACGAGCGCCGCAGGTCGCATTGCCCTTGTCATCCAGGCTGCGCATAATTTGCCGGTTCGCCCTTTTGCCTGGAGACGGTCTTGTCGAGCCTATCTGATCCTGCTGTCGATGCACCGGTAGTGCTCGTGCAGCTTTCCGACAGCCACCTGGTGGCCGCAGCCGACGGTGCCATGTTCGGCTTGAACACGCGACGGAGCCTGGCGCAGGTAGTCGCGCAGGTGCTCGAGGAGCAGCCGCGCATCGACCTGCTGGTCGCCACCGGTGACCTGTCCCAGGACGGCACGCTGGCGTCTTACCAGGCGTTCGCGCAGGCCACCCAGGTCATTTGCGCACCCACGCGCTGGCTGCCCGGCAACCACGACGAGCCGGCGCTCATGCGGCAAGCCGCAGAAGGCACCCAGTGGCTGGAGCCTGTGGCGGATGTGGGTGCCTGGCGGGTGACGCTGCTCGATTCGGCCATCGCCGGTTCGGCAGCCGGCCATCTGGCCGACGATCAGTTGCAGTTGCTCGAGCGGGCGCTCGCTGAAGCACCGCACAAGCATCATCTGGTGTGCCTGCACCACCATCCGGTCGCGATCGGCAGCCAATGGATAGAGCCCATCGGGCTGCGCAACGCCGGGGCCCTGTTCGAACTGCTCGGGCGTTTCCCGCAGGCGCGTGGTGTGCTCTGGGGGCATGTGCATCAGGAGATCGACCGGCACGCCCATGGCTTGCGCCTGCTGGCGTCGCCGTCCACGGGCATTCAGTTTCTGCCCGGCAGTGAGGATTTCGCCCTGGACAACCGCGCGCCGGGCTACCGCTGGCTGCGCCTGATGCCGGACGGGCAGATCGAGACCGGCGTGTCGCGGCTGGCGAACTTCACCTTCACCCCGGACCTGGACGCGGCGGGTTACTGATTCAGAGGCGGTAGTGCGGCCTTCGCGGCCAGAGCCCGCTCCCGCAGGGTTTCGCGCCAGGATTGCGGCTTGCCCATATACCGACGCAGCAACACCCCAACTGCACCCCCGACAAGGTAAACTGCGCGCCATCTCTATGCCCGGAGGCCCCCATGCCCGGTTCGATCCTCTACATTCACGGTCTGAACAGTTCGCCGGATTCGCAGAAAGCCCGCCAGCTGAGCGCGCTGATGCAACGCATCGGCCTGGCCGACCAGCTACGCGCGCCGGCGCTGCACCACCATCCGCGCCAGGCCATTGCCCAACTGGAAGCCGCGCTGGCGCAGCTCGACGCACCATTGCTGGTGGGAAGCTCCCTCGGCGGCTACTATGCGACGCACCTGGCAAAGCGCTTCGGCCTCAAGGCATTGTTGATCAATCCGGTGGTCAATCCCCACCACCTGTTCGATGGCTACCTGGGAATGCAGACCAACCACTATACGGGCGAACGCTGGCAGTTGACCCGCGACCACGTCACGGCCCTTGCCGAGCTGGAAGTGCCGGCGCCCACCGACCCCGAGCGGCTTCAGGTGTGGCTGCAGACCGGCGACGAAACCCTCGACTATCGCCAGGCTGCGGCCTTCTACCAAGCCTGCAGCGTACACATCGAAAACGGCGGCGACCACGGCTTCCAAGGCTTTGCGCAAAAGTTGCCAGCGCTGCTGGCATTCGCCGGCATCGACGCGGCGCGTTACCAGGCCGTCGATTTTGCCCAGCTTTGATCACTCTTTTCACGAACGACTGACGACGAGACCCCATGGCCAATCCCAGCGCTAGCTCCTATAACGCAGACGCCATCGAAGTCCTCTCGGGCCTCGACCCGGTGCGCAAGCGCCCGGGCATGTACACCGACACCAGTCGGCCCAACCACCTGGCCCAGGAAGTCATCGACAACAGTGTCGACGAAGCCCTGGCGGGCCATGCACGTTCTATCCAGGTCATCCTGCACGCCGATCACTCTCTTGAAGTGTCCGACGATGGCCGTGGCATGCCCGTGGACATCCACCCCGAGGAAGGCGTCAGCGGCGTCGAGCTGATCCTTACCAAGCTGCACGCGGGCGGCAAGTTTTCCAACAAGAACTACCAGTTTTCCGGCGGCCTGCACGGGGTGGGCATCTCGGTGGTCAACGCCTTGTCCAATCAGGTGCGGGTCAGGGTCAAGCGCGACGGCAACGAGTACCAGATGACCTTCGCCGATGGCTTCAAGGCCACCGATCTGGAAGTCATCGGCACCGTCGGCAAGCGCAACACCGGCACCAGCGTGTACTTCGCCCCGGACCCGAAATACTTCGATTCGCCGAAGTTTTCCGTCAGCCGCCTCAAGCATGTGCTCAAGGCCAAGGCGGTGTTGTGTCCCGGCCTGCTGGTCAGCTTCGAAGACAAGGGCAGCGGCGAGAAGGTCGAGTGGCATTATGAAGACGGTCTGCGTTCGTACCTGATCGATGCGGTCACCGAATTCGCTCGCCTGCCCGACGAGCCGTTCTGCGGCAGCCTGGCAGGCAACAAGGAAGCCGTGGACTGGGCACTGCTGTGGTTGCCCGAAGGCGGCGACAGCGTTCAGGAAAGCTACGTCAACCTGATCCCGACGGCTCAGGGCGGTACCCACGTCAACGGGCTGCGCCAGGGTCTGCTGGATGCGATGCGCGAGTTCTGCGAGTTCCGCAACCTGCTGCCACGCGGCTTGAAGCTGGCGCCCGAAGATATCTGGGAACGCATCGCCTTCGTGCTGTCGATGAAGATGCAGGATGCGCAGTTCTCCGGCCAGACCAAGGAGCGGCTGTCCTCGCGCGAGGCGGCTGCGTTCGTCTCCGGCGTGGTCAAGGACGCCTTCAGCCTGTGGCTCAACGCCCATCCCGAATTGGGCATGCAGTTGGCCGAACTGGCGATCAGCAACGCCGGGCGTCGCCTCAAGGCGAGCAAGAAGGTCGAGCGCAAGCGCATCACCCAGGGCCCCGCATTGCCTGGCAAGCTGGCTGACTGCGCCGGGCAGGACCCGGC
Organism: Pseudomonas sp. CFBP 8758; assembly: GCF_014841725.1. Lineage (NCBI taxonomy): Bacteria > Pseudomonadati > Pseudomonadota > Gammaproteobacteria > Pseudomonadales > Pseudomonadaceae > Pseudomonas > Pseudomonas sp. CFBP 8758. The sequence continues at coordinate 166,234 of NZ_JACYUK010000007.1, read as the reverse complement.
CCGCTCCGAACTGTTCCTGGTCGAAGGGGACTCGGCCGGTGGCTCGGCCAAACAGGCGCGGGACAAGGAGTTCCAGGCGATCCTGCCGTTGCGCGGCAAGATCCTCAACACCTGGGAGGTGGACGGCAGCGAAGTACTCGCCAGCCAGGAAGTCCACAACATTGCCGTGGCCATCGGCGTCGATCCCGGTGCCGCCGATATCAGCCAGCTGCGCTACGGCAAGGTGTGCATTCTGGCCGACGCCGACTCCGACGGCCTGCACATCGCGACCCTTCTATGCGCGCTGTTCGTCCAGCACTTCCGGCCTTTGGTGGACGCCGGTCACGTCTACGTCGCCATGCCGCCGCTGTACCGCATCGACCTGGGCAAGGAGATCTTCTACGCCCTGGACGAGGCCGAGCGCGACGGCATCCTCGACCGCCTGGTCGCCGAAAAGAAACGCGGCAAGCCGCAGGTCACGCGCTTCAAGGGCCTGGGCGAAATGAACCCGCCGCAACTGCGCGAAACCACCATGGACCCCAACACCCGCCGGCTGGTGCAACTGACCCTGGACGACTTCGCCGGCACCACCGAAATCATGGACATGCTGCTGGCCAAGAAACGTGCGGGCGACCGCAAGGCGTGGCTCGAGTCCAAGGGCAACCTGGCCGAGGTGCTGGCTTGATCGCAGCGCTGCTGACAGCCCTGTTCGCCCTGGCCCTGCCGACGCTGGCCGTGGCGTCGGGGCAACCACCCGTGCCCGAGCTGACCCTGGTCGGCGAGCACGCGGTGGACGGTATGCCCACCGGGAACCTGTCCGGCCTGGCGCTGTGCCGCAAGACCTTGTGGGCCGTTTCGGACCGGGAGGACGGTACGGTCTATCGGCTCGATACCTCGACTCCCAACTGGCAGGCCACGGCCGTAACCTTCAAGGCGCCGCCGGTACCGCCCAGCGGGCTGCCCGTTCGTCTGCGCATGAGCAGTTGGGCGGCGGCCTTCGTGCGTGGCGGCGACTTGGATTTCGAAGGCATCAGCTGCGATGCCCGAGGCAACCAATACCTGGTCAGTGAATCCCACGTCGCGGTGCTGCAGATTCCCGTGTCAGGCGAGCCGAAATGGTTGACCCTGGACCCGACCCTGGTCAGTCAGGCACGCGCCAGCCACCTGCTGTTGCATTTCAATGCCCTGTTCGAAGGGCTGACCGTCAATCTGGCGGGCGACCGCCTGTGGCTGGCTGCCGAACGTCAGCAGCGCGGCCTGCTGGCCGTTCGCAAGCGGCCATTGAGCTGGAGCTGTGAGGGGCGTTGCGTATTGCTTGCCGAAGGCGGTGCGGAAGCCCTGCCGGTGCAGATTCCCCGGGCCAGGCACATGCCGCGCGATTTTGCCGATCTGGCCTGGTTCGATGGCAAGCTGTTCACGCTGGAACGCAATGCCTATCGCATCTGTCGTCGCGACGCGGACACGGCTGCCGTGGAGCGATGCTGGTCGTTCGCCGCCGAGGCGCTGTTGCCGGCTCGCCGCTATGATGCTCCTTACGGTCTGACCGAAGCGCTGAGCGTCGATGCCGAGGGGGCATGGGTGGGCACCGACAATAACCAGTGGGCCCGCGCCGATGGCGAGCGGCGTCCGGTGGTCTGGCGCTTCGCGGCCCCCGCCGGCGGCTGGAGCGCCGCGCCATGAGCCAGGCCGCACCGGGCAGGCGTGTTGGCAAGGTGTTGATGCTGCTGGCCTGGGCCGCAGCGTTGTACCTGGCCACGCAGTTCTTCGGTGACTGGGAACAGCGTCGAGAAAATCCCAATGCGGTGCCGGTTTCCCAGCACGGCGACGGCTACGTGGAAGTGCAACTGGCCGGCAATGGCCAGGGGCACTTCGTCAGCGGCGGCTTCATCAATGGGCAGCCGGTGCAATTCATGCTCGACACCGGCGCCACCGATGTGGCCATGCCCGAAGCGGTCGCGCGCAAGCTCGATCTGGCCCGCGGTGCGCCGGTGCTGCTGACCACTGCCAATGGCAAGACCCAAGGCTATCGCACCGAGATCGCCACTCTGCAGCTGGGCGATATACGCCTGAGCAATGTCCGCGCCCTGGTGGTGCCGGGCTTCGACGGCGACCAGGTGCTGCTGGGCATGAGCGCCCTGAAACAACTTGAATTCACTCAGCGCGGCGGCAACTTGCTGCTGCGCCAGACCACGAAACGATGAGGCTTGCATGAGCGATTCCCTCGATCTCAGTCTTGACGGCGTAGAACGCCGGTCCCTGGCTGACTTCACCGAACAGGCCTACCTCAACTACTCCATGTACGTGATCATGGATCGCGCCTTGCCGCATATCGGTGATGGCCTCAAGCCGGTCCAGCGACGCATCGTCTATGCCATGAGCGAGTTGGGCCTGGACGCCGACGCCAAGCACAAGAAGTCCGCACGTACCGTGGGCGATGTACTCGGCAAGTTCCACCCCCACGGCGACTCGGCCTGCTACGAGGCCATGGTCCTGATGGCCCAGCCGTTCAGCTATCGCTACACGCTGGTCGATGGCCAGGGCAACTGGGGCGCACCGGACGATCCCAAGTCGTTCGCCGCGATGCGCTACACCGAGGCGCGTCTGTCGCGCTATTCCGAGGTGCTGCTCACCGAGCTGGGCCAGGGCACGGCGGACTGGGTGCCGAACTTCGACGGTACCCTCGACGAGCCGTCGGTGCTGCCGGCACGGCTGCCCAATATCCTGCTCAACGGCACCACCGGCATTGCCGTAGGCATGGCCACCGACGTTCCACCGCACAACCTGCGCGAAGTGGCCAGCGCCTGTGTGCGCCTGCTCGACGAGCCCAAGGCGACGATCGAGCAGCTCTGCGAACACATCCAGGGCCCCGACTACCCGACCGAAGCGGAAATCATCACCCCGCGCGCCGATCTGCTGAAAATCTACCAGACCGGCCGCGGCTCGGTGCGCATGCGCGCGGTGTATCGCCTGGAAGACGGCGACGTAGTCGTCACCGCCTTGCCGCACCAAGTGTCCGGCGCCAAAGTGCTGGAACAGATCGCGGCGCAGATGCAGGCCAAGAAGCTGCCGATGGTGGCCGATCTGCGTGACGAATCCGACCACGAGCATCCGTGTCGCATCGTCATCATTCCACGCTCCAATCGCGTCGAAGTCGACGACCTGATGCAGCATCTGTTCGCCACCACCGATCTGGAGTCGACCTACCGGGTCAACGTCAACATCATCGGTCTGGACGGTCGCCCGCAGTTGAAGAACCTGCGCACGTTGCTGGTCGAATGGCTGGAGTTCCGTGTCAACACCGTGCGCCGTCGCCTGCAGTTCCGCCTGGACAAGGTCGAACGTCGCCTGCACCTGTTGGACGGCTTGCTGATCGCCTTCCTCAACCTGGATGAAGTGATCCACATCATCCGCACCGAGGAGCATCCCAAGGCGCGCCTGATCGAACGCTTTGCCCTCACCGAGATCCAGGCCGACTACATTCTCGACACGCGCCTGCGTCAGCTCGCGCGCCTCGAGGAAATGAAGATCCGCGGCGAGCAGGAAGAACTGGCCAAGGAACGCGCCAAGCTGCAGGCGCTGCTGGGCAGCGAAAGCAAGCTGAAGAAGCTGGTGCGCGCCGAGCTGATCAAGGACGCCGAAACCTATGGCGACGAGCGTCGCTCGCCGATCGTTGCGCGCAGCGAAGCACGCGCGCTGTCGGAGAACGAGCTGATGCCGACCGAGCCGGTGACGGTAGTGCTGTCGGAAAAAGGCTGGGTGCGCTGTGGCAAAGGTCACGATATCGACGCCACGGGCCTCTCCTACAAGGCCGGTGACGGCTACAAGACCGCAGCCATCGGGCGTTCGAACCAGTTCGCGGTATTCATCGACTCGACCGGGCGCAGCTATTCGGTGGCCGCGCATACCCTGCCTTCGGCCCGTGGCCAGGGCGAACCCCTGACCGGCCGCCTGACGCCGCCACCCGGCGCCACCTTCGAGTGCGTGATGCTGCCCGACGACGACGCGCTGTACGTCATCGCGTCGGACGCCGGCTACGGCTTCGTGGTCAAGGGCGAAGACCTGCAGGCCAAGAACAAGGCTGGCAAGGCACTGCTCAGCCTGCCCAAAGGGGCCAAGGTGATCAACCCGCGTGCCGTACCCGATCGGGAACGGAACTGGCTGGCCGCGGTAACCACCGAGGGCCGCCTGCTGGTGTTCAAGATCAGCGACCTGCCGCAACTGGGCAAGGGCAAAGGCAACAAGATCATCGGCATTCCCGGTGATCGCGTGGCCAGTCGTGAAGAATTCGTCACTGACCTTGCGGTGGTCGCCGAAGGCTCGACGCTGGTGCTGCACGCGGGTAAACGCACGCTGTCGCTCAAGCCCGATGACCTTGAGCACTATAAAGGCGAGCGCGGTCGGCGTGGCAACAAGCTGCCCCGCGGTTTCCAGCGTGTCGACGCCCTGGTCGTGGAAAACCTCTGATCGACGACCGCGCCTGGACGGTGGCCGTGCTGCCGTTCGACGGACAAGCACTGGAGTCAGGGCGCGGATTCACGGATGATAGGCCCTTTCGCGGCGCTGCCAAGCGGCAGCGTCCAGACGACTCGGTCGAGTATTGCTGCGGTTGCCGTGTGGCAGCCGCCTGGATGAAATGATGAAACTGTTGCGCCTTCCCGTGATTTTATTGCTCAGCGGCGTGCTGGGACTGGCCGGATGCAGCACGCATCAACCGGTGGCCCTGTACCAGCTCGACAGCGGCAACCCCGGGCTGCCCAAGGAAAGTCGGGGTATGGCCGTGCTGCTGGGGCCAGTATCCGTGGCCGACTACCTGCAGCGCGAAACGCTGCTGCAGCGCCAGTCCGACGGCAGCCTGAGAGCGTCCACCGACGGTCGTTGGGCCGGCAGCCTTTCTGCCGACATCGACCAGTTGCTGTTGCGCCAGATGGCCTGGCGCCTGGACAGCCAGCGCGTGGTGTTGGCGCCTACGCCCGCCAACTTCACGCCTGACGCCCAGGTGCTGTTGTCGATCACTCGACTCGATTCAGGCAGCGGCCAGCCTGCCGTCCTGGATGCCCAGTGGCGTGTCCTCGACCGCCGTGGGCAAGTGCGTGACAACCGCATCGTCCATCTCGAGGAAAAGCATGACGGCGGCACCGCGGATCAAGTCCAGGCCCAGGGCGTACTGCTGCAGCGCCTGGCCGCACAGCTGACTGCGGCGCTCAAGCCGTTGGCCAACCAGCCGGCGCTGGTCGAGGAGCGCAAGTCCGCGCCGGCGCAGGTGCGCCGCGAGCAGGAAAAGTCGCGGATTCCTCTGGCTACGCCCATCCGCACCGATCTGGAAGTGTTCCGCTTCTAGAACGGCGCCCACAAAAAAGCCCGCATTGCGGGCTTTTTTTATGGGCAAACGCTCAACCAATCAGCTGATTCGTGCCAGTTGGCGTTCCAGCAGGGACGGGTAGGGCTCCAGCAGCCGCTCGACGCAACAGGCCCCTTCGGGGCTGGCGATCGAGCGAATGCGCGCGCGTTGACGGATCAGCGGGTCTTCGCCGATCTCGCGCACCACCAGCAGCAGGTTGCGACTGTGCTGCGAGAGCGCCAGTGCATCCTGCGCCGATTCGGTCAGCAGCAGGTCGATGGAATTCAAGCCATGAACGTCATCGCTGAGCACCAGACCCAACTGCAGTTGCAGGGTGATGCCGCTGTCGGCGACCTCGATCTGCAAGGCATGGCCCAGGGCACGCAACAGTTCGCCGCAGCAGATCGCGTTGGTCAGGTAGTCATCACCGCTGTGTTCACTGTGGAACAGCATCAGCGTGCTGCCGTCGTTGAGCATGTGCACTTCGCTCTCGTACAGCGAGGCGGCCTGTTGCAGGCAGTCGTGATAACGCTCCAGCAGCTCGGCCAGACGTGCCTTGGGCAGGCGACGCAGTTGTTCCTGCGCACCCAGTTGCACGGCCAGCACGGCGCTGTCGGTGTGCACCCGAGCCACGGCAGTGGTCGGCTGCTTGATCACGGCCACCGGGGTTTCGCGCAGGTCGGCGAACGGGTCGTCACCGAAGTCTTCTTCGTCTTCGTCAGCCTGAATCTGGCGCATGACCGGTTTTACCGGCTTGGCTGCCACGGGCGGGAAGGGGCCCGGCTTGGCGGTTGCCGTGCGCACGGGTGGCGCTGCGTGCGGCACCTCGTCTTCGTCGGTGTCGTCGGGTTCGACCTCTGGCTCGCGCGGCTCTGGCGCCAGCTGTGCGTGCAGCTGCCGGGCCAGGTCGCCGATCTCGTCGGTGCGCTGGGTGGCCGGGGTGAACTCGTCGGGGTTGCGCAACCAGACCCGCAGTTGCAGCAGCGGCGTGGAAATGTAGCGACCCAGCCGCAGGCTCAACGCCAGTGCCAGCACCAACAGGATACCGGCCAGAACGCCCATGCTTTGCAGGCTGATGGTCAACGGCTGCTGGAACTGATTCATGTCCAGGCTGATGCGCAGTTGCCCGGCCAGCGCATCCTGGAAGTTGATCTTGGTTTCGTACAGCCCCTGGCTCTGCCCCAGCAGGCCGCTTTTGGGGCGCTGTCCGGCTTCGGCGAGAATGCGATTGTCCGGGCTGAAGATCGCCGCGTGGGCGACCAGCGGGTTCTTCACCAGGTTGTTGAGCAGCACGTTGAGGCTGAGAATGTCGTTGGACACCAGCAACTCGGTAGCGGACGTGGCCGTTTGCGTAGTCAGGCTCTGCCCCACCGCGTCGGCCTGCTCGTGCATGGCCTGCTTGAACTGCAGACCCATGACGCAGGCGTAGATCACCAGGGCTATGGCAACCAGCACGATGTTGGTGAACGCGATGCGCAAAGCCAGGGGCACTCGACGGTGGCGCACGGCTCGGAAGATCAGCAGGAAGAAGTTGTCGGTTTTGACTGGCGTAGGCCGGTTCACTGAGCGCGGCTCTTTGTCCGTGAAGTTGGCGCGCAGTATAACGAGCACCCTCCGAGCGGCAAAGCGCTGCCTGTGCCCGATGGTCACTGAAAGTGGTTAGAATGCGTTTTTTTTCATGAAACGGGGTGCCTCTTGCGCGAAATCGTCCTGCTCAACATCACCGCTCGGGAGCAGTCGGGCATCGCCGATGCCTTGCGCGCCGCTCTGGCCGCCGATACCACGTTCAGCGCCGCCCAGTCCGCCACGCCGGCTGAACATGTGGTCAGCGTGATGGGGCGCCAGGTCGGTTACCCTGCCTTGCAGCAGGTTATCAGCCTGCTGAGCGAGCATGGCTTGGCGTTGGCGAGCATCGAGCGCCTGTCTGCGGCGGCGGGCGGCAACGCCTGTTTCGAGCTGGGCCTGCTCGGCACGCTGGAGCAGCCGCTGCAATTGCGCGGGCAAGTGCTTGAGCTCAGCGCCGCGCTGGGTCTGGACATCGTCTACCAGCCCGAATCACCTCAGCGCCGACAGCCACGCCTGGCGGTGTTCGACATGGATTCGACCCTGATCGAGGCCGAGGTGATCGACGAACTGGCCAAGGCGGCCGGCATCGGCGAACGCGTCGCGGCCATCACCGAGCAGGCCATGCGCGGCGAAATCGACTTTCGCGCCAGCTTCAAGGCGCGTCTGGCACTGCTCGACGGTCTCGACGTTGCGGTACTCGATGACATCGGTGCGCAGCTGCGCCTGAGTGAAGGGGCCGAGCGCCTGTTCGCCGAACTCAACCGCATGGGTGTGAAGACGGCCATTCTGTCCGGTGGCTTCACGTATTTCGCCAGGCAGTTGCAGGAGCGCCTGGGCATCACCCATGTGTTCGCCAACGAACTGCAGGTGGTCGACGGCAAATGCACCGGCGTGGCAGTCGAGCCGATCGTCGACGCCCAGCGCAAGGCCGACCTGCTGCAGCAGCTGGCTCGTGAACAGGGTGTGGAGTTGAGCGAGACCCTCGCCGTGGGCGATGGCGCCAACGACCTGGCCATGCTGGCGATTGCAGGCCTGGGCGTGGCGTTCCGTGCCAAGCCGCTGGTACGCCAGTCGGCGCGTCAGGCCATCAGCGTGCTGGGGCTGGATGCCGTGCTGTACCTGCTGGGCCGCCGCGACTGAACGCAGCCTGGCTCAGAGGTCTTTCCACAGCGAATCGAAGTCTTCTTCGGGTGCAGCATCGTCGGCACCGGCCGGCGCCGGTTTGGCCACTTCCAGCAGGTGGTATTCGAACTGGTTGAAGCTGCCGGTGCCGGTCATGCGCTGCCCAAGGCCGGCCGGGCGTTCTTCACCTTGGGTGTTGATGATCACCTTGTTGCCTTCGAGGAACGGCATGCGTGGGGCCAGCAGGGAGGCGGGTATGTCGATGGCGCGGATTTCCGGCAGCAACAGGCCGCGCAGGAACTGGCTGTTCTGCTCGCTGACGCGCACCAGTTGCAGACCGCATGGCTGCGCGTGCGGTGCCACCAGCTCGATGCCCATCTGCGTGCCGCCACTGCGCACCTGACGGATCCAGCGCACTACCGCCACGCTCCAGCCCTGGGCCTGAGTGTCCTGAATACCGATCATTTCTCCGGCCTGCAGCTGCGGCGGGACTTCCCTTGGCCATGCCAGGCAATAGCCGCCGGGGCTGTGGTTGACGATCTGCAGAGCGTAGGTAGGGAAGTGCTGGTCATTGTTGGACGCGCTGGCGGCGCCGCTGCCTTCGCCGCTCGGCAGGTCGTACTGGATTTCTTCGTAGTCGCCGTGCCGGTCGGTTTCGCTCGGCCTGCTCCAGGACTGGGTGGCGGCGCCCGGCACGAACTGCGCGCTCTGGGAAAGGGCCGGACGCTTGAGGATCTCGCTGAAGGAACGCTCGCCGCCAATGTAGTAATGCAGCGCGCTCATGCCGATGCACACCGTCAGGTTGCCCTGACCGGGGGTGCGGGTAAAGGTGCGTTCCGCCACATCGCCCCAGGCGGCCGCCACGTGTTGCAGCAGATCGATACTGAAGTTGCTGGGGATCAGCCGCGACTGAGCACGCTGCTCGACCGGCATTTCCAGGTGCGTCTTGATCGCCTCGACCAGATCGGCGGGGTCGAGTCCGACCAGCAGTGGCAACTGGTCCTCTTCATACAGCGTCTTGTAGCGCGGCGGGCTGTCTTCGTCGGGCGCCATGGCGAACAGGCTCGAAGCCAGGGTGGCAGGCTGCACACGCACCAGCAGACTCCAGGCCTCGAGCACTTCGGCCAGACGCAGGATCGCCTGCTGGCGCATCTGGTTGCAGCGTGAACTGCCCAGCAACAAGGCGGCGGTGTAGCTTTGCTGCACGCTCAGGGTCGTGCCATGCGCGGCCAGCGGATCGTTGATCGGGACGTTCTGCAACTGATGCGCCAGGGCCGCCTGGTACAGCTGGTGCAGTTCCAGCCAGACCCCGTCGGGCACCGGGCAGTACAGCAGGCTGGCGCGCATCACTGGCCCATTCAGGCAGTGCAGGGCGCGCTGCGCAGCGGTGGCCAGGAGCGTGGCGCGATCCTTGGAGGCACGGTCTTTCGCGTAGGTGGCGCTAATGCGCAGCACGATCTGCTTGTAGCCGATGGCCAGATGGTTCTGCAGGGCCTGGCACAGGTTGGCGACCTTGCGCGAGCGTTCGTCGAGAACGATAGACTGGTTGAGGAAGTGTCGTTCCAGATGCTTGCAGACGAAATACACCTCGGGCCGCAGCAGCTCGAGCAGTTGCAGGCGGTTTTCGCTGGGCGTGAGCAGCTGGTTGAGCTCGCCGAGGCCCTGGTACAGCAACCGGGCGGTTTCCCCCAGATTGGCCTTGGGCAGCTTGGCAATCCAGCGCTTGAGGTCGCGCGGGGTCGCTTCGCAGAAGGTCAGGCTCAACTGCGATGGCGTCGGTGCGCGCAACAACAGATGGGGGCGTGGCGACATCGGTCGTTTCCTGGTTCAACTCAGGTCGTCGCTCGAGGGCTTGAACGACGAGAAAAGACAGGCCATTCATTTGGCCGTATGCAAGGACTCTAACAGCATTGGATAACGGTCGCAGCCTCGATGTCGCCGAGGCTGCGCCGCGCAGGCTGCAGGCGGTTCAGATCACGGTGGAAACTGGCGCCGGCGCCACGTCGTCCGCGCTGGCCGCCAGCCCGATGCCCTGGCCCATGTTCACCGGTGACAAGTTGGCCAGATGATGGGCCCATTTGACTTGCTCCGGGCCAAACAGCATGACCACGGTGGAGCCCAGCTTGAAGCGGCCCATCTCGGCACCCTTCTCCAGATGGATCGGCGCGCGAGCGGCTTCGTCGTAGCGAAAGGTCTTGAGTTCGCGCTTGGGCGGCGTCACCAGGCCCGCCCAGACGGTTTCAATCGAAGCGACGATCATCGCGCCCACCAGCACCATGGCCATCGGCCCGCGTTCGGTGTCGAAGATGCACACCACCCGTTCGTTGCGCGCGAACAGTTCAGGCACGTTCTCGGCAGTGGTCTGGTTGACCGAGAAGATGCGCCCCGGCACATAGATCATTTCGCGCAGGGTACCCGCCAGTGGCATGTGCACCCGATGGTAGTCGCGCGGTGACAGGTAGATGGTAGCGAACTTGCCACCCATGAAAGGAGCGGCGTTGTCTGGATCGCCGCCCAGCAGTTCGAGCACGCTGAAGCTGTGACCCTTGGCCTGGAAAATGCGACCGTGATCGATGGTACCCAGCTGGCTGACGGCGCCGTCAGCCGGCGAGAGTATTGCACCGGGGGTCGGGTCCAGCGGACGCGCATCGGGCTTCAGGGCACGGGTGAAGAAGGCGTTGAAGTTCTCGTAGGCACTCAGGTCTTCGACCTGGGCCAGCGACATGTCGACGTTGTAGCGCTCGGCGAACCAGCGGGTGAAGGCGTTCTTGAACCAGCGCGAGCGGCATTCGGCAACGCACCCGGCCAGGCGCGAGAGCAGGTGATGGGGCAGCAGGTATTGGCTGATGATGAACAGGCGATCTTTCATTGAGTGTCCTTAAACTTCGGTGGGGGTGTCGGGGTGGTTGCCCCATTCGCCCCAGGAACCGGCATAGCCCTTGACGCGTGGATAGCCCAGCGCCTTGGCCACGAGATAAGTGAAGCCAGAGCGGTGATGGGTCTGGCAGTGAGTGATGATTTCCTTGTCGGCGGTGATGCCCAGGCCGTCGAGCATCTGCGCCACGTCGCTGCGGATGCGCAGCTGGCGCGCCGGATCCATGGCGGCGGTCCACTCCAGGTTGATCGCACCGGGAATGTGCCCCGCCTTGGCTGCCAGCACTTTTTCGCCCGAGTATTCCAGCGGGCCGCGGGCATCCCAGATGGCCAGGTCGCTGGCGCCCAGGCGGCTTTGCAGGTACTCGCGGGTTGCGGTGGGCTCGTCGTGCAGGGTCAGCGACACCGGGCCGCCGGCGCTGGCTGGCGTGTCCTGGCTCAGCGGCAGGCCGGCGGCCTCCCAGGCCAGGATGCCGCCATCGAGGTAGTGATAGCGAGAATGGCCGATCACGTCGAGCAGCCAGATGAAGCGTCCGGCCCAGCCGCCGCCCTCGTCGTCGTAGACCACGTAGGTCGCCTGCGGGTGGTGACCCAGCTCGCCGAACAGCTGCTCCAGTGACGCCAGCCCGGGCAACAGCCCCGGTGCAGGCGGCTGACCCAATTGGGTACGCTTGGGATCGACGAAACGCGCCCCGCGGATGTGCCCGGATGCGTAGCGCGCGTCGCTGGTCAGGTCGACCACGATCAGGTTGGCGGCATCGAGCCGAGTACTCAGCGCCTCGGGCTCGATCACCAGGGGCAGGCCAGCGAAGTCAGGCATTCGGGTCTCCAGATAAAACGGAACGACGATTGTAGCGCAAGCCTTACCGGCTGCGGTTGGTAAAGGTGTCCAGCGCGCGCTCGATGCACTGTGCGGTCTTGCCGAAGCCCTGCACACTGATCTCGGAAAACGGGCGTCCGCCCTGGTCGGCGACCAGCAACGTGTGCACGCGGCCTTCGACGCCCAGCGAGCGCAGCAGCACGTGTTCACCGCGGAACAGCGCGCGCAGGGTCGCCGGCAGCAGTGCCTGCAGCTGCGCGCTGTTGGCGCTGCCCATGCGCAACTGCGTCGGTTGGGCAAGCAGCCGCTGCAACAGGCTGCTGTGCTCGATGCCCAGGCTCAGCGCGGCCGCCTCCTTGGGCAGCCCCGCGCTCTGGTGCACGCGCAGGCTGCCATGGCTGCGGTCGACCATCAGCAGCATGACCCGCTGCATGCCGCATGCCAGCAGTGCATCGCGCGCGCAGGTGGTCAGGTGCAAGGCATTGTTGAACGGCGTTGGCGTGGCCAGCAGCTGCGTGCACAGGTGCCGCCAGCCCGCCAGTGCCGCTTCGCTGGGTGCCGGCGCCGGTTCGCTGTCCTGCGTCGCGGGCGTGTGCTGCGGCGGCCACGGCAGGCTGCGTGCCGGGTGCCACAGGTCGGTAGCCCAGTGCACACGGGCGCTGTGCACCGCATGTTGATGAACCTGTTGCTGCACCTGCTCCAGCGGCACTTGCAGGTACAGGCAGCTCAGGTACTGCCAGCGCTGCAGGTGGGGGGTGAACCAGCCGTGCTGCGCCGCCAGGGCCAGACCATTGGCCATCAGGATGGTATTGGCCGGCTGGTTCAACCAGCGGCGCAGCGCCGGCTCGTCGTCCAGCTGCTGTTGCTGACGCAGGCGGTGCTGGTTGTCGCGGGCGATGTGCAGCGCCTGCACCAGCGCCCGCCGTTCCCCCAGCAGCAGGCGATAGCCGTGCAGCACCCAGGCCGGCAAGCGCCATTTCTGCGCCAGTGCCTGGCAGAGCACCAGCAGCGGTACGCCGAACAGCGCCTGCTCGACCGTGGCCGCCGCTTCGCCCTCGGCAATGACCCGGCGCTCCCATTCATCGAGCAGTTCGGGGTAGGTTGCAGCCAGTGGCCAGAGCGGCGACAGGAACAACAGGCTGCCCCAGTGGATCTCCTGCCACAGCCGCGCCAGCCGTGCCGCGAACAGGCCATTGGCCTGCTGGCTGGCATGCTGGCTGATCATTTGCAACTGACGCAGGGTCAGCGGCATCTGCTGCGGGTCGAGCGCGGGCAGGCGCATCAGCAACTCTTCGGCACGCGACAGGCCCAGCCGGTTCAGGGCCACTTCGAGGCTTTCCGCCGGTTCCGCCAGGCTGTTGCTGGCATGCCGGTTGGCTTCGCGCATCACGCTGAGCACCAGCGCCGGGCTGTGCTGCATCAGGTCAGCGATGTCGCGCAGCGAGCGGCGTCGGTCCTTGATCGCCGCGCGAACCTTGTCGTGGTAGAGCCTGGGGATCGGCAGGCGCACGCCATCGAGCAATGCGAGCCAGGTGTCGAGGGTTTGAGGCTTGGCGTTGGACACTATGCTTATCCTGATGCATGCCTGAATGCAGGCCGACTACACGAACGGACCAAACTGGCTTTTGAAAACCGCTGCCTATAGTCTGGCGCAGTTCTGCCGATAAGGAGAACAACAGATTCAACATCACCTTTTTCGTCCATGAACCCGACTTCTGAAGTGTTTTTTATCCATGGCTAAAATTATCGGCATCATTGTCGTGTTCGCGAGCGTGCTCGGCGGATACGTTCTTTCCCATGGTCAGTTGGCTGCCCTGGTGCAGCCCTTCGAGGTGCTGATCATCGGTGGCGCCGCACTGGGCGCGTTCCTGCAGGCCAACCCCGGCAGCACCACCATGATCGTGCTGAAGAAGTCGCTGAAGATGTTCAAGTCGCGCTTCAGTCATGCCTTCTATCTGGAAGTGCTGAGCCTGCTGTTCGAGATCCTCAACAAGAGCCGTCGCGAGGGCATGATGTCCATCGAGGCCGACATCGAGGACGTCGCCGCCAGCCCGATCTTCGCCAAGTACCCAGCCCTCCTCAAGGACGAGCAGATGATGGCGTTCATCTGCGATTACCTGCGCATCATGTCTTCGGGCAACATGGCCCCACACGAACTCGAAGGCCTGTTCGACATGGAGCTGCTGAGCATGAAGGAAGAGCTCGAGCACCCGTCCCACGCCGTCACCGGCATCGCCGATGCGTTGCCCGGTTTCGGTATCGTTGCGGCGGTGCTGGGTATCGTCGTGACCATGGCCTCGCTGGGTGATGGCGACAAGGCAGCGATCGGCGGTCACGTCGGCGCCGCCCTGGTCGGTACGTTCCTGGGTATTTTGGCGGCCTATGGTTTCTTCGGGCCCTTGGCGACCTGCCTGGCCCATGATGCCAAGGAAGAACTGAACGTCTACGAGGCCATCAAGGCGTCGCTGGTGGCTTCGGCCTCGGGCATGCCGCCGTCGCTGGCCGTGGAGTTCGGGCGCAAGGTGCTGTACCCGGCGCACCGGCCCAGCTTCGCCGAACTCGAACAAGCCGTACGCGGTCGCTGAGTCATGGAAAACAACCAGCCCATCATCGTCAAGCGGGTCAAGCGCTTTGGCGGCGGCCATCATGGCGGCGCCTGGAAGATCGCATTCGCCGACTTCGCGACGGCGATGATGGCGTTCTTCCTGGTATTGTGGCTGTTGTCCGAAGCCACGCCTGAACAGAAGATCGCCATCGCTGGCTACTTCAAGGACCCGATCGGCTTCTCCGAAAGCGGCACGCCCTATGTCATCGACCTGGGCGGCTCGCCCCAGCTATCGCCCGAGAAGACGCTGAATCCGGACGTCGAGGTGTCGCCGCCCAAGCCCGAGACCTCGACCCAGGTCGCGGCCGAGCAGGCCGAGCAAGTGGCCCAGCAGGTTGAAAAGGAACGCCTCGAATTGTTGCTGCAGGAACTGCAGAACAAGGTCGACGAAAACCCCCAGCTGCAGAAATTCAAGGACCAGATCCTTTTCGAGATCACTCAGGACGGTTTGCGCATCCAGATAACCGACGCCGAGAATCGGCCGATGTTCGACCTGGGCAGTGCGCGGCTCAAACCCTATTTCGAGGACATCCTGCTGGCCATGGCGGACACCATCAAGGCGGTGCCGAACAAGATCAGCGTCAGCGGTCACACCGATGCCAAGCCCTACGCCGGCAGTGCGGCGGGCGGCTTCGGCAATTGGGAGCTGTCGTCCAACCGTGCCAATGCCGCGCGCCGCGCGCTGGTAGCCGGCAGCTACCCGGAAGACCAGATCGCCCGAGTGGTTGGCTATGGCTCGTCTTCGCTGTTCGACCGCAAGGATCCGCTGAACTCCATCAATCGCCGTATCGATATCGTGGTGCTGACCAAGAAGGCCCAGCGCGACATCGAAGGCGAGCAACCGGCCCTGGAAACGCCTGCACCCGGCGCGCCTCCAGCTGCCAGTCCTCCTGGCGCGTCGATCGGTGATCCCGATGCGCCGGTGCAGCCGCGCGAGCTGCGCCAGCGGCTGAACCTCTTCGAGGACGGCTCGACGAAGATGGTCGAGCCGGGCAAACCCGCGCCCTGATGGGCCGCACCGCCTTCCCAGCCTTGCCGCCTAGCTAGAATCCACGCCCGATGCGTTCGCGCAGGCCCCTGTGGATATCGCGCGCGCACAGCTGCAGCGGCGTCTCGCGCTGACTGGCCGGCATGCGCAGGGCCGCCTCGCGGTGGTAGGCCTCGATGACGAAGTCCAATTGCTGCGTGCGCGTCAGGGTCGGCCAATGGGCCAGGTATTCGGGCAGCGCCTGGTCACCCATTCGATACACGCAGATGCGTCGGTCCCACGAGGTCGCCTCGCCGATGGAGAAGGGTATCCACCAACGCCGCGCGCTGCTGTGGGACATCATCAGGATCACGTGGGTGCAGTCACGGATGTGCGCGGTGATCGTCTCGGTGACATGCAGGGTGGTCAGCGATTCGAAGTCCATCACGTCCATGCGCACCTCGATCCCGGCCCTGCGCAGTTGCTTGCGGACCCGCAGCGCGTGTGGATGATCGGCATGCTGGTAGCCGATGAACACGCTCATCGCCGACTCCCGCCAGCAGTCGGTCGAGCGAGGCGCAGGCAGGCAACGGGCAGGTCGAGCATGGAAAACCTTCATCGTGAGTGTTGAAGGTTGAAAGATTGTTCAATGCCGTTTAAGCGGCAAGGTATGTCATTCAAAAGAGACATTCCTTACCTAGGAAAGTAACTTCTCCTACAGCCAATTCCTCTAGCTGGCACCTGTGCACAACCCTTGCGGCGCGCGCACCAGGGCGGACAGGGCATCGGTAATACGCTCCACCTCAGCCGCGCTCAGGGTCAAGGGCGGCAGCAGGCGCAGGGTGGTGCCACGGGTCACGTTGATCAGCAGGGCATGCTCTTGCGCCGCCCGCTGCATCAGTTCGCGACAGGGCCGGTCCAGTTCCACGCCGATCATCAGGCCCACGCCGCGCACAGCCTTGACTCCGGGCAAGATGCCCACTTCGCTGCGCAAGCATTCGAGCAGCGCCTGCCCCTGGCGCGCGGCGTTGTCCAGCAGCCCCTCGCGCTCGATGATGTCCAGCACCGTACAGCCAACCCGGCAGGCCAGCGGGTTGCCGCCGAACGTGCTGCCATGGCTGCCGGGCGTGAACAGGCGGCCTACTGCCGCGCTGGCCAGGCAGGCGCCGATCGGAATGCCGTTGCCCAGGGCCTTCGCCAGCGTGACCACATCCGGCTGGATGTCCGCATGCTGGTAGGCGAACCACTGGCCGGTGCGACCGATGCCACTCTGGATCTCATCGAGCATCAGCAACCAGCCATGGTTGTCGCAGTGCTCACGCAGGGCGCGCAGGTAGGCGGCAGAGGCGACATGCACACCGCTTTCGCCCTGAATCGGTTCGAGCAGCACTGCCGCAATGCGCTGTCCGAACGCCTGGGTGACCCTGGCCAGCGCGTCGAGGTCGGCGAAGGGGATCTTCACGCAATCCCCCGGCAGTTGGCCCAGTCCGGCGCTCAAGTGCGCGCCGTCGCTGGCTGCCAGGGTGGCCAGGGTGCGCCCGTGAAAGGCGTTGTTCATGACCACCACCAAAGGCCGGGCGATGCCGCGGGCATGGCCATGCAGGCGGGCCAGCTTCAATGCGGTCTCGTTTGCCTCGGCCCCCGAATTGTTGAAAAACGCCAGGGCCAGGCCGGATTTTTCAGCCAGCTTCGCGCCCAATCGTTGCTGCCAGTCGATGGCATACAGGTTGGACGTGTGCAGCAACAGCCCGGCTTGTTCGGCAATGGCGGCTACCACGTCGGGATGGCTATGGCCCACGTTGGTCACCGCCACGCCGGCCAGTGCATCCAGGTATTCGCGGCCGCTGTCGTCCCACAGGCGGGTGCCGAGGCCGCGGGTGAACGTCAGGGGCAGGGGTTGATAGGTCGGCATCAAGTGGCTGGCGCTCATCGCGAATCGCTCGGGAGAAAATGAATCTGCAGTATTCCCTTCAAGCTCAGATGGATAAACGCCGCTAGACTGGATGCACTTTTCACTTGGAGTTGATAATGGATCTGTTCCAAGCCATGCAGGTGTACGTGAAAGTCGTGGAGCTGGGCACCATGACGGCAGCCGCCAACGCCTGCGACCTGTCCACGACCATGGTCAGCAACCATCTGCAGGCATTGGAGCAGCGTCTGGGCGTTACCCTGTTGCTGCGCACCACGCGCCGTCAGCAGGTGACCGACGCGGGCCAGGCCTACTACCAGCGCTGCCTGGAGGTGCTGGGGCTGGTCGCCGATTCCGAGCGCTGGGCCGAACACACCCAAGGCACCCCGCAGGGCCTGTTACGGATCACCGCGCCGCCCACCTTCGGCGCCGAGTGCCTGGCGCCGGCACTGGCGGGGTTTCTTCAGCGTTATCCACAGATCAGCGTCAGCCTCAGCCTCGGTGATCAGGTACAGGACATGCTCGACGGCCGGTACGACGCCGCCCTGCGCCTGGGTAATCTGGAGCCCTCGACCTTGATCGCGCGTCCGCTGGACGACTATCGGCTGAGCATCTGTGCGTCCCCGGACTACCTGCGTCGCCATGGCACGCCTGGCCACCCCGAAGAGCTGGCTGCGCACGAGTGCCTGCAGTTCATGTACAACCCAGGCGATGAGTGGCGCGGCACGCAAAAGCGGTGGTCCATGCAGGGGCCCAATGGCTCGATCGGCGTCGATGTTCGAGGGCGTCTGGTCACCAACAGCAGCGCCGGGCTGCGTCAGGCCGCCCTGGCGGGCATGGGCCTGGTGATGCTTCCCGACGTGCTGGTGCGTGGCGATCTCGAGGAAGGCAAGCTGGTCCAGGTACTGGCTCGATACGCGTTGCCCGGCAGACCCATGCACCTGCTTTATCCACAGGCGCGCTACCGTTCGCCGAAGCTGCGCGCATTCGTGGACTACATCGTCCAGACCCTGGGGCCGCAGCCCGCCTCAGGGTCAGCAGATACCCTGGATCAGTAGGTGTCTTGGGTCAGGCTGGCGATGATCGAGCGGTAGCTGTTCATGCGCTGCTGCTGCACACGGCCATCGTCCAGTGCTGCGAGCAAGGCGCAGCCGGGTTCGCGGTCATGCTTGCAGTCGCGGAAGCGACAGGTGCCGAGCAGGTCGGCGAACTCGATGAAGCCGGCTTCGACGTCGGCGCGGCTGACATGGCCCAGGCCGAACTCGCGGATACCGGGGGAGTCGATCAGCTCACCGCCGCCGGGGAAGTGGAACAACCGTGCGGTGGTGGTGGTGTGCGTGCCCTGGCCGGACCATTCCGACAGCGCACCCACACGGGCCTGCACTTCAGGCAGCAGGCTGTTGACCAGCGATGACTTGCCTACGCCGGACTGGCCGACGAATACGCTGATGTGACCATCCAGGCGTGCCTGCAACTGCTGCATGCCATCGCCCTGATGAGCCGAGACCTCGAGCAGTGGGTAACCCAGCTGGCGATACACCGCCAGCAGCGCGTTGAGCGCCGGCGCATTTTGCTCGTCGATCAGGTCGGCCTTGTTCAGCAGCAGCAGGGGATGGATGCCCGCGTGTTCGGCAGCCACCAGGTAGCGGTCGATCAGGTTGGCATGGGGTTCGGGCATGGGCGCGAACACGATGACGATCAGGTCGACGTTGGCCGCGACCGGCTTGAGCTGCCCGCGGCTGTCGGGGCGGCACAGCTCGGTGCTGCGCGGCAGTTGGGCAACGATGACACCGATGCCCTGATTGCCGGCGCGCCAGACCACCTTGTCGCCAGTGACCAGCGCCGGCAGGTTGGCGCGCAGGTAGCAGCGGCAAACCTGACCGGTCTGTTCGCCTTCCAGCGCCTCGACTTCCACCTGAACACCGAAGTGCGCGATTACCAGCCCTGTCTGCTCGGGGCCCAGGTCACCGCCTTCCAGCGTCTCCAGGGCCTGGGACTCGCGCTTGGCGGCGCGGGCAGCGCGCTCGCCCTGGATTTTTTCGATGCGCCAGTTCTGGCGGCGGTTCAGTTGGCGTTTGGCCATGTGTGTTCCGTGTAAATGAATGCAGGTGTTGACGAAGGCGGGATACTAGCACGGCCGGCTAGGCTAAACTGCGCAGCTACGCCGAGGAGACTTTCATGCAGAACCCACAGAACCTGATCTGGATCGACCTGGAAATGACCGGCCTGGACCCGGATCACGATGTCATCATCGAAATGGCCACCATCGTCACCGACAGCGACCTCAATACCCTGGCCGAAGGGCCAGTCATCGCCATCCACCAGAGCGACGAGATCCTCGCCGGCATGGACGAGTGGAACACCCGTCAGCACGGCGGCTCCGGCCTGACCCAGCGGGTGCGCGAGAGCACCGTCAGCATGGCCGATGCGCAGGCGCAGACCATTGCCTTCCTCGAGAAATGGGTGCCCAAGGGCAAGTCGCCGATCTGCGGCAACAGCATCTGCCAGGATCGCCGCTTCCTCTACCGGCACATGCGCGAACTGGAAAACTACTTCCACTACCGCAACCTCGACGTATCGACCCTCAAGGAGCTGGCCGCGCGCTGGGCCCCGGAGGTCAAGGACAGTTTCCAGAAGGGCAGCACCCACCTGGCCCTGGACGACATCCGCGAATCCATCGCCGAGCTGCAACACTACCGCAAGCATTTCATCAAGTTCTGAAGCCCGGAAACCTCTGCTGTGGGAGCGAAGCGGGCGGCGATCCCTCTGCCCGCGAAGAGGCCATCAAGCCTACCTCTCTCAATACACCCGACGCCGCGGTGCCTGCATGGCACTGGCGATATCGCCGGCCAACCGCGCAATATCGGCATGAGCCAGGTTGCCGACACTGACACGCACCGCCGGCCCGCTCTGCAACCGGAACGGCCGGCCCGCCTGGACTGCCCAGCCGGCGGCTGCCAACGCCTGCACCGTCGATGTCTCGTCAATAACCGGCAGCCATACGTGCAGACCTTCACCCGCGCTGGACAGCCTCACACCGTTGAGTTCTAGCGCTTCGAGAAGCGAAAGCCGCCGGCTTCGATAGTTGGCGCCAACTGCCGTCAAACGATCCGCTTGCAGCATCGCGCTCCACAGATGAGCGGTCAGCCGTTGCAGCAGCAGACTGACCCAGCGCGGGCCTACCCGCTGCTGGCGTTGCATCTCGGCGTGCAGGGACGCGCTGGCGCTGGCAATCGACACCCGCAGATCAGGGCCCAGAAACTTGCTGGTCGACAGCACGTAGACCCATTGCTGTGGCAGCGGCTGCAAATCAATGGTCGGGGCCTGGCTCAGCGGCCCCCAATGATCGTCGATCACCAACAGGGTCTGCACCGGGTCCTGCATGGCCTGCGACCACTGCCGCCAACGCTGGGCGTCGAACGAACAGCCGGTCGGGTTCTGCGCGCGAGGCGTCAATACCACGGCCCCCGCACCGCGCAGCACCTCGGGCGCCGGTGACAGCGCGCCATGGTCGTCCATCGCCAGGGTCACCGGCTTGAGCTGCAGCCCGGCGAGTAGATCGCGCAGCGGTGGCCAGCACGGGTCTTCGATCAGCACCGTGGCGCCGGGTCGGCAGCGCGCCCGCAGTGCTCGCTCCACAGCGTCCAGCGCCCCGCAATACACGCCCACGTGCTCGCTGGGCAATCGCTGGCTCACGAGCCAGTCGCGTGCCAGGCCGGATAGCTGTGGATCATCGCCGAACTGGTCGAAACCATTCTGCTTGAAGTTGCGCAGCAGCCAGTCGTGATCCGCGGCTGGCAACAGCGCGGCATCCAGATTGCCGCTGGCCATGTCGTCGAGGCCCTGAGGAATAACGAAGCCGTGTTCGGCGACCTGCGACCCAGGTGCATTGACGCGCGTGCCGCGGCGCCCGTCGGTAATCAACAGGCCGCTGTCGCGCAGCCTTCCATAGGCCGCCGCGACGGTATTGGGGCTGACCTCGAGCTGCATGGCCAGGTTGCGGACCGAAGGCAGCGAAGCGTTTTGAAGCAAATCACCCTGGCGGATCTGCCGCTCGATGGCGTCGGCGATCTCGACGGCGGTGGATGCATTCGTCAATAATGTATTCATACATTCATATTATTGTATTGGTACAAAAATGAAAAGAGCAGTGGTCCTGCGTCACCTCGCGTTCGAAGACCTGGGTTGCCTGGCTGCGGTGCTGGAAGCCGAAGGCTATGCAATCCAAACGATAGAGGCGCCTCTGCACCCGCTGGCGTCGCTCGATGTGAACTCGGCAGACCTGCTGATCATCCTTGGCGGGCCCATTGGCGCTTTCGATGAAGGGCGGTACCCATTCCTGCTGGACGAACTCCAGCTCATCCGCCAATGCCTGGACAACGGTAAACCCTTGTTGGGCGTCTGCCTGGGCGCTCAGCTGATCGCTCGCGCCCTGGGCGCCGACGTTGCCGCCATGGGCCATAAGGAAATCGGCTTCGGCCCCGTCACGCTGACCGCAGCCGGAAGCGCCTCGGTACTGGCGCCCCTGGCGAACGGAATACCCGTATTGCACTGGCACGGCGATCAGTTCGACATTCCAGCGCAGGCCACGCTGCTAGCCAGCACCGAGGCCTGCCCTCATCAGGCATTCAGCGTGGGCGATCAGCTGCTCGCGCTGCAATTTCATCTCGAGGTGGCACCGCAGGCACTCGAAGCATGGCTGGTCGGCCACGCCAACGAACTGCATCAACAGCGAATCGACCCCCGCGAACTGCGCGCCCAGGCTCAGGCCCTGGGTTCTGCAGGCGTACAAGCAGCCAGCACGATCCTGATCGACTGGCTGGCGCGCCTGCGATGAGTGGGGCGCGGTCCGTCATCGAGTTGCGGCACGTGCTCGCGGGCAAGTCTCGCCGTTTTACGCGCCCAGGCAGTTTCACCGGTATCGACAAGGAGTCGGTATGCGGACCGGTTGAAGTGGGAACGCTGGGAATAACAGGCGATGAGCAGGGAGACCGCCGCATCCATGGAGGCCCCGACAAAGCCCTTCACCACTACCCGTTCGAGCACTACCAGGCGTGGACACAGCTCATCGGCGAGCATCCACGCCTTGCACGGCCAGGCGCATTCGGCGAGAACCTGTCGACTGTCGGTCTCGACGAAAACACCGTTTGCCTGGGTGACATCTTTCGCTGCGGCGACGTGCTCCTCGAAGTCAGCCAGACCCGCCAGCCTTGCTGGAAGCTCAGCGACCGCTTCGAGGTGAGCGATATGGCCTTGCGCATGCAGGCCAGTGCAATGACCGGCTGGTATTACCGGGTCCTCGAGGGCGGTGTCCTGCGAGCAGGCGACGCAATGGTGCTCGAGGACCGCCCCATCCCTCGATGGCCGTTGCGCAGAGTCATCGCGCTGTTGTACGAACGGCCGCTGGACCTCGATGAGTTGAGCCAACTTGCGCAACTGCCGCTCGTACCATCCTGGCGCTCACTCGTGGAGCGGCGCCTGACAACGGGCCAGATCGAGAACTGGGCCAGCCGAGTGCTGGGTCCCCTTTCAGGAGAGTAGAAACCATGCAGCACTTTCGCGTCATCGTTCAATTGCACCGGGCGTACTGGTGCCAGTTCGATATAGAGCATGCCGCTGCCGAGCATGCATTGGCGGATGTGGTCCGCCGCTTCCCCGAAGGCGAGGGCTACACCCTCGACATACAACGCAAAACGGGTGAGCGCCGGTTGTTGGAATCCACGCCTGACGGGATTCGGTTGCTGTATGCGCAGGGCATGTTTGCAAAGACTTGAATGCCATCAATGGCGCAATTGGTTGAACATTACAGGTAAAGAGGTACACAGCACGTGAATATGGAAGTTGGTCCGGAAAGCCATGATGGCGTCAGGAACATGCTGGAGAAGTTGTCTTCTTTGTGGAACGTACGGGCAGCAGTCAATAATGATGCGACCCCGTACAGCGAATTGCTCTTCGAACACGGCAGGTTGGACTTTAGCGAGTCGCTGGTTCCGTTTCGAAGTCATCCAGCCTGGCAGGCAGCTACGGCTGAAATGAAATCCAGATGTCTGTCCTATGGCTGGATTATCTATAACCTCAAAACCATTTATATCGAATGCGACATTGTGACACCTGCCTGCGAGGACATCATCAAAAGGCCACCTGTTGAGTCTCGCAACCGCGACATCCTGCAGCGAGTGATGTCTGAGGCGCTGCTTGACGAAGCGCTCCATACCAAAATGTCAGTTACGGCATGCAATTACATCTATCTGAACCGCAAGCTGCCCTACCTCGATTTCAGCGACTTCAATCTCATCCGCTGGCGGGACCAGATATTGTCCACATGTAAGGCTGAGTGGCAGCGGCGGCTCACTCGATTCGGTATTGCCTGTGCCAGTGAAACCTTGATCACTGACTACCTGAAAACCTTGTCCGAGGATGACTCCATCCAGCAGGTGTGCCATGAGGTGACTCGTACTCACGCAGTGGATGAGTGGAGCCATTCAAGTGTTTTCAGTTTTGTAGCGTGCGATATCGTCCACACGCTAAGTGTTGGCGAACGAACGTACTTGCAGGCTGTGATTGCCAGGACGGTAGAGATGTTTGCCGATAACGAACTGGGTGCGTGGGCTCGGGCGCTTTCTCTAGCGGGATTCCAGGGGTATGAGGCAATGCTTCTGGAGTGTTCTCGATCAAGCGAAGTAGAGGTCTACACCGAGTCGGTTTTCAGTCTCCTTGCACGTATAGGTCTGGAATAGATGGTGCTTTCGGCCAAGAATAATTCATCTGCAGTAGAGCCAGTTGGGCCAGGTTTTCTACGGTGTGATGTGGCATGCGACGTTGCCGAGAACGCGAGGAGATTTGTCTTCACGGTGCTCGATGAACAGCGTGAAGAAGAATATGTCCCAGGCCGTTACCTGATACTTGAATACGCAGGTGCTACCGGTCAAGTTCGCACGGCCTGCTATTCGATAGTGGCCTGCCCCACGCGCTGGCAGGTTGAGATCATCGTCCAGCGCGTGCCTTCCAAAGGGTTGTCAGAGACGATGTTCAATCATCTGATGGTCGGCGCCCTGGTGCGCTGTGTGGGCGTTGCAGGAGATATCACGGCGCAACAACTTTCTGGTTTGGATAGCGTGGCGCTGTTGGCTGGTGGTATCGGGTTTACCTTGCCTTGGGCATTGATACGCGAATTCAGGCAATGGGCACGGCAAGGCCGCCGAGTGCCACGGATCACATTGCTGTTGTGCACGCCCTCTCTGGAAGCCGTGCCATGCTTCGCCGAGTTGATGACCCTGGAGCTTGCCGAACGCTGGTTCACTTTGCGCATCCATGTCACCCGGCAGTCGTTGTACCAAGACAACGGCTGCTTGTGGAGGGGGCGTCCAAACCAGGGGGTACTGGACGCCCTGGAGGGGTCGCAAGGCATCGTAATCTGCGGAAGCCAGGCATTCGCTGTAGAAATACACCGGGCCATGCAGGTTCGGCATGGTGGGGCCCAGTACTTTATCGAAGCATTCAGCTCGGCCGATTCGCCGTTGCCCGCCAAGCAGGCCGACACTGGAACGGTGCGTTTGAAGATCCCCGCGTCGGGGGTCGAGTTCGAAGCGGTTCATTCGCTGACCCTGCTTGCGCAGTTGGAATCCCAGGGCCTGAAAGTGCGCAGTCAGTGTCGTGCTGGAATTTGTGGTGCGTGCAAGATCAAAGTCCTGAAAGGGGAATGTCGCAGCGAGGCCGATTTTGCACTGAGCGTACAGGAGCGCGCGGCTGGGTACGCATTGGCGTGTTGCAGCTATCCTGTGGGCGATGAACTCACGCTGTGTCTCCGGACCTCGTGAAGCGGACAACGCCAGTGCGTGCCCGGTATCATGAGGGATCATCGCGGCGCCCATGTTGCAGTCGATACCGCGCCCATCACACTGCTCGTCTTTTGGCTCCAGGTTCCCATGCTGCTGACCCTCTACCTCATCGCCATCACCGCTGAAGCCATGACCGGTGCCTTGTCCGCAGGGCGGCGCGGTATGGACTGGTTCGGCGTGGTGCTGATTGCCTGTGTGACTGCATTGGGCGGTGGTTCGATGCGCGACGTGTTGCTCGGCAACTATCCGCTGACGTGGGTCAAACACCCGGAATACCTGGTACTGACCAGCGTGGCGGCGCTGGTGACGATTTTCATCGCGCCACTCATGCGCCGCCTGCGTTCGCTGTTTCTGGTGCTCGATGCGCTGGGGCTGGTGGCGTTTACCCTGATCGGTACCATGACCGCGCTGGAGCTGGGCCACGATTATCTGGTGGCTTCCATCAGCGGCATGATCACCGGGGTCTTCGGCGGCATCCTGCGCGATATCCTCTGCAACGACATTCCCCTGGTGTTCCGCCGCGAGCTGTATGCCAGCGTCTCATTCGCTGCGGCGTGGTGCTTTCTGGGTTGCACCTACCTGGAGCTGGTGCCGATTCAGGCGCTGTCCATCACCCTGTTCGGCGGTTTTCTGCTGCGCCTGTTGGCTATTCGCTTCCATTGGGAAATGCCGAAGTTCGTCTACGACGATCGTTGAGCGTGGGCCGCAAGGGCCCATTCGACGTGTTCCCGGACCAGTTCGCTGGGGTCCTCGCGGCGTGCCTTCAAGGCTTCGAGCACCGGGATGCTCGACGGTGCGTTGCCCAGCCCAACCGCCAGGTTGCGCAGAAAGCGCTCGTAACCGGCGCGGCGCAGGGGCGAGCCTTCGGTGCTGCTCAGAAACCGGTCTTCATCCCACAAAAACAGCTGCGCCAGTTCGGCATTGTCCAGTTGATGCCGCGGCTGGAAATCGCCTTCGCCCGAAGGGCGGGCGAAGCGGTTCCATGGGCAAACGATCTGGCAGTCGTCGCAACCGAACACACGGTTGCCGATCAGCGGACGCAGCTCGGTGGGAATGGGGCCCTTGAGCTCGATGGTCAGATAGGAAATGCAGCGACGAGCATCCAGCACGTAGGGCCCGACGAAGGCGGCGGTAGGGCAGATGTCCAGGCAGGCCGTGCAGCGCCCGCAGTGCTCGCTGGCGTGGGGCTCGTCGACCGGCAACGGCAGATCGACGAACAGTTCGGCGAGGAAGAAGTAGCTGCCGGCCTTGCGGTTGAGTACCAGGGTGTTCTTGCCGATCCAGCCCAGCCCCGCTTCCTGGGCAATGGCTTTTTCCAGCACCGGCGCGCTGTCGACGAAGGCGCGGAAGCCGAACGGGCCGATGTCCTGCTGGATGCGTTCGGCCAGGTGCTGCACGCGTTTGCGGATCAGCTTGTGGTAGTCGCGGCCCAAGGCATAGCGCGACACATAGGCTTTTTCAGGCTGCGCCAGGCGTTGCGCCATCTGGGTGTCGCCGGGCAGGTAGTCCATGCGCAGCGAAACGACCCGCAGGGTGCCTGGCACCAGTTGCTCGGGGTGTGAGCGCTTGCTGCCATGGGCAGCCATGTAGTCCATTTCGCCGTGATAGCCAGAATCGAGCCAGCGCTGCAGGTGCTGTTCATGCTCGCCCAGGTCCAGGCCTGCGATGCCGACTTGCTGGAAACCCAGTTCGCGTCCCCATTGCTTGATGGAGAGCGCCAGGGCGGGAAGGTCGATGGTGGGAGCAGACATGCGAGCGAGGAAACCTGTGCGGAGGTGGGTATAATTCTGCCAGACATCGACAGTAAAGGTTCAAGCATGCCGCCAGACACGCAAATTCCCGACGCGGGGCAGCGCCAGCCTTCGGCCGCTGTGCAGCTCGACCCCACCACCTTGCCGGTTCTGGCCGCGCGGCCGATGGATGCGCACAAGGGCATGTACGGCCGTGTACTGGTGATCGGTGGCGACCATGGCACCGGCGGTGCGGCCTTGCTCAGCGCGCAAAGTGCCCTGCGCAGCGGGGCCGGCATGGTAACGCTGGCTACCCGCGGCGAGCACGTGGCGTCGGCGCTGGCGCGCATGCCGGAAGTGATGGTTGCCGATATCGCTTCGGCCAACCAGCTGCTGGCGCTGGCCGAAGCGGCCACGGTGCTGGTGGTCGGGCCCGGGCTGGGGCAGGCCAGCTGGGGCCGAAGCTTGCTGTCGGTGGCGGCCAGCCAGGACAAGCCACAGGTGTGGGACGCCGATGCACTGAATCAGTTGGCGCAGGGCGCCGTCGCGCTGCCGGCCGATGCCGTGCTGACCCCGCACCCAGGGGAAGCGGCCAGGCTGCTGGGTATTTCCACCGCGCAGGTGCAGGCCGATCGCCCCGCGGCGGCCCTGCGCCTGGCGCGTCAGTATTCGGCAGTGTGCGTGCTCAAAGGGGCGGGCAGTCTGATCGCTGCGCCCGATGGGCGCCTGGCGATCTGCGATCAGGGTCATCCCGCCATGGCCACCGGAGGCCTGGGCGACGTGCTCGCCGGGCTGGTCGGCGCCCTGCGTGCCCAAAGCCTGGATGGCTTCGATGCGGCCTGCCTGGGTGTGTGGCTGCATGCCGGCGCCGGAGAGCGGCTGGGCAAGCTCGGTCGTGGTCTGGCGGCCAGCGACCTGATACCTGCCATTCGTCAGTTGCTCGAGGAGCATTATCCGTGTCTGAAGTAGAAATCTACCTGGAAGGCGAGGCTGCCATGCTTGCATTCGGTGCGCGCATGGCAGAGGTGACCCATGGCCACGGATTGATCTTCCTGGAGGGTGATCTGGGCGCCGGCAAGACCACCTTTTCCCGAGGCCTGATCCGCGGCCTGGGCCACGTCGGAGCGGTCAAGAGCCCGACCTTCACCCTAGTCGAACCCTACGAGATCGGAGTTATAAAAGCCTTTCACTTCGACCTCTATCGTCTTGTTGATCCAGAGGAATTGGAGTATTTGGGCATCCGCGACTACTTTGAAGAGGACGCCTTGTGCCTGATCGAGTGGCCCCAACAAGGCGCAGGCTTTTTGCCAAAGCCGGACCTGACCATTACCATAAGCCCGCAAGCGGCCGGAAGGCTGTTGAAGTTATCGCCACAGGGCCCGCGCGGTGTGTCCTGGTGTGCCGCTGTGGCACAGAAATCCAAATAAATTGATGGGGTTAGGTATGCGCATTCGCGCGCTGGTCGCGGTCGTTGGTCTGATGTTGACGGGTTTTGTCGTCAATGCCGTGGCCGCTACACAAGTCAAGAGCGTGCGCTTGTGGCGAGCGCCGGATAACACCCGGCTGGTCTTCGACCTCACCGGTCCCGTCCAGCACAGCGTGTTCACGCTGTCGTCGCCCGATCGACTGGTCATCGACATCAACGGCGCCACTGCGGCCGGTCCGTTGAGCGTGGCGCCTGGCGACTCGCCCGTCACCAGCGTGCGCTCGGCACAGCGTACCCCCACCGATCTGCGCGTGGTGGTAGACCTGAAAAAGGCCATCACCCCGAAAAGCTTCACGCTTGCGCCCAACCAGCAATATGGCAACCGCCTGGTGGTCGACCTGTTCGACTCCGCGGCCGATGCCGAGCCCACGCCACCCCAGCCGGCCGTGGCCATCACGCCGGCGGTGCCGGTGACGCCGACGCGTCCGGCCATCAAGCTGACCCCGGTGCCCAACGGCAAGCGCGATATCGTCATTGCCATCGATGCCGGCCACGGCGGCGAAGACCCAGGCGCCTCGGGGCCGCGCGGGCAACACGAAAAAGACGTGGTGTTGCAGATTGCCAAGGAATTGCAACGCCAGATCAATGCCGAACAAGGTTTTCGCGCCGAGCTGACGCGCACCGGCGACTACTTCATTCCGCTGCGCGGGCGTACCGAAATCGCCCGCAAGAAGGGCGCTGACCTGTTCGTGTCCATTCACGCCGATGCCGCGCCCTCCTCGGCGGCTTTCGGTGCCTCGGTATTCGCCCTGTCCGAGCGCGGCGCCACGTCGGAAACCGCACGCTGGCTGGCCGATACCGAGAACCGTTCGGACTTGATCGGTGGCGCCGGTAACGTCAGCCTGGATGACAAGGACCGCATGCTGGCCGGCGTGTTGCTGGATCTGTCGATGACCGCCTCGCTGACCTCCAGTCTCAATGTGGGCCAGAAAGTGTTGAGCAACATTGGCCAGGTGACACCGCTGCACAAGCGTCGGGTCGAGCAGGCCGGGTTCATGGTGTTGAAATCGCCGGACATCCCTTCGATCCTCGTTGAAACCGGGTTCATCTCCAACTCCAACGAAGCCAACAAGCTGCAAAGCTCGGGTCACCAGCAGGCGCTGGCGCGATCCATCCGTACCGGCGTGAAGCAGTTCTTCCAGCAGAACCCGCCGCCAGGTACCTACATGGCCTGGTTGCGCGACACCGGCAAGATTGCCCGCGGCCCCAGCACTCACGTGGTGCGTCCCGGCGAAACCCTGGCCATGCTGGCGGCGCGCTACGACCTGGGCATCGCCACCTTGCGCAGCGCCAATGACTTGAAAACCGATGAATTGAAGATAGGTCAGGAAGTCACCATTCCCAGCACTGCCCTGGCGTCCCAGTAATGGTTGAATCGGCGCGTATCGAGCTCCTCAGTCCGCGGCTCGCCAACCAGATCGCGGCTGGCGAGGTGGTCGAACGACCGGCTTCGGTGATCAAGGAGCTGCTGGAAAACAGCCTGGACTCCGGCGCCCGGCGCATCGACATCGAGGTCGAGCAGGGTGGCGTCAAGCTGCTGCGCGTGCGCGACGACGGCAGCGGCATCTCGGCCGACGACCTGCCGCTGGCCCTGGCGCGCCATGCCACCAGCAAGATCCGCGACCTGCAGGATCTCGAGCGTGTCATGAGCCTGGGGTTTCGCGGCGAAGCGCTGGCCTCGATCAGTTCGGTGGCGCGGCTCACCCTCACCTCGCGCACCGCGGCGGCCGATCAGGCCTGGCAGGTAGAAACCGAAGGCCGCGACATGGACGCCCGCGTGCAGCCTGCGGCGCACCCAGTGGGGACCTCGGTAGAGGTGCGCGACCTGTTCTTCAATACGCCGGCGCGGCGCAAGTTTCTCAAGACCGAAAAAACCGAGTTCGACCACCTGCAGGAAGTCATCAAGCGCCTGGCGCTGGCGCGCTTCGACGTAGGCTTCCACCTGCGGCACAACGGCAAGAGCATCCTCGGCTTGCATGAGGCCCATGACGAAACCGCCCGTGCACGGCGGGTCGCTGCGGTCTGCGGGCCGGCGTTCCTTGAACAGGCGATGCCTATAGAAGTCGAGCGCAACGGCCTGCGGCTGTGGGGCTGGGTAGGCTTGCCGACGTTTTCGCGCAGCCAGGCCGACCTTCAATACTTCTTCGTCAACGGCCGAGCGGTGCGCGACAAGCTGGTTGCCCACGCGGTACGCCAGGCTTATCGCGACGTGCTGTTCAACGGCCGTCATCCGACCTTCGTCCTGTTTCTGGAAGTGGACCCAGCGGTGGTCGACGTCAACGTGCACCCGACCAAGCATGAAGTGCGCTTTCGCGACGGGCGCATGGTGCACGACTTTCTCTACGGCACATTGCACCGGGCGCTGGCCGATGTTCGCCCGGAAGATCAGTTGGCGAGCGCGCCGGCGCAGGCCCAGCCGTTGCGGCCGAGCGGGGTCCAGGCAGGCGAGTTCGGCCCTCAGGGTGAAATGGGCCTGGCGGCCAACCTGCTGCACTCACCGATGGCCCAGCCGCAGTCAAGTGGGGGTTCCAGCGGCGGTTATTCATACACGCCACGGCCGACCGCTGCCCTGCCGGTGGCCGAGGCGCAGAGCGCCTACCGGGAGTTCTTCGCACCGCTGCCTACCGCCGGCAGCAGCACCGCGCCGATTCCCAGTCTGCCACCAAGCCAGGGCGACATCCCCCCGCTGGGCTACGCGCTGGCACAGCTCAAGGGTATCTATATCCTGGCCGAAAACGCCCAGGGGCTGGTTCTGGTGGACATGCATGCGGCGCACGAGCGCATCATGTACGAGCGCCTGAAGATCGCCATGGCCAGCGAAGGTCTGAGCGGGCAGCCCTTGCTGGTGCCCGAATCGCTGGCCATGAGCCAACGCGAGGCGGACTGTGCCGAGGAGCACGCGGCGTGGTTCCAGCGGCTGGGCTTCGAGCTGCAGCGGCTGGGCCCGGAAACCCTGGCCATACGCCAGATTCCAGCCCTGCTCAAGCAGGCCGAGGCCAATCGCCTGGTCGGCGATGTCCTGGCCGACCTGATGGAGTACGGTACCAGCGACCGTATCCAGGCCCACTTGAACGAATTGCTGGGCACCATGGCCTGCCACGGTGCCATTCGTGCCAACCGGCGCCTGGCCATTCCGGAAATGAACGGCCTGCTGCGCGATATGGAAAACACCGAGCGCAGTGGCCAGTGCAACCATGGTCGACCGACCTG
This sequence comes from Pseudomonas sp. CFBP 8758, assembly GCF_014841725.1. NCBI lineage: Bacteria > Pseudomonadati > Pseudomonadota > Gammaproteobacteria > Pseudomonadales > Pseudomonadaceae > Pseudomonas > Pseudomonas sp. CFBP 8758. The sequence continues at coordinate 134,790 of NZ_JACYUK010000007.1, read as the reverse complement.
GACCCAGATGGGACTGGACGACCTGGACAAACTCTTCCTGCGCGGGCGTTGAACATGAGTGGCCTACCTCCGGCGATCTTCCTCATGGGGCCCACGGCCGCGGGCAAGACCGACCTGGCCATCGAGCTGAGCAAGGTGCTGCCGTGCGAGCTGATCAGCGTCGACTCGGCCCTGGTCTACCGCGGCATGGACATCGGCACCGCCAAGCCGTCGCGGGCGGTGCTCGATGCCCATCCGCACGCACTGATCGATATCCTCGATCCGGCGCAAAGCTACAGCGCCGCCGACTTTCGCCGCGATGCCTTGCAGGCCATGGCGCAGATCACCGCGCGGGGCAACATCCCGCTGCTGGTTGGCGGCACCATGCTGTATTTCAAGGCTTTGCTCGAGGGGTTGGCGGACATGCCGGGCGCCGATGCCCAGGTGCGCGCCGATCTCGAGGCGCAGGCCGCGCTGCACGGCTGGCAGGCACTGCATGACCAGCTTGCGGCGGTCGATCCGGTTTCTGCCGCGCGCATTCATCCCAACGATCCGCAACGGCTGATCCGAGCGTTGGAGGTCTACCGCGTGAGTGGTTCGAGCATGACCGAGCTGCGCGCGCGACAATCTGCGCAAAGTACCGAGGCAGGCGCATTGGCAAGCGGGCAATTGCCCTATACTGTGGCCCACTTGGCAATCGCACCCGCCGATCGCTCGGTGCTGCATGAGCGAATTGCCTTGCGTTTCGGACAAATGCTGGAACAAGGCTTCGTCGACGAGGTCACTGCCTTGCGTGCTCGAAGTGACTTGCATGCTGGGCTTGCGTCTATACGAGCGGTGGGCTATCGGCAAGTCTGGGATCATCTGGATGGCCAGCTGACCGAGGTGCAGATGCGCGAACGCGGCATCATCGCCACGCGCCAATTGGCCAAGCGACAGTTTACCTGGTTGCGCAGTTGGGCCGATCTGCACTGGCTCGACAGCCTGGCCATCGACAATCTGCCTCGCACCTTGAAATACCTGGGTTCGGCCTCCATATTGAGCTGAGTCCCGCAATTGCCGTCTATCCTTGGGTCTGACGGTCAGAGCCTTCATCTTTTCAAAGCTTTTCCACTATTGATCCTTAAAGGAGTGCGGCACATGTCAAAAGGGCATTCGCTACAAGACCCTTACTTGAACACCTTGCGTAAAGAGAAGGTCGGCGTCTCGATCTATCTGGTGAACGGTATCAAGTTGCAGGGCCAGATCGAATCGTTCGACCAGTTCGTCATTTTGCTGAAGAACACGGTCAGCCAGATGGTCTACAAACACGCTATTTCCACGGTTGTACCGGTGCGTCCGATTCGTCTGCCAAGTGCGACCGAATCCGAGCAGGGCGACACCGACCCAGGTAACGCTTGATAGGAGTCTGCCTTGTTCTTTGAGCGCCACGGTGGTGGTGAGCGAGCGATCCTCGTTCATCTGGATGGTCAGGACCCTGAGGCGCGCGAAGACCCGCAGGAGTTTCAGGAGCTGGCCATCTCGGCCGGCGCCGAAACTGTCGCATTCGTCAATGTCGCCCGTCATCGGCCCAGTGCCAAATTTCTGATCGGCAGCGGCAAGGTCGAGGAGCTGCGTGACCAGGTCAAGGCCGAGCACGCAGATCTGGTGATCTTCAATCACACCCTCACACCCAGCCAGGAACGCAACCTCGAGAAAGTCTTCGAGTGCCGCGTGCTGGACCGTACCGGTCTGATCCTGGATATCTTCGCGCAACGCGCCCGTACCCATGAAGGCAAGCTGCAGGTCGAACTGGCCCAGCTCGAGCACATGAGCACGCGGCTGGTTCGCGGCTGGACTCACCTCGAGCGCCAGGGCGGTGGTATCGGCCTGCGCGGCCCTGGTGAAACCCAGCTGGAAACCGACCGGCGTCTGCTGCGGGTACGCCTGCGGCAGATCAAGCAGCGCCTGGAAAAGGTTCGCAGCCAGCGCGAGCAGGCACGTCGCGGCCGCCGGCGAGCCGACATTCCGTCGGTGTCCCTGGTGGGCTACACCAACGCCGGCAAGTCGACCTTGTTCAACGCCGTCACGCAGTCCGAGGTGTACGCGGCCGACCAACTGTTCGCCACGCTCGACCCGACCCTGCGCCGACTCGAGTTGAACGACCTGGGGCCGGTGATCCTGGCCGACACGGTGGGTTTCATTCGTCACCTGCCGCACAAGCTGGTCGAAGCGTTTCGCGCCACCCTCGAGGAATCGAGCAACTCCGACCTGCTGCTGCACGTGATCGATGCCCATGAGCCCGAGCGCATGGCGCAGATCGAACAGGTCATGGCCGTGCTCACCGAGATCGGCGCGCAAGGCTTGCCGATCCTCGAGGTGTATAACAAACTCGACCTGCTCGAGAACGTCGAGCCGCAGATACAGCGCGATGCCGACGGCAAACCGGTCAGGGTATGGGTGTCGGCGCGCGACGGGCGCGGTCTCGAGCTGGTCAAGCAGGCGGTTGCCGAGCTGCTCGGCGAAGACCTGTTCGTCGGCACGCTGCAGCTGGGCCAGACCCTGGGCCGCCTGCGCGCCCAGCTGTTTTCGCTGGGCGCGGTGCAAAGCGAAGCGCATGATGAGCAAGGTGGCAGTCTGCTGGCAATACGCCTGCCGCGTGCGGAGCTCAATCGCCTGGTCAGTCGCGAAGGCATGGAGCCCGCTGAATTCATCGAGCAACACACTTTGCAATAAAAGCCTCGTGTGGCAGCTGTGCTGTCATGTCGGGCATTCTGTAGCATTGGTCGGCGCGCCGTGGGTGCGTCTTTGCTTTATCAGATGGAGAGCGCTATGGCTTGGAATGAGCCGGGTGGCAACTCGAACAATCAAGATCCTTGGGGTGGTAAACGCCGTGGAGGCGACCGCAAGGGGCCACCGGATCTCGACGAGGCCTTCCGCAAGCTGCAGGACAGCCTGAACGGGTTGTTCGGCGGTGGAAAGAAACGCACAGGTGGCGGTGGCGACGGTGGAGGCACGTCAAAGGGCGGTGGTCTCGGCCTGTTGGGCATCGGCCTTGCCGTGCTTGGCGCGATCTGGCTGTACAGCGCGGTGTATGTGGTCGACGAGCAGGAGCAGGCCGTGGTGCTGCGCTTCGGCAAGTACTACGAAACGGTGGGTCCGGGCCTGAACATCTATTTCCCGCCGATCGACCGCAAGTACCTGGAAAACGTCACGCGCGAGCGTTCGTATACCAAGCAGGGGCAGATGCTTACCGAAGACGAGAACATCGTCGAAGTGCCGCTGACCGTGCAGTACAAGATCACCAACCTGCAGGACTTCGTCCTGCGCGTCGACCAGCCCGAAATCAGCCTGCAGCATGCTACCGACAGTGCGCTGCGCCACGTGGTGGGTTCCACCGCCATGGACCAGGTGCTGACCGAAGGCCGCGAGCAGATGGCCGGCGAGATCAAGGAGCGCCTGCAGCGTTTCCTCGACACCTACCAGACCGGTATCACCGTGACCCAGGTCAACGTGCAGAGCGCGGCAGCCCCGCGTGAAGTGCAGGAAGCCTTCGACGACGTGATCCGCGCCCGGGAAGACGAGCAGCGCTCGCGCAACCAGGCCGAAGGCTATGCCAACGGCGTGATTCCCGAGGCTCGCGGGCAGGCCCAGCGCATCATCGAAGATGCCAACGGCTACCGCGACGAAGTCGTATCGCGTGCCAAGGGTGAGGCCGACCGCTTCACCAAGCTGGTCACCGAGTACCGCAAGGCACCCGACGTGACCCGTCAGCGCCTGTACCTGGAAACCATGCAGGACGTGTACAGCAACACCAGCAAGGTGCTGGTGGCCAGCAAGGAAGGTCAGAACAACCTGATCTACCTGCCGCTGGACAAGATGGTCGGTGGCGACCGCAACAACGGCAGCACGCCTGCCGCCAGCACGCCGGCCTCGGCCAGCGACGCCGCCGGCGCACGCGCTGCGGCCGACCTGCAGCAGCAACAGCGTGAAATGCGTTCAAGGGAGAGTCGCTGATGGGCAATAAATCTGTGATCGCCCTTGTCGTCACCGTCGTTCTGGCGGTGGCAGCATGGAACTGCTTCTACATCGTTGCGCAAACCGAACGTGCGGTCCTCCTGCAATTCGGTCGCGTGGTCCAGGCCGATGTCCAGCCCGGCCTGCATGTGAAGCTGCCGTACGTCAACCAGGTGCGCAAGTTCGATGCGCGGCTGATGACCCTCGACGCCCCGACCCAGCGGTTCCTGACCCTGGAGAAGAAAGCGGTGATGGTAGATGCCTATGCCAAATGGCGTGTGAAGGATGCCGAGCGCTACTACACCGCTACTTCCGGCATGAAGCAGATCGCCGACGAGCGTCTGTCGCGACGTCTCGAATCGGGTCTGCGTGACCAGTTCGGCAAGCGCACCCTGCACGAAGTGGTGTCGGGTGAGCGTGACGCGTTGATGTCCGACATCACCACGTCGCTCAACCGCATGGCAGACAAGGAGCTGGGTATCGAGGTCATCGACGTGCGCGTCAAGGCCATCGACCTGCCCAAGGAAGTCAACCGCAGCGTGTTCGAGCGCATGAGCACCGAGCGTGAGCGCGAGGCGCGCGAGCACCGTGCCAAGGGTAACGAGTTGGCGGAAGGCATCCGTGCCGACGCCGATCGCCAGCGTCGTGTGCTGTTGGCCGAAGCCTATCGCGAGTCCGAGGAAGCGCGTGGTGACGGCGATGCGCAGGCAGCGTCCATCTACGCCCAGGCCTATGGTCAGGACCAGGAATTCTATTCCTTCTTCCGCAGCCTGCAGGCATACCGCCAGAGCTTCGCCAACAAGAGCGACGTGATGGTGCTGGACTCCAAGAGCGATTTCTTCCGCTTCATGGAGAAGTACAAGCCCTGATCGGCTTTCCCCGTCGAGCGGTTTAACCGTTCGGCGGGGTGAACGATCGGCGAAACGTGTGTATGATGCGGCAGCCGGGAAATTCCCGGCTTTTTTGCGTCTGCAAGTTAGATTGGCCGATTCATAGGCCCGGTTCATGAGGACATTGCCCCGCGACCTGCTTGCGGTGGGCGATTTCTGCTTCACTCAAGGCTAGCCCGACGGCAGGCCGCCCGGATCATAGGGGAAAGGCGTAATGGCAACGGTAGACCGCTGGCTGCTGCCAGATGGCATCGAAGAAGTACTGCCGCCCGAGGCTGCGCGCATCGAAGTCGCGCGGCGTCAGGTGTTGGACCTGTTCCAGAGCTGGGGTTACGAGTTCGTCGTAACGCCGCACATCGAATACCTCGAGTCGCTGCTGACCGGTGCCGGGCAGGACCTGGACCTGCGCACCTTCAAGGTGATCGACCCGCAATCGGGCAGGCAGATGGGCTTCCGTGCCGACATCACGCCGCAGGTGGCGCGCATCGATGCGCACACCTTGCGCCGTGAAGGGCCGAACCGCCTGTGCTATGCCGGCAGTGTGTTGCATGCACAGCCGCGGGCACTGTCCAGTTCGCGCAGCCCGATCCAGCTGGGCGCCGAGCTGTATGGCGACGCCAGTCCGAGCAGCGACGTGGAAGTCATCAGCCTGATGCTGACCATGCTGGAAATGGCCGATGTGCCAGACGTGCACATGGATCTGGGGCACGTCGGTATCTACCGCGGCCTGGCCCGCGCGGCCGGGTTGTCGGGCGATGTCGAGCAGCAGTTGTTCGATGCCCTGCAGCGCAAGGCCATCGACGAAGTGATCGTCCTCACCGAAGGGCTGCAAGCGGACATCGCCGAGATGCTGCGCGCCCTGGTTGGCCTGTGTGGCGGTCGCGAAGTGCTGGCTCAGGCCAAGGTACGCCTGGCCAACGCACCGGCGCCGGTGATGACCGCACTGGACGACCTGCTGGCGATTGCCGAGCGGCTGTCGTTGCGTTTTCCACAATTGCCGCTGTACTTCGACTTGGGCGAGTTGCGCGGTTATCACTATCACACCGGCGTTGTGTTCGCCGTGTTCGTTCCGGGCATGGGCCAGTCCATCGCCCAGGGCGGCCGCTACGATGACATTGGTGCGGACTTCGGCCGTGCCCGCCCGGCAACCGGTTTCTCCACGGACCTCAAGTCCCTGGTGACGCTGGGTCGGGCCCGGATCGAACTGCCCGTCGGTGGCGTCTGGATGCCTGACAGCACCGATGCGGCCTTGTGGCAGGCAGTCTGCCAGCTGCGCCGCGAGGGTCGCCGCGTGGTCCAGGCATTGCCGGGACAGACGATCGAGGCTGCCGGCGAGGCAGATTGCGATTGTCAATTGATTCAGCAGAACGGGCAATGGCAAGTGCTGCCACTGGCCTCTTGAGTTTTCCTGCCGGCCGCTGCCGGCACCAAGTTTGCGCGAATGAGGACAAGTGTTATGGGTAAGAATGTCGTAGTCCTGGGCACCCAATGGGGTGATGAGGGCAAAGGCAAGATCGTTGATCTGCTGACCGAACATGCTGCTGCGGTGGTGCGCTATCAAGGCGGCCACAACGCCGGTCATACGCTGGTCATCGACGGCGAGAAAACCGTCCTGCACCTGATCCCTTCGGGCGTGCTGCGCGAGGGCGTCCAGTGCCTGATCGGCAACGGTGTGGTAGTTGCACCCGACGCTCTGATGCGCGAGATCACCAAGCTCGAGGACAAAGGCGTACCGGTGCGCGAGCGCTTGCGTATCAGCCCGTCCTGCCCGCTGATCCTGTCTTTCCACGTGGCGCTGGATCAAGCCCGTGAAAAGGCCCGTGGCGAGCTCAAGATCGGCACCACCGGTCGCGGCATCGGCCCGGCGTATGAAGACAAGGTTGCTCGTCGCGGCCTGCGTGTGGGCGACCTGCTCAACATGCCGCGCTTCGAAGACAAGCTGCGTGAACTGGTGGATTACCACAACTTCATGCTGGTGGGTTATTACAAAGAGCCTGCCATCGAGTTTGAAAAGACTCTGGCCGAGTGCAAGGAATACGCCGAGCTGCTCAAGCCGCTGATGCTCGACGTGACTGCCGAACTGCACGACCTGCGTCGTGCCGGCAAAGACATCATGTTCGAAGGTGCCCAAGGTTCGTTGCTCGACATCGACCACGGTACCTACCCGTACGTGACCAGTTCCAACACCACCGCGGGTGGCGTTGCGACCGGCTCCGGCGTTGGTCCCATGTTCCTGGACTACATCCTGGGCATCACCAAGGCGTACACCACCCGTGTAGGTTCGGGTCCGTTCCCGACCGAGCTGTTCGATGAAGTCGGTGCGCACCTGGCCAAGCAAGGCCACGAGTTTGGCGCGACCACCGGCCGTGCTCGTCGTTGTGGCTGGTTCGACGCCGTCATCCTGCGTCGCGCTATCGATGTGAACAGCATCTCGGGCATCTGCCTGACCAAGCTGGACGTACTCGATGGTCTGGAAACCATCAATATCTGCATCGGCTATAAAGATGCGGAGGGCAAAGACGTTGCCCCCACTGACGCTGACAGCTACGTGGGCCTGCAGCCAGTGTACGAAGAAGTACCGGGCTGGAGCGAGTCGACCGTGGGTGCGAAAACCCTGGAAGAGCTGCCCGCCAACGCTCGTGCCTATATCAAGCGAGTCGAGGAGTTGATCGGCGCACCGATCGACATCATCTCGACCGGCCCGGACCGCAACGAAACCATCGTGCTGCGTCACCCGTTCGGCTGACAGCGGTTCGCGCAATACAGCAAAGGGCCCTTCGGGGCCCTTTGTCGTTCGAGCAACAGGCAAACCTTCTCGGCACGGCCTTTGCTGTGTGAGTCCTCAATCAGGCGCCATCGTCAGAATGGCGTCAATAAAAAGGGGATTCACATGTCCGCTGTCCTTTCTCTTATGCGCAGCCGTTTGCTGCGTCCGGTCTTCATCGCCCTGGGCATCGCTCTTTTGGTGCAGGTGCTGGCCGCCATTGCGCTGACCCGAAGCACGGTCACCGCGCTGGAAGCGGATCTGGATCGTCGCATGGCTCAGGACAGCCAACGGCTGACGGGCGAGCTGCAAAGCGCGAGCGCGGAAGTGTCTTCCGGCCTCGAGAGCCTTTCGGGCAATACTCGCCAGCGCCTGAGTGCCGGTTTGTCGGCGCGTTTGAGCGGCGAGCAGGCGCAGATCCGCGCCACGCTGGACAAGGACCTGCAAGAATCGGCCACCGACATGGCCGAATTGCTGGCCTCGGTCGCGCCGCGGGCAATGTGGGATAACGATGTACCGACGCTTTCCGAGTTCGCCCGCCGTGCCCAGCGCAACCCCAACGTGCTGTTCGTGATCTACAACGACGCCCAGGGCGAGCACTTGACCCGTTACTTGAACCGCGACAACCCCATCAACCAGGCGCTGTTGGCCAAGGGTGCCGGTGAGCGAGCTCTGGACAAGGTGCTCAATGCGGCCAAGACAGACCCGGCGGTGATCTATGTCGAGGCCTCGATCAACCCCAATGGCGCAGAGATCGGCCGGGTACTGATGGCTGTCTCGCGCACCGGTGTAGAGGCCGAGGTGGCCGAACTGGACAAGCGCTTCGCGGCATTGATTGCCAGTGCGGGGCAGTTGGTGGGCGAGAGCCTGCAAGGCGCCTCGGCCGAAAGTGCCAAGGCGCTGCAGGCGCGTCTGCAGTCGGCGGAATCGGCGGCGGCGACCATGCAGGCCAATACCCACAACACGGTGCAGGCCGCTGCGGCGCAGTTGCGCTGGCGCATCGGGCTGTGTCTGGCCCTGGTCGGCATGGTCATGCTGGTGGTGCTGGCCGCGGTACTGGGGCGGCGCGTGGTGCATCGTCTGCGTCTGCTGGTCGGTGCGCTGGATGATCTGGCCGCAGGCGAGGGTGATCTGACCAAACGCGTCGCTATCCACAGCCGTGACGAGATCGGCGACATGGCGGCGGCGGTCAATCGTTTCGTCGACAAGCTGCAGCCTATCGTTCGCGAGGCGGGTGAGGTGGCGCACAAGACCGGTATCGAGATCGGCAGCATGGCCCAACGCAACGCTGGTGCCGATGATGCCGCTCGACTGCAGCGCGATGAAGTAGCGCAGAGCCTGCACGACTTGTCGCAGATGGCCGATGAGGCTCAGGCCGAGAGCCAGGCGATGCAGTCGGCCTTGCAGCAGGTGGCGCAGATTCGCAAGGCCACCGACGACAATACTCGTGCCTCGCAACAGGTCGGGGGGTTGATCGAGGCGTTGGCTAGCCAGGTGCAGAGCGGCTCAAAGGTGATCGAGCGCCTGGCCGAGCAGAGCCAGCAGATCGAGGTGGTGTTGACGGTGATCCACGGGATCGCCGAGCAGACCAATCTGCTGGCGCTCAATGCCGCCATTGAGGCGGCGCGGGCCGGTGAGACCGGGCGCGGTTTCGCCGTGGTCGCCGACGAGGTGCGTGCGCTGGCAAGCAAGACGCAGAGTTCGACCGGCGATATCCAGGCCCACATCGGCGCTTTGCAGGCCGGTGCGCGGGAAGCGGTGGCGGCTATCGGTCAGGCCGGACGACAGGCGGACGAAGGCCTGGCAGTGCTGCGCGACAGTGCGCGGCTGCAGCAGGCCGTTCAGGCTTCGGTGGAACAGGTGCACTCGGCGATCGGCCTGGCAACCCAGGCGGCCGAACAGCAGGCGCGAGGCGCGCAGGCGGTGAAGGGCAGGGTGCAGGTGATCCACGCCCAGGCAGAGAAAGCAGCGTTCGCCGTACAGCAGACCACGGCCAGCAGCCGGGAACTGGACAAGCTCGCTGCCCAGCTCAAAGCCAGCCTGGGCCAATTCCGCGCCTGAAGCCGCGCTGCGGTCTGCCTGACGAACCGCGGTGCCTTTTCGCGGCCACGGACCGCTCCTACAGGATTGCGTGGCATCAGCGGTCATCGGCCGCGAAGGGCGCGCCGCGGTTCTTGCTGACGAACCGCGGTGCCCGTTTCGCGGCCACGGACCGCTCCTGCAGGATTGCGTGGCTTCACTCTGTGCGGTTCAGGTACATGCGGGTGGTGAGCAGGTACACCGGGACGCCGGAAATCAGGATCAGCAGTGCCGCGTAGGGCGCGGCGGCGGCGAACTCCATGTTCGAGGTGTGCGACCACACCTCGGTCGCCAAAGTCGTCATGCCAGTTGGGGCCAACACCAGCGTGGCGGTCAGTTCTTTCATGCCATCGAGGAACACCAGCGCGAATGCCGCCGCCATTGCCGGGAAGATGATCGGGAGAGTCACCCGGCAGAACGCGGTGAACGGCGTGGCGCCCAGGGTACGTGCCGCTTCTTCGAGCGCAGGCGCGGCCTTGTTCAGGGCAGTACGCACCGGCGCCTGCGCCAGGGGCAGAAACAGCAGCGCGTAGGCCAGCAACAGTAGCCCTGTGGTCTGGTACATCGCCGGAACGTAGTGCAGGGCGAAATACACCAGCGTCAAGGCGATCACCAGCCCCGGTAGCGCATGCAGCAGATAGGGCAGGCGTTCTGCCCAGATGGCCAGGCGGCCCCGGTGGCGCACCACCAACAGCCCCACGGGCAATGCCAGCGCCAGGCACAGCGCGGCGCCGCCCAGGGCCAATGCCAACGAGGTCAACAGCGCCTCGCCGATGGCCGCCACGGGAAAGGCCGCCGACGAGCCCTTCACCAGCCAATAGCCGAGCATGGCCAGTGGCACCCCACTGCCAACGACCACCAGCAGCAGGCAATACAACTGCGCCAACACCCGCCAGGCGCCGAGCCGCAAAGGGGTTGCACGCCGGGCAGCGCCCTGGCCGGTGCGAATGTGACGCGCGTTGCCACGCACCTTCAGCTCCAGCCACAGCAGCAATAGGCACAGAACCAGCAGCAGTGCCGACAGCATCGCCGCATTGGTGTTGCTGAATTCCAGTTCGAACTGTTGATAGATCGCTGTGGTGAAGGTCTGCAGCCCCAGGATCGACAGGGCGCCGAACTCCACCAGCATGTGCAGCGCGATCAGCAGCGCCCCACCCAGTACCGCCGGCCACAGCAGCGGCAGGGTGACCTTGAAGAACACCCCCGTGCGGTTCTGCCCCAGCGTGCGCGCCGATTCCTCCAGAGAGGTGTCCAGATTGCGCAGCGTTGCGGCAACCGGCAGAAACACCAGCGGGTATTTCGACAGGGTCATCACCAGAATCGCGCCGCCCAATCCTTCGAATCGTGGGCTGAGCGAAACCCAGGTAAAGCCGCTGACGAAGGCAGGTACCGCGAACGGCAAGCAGAGGATCACGCCCCAGAGACGTCGGCCGGCCAGGTCGCTGCGTTCGAGCAACCAGGCCAGGCTCACGCCGATGACCACGCAGGCCGCCGTCACCCCGGCCATCAACATCAGGGTGTTGCCCAGCAAGCGCAGCACGTAAGGGCGCCACAACAGCCTGATGGCTTCGTGGAGGCCCGCTTGCCACGCCTTCAGGCCAACGTAGAGCAGGGGCAGCAGGCTCAGCCCGACCAGCAGCAGGACGGGTACGAGCACCCAGATCGAGGGGCGCTTGCGCCGCCCCGCAGGCACGACGAGAGATGTGGTCAATTCAGGCCGACGTCCCGTTCCAGGTCCAGCGCGTCCTCGGCATTGCCGATGTCTGCCGGAGTGATGGCCGGTGCCTGCAGCTCGTCGAACGGCTTCAGGCCGCGGTCCGAGACCATGCCTTTGTGCAGTGGGTACTCGGCAGTGGTCTGGGTGATGACGCGCTGGCCTTCCTCGCTGGCCATGTAGGCGAGCAGCGCCTGGGCTTCCCGCGGGTGCTTGCTGGACTTGAGAACGGCAGCGGAAGAAATGGTGATCAGGCCGCCGGCGTCGCCATTGCTGAAGTAATGCAGTTTGGAGTCGAGCTGGCCTTTCTCGCGCTGGAGTGCGAACCAGTAGTAGTTGTTTACCAGAACAGTGGCGATTTCACCGTTCTCCACCGCCTTGAGGGCGACCATGTTGTTGGTGTAGGTCTTGCCGAAGGCGCGCAGGCCGGTCAGCCATTCCTCGGCGGCCTCGCGACCGTGCAGCTTGATGATGGCCACGGCCTGCTCCTGGAAGGCTCCGCTGGTGGGCACGAAGCCGACCTTGCCCTGCCACTGCGGCTCGGCGAACTCTAGCACCGTTTCAGGCAGGTCTTTTTCGTCGATCAGCTTCGGGTTGTAGGCCACCACCCGTACGCGAGCGGTCACGCCCATCCACGAACCGTCCTTGGCGACGTATTCGGGCGGCAGCATGCTCAGGGTGCTGCCGTCGATTTTGGCCAGAAAGCCTTTCTCGCCCAGATTGTTCAGAGGAGGTGATTCTTCGGTGTAGATGAGATCCGCCGGAGAGCGCTGGCCTTCTTCCATTACCTGGCTGGCCAATTGATTGCTGCTGCCCTTGCGGACATTGACATGAATCCCGGTCTTGGCCTCGTAGGCCTGCGCGATGGCCTCGCCTATTTCCTTGTGCTGGCCATTGTAGAGGGTCAGTTCGACCTTGTCGGCGGCCAGGGCCAACTGGGCGGCCAGTGCCGTGCCCAGCAGGCAGGCGGCCAGGGTGCGAAAAAGGGACCGGAGGGTTGGTGTGGGCATGGGGCAACTTCCTTACGGCAGGGCAGCGGAATCTTGAAACAATTGTAAACGATATAGGTTCTCAGGTGGCCTTTCGGATCCACGCAAGGCTTATCCCTGGGAGCGGTCATCGGCCGGGAAGGGCGCCCTGGGGTGTGTCAGGAAGACCGCGTCGCCTGTTTCGCGGCCACGGACCGCTCCTACGGGAGCGCGCGTATGCAGACCTATCGTAGGAGCGGTCATCGGCCGCGAAGGGCGCGGCGAGGTGTGTCTGATATACCGATGCGCTCTTTCGCGGTCACGGACTGCCCCTACGGGAGAATGGTGGGGAGATTTTGGGGTGCCGGAAACGCAAAAACCCGCTTTCGCGGGTTCTTGTGAAGAATTGGTGCCCAGAAGAAGACTCGAACTTCCACGACCGTAAGGTCACCAGCACCTGAAGCTGGCGTGTCTACCAATTTCACCATCTGGGCAGCATCAGCAGCGTTGCACGCCGTTGATGGGGCGCACTATACGACCGCCCTTTTGATCTGTAAACCCCTGTTTTGATTTTGTTAATTCAAAACATCCAACTGCCTGAAAAAGCCCTGAAACGCAAAAACCCGCTTTCGCGGGCTTTTGTGAGTGGCACAAGATTGATGTAATCTCGTGTCCTGAATTGGTGCCCAGAAGAAGACTCGAACTTCCACGACCGTAAGGTCACCAGCACCTGAAGCTGGCGTGTCTACCAATTTCACCATCTGGGCAGCATCTGCAACGCTGTGCGTTGTCGATGGCGCGCACTATACGGAGCGCTCTTTACGCTGTAAACCCCTGTGGCGAGAAAAATCGACTAAAATTCCCCAGTGGCGTCCCGGACACTGTTTTCGACCTCGGGGCAGGGCTTTTAACTGGCAGGCAGCGCCTGAAATTTCCCGTTTCAATACGCGTATGCCAAACTAACGCCTATATAGACAAGGTGAATTCTCTCTAATGGCCGATTGGCAGACCCTCGATCCCGAGGCCGCTCGTGAAGCGGAAAAATACGAAAACCCCATTCCCAGCCGTGAGCTGATCCTCAAGCACCTCGACGAGCGCGGCTCTCCCGCCAGCCGCGAGCAGCTGGTGGACGAGTTCGGCCTCACCACCGAGGACCAGCTGGAAGCCCTGCGCCGCCGCTTGCGTGCCATGGAGCGCGATGCGCAACTGATCTACACCCGTCGTGGCACCTATGCCCCGGTGGACAAGCTGGACCTGATCGCCGGCCGCATCAGCGGTCACCGCGATGGTTTCGGCTTCCTGATCCCCGACGACGGCAGCGACGACCTGTTCATGAGCCCGGCGCAGATGCGTCTGGTGTTCGATGGCGACCGTGCCCTGGCACGGGTTTCCGGCCTCGACCGTCGCGGCCGTCGCGAAGGCGTGATCGTCGAAGTGGTGTCGCGTGCCCATGAAACCATCGTTGGCCGCTACTTCGAAGAAGGCGGCATTGGTTTCGTGACACCGGACAACCCCAAGGTGCAGCAGGAAGTGCTGATCACCCCCGGTCGCCACGGCGCCGCGAAGATCGGCCAGTTCGTCGGGGTGAAGATCACCCACTGGCCAACCGCGCGCTTCCAGCCTCAGGGTGACATCGTCGAGGTGCTGGGCAACTACATGGCGCCCGGCATGGAAATCGACGTCGCCCTGCGCACCTACGACATTCCTCATGTATGGCCCGAAGCCGTGCTCAAGGAGGCCGCCAAGCTCAAGCCGCAGGTGGAAGACAAGGACAAGGAGAAGCGCATCGACCTGCGTCATCTGCCGTTCGTGACCATCGACGGCGAAGACGCGCGCGACTTCGACGATGCCGTCTATTGCGAAGCCAAGAGCAAGCTGCGCCTGTTCAACGGCGGCTGGACCCTGTACGTCGCCATTGCCGACGTGTCCAGCTACGTGAAGCTTGGCTCGGCGCTCGATACCGAAGCCCAGGTACGTGGCAACTCGGTGTACTTCCCCGAGCGCGTGATTCCGATGCTGCCCGAGCAGCTGTCCAACGGCCTGTGTTCGCTGAACCCCCATGTCGACCGCTTGGCCATGGTCTGCGAGATGACCATCTCCAAGACCGGCGAGATGACCGACTACAGCTTCTACGAAGCCGTGATCCACTCCCATGCGCGCCTGACCTACAACAAGGTCAGTACCCTGCTCGAGCATTCGCGCAGCAGCGAAGCCAAGGCCCTGCGTGGCGAGTTCGGCGATGTGCTGCCGCATCTCAAGCAGCTGTATGCCCTGTACAAGGTGCTGCTGTCGGCGCGTCACGTGCGTGGTGCCATCGACTTCGAAACCCAGGAGACGCGCATCGTCTTCGGTTCCGAGCGCAAGATCGCCGAGATCAAGCCGACCATCCGCAACGATGCCCACAAGCTGATCGAGGAATGCATGCTGGCGGCCAACGTGGCCACTGCCGAATTCCTCAAGAAACACGAAATCCCGGCTCTGTATCGCGTCCACGACGGTCCGCCGCCGGAGCGTCTGGAAAAGCTGCGTGCCTTCCTCGGCGAGCTAGGCCTGTCGCTGAACAAGGGCAAGGACGGTCCGTCGCCCAAGGATTACCGTGCACTGCTGGAAACCATCCAGGGTCGCCCGGATTTCCACGTGATCCAGACCGTCATGCTGCGTTCGTTGAGCCAGGCGGTGTACAGCGCCGACAACCATGGTCACTTCGGCCTGAACTACGAGGCGTACACCCACTTCACCTCGCCGATCCGCCGCTACCCCGACCTGCTCACGCACCGGGCGATCCGCAGCGTGATCCACTCCAAGCAGGACACCCCGCACGTCAAGCGCGCCGGTGCCCCGACCATTCCCAAGGCGCGCATCTATCCGTACGACGAAGCGGCGCTGGAACAGTTGGGCGAAGAGTGTTCGATGAGCGAGCGCCGTGCCGACGAAGCCACTCGTGACGTGGTCAATTGGCTCAAGTGCGAGTTCATGAAGGACCGCGTGGGCGAAACCTTCCCTGGCGTGATCACCGCCGTGACCGGTTTCGGCCTGTTCGTCGAGCTGACCGATATCTTCGTCGAAGGCCTGGTGCACGTCACCGCGCTGCCGGGCGACTACTACCATTTCGACCCGATCCACCATCGTCTGGCCGGCGAGCGCACCGGGCGCAATTTCCGCCTTGGCGACACGGTCGAGGTGCAGGTCATGCGGGTCGACCTGGACGAGCGCAAGATCGATTTCGGTATCGGCGAAGCAACGCTGAACCAGCCGATCGGGCGCAAGAACCGCAAGGCCGACGCGCCGGCCGGCAAGCCCAAGAGCTACCCGACCACGCCGGCGGTCGAAAAGACCGCCGCCGAGAAGCCGGCCGCCGCTGCCGCCAAGCGCAGCGCTGCCCCGAGCAAGGCGCGCAAGGCCGACAGCGAAGAGGTCTATCGGGCATCCGATGCCGCCGCGCAGAACGCCGAGGTGCGCAAGAGCCGTGAAATGAAGAAGGCCCTGCTTGCCGATGCAGCCAAGGGCGGCTCGGCCAAGGCTTACGGCAGCCGCAACGGCGGTACTGGCAGCACGGGCGCCGGAGGCGATGCCAAGGCGACCAAGCACCGCAAGGGTCCATCGAAATCGGGCAGCCGCAAACCCAAGGCCAAGTCATGAGTCAGCTGGAAAAAATCTACGGCGTGCACGCGGTGGAGGCGCTGTTGCGCCATCATCCCAAGCGGGTCAAGCAGATCTGGCTGTCCGAGGGGCGCAGTGAGCCGCGGGTACAGACCCTGGTCGACCTCGCCACGCAGAATCGTGTGGCGGTTGGCCAGGCCGAGCGGCGTGAGCTGGATGCCTGGGTCGAAGGCGTGCACCAAGGGGTAGTGGCGGAGGTCAGCCCGAGTCAGGTGTGGGGCGAGGCGATGCTCGACGAGCTGCTGGATCGCACCGAGGGCCCGCCGTTGCTGCTGGTTCTGGATGGCGTGACCGATCCGCACAATCTGGGTGCTTGCCTGCGTACCGCCGATGCGGCCGGTGCGCTGGCGGTGATCGTGCCCAAGGACAAATCGGCCACCCTCACTCCTGCCGTGCGCAAGGTGGCGTGTGGCGCAGCGGAAGTGATTCCGCTGGTGGCTGTGACCAACCTGGCCCGTACCCTGGAAAAACTCCAGCAGCGTGGCCTGTGGGTCGTGGGTACCGCCGGCGAGGCGGACAACGAGATCTACCAGCAGGACATGACCGGGCCCACCATCCTGATCATGGGCGCCGAAGGCAAGGGCATGCGTCGCCTGACGCGCGAGCACTGCGACTACCTGGTCAAGCTGCCGATGGCGGGCAGCGTGAGCAGCCTGAACGTGTCGGTGGCGACCGGTATCTGTCTGTTCGAAGCGGTTCGTCAGCGTAACGCCAAGAAGAAATGATCCACCCGGGCCAACCCCTCCGCGAGCCCTCTGCCCGCGAAGGGGTTGGCCGCGACACCGCCATCGCTGTACAAATATTCACCAATCCCCTTGCTTCCCCCCAACCCCTTCTCTACAATTGCGCCCCTTGCCGTGATGGCTGGTGCACTCGTGCGCCTCTATCCAAAAGCCACAAGGCAAGACACACAGTGTCATTCACTCCTTGTCTGACCGCTCTGGCGGCAGGCTACAACCCGTAAGGAGCATTCATGCGTCATTACGAAATCATCTTTCTGGTCCACCCGGATCAGAGCGAGCAAGTCGGCGGCATGGTTGAGCGTTACACCAAGCTGATCGAAGAAGACGGCGGCAAGATCCACCGTCTGGAAGATTGGGGCCGTCGTCAACTGGCCTACGCCATCAACAACGTTCACAAGGCTCACTACGTGATGCTGAACGTTGAGTGCACCGGCAAGGCCCTGGCCGAGCTGGAAGACAACTTCCGCTACAACGATGCCGTGATCCGTAACCTTGTCATCCGTCGCGACGAAGCCGTCACCGACCAGTCCGAGATGCTCAAGGCAGAAGAAAACCGCAGCGAGCGCCGTGAGCGTCGTGACCGTCCTGAGCACTCTGACAGCGCCGATGGCGATGACAGCGACAACAGCGACAACAGCGACGCCAGCGATAACGCTGACGAGTAATCCACGGACCTTTTGAGGAGCCCATTACATGGCACGTTTCTTCCGTCGTCGTAAATTTTGCCGCTTCACCGCTGAAGATGTGAAGGAGATCGATTACAAGGATCTCAACACTCTGAAAGCCTACGTATCCGAAACCGGCAAGATCGTTCCAAGCCGTATCACCGGTACCAAGGCTCGTTATCAGCGTCAGCTGGCCGTCGCTATCAAGCGCGCCCGCTTCCTGGCCCTGCTGGCCTACACCGACAGCCACGGCCGCTGAGACCGGGTTGTCGATACGCAGTAAAAGGATAGATACGCATGCGTGCCCTGGCTGATTTCATCATGCGCGGTCGCATGCAGGCCACTCTGGTAGTGGTCGGATGCGCGGCATTGCCGCTGTTGTTCTGGTTGAGTGCTGCCGCAGCGTGCCTGGTGTACCTGCGGCGCGGCATGAGTGACGCCATTGGCGTCCTCATCTGGGCTCTGCTGCCGGCTTTGGCCTGGTGGTACTTCGGTGAACCGCGCACCTTGATGGTGTTGCTGGGCGCACTGGGGCTCGCGGCGCTGTTGCGCGCGGGGTGGGCCTGGAATCGCGTGCTGCTGGCCAGCATAGCGCTGGGGCTGGTGTACGGAGTGTTGTTGGGCGTGGTGTTTCGCGAACCCATCGAAGCGTTGGCGCAGGCGTTGAACGAACGCCTGCCGCAGATGCTCGGTGGTCTCTACCAGCAGATGTCGGTAGAGGAGCGGGCCAGCCTTGGCAGCCTCATTGCGCCGGTACTCAATGGCCTGATAGCGGCCTTGTTGCAAGTCGTCAGCGTGGCAGCCCTGATGCTGGGGCGTTACTGGCAGGCGGCGTTGTACAACCCGGGTGGTTTTGGCAGCGAGTTTCGCGCCATTCGCATTCCACTCTGGCCGGCGGTATTGCTGCTGGCGTGCATGCTCATCGGTCCGAACTTCGGACCTCAGATGGCCATGTTGACGCCGCTGTGCAGCGTACCGCTGGTGTTCGCCGGGCTGGCCCTGATGCATGGGCTGGTCAAGGCGGGCAAGCTGGGCAGGTTCTGGCTCGTGGGGATGTACGTCACGCTCGTGCTGTTTATGCAGCTGATCTATCCGTTGCTCGTGGTCCTGGCCATTGTCGACAGCCTGATTGATTTTCGCGGTCGAATCGGGCCGAAAGGCACCGATAGCGATTCCGCGAACGGTGAAGGTTAAAAGTTAAGAGGTTTATACCAAATGGAACTGATCCTGCTGGAAAAAGTCGCCAACCTGGGCAACCTGGGCGATAAGGTAAATGTTAAGGCCGGCTACGGTCGTAACTTCCTGCTGCCATTCGGCAAGGCTACCGCTGCGACCGCTGCCAACCTGGCTGCGTTCGAAGAGCGTCGCGCCGAGCTGGAAAAAGCAGCTGCCGACAAGAAGGCTTCGGCCGAAACGCGTGCTGCCCAACTGGCCGAGCTGGAAGTGACCATCACTGCCACCGCTGGCGACGAAGGCAAGCTGTTCGGTTCGATCGGCACCCACGACATCGCTGACGCCCTGACCGCCTCCGGCGTCGAAGTGGCCAAGTCTGAAGTGCGTCTGCCGAACGGCACCATCCGTAACGTTGGCGAATACGACGTAGCCGTGCACCTGCACAGCGACGTTGAAGCTACCGTACGCGTTGTCGTAGTAGCTGCATAAGTCGGCTGGCACCTCTGGTGCCAGGCGGTTTAACATCGGGCACGACCTGTTCACAGGTCGTGCCTTTTGTTTTTGTGAAGAAGCTGTTTTCTGCAACCCGAATTTCAAGTGGCCATGAACGAGATATCCGCTCCCGAGCAATACGATCTGCAAACCGCTGCCCTCAAGGTGCCGCCGCATTCCGTCGAGGCCGAACAGGCCGTGCTCGGTGGGTTGATGCTGGACAACAACGCCTGGGAACGTGTGCTCGATCAGGTTTCGGACGGCGATTTCTATCGTCATGACCACCGGCTGATCTTCCGCGCCATCGCCAAGCTGGCCGATCAGAACACGCCTTTCGACGTGGTCACCCTGCACGAACAGCTCGACAAGGAAGGCCAGGGCACTCAGGTCGGTGGCCTGGGTTACCTGGGCGAGCTGGCGAAGAACACCCCGTCGGTGGCCAACATCAAGGCCTACGCGCAGATCGTTCGCGAGCGTGCCACCCTGCGCCAGTTGATCAGCATCAGCAGCGAGATCGCCGACAGTGCGTTCAATCCGCAGGGGCGCAATGCTGCCGAGATTCTCGACGAGGCCGAACGGCAGATTTTCCAGATCGCCGAGGCGCGGCCCAAGACCGGTGGCCCGGTCAGTGTCAACGACCTGCTGACCAAGGCCATCGATCGCATCGACACCCTGTTCAATACCGATGCGGCCATCACCGGCCTGTCCACCGGCTACACCGATCTGGACGAGAAGACCAGCGGCCTGCAGCCGGCCGACCTGATCATCGTCGCCGGCCGTCCGTCCATGGGCAAGACCACCTTTGCCATGAACCTGGTGGAAAACGCCGTACTGCGCAGCGAGAAAGCCGTGCTGGTGTACTCGCTGGAGATGCCAGGCGATTCGCTGATCATGCGTATGCTTTCCTCGCTGGGACGTATCGATCAGACCAAGGTGCGCTCGGGTCGGCTGGACGACGACGATTGGCCGCGCCTGACCTCGGCGGTCAACCTGCTCAACGATCGCAAGCTGTTCATCGACGATACGGCCGGAATCAGTCCGTCGGAGATGCGTGCGCGTACGCGTCGCCTGGTGCGCGAGCACGGCGAGATCGGCCTGATCATGATCGACTACCTGCAGTTGATGCAGATCCCCGGTTCCAGCGGCGACAACCGTACCAACGAGATCTCCGAGATCTCTCGCTCGCTGAAGGCGCTGGCCAAGGAGTTCAATTGCCCGGTGGTGGCGCTGTCGCAGCTCAACCGCTCGCTCGAGCAACGCCCGAACAAGCGCCCGGTGAACTCCGACCTGCGAGAATCCGGCGCCATCGAGCAGGATGCCGACGTGATCATGTTCGTCTATCGCGACGAGGTGTATCACCCGGACACCGAGCACAAGGGCATTGCCGAGATCATCATCGGCAAGCAGCGTAACGGTCCGATCGGTTTCATCCGCCTGGCCTTCATCGGCAAGTACACCCGCTTCGAGAACCTCGCTCCGGGTAGCTACAACTTCGACGACGACGAGTAAATGCGCTGTTCGGATTTCCCGTTGGAGCGGTCCATGGCCGCGAATGAGCGGTGCGGTTGGGTCAGGTACACCGCGTTGGGGCTTTCGCGGCCGCTGACCGCTCCTACAGCAGGGATCCAGGTTCAACGAGCTCTGCAGGCGGAAAATTCGCCAGCCATTTCCGACTAAAGCCATCGGAATTGGTTATTTTTTGTGCTATATTCCGCGCCCGCGATTTTTCATACGGTCATCGACATGCAAGCAGCCAAGCCGCTTTTTGACTATCCCAAATACTGGGCCGAATGCTTCGGCCCAGCGCCTTTCCTGCCTATGAGCAGGGAGGAGATGGATCAGCTTGGCTGGGATTCCTGCGACATCATCATCGTCACCGGTGATGCCTATGTCGACCATCCGTCGTTCGGCATGGCCATCATCGGCCGGCTGTTGGAAGCCCAGGGGTTTCGCGTGGGCATCATTGCCCAGCCGAACTGGCAGTCCAAGGACGACTTCATGAAGCTGGGCGAGCCTAACCTGTTCTTCGGTGTCGCGGCCGGCAACATGGATTCGATGATCAACCGCTATACCGCCGACAAGAAGGTGCGTTCCGACGACGCCTACACGCCCGGCGGCCAGGCCGGCTCGCGGCCAGACCGCGCCAGCCTGGTGTACAGCCAGCGATGCAAGGAAGCCTACAAGCATGTGCCGATCGTGCTGGGCGGCATCGAAGCATCGCTGCGCCGCATCGCGCACTACGACTACTGGCAGGACAAGGTTCGTCATTCGATCCTGATCGACGCCTGCGCCGATATCCTGCTGTACGGCAACGCCGAGCGCGCCATCGTCGAAGTGGCCCAGCGCCTGTCGTACGGTCAGAAGGTCGAAGAGATCACTGACATTCGCGGCACCGCGTTCATTCGCCGCGATACGCCCAAGGACTGGTACGAGGTCGACTCGACCCGTATCGATCGGCCAGGCAAGGTCGACAAGATCATCAACCCGTACGTCAACACTCAGGACACCCAGGCCTGCGCCATCGAGCAGGAGAAAGGCAACGTCGAAGACCCGAACGAAGCCAAGGTCGTGCAGATCCTGGCCAGCCCGCGGATGACGCGGGACAAGACGGTGATTCGCCTGCCTTCCTTCGAGAAGGTGCGCGGCGATGCCGTGCTGTACGCCCACGCCAACCGCGTGCTGCACCTGGAAACCAACCCAGGCAATGCCCGTGCCTTGGTGCAGCGGCATGGCGAAGTGGACGTGTGGTTCAACCCGCCGCCCATTCCCATGACCACCGAGGAAATGGACTACGTGTTCGGCATGCCCTATGCCCGGGTTCCGCACCCGGCGTACGGCAACCAGAAAATCCCGGCCTACGACATGATTCGTTTCTCGGTGAACATCATGCGCGGCTGTTTCGGTGGCTGCACCTTCTGCTCGATCACCGAGCACGAGGGGCGGATCATCCAGAACCGTTCCGAAGAGTCGATCATTCGCGAGATCGAAGAGATCCGCGACAAGGTGCCAGGTTTTACCGGAGTGATCTCCGACCTTGGCGGGCCGACCGCCAACATGTACCGCATCGCCTGCAAGAGCCCGGAAATCGAATCCGCGTGCCGCAAGCCGTCGTGCGTGTTCCCGGGGATCTGCCCGAACCTCAACACCGACCACTCGTCGCTGATCCAGCTGTACCGCAGCGCGCGGGCACTGCCGGGCGTGAAGAAGATCCTCATTGCCTCGGGCCTGCGCTACGACCTGGCGGTGGAGTCCCCCGAGTACGTCAAGGAGCTGGTGACGCACCACGTCGGCGGCTACCTCAAGATCGCCCCGGAGCATACCGAGGAAGGTCCGCTGAATCAGATGATGAAGCCGGGTATCGGCTCGTACGACAAATTCAAGCGCATGTTCGAGAAATTCTCGAAAGAAGCGGGCAAGGAGCAGTACCTGATCCCGTACTTCATCGCCGCCCACCCCGGCACCACCGATGAAGACATGATGAACCTGGCGCTGTGGCTCAAGGGCAACGGTTTCCGTGCCGACCAGGTGCAGGCGTTCTACCCCTCGCCGATGGCTTCGGCCACCGCGATGTACCACTCGGGCAAGAACCCGCTGCGCAAGGTCACCTACAAGAGCGACAACCTGACCATCGTCAAGAGCGAGGAACAGCGTCGCCTGCACAAGGCATTCCTGCGCTATCACGACCCCAAGGGCTGGCCGATGCTGCGCGAGGCACTGGAACGCATGGGCCGTGCCGACCTGATCGGTCCGGGGAAACACCAGCTGATTCCGTTGCATCAGCCGGCTACCGACACCTATCAGAGTGCGCGACGCAAGAATTCCACCCCGGCCGGCAGCCACAAGGTGGCCAAGGAAACCCGCATCCTGACCCAGCACACCGGCTTGCCGCCGCGTGCCAGCGACGGTTCCAAGCCGTGGGACAAGCGCGAGCAGGCCAAGGCTGCCGCCGAGGCGCGCAGCAAGCAGGCCGCCAAGGATCGCCAGCAGGCTGCCAAGCCCGGCAAGGGCAAGGGCAAGCCGACCCGCCAGCCGGTCCTGCCGCGCTGATGCACGTTGCGCTGCCGTGAGCGCGATGGCTTACGGCTCGGTGTGACCGTCAGGCTCGGTGTCGTTCGACTTCGGCTGCGCCCGTCGCGGTGGGCGGGCGGCGATGGCGTCGTGGGCTGGGTTGTCGGTCGTGTCCAGCACTCCGTCTCTGGTCGCACTGCGGATGGCGTCGATCAGTGCCTGGGTGGGGCGCAACGACGTCTTGCGCTGTCTTGAAGGCTGCGCGGTGAGCAGGGCTTGCGCAGCGGTGTCTTGGTCGGTTGGCATGGGAATATCTCCTGATTGAATGAGCGCCCACATTAAGGTGAGCGCCTCCTGCCTGGGCAATACAGGTTTATCGCACCACGATGCGTCCAATGTATGCGACGCTGGCACACGCCGAACGAGGGCAACCGTTCGATCGGATGTCCCGCTTCGCAGTGCAGTGGCTGAACCCTCCACATGGCATAAGTCTTGCGCCGTGCACTTACCTTCCAGGCTCGCAGGAGGCACGTCGTGTCGATTCATGTCGCACTGAACCATGTCACCCATTATCGCTACGACCGCGCCGTCGATGTCGGCCCTCAAGTGGTGCGCCTGCGCCCCGCGCCGCACAGCCGCACGCGGGTGCTTTCCTATGCCTTGAAAGTGTCGCCAGCGCAGCACTTCATCAATTGGCAGCAGGACCCACAGGGCAACTACCTGGCCCGCCTGGTGTTTCCGGAGAAGGCCACCGAGCTGCGCATCGAAGTGGACCTGGTTGCCGAGATCGCGGTGTTCAATCCCTTCGATTTCTTTCTCGAACCGCATGCGCAGCAGATGCCCTTCGCATACACCGACGAAGAGCAGCATGAGCTGGCTCCCTACCTGGAAACCCTGGCCCTGACGCCCAGGTTTCAAGCGTACCTGGACGGCATCGACCGTACGCCGATCCCCAGTATCGATTTCCTGGTCAGGCTGAACCAGCAACTCAGCCATGACATTCGCTACCTGCTGCGCATGGAGCCGGGCGTGCAGACGCCCGAGCACACGCTGCTCACCGGTGCCGGTTCGTGCCGCGATTCAGCCTGGCTGCTGGTGCAGCTGATGCGCCGACTGGGGATTGCCGCGCGCTTCGTCTCCGGCTACCTGATCCAATTGGTCGCCGACGAGCAGGCCCTCGACGGTCCGTCCGGTACCGATGTCGATTTCACCGACCTGCATGCCTGGTGCGAGGTGTATTTGCCGGGCGCTGGCTGGATTGGTCTGGACGCCACGTCCGGGCTGTTTGCCGGGGAGGGCCACATTCCCCTGGCGTGCAGTCCCGAACCTTCTTCGGCGGCGCCGATCAGTGGCCGGGTGGAGCCCTGTGAGGTGACGTTTTCCCACCGGATGTCGGTGCAGCGTATCTGGCAGACGCCACGCGTCACCTGGCCGTTGAGCGAAGAGCAATGGGCGGACATGCTGGCCCTGGGGCAGCGGGTCGATGCCGATCTGCGCGCAGAGGACGTGCGCCTGTGCATCGGCAGCGAGCCGACCTTCGTGGCCATGGATGGCGCCGATGCCGCAACGTGGGAAGCTCGAAGCGACGCACCTGCCAGTGGTTTCAAGGCTACGTCGATGCCAGGCGTGTTCAAGGTCGACGTGCCGCCATCCACAAGCTGGGCGCAGTCGGTCCAGGGTGTGGATGAGCTGTACGAGCAGGCCCGGCAGGGTCGCCTGGAGGCCCAGCGATTCATGATCGACGGTCGGCAGACCGGCACCGGCGCGGGTAATCCGTTGCTGCTGGGTGGGACGACGGCGGCGGATTCGCCGTTTCTGCGCCGGCCCGACCTGCTGCGCAGTCTGATCGGCTATTGGCATGATCATCCGGCGCTGTCGTATCTGTTCAGTGGCACGGCCTGGCCGACCCCGCGGGTCGACGAAACGCGCGGCGATGCGTTGTACGAACTCGAGATCGCTCTGGCGCAATTGCCCGTTCCCGGCGTGCCGTGCCCAACAGGGCTGATCGACCGTGTGCTGCGCCATCTGTTGGTGGATATGACCGGTAACCCTGCCGGCGCGCAGTTCTGCATTGCCCGTCTGGACGGTGACGGACCAGGGGAGCGCGCGGGGCTGCTGCGCCTGCAGGGCCTGGAAATGCCACCCCATGGGCGCATGAACCTGGCTCTGCAACTGTTGCTGCGCAGCCTGGTGGCGCGCTTCTGGCGCAAGCCCTACGCACCGGCCAGGCTGACCCGCTGGGGTACACAGCTGCACGACCGCTTCATGCTGCCGTACTTCATCGAGCGCGATTTCGCCGAGGTGATCGACGATCTGAATGCACACGGCTATGCCGTGGATGCCGGATGGTTTGCCGCACAACGGGCGTTTCGCTTCCCCACGATGGGCGACTGCGTTGTAGAGGGGATTGCCGTGGAGCTGCGCCATGCCCTGGAGCCTGGCCCCGGACGAGGCAGTGCCAGTGGCGCGCCGCAGTCGCCGGACGCATCGCTGGAGCGCCTGCAGGTGCGCGTCAATGGGTTGCTGGCCGATCGTTACCGGCTGGCTGTCAATGGCCAGCCCCTGCCGCTGACCGCTACCGGTCGTGCCGGCGAGTTCGTTGCGGGAGTGCGCTACCGTGCCTGGCAGGCCGATCACGGCGATGACGTCGCCGGCCAGGCGCATGTGCCGCTGACCTTCGACATCGTCGACACCTGGACGCAGCGCTCGCTGGGTGGGTGCCAGTACCATGCGGTGCACCCCGGCGGGCGCAGCTACGACAGCCCACCGGTGAATGCCAACGAAGCCGAAAGCCGGCGTCTGGCGCGGTTCTTTCGGATCGGCCACAGTCCCGGCAGGCTGGTACTGCCAGCGCTCAAGGTGGACGATGACTTGCCGATGACCCTGGACATGCGCCGCGTTCCTCAAGGCGGGGTGTGAGCCATGGACGGTATCCGCGCACCGTGCAGGCTGCGATAATCGTTCTTCTCAACGCTGCCCCCGAGCTTCGCCATGTCTGACCTGCTCGATCGTTACTCGCTGTCCGGCGGGTCCTATCATGAAATGCTCGAACCCGATGGCGGCGTGCGCCCGCACTGGCGGCGCCTGTTCGAGCATCTGCAACGCAGTGCGCCAGGCCAGTTGTCGCAGCGCCAGGCGTCGCTGACACGGCAGATCCAGGAAAACGGCGTCACCTACAACGTCTATGCCGACCCCAAGGGGGCCGATCGGCCGTGGGAACTGGACCTGCTGCCGCACATCATTCCTGCCCACGAATGGCGCCAGGTCGCGGCGGGTATTGCCCAGCGGGCACGCTTGCTCAACGCCGTGCTGGCCGATATCTATGGCCCGCAAACGCTGATTGCCCAAGGGCTGCTGCCCGCCGAGCTGATCTTCGGGCACAACAACTACCTGTGGCCGTGCCAGGGCATGCAGCCGCCGCAAGGCACGTTCCTGCACCTGTATGCGGCGGACCTGGCGCGCACGCCCGATGGACGCTGGTGGGTCACCGCCGACCGGACCCAGGCGCCCTCCGGCGCAGGCTATGCGCTGGAAAACCGCATGGGCCTGTTGCGGACCTTTCCCGAGCTGTACCGCGACTTGAAAGTCGAGCACATGGCCGGCTTTTTTCGCACCGTGCAGGACACCATGAGCCGACTGGCCGCCAGCGCCAACGAGGCGCCGCTGGTGGTGCTGTTGACGCCTGGGCGGTTCAACGAAAGCTATTTCGAGCATCTGTACCTGGCACGCCAGCTCGGCTATCCGCTGGTCGAGGGCAGTGACCTGACCGTGCGCGAGGCGACCGTCTACCTGAAGACCTTGAGCGGTCTGCGCCGGGTGCACGCGATCATGCGTCGCCTGGACGACGATTTCTGCGACCCCCTGGAGTTGCGCACCGACTCTGCCCTGGGCGTGCCCGCCCTGCTCGACGCCGTGCGCCAGGGCAATGTGATGGTGGCCAATGCCTTGGGCAGCGGCGTGCTCGAATCGCCCGGGCTGCTGGGTTTTCTGCCGCGCATCTGTGAGCATCTGTTCGGCGAAACCTTGATCCTGCCGTCAATCGCCACCTGGTGGTGCGGCGAGCCGCCGGTGCTGGCCCAGGCCCTCGAGCGGCTGGACGAGCTGGTGATCAAGCCGGCCTTCCCGTCGCAGAACTTCGGCCCGGTGTTCGGTCGGGATCTGGACGCCGCCCAGCGTCAGGCGTTGACCGAACGCATTCAGGCCCGACCCTATGCCTACGTCGCTCAGGAAATGGCGCAGCTGTCCCTGGCGCCGGTGTGGCATGGCCACGGCAACCACCTGCAACCCAGGGCGATCGGCATGCGCGTGTTTGCGGTCGCCGCCGCCGACGGTTACCGGGTGTTGCCCGGCGGCTTGACCCGAGTGGCCACGGACGCCGATGCCGAAGTGGTGTCGATGCAGCACGGCGGCGCCAGCAAGGACACCTGGGTGTTGGGCGAGCACGCTCCGGTCGGCGAGCAGTGGCGGGCGCAGCGGAGCATCGGGGTCCATGACCTGGTGCGCATGGACCCCTACCTGCCTTCGCGGGTGGTGGAGAACCTGTTCTGGTTCGGCCGTTACTGCGAGCGTTGCGACGGCAGCGCACGACTGCTGCGGATCATTCTCGGCCGCTATCTGGACGGCGACGATCCTCAGGCGCTGCAGGCCGCTGTCGATCTGGCCGAGAGCCTGCACCTGTTGCCCGAGGAGGGCGACCTGCGCGAGCGCCTGCTGATGGCCCTGCGCGGTGAGGATTGGGCGTTCAGCCTGCGTGCCAACCTGCAGCGTCTGCAATGGGCGGCGTTTCAGGTGCGCGGCAAGCTGTCGCGAGAGAACTGGCAGGCGTTGGGCGAACTGCAGCGCGAGTCACTGGTGCTTGAAGTCGACGTGCCGGACCTGGGCGAGCTGCTCGACTTCCTCAATCGACTGGTGATGAACCTGGCTGCACTGTCCGGTTTTGCGCTCGACGACATGACCCGCGATGAAGGCTGGCGTTTTCTGATGATCGGGCGACGCATCGAACGCCTGCAGTTTCTCAGCAATGGCTTGTCGGCGTTTCTGGCAAGCGATGCGCTGGACGAACAGGCTGGCCTGGACTGGCTGCTCGAGTTGGGCAACAGCAGCATCACCTATCGTTCACGCTACCTGGCCGTGCCGCAGTTGATTCCGGTGCTGGACCTGCTGTTGCTCGACGCCCAGAACCCCCATGCCGTGTTGTTCCAGCTCAAGCTGGTGGCGCGGGCCGTACGCCGCCTGAGCGATGAATTCGACCTGCCGGTGGATCGCGCCCTGGAGCCACTGATCGAGCGCGTGGCGCGCTTCGATCTGGGTACCCTGGAAAACGCGCTGTTCGGTGAAGCCAGCGTGCGCGCCGTGCTCGACGGACTGCGCAGCCTGCTGGAGGATATCGCCAGTGTCAGCGTGCAGGTATCGGACCGCCTGGCGTTGCGCCATTTCGTCCATGTCGACGATGTCAGCCAGCAAACGGTGTCGGTGTGATGAGTGCGCATTACCAGATCGTTCACGACACCCGTTACTGCTACGACAGCCCAGTGTCGCTGGCCAAGCAGCTGGCTCACCTGTGGCCGAGGCCTTGCGCCTGGCAGGTGTGCCATGAGCACGCACTGCAGATCAGCCCCGAACCGACCCGGCGTACCGATGAGCTCGATGTGTTCGGCAATCCGCTGACGCGGCTGGCGTTCGAGCGCCCCCACGATGAACTCAAGGTTGGCGCGCGCCTGCATGTCGAGGTGCTGCCACGAGCGCCGGTCGTGCTTGCCCTGTCGCCGGCCTGGGAGTCGACCCGCGATGCCCTGTGCTATAGCGGCCGGCCAGTCGCCGCGCAGGTGCTGCAAGCCTGTCGCTACCGCTTCGAATCCCCCTACGTGCGCCTGAAGAAAAGCTTCGTGGCGTTTTCCGCCAGTTGCTTTCCGTCCGGCAGGCCGATGCTGCAGGGTGCCCAGGCCTTGATGCAGAAAATCTTCAGCGAGTTCACCTTCGATGCCATGGCTACCCAGGTGGCGACGCCGCTGGTCGAGGTGTTGGAGAACCGTCGGGGCGTCTGCCAGGACTTCGCCCACCTGATGCTGGCCTGCCTGCGCTCGCGCGGTTTGGCGGCACGGTACGTCAGCGGCTACCTGCTGACCCAGCCACCGCCAGGGCAGCCGCGAATGATCGGCGCGGATGCGTCGCATGCCTGGGTGTCGGTGTTCTGCCCGGTGCTGGGATGGGTCGATTTCGATCCCACCAACAACGTTCAACCGGGGCTGGAACACATCACCCTGGCATGGGGGCGTGATTTCAGCGACGTGTCGCCCTTGCGCGGAGTGATTCTGGGCGGGGGTGGGCACGATCCCGAGGTGCGCGTGACCGTTCTGCCGATGGTTTGAGCCGAATGTTTACAGCGAATGTCTGACTGCTGGCAGAGTGCTGCAGCCTGCGGCCAATCGTGAAATGATTGCCGCCGTAGCCATTTCCCCTGCCTGGAGACTCACATGTTTGCAAAAGCTGTAGCGGTATCGGTGCTTGCCCTGGCCAGCGGTCAGTTGCTGGCGGCCGAGTGCTCGACCACCGTCGATTCGACCGACCAGATGACCTTCGGCAGCAAGGCTATCGAGATCAGCAAGAGCTGCAAGACGTTCACGGTCAACCTGACCCACTCCGGCAGCCTGCCCAAGGAAGTCATGGGCCACAACTGGGTCCTGAGCAAGGAAGACGATGCCCGCGGCATCGCGATGGACGGCATGAGTGCCGGCATCGACAACAGCTACCTGAAGAAAGGCGACGAGCGCGTGATTGCGTACACCAAGGTCATCGGCGCCGGGGAGAAGGATTCGGTGTCGTTCGACGTGTCGAAACTGTCGGCAGACCAGAAATACCTGTTCTTTTGCTCGTTCCCGGGTCACCTGGCCATGATGAAGGGGGCGGTGACCCTGGTCGATTGAGTGTTCGCTTCGACCACGTAGGAGCGGTCATCGGCCGCGAAGCAGGCGACGCGGTATGCCTGATTCACCGCGTTGACCTTTTCGCGGCCACGGACCGCTCCTACAGGACGTCCGCCATTGCGTGTACTGGCTTCAAGCAGGCACCTTGAACACGTGGCGCAGGTAGGCGACGAAATTGGGGTCGCGGCATTGGGTCTTGGCGGCTTCGTCGGAAATCTTCGCCACCGGTTGGCCGTTGCAGTCGGTCATCTTCAGCACGATGTTCATGGGTTCCACGCCTGGAATGTCGCAGGTCAGGTTGGTGCCGATGCCGAAGCTCACATTGATGCGCCCGCGCAGTGCGCGAAATATCTGCAGGGACTTGGGCAGGTCCAGCCCATCGGAAAACACCAGGGTCTTGGTCATCGGATCGATGCCCAGCTTGCGGTAGTGGGCGATGGCCTTTTCCGCCCAGACCACCGGGTCACCCGAGTCGTGGCGCAAGCCATCGAAGAGCTTGGCGAAGTACAGGTCGAAATCCCCCAGAAACGCATCCATGGTGATGCAGTCGGTGAGCGCGATGCCAAGCAGGCCACGGTACTCGCGCACCCAGCAATCGAGTGCGGCGATCTGGCTGTCGATCAAGCGCGGCCCCAGTTGCTGGTGAGCCATGATCCATTCATGGGCCATGGTGCCCAGCGGCTTGAGATCCAGCTGACGGGCCAGGTGCATGTTGCTGGTGCCGACGAAGCGCCCCGGAAACTCGTGCTTGAGCACCGTGACCACTTCCTCCTGCACCTTGTAGGAAAAGCGTCGACGAGTGCCGAAGTCGGCCACCTGCAATTCGGCCAGCTCTTCGCTGCTGGCATTGGCCTGCAGCCATTCGAACTTGCGATAGAGTTTTTCCCGCGGCTGGCTGAGCAGCACATCGGGATAGCGAATGCGATTGCGTACCTCGCTGACCGTGGCCAGCAGTGGCACTTCGAACAGGATCACGTGCAGCCACGGCCCGCGCAGGCGAATGAACAGCTGGTCGTTCTCGATGCCGATGCTCAGGTAGCGCAGGTTGAAGCGAAACAGACCCAGGAAGCGCAGGAAGTCGGGCTTCATGAAATTGATGCCTTCCAGAAAGCTCAGCTGGTCCGGGCCCAGACTCAATTCGGAGAGCTGCTCGAGCTGTTCGCGAATGTCGTTCAGGTAGGGCCGCAGGTCTTCGCCGTTGCGACAACGAAACTCCCACTCGACATCGACGTTGGGGTAGTTGTGCAGTACAGCCTGCATCATGCTCAACTTGTAAAGATCGGTGTCGAGCAGGTTTTGCACGATGCGATCGGCGAATACGCTCTCGCTCATCAGGGTCTCCAGAACCGCGTGCCTCATTTGGAACGGCGGTGGCGCACAGTAGGGGCACATTCTGCCAGCTTTTTGGAGAGCGGGTGGATGTGACGTGCCTTCCCCTGCGCGACCCGTGCCAGTGCCCTGCGCAGGCCCGCGAAGAGAGACGCGAAGTGGCCTGCACCCGGCACTGCAGGAGGATCCTGTGGTGCGCGGTGTAGCGGTTATGCACCGACAGTGTGCACTTCGGTTACGTCGGCGGTTACAGCGTGGTTGCCCACGGGCGCTGCGTGGGGTTGCAATGATGGCGCGCACGGGTTGTACCCGCACTCTTTGCGGGTTCCACCATTCCCGTGCCAGACGGTTGCACGACCTGTAGAAAATGGTTCCGGGGCAGTGAAGTGCTCCTGAAAATGAAAACTGCGCAAGTTGGGCAAATGCGCTGGCACGGCCCTTGCTCTGAGCAATGCGCTGAAGCTGTAGTGCCAACCAAAAAAATTCAGGAGCACCACTCATGTCGCAGACGTTCTACAGGAAAGGTTTTCTGGCTCTCGCAGTGGCAGCTGCGCTGGGCGCTTCGTCGATTGTTCAAGCCGACATCAAGATCGGCGTAGCAGGGCCGATGACCGGTGCCAACGCATCGTTCGGTCAGCAGTACATGAAGGGTGCACAGGCGGCAGCCGATGCCATCAACAAGGCCGGCGGCGTGAATGGGGAAAAGATCGTCCTGGTTGCCGGTGATGACGCCTGCGAGCCGAAGCAGGCCGTGGCCGTCGCCAACCGGCTGGCCGATCAGGACAAGGTCGCAGGGGTGGTGGGGCACTTCTGTTCCTCGTCCACCGTTCCGGCATCCGAGGTGTATGCAGACGCCGGCGTGCTGATGATCACCCCTGGCTCGACCAACCCGACCGTGACCGAACGTGGCCTGCCGGCGGTATTCCGCATGTGCGGTCGCGACGACCAGCAGGGCATCGTGGCCGGCGACTACATCGTCGACGTGCTCAAGGGCAAGAAAGTCGCAGTGATCAACGACAAGGACACCTACGGCAAGGGCCTGGCCGATGCCACCTCGGCACAGCTGACCAAGCGCGGTGTGAAGCCGGTGCTGGAAGAAGGCCTGACCCGCGGCGAGAAAGACTTCAGCGCCCTGGTCACCAAGATCCGCTCCACCGGCGCCGATGTGGTGTATTTCGGCGGCCTGCACCCCGAAGCCGGGCCACTGGTTCGGCAGATGCGCGAACAGGGCCTCAAGGACGTCAAGTTCATGTCCGACGACGGCATCGTCACCGACGAACTGGTCACCACCGCTGGCGGTGCGCAATACGTCGACGGCGTGTACATGACCTTCGGCGCCGATCCGCGCATGCTGCCCGACAGCAAGGCGGTGGTTGAGGAGTTCCGCAAGTCCGGCTACGAGCCAGAGGGCTACACTCTGTACGCCTACGCTTCGTTGCAGGCCCTGGCTGCAGGCTTCAACGGCGCCAAGTCGAACAAGGGCGAAGAGGCTGCCAAATGGCTGAAGGCCAACCCGGTCAAGACCGTCATGGGCGAGAAGGCCTGGGACACCAAGGGTGACCTGAAAGTGTCCGACTACGTGGTCTACCAGTGGAACGCCGAGGGCAAGTACAAGCAGCTGGAACAGCAGAAGTAGGACGTTTGCACTGGCGCATGCCAGTCCGGGCCGCCCTTGAGGTGGCCCACGTTTCCCTCAATACCGCCTGACAGGTGGCGGGCGGGCCGAGGCCTGTCCGCACCTTGCGCGGTGCGCGGTTCCAGACGTTCGTGAGAGTGCATGATGGACGGTATCTTCCTGCAACAAATGATCAACGGCCTGACCCTGGGGTCGGTGTACGGCTTGATCGCCATTGGCTACACCATGGTCTATGGCATCATCGGCATGATCAACTTTGCCCACGGCGACGTTTACATGATCAGCGCCTACCTGGCCGCCATAGGTCTGGCCGTGCTGTCGTTCTTCGGCCTCGAATCCTTTCCGTTCCTGATCCTTGGCACATTGGTGTTCACCATCGTGGTGACCGGTGTGTACGGCTTCGTGATCGAGCGCGTGGCCTACAAGCCGCTGCGCAACTCGACCCGGCTGGCGCCGCTGATCAGCGCCATCGGCATATCGCTGATTCTGCAGAACTACGCGCAGATCAGCCAGGGCGCTCGCCAGCAAGGCGTCCCGACCCTGCTCGAAGGGGCCTGGCGCCTTGAAGTGGGCACCGGTTTCGTGCAGATCACCTACACCAAGATCTTCATCCTCATTGCCGCCTTCGTGGGCATGGGCGTGCTGACCTACATCATCAAGTTCACCAAGCTTGGGCGCATGTGCCGCGCCACCCAGCAGGATCGCAAGATGGCCTCGATCCTGGGCATCAACACCGACCGGGTCATTTCCTATGTGTTCATCATCGGCGCGGCCATGGCGGCGCTGGCCGGCGTGTTGATCACCATGAACTACGGCACGTTCGACTTCTATGCCGGGTTCATCATCGGCATCAAGGCGTTCACCGCAGCGGTACTGGGCGGCATCGGCTCATTGCCCGGCGCCATGCTCGGTGGCCTGATACTGGGGGTTGCCGAATCGCAGTTCTCCGGCTTGATCAACTCCGACTACAAGGATGTGTTCAGCTTCGGCCTGTTGGTGCTGATCCTGATCTTCCGTCCCCAAGGCCTGCTGGGTCGCCCACTCGTGGCGAAGGTATAAGTATGTCCGCACCTACTGCCAAACCTATCGATATCAAGAAAAGCCTGGTCGACATGGTCATTGCCGGCCTGCTGGCGCTGATCGTGTTCGGCCCCATCGTCGGCATCGTGCTCGACGGCTACAGCTTCAACCTGCAACCGGCCCGCGTCGCCTGGCTGGTGGCAGCGGTGATGGCCGGGCGCTTCCTGCTCAGCCTGTTCCTGCAGACGCCGCGTGGCCGCAGCATTTCCCAGAGCTTCGAAAGCTCGGGGTCGGGCGTGCACGTGCTGCCGCCGGACTACAAGTCGCGGCTGCGCTTCATCATTCCAGCGCTGATCGTGATCGCCATCGTGTTCCCCATCTTCGCCAACAAATACATCCTCACCGTGGTCATTCTCGGGTTGATCTATGTGTTGCTGGGCCTGGGCCTGAACATCGTGGTCGGGCTGGCCGGCCTGCTCGACCTGGGCTACGTGGCGTTCTATGCCATCGGCGCCTACGGCCTCGCATTGGGCTACCAGTACCTGGGCCTGGGCTTCTGGTCGGCGTTGCCGCTGGCTGCGATCGCGGCGGCGCTGGCGGGGTGCATACTGGGTTTCCCGGTGCTGCGAATGCACGGGGACTACCTGGCCATCGTGACCTTGGGCTTCGGCGAAATCATTCGCCTGGTGCTCAACAACTGGTTGTCGTTCACCGGCGGTCCCAATGGTGTGCCGGTACCTTCGCCCACCTTCTTCGGCCTGGAGTTCGGTCGTCGTGCCCGTGACGGCGGGGTGCCGATCCACGAGTACTTCGGCTTCGAATACAACCCCGACCTGAAATTCCTGTTCATCTACGCCGTGCTGTTCCTGGTGGTACTGGCCGTTCTCTACGTCAAGCATCGACTCACCCGCATGCCGGTAGGGCGTGCCTGGGAAGCCCTGCGCGAGGACGAGATCGCCTGCCGCTCGATGGGCCTGAACCACGTGTTGGTCAAGCTTTCGGCCTTTACCATCGGTGCCTCCACCGCAGGCCTGGCCGGGGTGTTCTTCGCCAGCTACCAGGGCTTCGTCAACCCGACCTCGTTCACCTTCTTCGAGTCGGCGCTGATCCTTGCCATCGTCGTGCTGGGCGGCATGGGCTCCACCGTGGGTGTGGTGATTGCTGCCTTCGTACTGACCGTGGCCCCGGAGCTGCTGCGCAGTTTCTCCGAGTACCGAGTATTGCTGTTTGGCGTATTGATGGTACTGATGATGATCTGGCGGCCACGTGGCCTGATCCGTATCAGCCGTACCGGCATCAAGCCAGTCAAGGGCGCATTGATCGACGCCAAGGGGACTACGCCATGAGTAACGAAGTCATTCTGTCGGTCGAGAAGTTGATGATGCATTTCGGTGGCATCAAGGCCTTGAGCGATGTCAGCCTGCAGGTCCGGCGCAACTCGATCTTCGCCCTGATCGGCCCCAACGGCGCCGGCAAGACCACCGTCTTCAACTGTCTCACCGGGTTCTACAAGGCCACCGGTGGACGTATCGAACTCAACGCTCGCGGCCAGAAGACCAATGTCATCAAGTTGCTGGGCGAGCCGTTCCAGGCCACTGATTTCGTCTCGCCACGCAGCTTCGCCAGCCGTGTCTGGTACAAGATGTTCGGCGGGACTCACCTGGTGAACCGCGCCGGGCTGGCCCGGACCTTCCAGAACATTCGTCTGTTCAAGGAAATGTCGGTGCTGGAAAACCTGCTGGTCGCCCAGCACATGTGGGTCAACCGCAACATGCTGGCAGGGATCCTCAACACCCGTGGTTATCGCAAGGCCGAAGAGGACGCTATCAAGACCGCGTTCTACTGGCTGGAAGTGGTGGACCTGGTGAACTGCGCCAACCGCTTGGCCGGTGAGCTTTCCTACGGCCAGCAACGGCGTCTGGAGATCGCCCGGGCCATGTGCACGCGGCCCCAGGTGATCTGCCTGGACGAACCGGCGGCGGGCCTCAACCCGCAGGAAACCGAGGCCCTGAGCGGCATGATCCGCCTGCTGCGTGACGAGCACGACATGACGGTGGTGCTGATCGAACACGACATGGGCATGGTGATGAGCATTTCCGACGACATCGTGGTACTGGACCATGGCAATGTGATCGCCAAGGGCGGGCCGGAGCAGATCCGCAACGACCCCAAGGTGATCGCCGCCTACCTGGGTGCCGAAGAGGAGGAGCTGGTATGAGTACGCCCATCCTCGAAATGAAGGAGATCGACGTTCACTACGGCCCGATCCAGGCGCTGAAGAAAGTATCGCTGCACATCAACGAGGGCGAGACGGTCAGCCTGATCGGTTCCAATGGCGCGGGCAAGTCGACGCTGTTGATGTCGATTTTCGGCCAGCCGCGCGCCAGTGCGGGGCAGATCATCTACCGGGGTACCGACATCACCCAGAAGTCGTCCCACTACATCGCCTCCAACGGCATTGCCCAGTCGCCGGAAGGCCGTCGGGTGTTTCCCGACATGTCGGTGGAAGAAAACCTGATGATGGGTACCATCCCCATCGGCGACAAGCATTCGAGCGAAGACATGCAGCGCATGTTCGAGCTGTTTCCACGGCTCAAGGAACGGCGCAATCAGCGCGCCATGACCATGTCCGGAGGCGAGCAGCAGATGCTCGCCATTGCGCGTGCGCTGATGAGCCGGCCCAAGCTGTTGCTGCTCGACGAGCCGTCGCTGGGGCTGGCGCCGATCGTGGTCAAGCAGATCTTCTCGACCCTGCGCGAGCTGGCCCAGGGCGGCATGACCATCTTCCTGGTCGAGCAGAACGCCAACCACGCCCTGCGGCTTTCCGACCGTGCCTATGTGATGGTCAACGGCGAGATCCGTCTGACCGGCACGGGGCGTGAGTTGTTGAGCAACGACGAGGTGCGCAACGCGTATCTGGGCGGGCATTGAGCAGATGTGAAAGGCTTGCCGAACGCCCCGTCAGGGGCGTTTTTCGTCACCCTGCCCAATTGTGGAAAACAAATTCGCTGCAGTGTCAAAGTGCGACATAAAACCACTGTTGGTCACTGAAATGCCACAAAGCACGCTTGTCCCCAATTGCTGTGGAACCGGTTGTGGACAAGTTGGTGGTATACCTCTGCAGGCCACGGTACACGGGGCCTGCAGTCAGTTGATCAAAAATCGAACAACAAGTTGGACAGTCGCGCGAACGGGCTTTGTCAACTGTTTTATCCACCGTGCCAATCAGAGTGACAGCACTCGCACAGGCTGTGGATAAGTCTGTGAACAAGCCTTGGAAATACTTCGAAAAGTGGCGGTTTCACTGGCGTTGCGCCTTTGGTCGTATGACCACTGCAGACGCAGTGCCGTACCTGCATGCGCAATACACCTCACCGGTCAAGCCAAAAAATTCTAATGGCTCCCGGCCAGCTTGGCCCCAGGGGTTGCCGTGCAGAAGGGAGTTGCCCCCAATCTCTGTGGAACGGCTTGTGGATAAGTTGCGGGTAACCGCACTGGGACCCGCAACCACGAGGGTCTGCGGGCGCTGTTCGATTATTGATCAGTTGCATACGGCCCGTACGCCGGGCATTCTGCAAAACCCCATTCACGGTGGCGACGATTCGAACGGCCTGCGCATTGCGTGGGCACGCTCCGTGGCTATCCCCGCAGGAGACCCGCATGACTTCCACGGTATTCATCACTGGCGCCACGTCCGGATTTGGCGAAGCCTGCGCGCGACGTTTCGCCGAGGCAGGCTGGTCGCTGATTCTCACCGGCCGTCGCGAAGAGCGCCTGATGGCGCTGAGCGAAGAGCTGTCGGCAAAGACGCGGGTGCATCCGCTGGTGCTCGATGTGCGCGATAGAAAGGCCATGGAGGCAGCGATTGCCGGGTTGCCTGAGGAGTTCGCCAGCATCAGCGGGTTGGTCAACAACGCCGGCCTGGCCTTGGGTGCCGATCCTGCACCCAAGTGCGACCTGGACGACTGGGACACCATGGTCGATACCAACGTCAAGGGCCTGATCTACGCGACGCGGCTGTTGCTGCCGCGCCTGATTGCCCACGGCAAGGGGGCTACCATCGTCAACCTGGGTTCGGTGGCGGGTAATTACCCGTATCCCGGCAGCCATGTGTACGGCGCCACCAAGGCTTTCGTCGGGCAATTCTCGTTGAGTCTGCGCTGTGACCTGCAGGGCACCGGCGTGCGCGTCACCAACCTGGAACCCGGGATGTGCGAAAGCGAGTTCTCGCTGGTGCGTTTCGGCGGCGACCAGGCACGTTACGACGCCACCTATGCCGGCGCCAATCCGATCCAGCCGCAGGACATCGCCGAAACCATCCACTGGATTCTGACCCAGCCGGCGCACATCAACATCAACAGTCTGGAAGTGATGCCGGTCACGCAATCGTGGGCCGGCTTCGCCGTG
This sequence comes from Pseudomonas sp. CFBP 8758, assembly GCF_014841725.1. Classification (NCBI taxonomy): domain Bacteria; kingdom Pseudomonadati; phylum Pseudomonadota; class Gammaproteobacteria; order Pseudomonadales; family Pseudomonadaceae; genus Pseudomonas; species Pseudomonas sp. CFBP 8758. The sequence continues at coordinate 96,344 of NZ_JACYUK010000007.1, read as the reverse complement.
GAGCGTCCTGGCAAGGCTTGATCGGCCCTGGCGTCAGAGGAACGCCTGCAGGCCCTGGTAGCAGGTCAGCAGGTGGTAGGGGGTGGTCGATGGCATGTCGGTGCGGCTGACCACCCCGGTGCCATCGCGGCATTCGTGCCAGCCGCCGGTGTGCAGGAAGCGCTCGCGCAGTACCTGCAACTGCGCGGCCACCGCCGCACCGGGCTGCAAGGTCAGCGCCCGCAGGTATTCGGCCTGTGCCCAGATACGCTGGGTGGCGTCCAGCACCTGGCCGTCGAGCGTGAGCATGCCCGTGACCACGCCGTCCCGAACGCCCGTGCGTTGCGCATAGGTGAAGGCGCGTTGCAGGGAGAGGTGCAGCGCACTGCCCTGCAACAGCGGTGAGGTCTGCACGAGGAACAGCCATTCGAACTGATGACCGGGCTCGAACCAGTTATCCACCGCTCCGCGCGGCTTCTCCAGCATGATCCCGTGCTCGGGTTCCACGAAGCGCGCCTGCATCGCTTCGCATAGCGCCTGCAGCGCCGTTTGTGTGGGCTGGTCGCCACGCACTGCCAAGGTTGCCAGGAAGCCCTCGGCCAGGTGCATCAAGGGGTTCTGCAGTGGGCCGGTGCCCAGGTTGGCCCAGCCTTCGCCGAGCACGGCTTCGTAGAGCCCATCATCTGTGGAAAAGCGCGTGGCGATGACCTCGAGGGCGGCATTGAGCACCGATTCCACCAGCGGTTCGCGCACCTTGGCCCAGTAGTGCGCACAGGCGAAGACAATGAATGCGTGGGTGTAGAGATCCTTGCGTCGGTCCAGCGGGCGGCCTTGGGCGTCGATGCTGTAGAACCAGCCGCCGTGTTCGGCGTCGTGGAAATGCCGTTGCAGGGAACGGAACAGGGTGGCGGCGTGTTCGCGCGCACCGGGTTGCTCGATCAGGCTGGAAAAGACATACAGTTGGCGGGCGCAGGCCATGGCGCGGTAGCGCTGCACCGGCAACGGCTGGCCGGCAGCGCTCACCGCTTCGAACGGCAGGCCGAGTTCGCTATCGAAGCCGGCGCCTTGCCACAACGGCAATACGATTTCGCGAAAGTGCGCTTGGGTGGCCGCCAGGGCGGCGTGCAGCGTTGGGTCGGGCATTGGCGGGATCATCGGAGGCGTTTTGCGCGACATGGTAGCAGGTGTCGGCCACGGCGCCCAAGACAAGGCCCCCGGGCAGGGGGCTTGGCGCGATCAGCCGGTAAGCAGCCATGCGCCGGTCATGGCCGACAGCGCACCGGCCACGCGTACCAGTGGCGCGGCTGCCGTTGGCAGGAACCGAACGACGCCATAACCCGCCGCATGCAGTGCTGCGGTCGCCATGACGAAACCGGCAGCATAGGCAACCGGGCTGGACATCTCCGGCAATTCCAGGCCGTGAGCGACGCCGTGAAACAATGCGAACAGCGCAGTGGCCACCACCGCCAAGGCTAACGGTGGCCGCACGGCCAGTGCCACGGCCAGGCCCAGGGCCAGTACCGAGGCGGCAATGCCGCTTTCCAGTGCAGGCAGTTGCAGGCCGGCGAAACCCAGCAGGCCACCGATCAGCATGGTGCCGACGAAGGTGCAGGGCAGGGCCCAGCGTGCCGCGCCTTGCTGCTGCGCCGCCCACAGGCCGACGGCGAGCATCGCCAGCAGGTGGTCGAGGCCACCCAGGGGGTGACCGATGCCGGCCAGCAGGCCATTGTCGCCGTGTCCCGGATGAGCGAAGGCCACCGCCGGTGTCAGCAGCAGGGCTGCGCAGGTGAGAAGCGTCTTGAAGGTCATGCGGGTCTGTTCCTTATCGTCGTGTTCACGGTAGTTGCGAGCAAGGGTGCGCTGGGTTCAGGCGGCGTCGAGCAGGCCTTGGCGTTCGATGAAGGCAATGATCTGTTCCAGGCCCTGACCGGTCTTCTGGTTGCTGAAGACGAACGGCTTATCGCCGCGCATGCGTCGGGTGTCGCTGTCCATCATTTCCAACGAGGCCCCTACCAGCGGCGCCAGGTCGATCTTGTTGATCACCAGCAGGTCGGACTTGCAGATGCCAGGGCCGCCCTTGCGCGGCAGCTTGTCGCCGGCGGACACGTCGATCACGTAGATGGTCAGGTCCGACAGCTCGGGGCTGAAGGTGGCGGACAGGTTGTCCCCACCCGATTCCACGAGGATCAGGTCCAGGCCCGGAAAGCGCCGGTTGAGCTGGTCCACGGCTTCCAGATTGATGGAGGCGTCTTCGCGGATGGCGGTGTGCGGGCAGCCACCGGTTTCCACACCGATGATGCGCTCGGGCGCCAGGGCCTGGTTGCGTACCAGGAAGTCGGCGTCTTCGCGGGTGTAGATATCGTTGGTGACCACGGCCAGGTTGTAGCGCTCGCGCAGGGCCAGGCACAAGGCCAGGGTCAGCGCGGTCTTGCCAGAGCCTACCGGGCCTCCGATACCGACACGCAGGGGTTGGGTATTCATGGTGACTCTCCTAGGAACGGAACAGGCGGCTGTACTGGCGCTCGTGGGCCATGCTCGCCAATGACAGGCCGAAAGCGGCGCTGCCGTAGTGTCGGGGATCCAGTTCGGTGGCTGCGAACTGGGCCTGCTGCAGCGTCGGCAGCAGTTGTGTGGTAAGTCGCTGAGCAGCCTGCTGGCCCAGGGGCAGGGTCTTCATGAGCACCGCCAACTGGTTTTCCAGCCAACTCCACAGCCAGGCCGCAAGGGCGTCCTGCGCAGGGATGTTCCAGGCGCGCGCGGCCAGTGCCCAGCCCAGGGCCAGGTGGGGCTCTTCGATCTGAGCCAGATAGTGGCGGGCCGTAATGTCCAGTTCGGCAAGGCCGAGCAGCAGTTGCTTGAGCGAATAGCCCATTTGCCGGCTTTCGAGTTGCAGTTCGCGGGTTTCGCGGCTCGAGCGATGTTCGGCACCTAGCTCCAGCAGTTGTCCCCAGTCCTCTTCGGCGGCAGCCACGCAGTGGGCCAGCAGCAGGGGCGCCTCGAAACGGGCCAGGTTGAGCAGCAGTTGGTCGGCGATCCAGCGATGGGCGCTTTGCGCATCGGTCACCGTGCCGTTTTCCACGGCCATCTCCAGGCCCTGCGAGTAGCTGTAGCCACCGATCGGCAGTTGCGGGCTGGCCAGGCGCAGCAGGGCCCAGGCGTTGTTCACGTGCGCACGCCGAACTGGTGCAGTTTGGGCGCGTAGTTGAAGTCTTCCTCGCCATGGCGCGAATGGTGATGGCCACCGCCATAGGCGCCATGTTCGGGATGAAAAGGTGCCAGCAGGGGTTGGGTCTGGGCGCCGAGTTGTTCGAGCATGGCCTTGAGCACGTAGTCGTCGAGCAGGCGCAGCCAGCCGTCACCCACCTGCAGGGCCACGTGGCGGTTGCCCAGATGGTAGGCGGCGCGAGTCAGCTCGAAGGCGCTGCTGCAGGTGACATGAAGCAGCGCCTCGGGCCGTGCGCAGACCCGCACCACGCGGCCGTCTTCGGCCTGCAGGCACTCGCCGTCGTGCAACGGAGGTTGACCGCGTTCCAGAAACAGGCCGACGTCTTCACCTTCGGCACTGAAACAGCGCAGGCGACTCTTGCTGCGGGCTTCGAAGTTGAGGTGCAGTTCGGCAGCCCATTGGCTTGCGGGCGCGATTCTGCGATGGATAACCAGCATTGGACGTTTCCATTGAAGGGCAGTGGCCAATGCAGAGCAAGTGTCTTGCCAACCGGTAGTGAGCTAACGGGGCTGCGGGATCAGGATGAACGAGACTCGGCGCAATGCACTCGTGCGGTGCGTAGCGGCTTGAGACGCACCAATTCGAGGCGAACGAGTTATTGGTTGAGACCTTTCCAGTATTTGGCGCCGATGAAAATGAAGCGCAGTTGCTGGCCGATCTTCGCCTCGGGGGTCAGGTGGGCCGGCAGGTCGGCAGCGGGTGGGTCGATCAGTTCGGGAAGCGTGGCAAACACGGCCTTGACGACAAGGTCAGCCATCACCTGCAGTGACGCTCCGCTCAGGTGCTGCCATTTGGGCATGGACCCCAGGTCGGTGGCCAGGTCGGCGCTGATGCCGGCGCGCAAAGTGGCAATGGCCTGGCGCACGGGCAGGGACCCTCCGTATTGCTCGCGGGCGAGGAACAGGAATTGCGGGCGATTGGCAGCCACTCCGTCGAGAAAGATGCGGACGGAAGCCGCTGTGAGGCCGCCGACCACTATTTCATGGTGACGAACCAGGCGCAGCGTAGCGCGGAACGTGGCGTCGACTTCGTTGACCAGGGCCAGGCCGAGCTGATCCATGTCGTCGAAATGGCGATAGAAACCGGTGGGTACGATGCCAGCAGCCTTGGCGACTTCGCGCAGGCTGATACTGCCGAAGCCTCGACCGGCCGCCATCAGTTGGCGTGCGGCTTCGAGGAGGGCGAGACGGGTCTGCTGTTTCTGTTCGGCGCGAGGCAACATCGACGGAGCTTCTGTGAAGGACAGCGCAGAACTCTAGCAAATTGACAGGCGGGGCGTCGAACCAAGCGGGTGCAGCGATGGATTACGCGGGGGCGGCAAGCCCGGCTTGGGGAGGCCGGGCTTCGTCGGATACCTCAAACCACTGCCTCATGCGTTGGCTTGGTCTTGACGATCGAGCAGACGCTGCGAGCCGTTCTCGGCGAAGGTACCTTGTGGGGTGCGATCCGAACCGTCCTCAGCGAAAGTGGCCTGTGGCGTACGGTCGGAGCCGTTCTCGGCGAAGGTGCCTTGTGGGGTGCGATCCGAACCGTCTTCGGCGAAAGTAGCCTGTGGCGTGCGGTCGGAGCCGTTCTCGGCGACAGCGCCTTGTGGGGTGCGGTCGGAACCGTCTTCCGCCAGGTAGGGCTGGCTGAAGCTGGCAGCGCTGGAACGCAGTTCGGCGGAAACACTTTGATCGGCGGCTGGCATGGCGAAGGCGTTGGCAGCGAGGACCGAGAGAGTCAGGGAAAGCAGCAATTGGCGTTTCATGATGGTGGCGCTCCTTGGGAGGGCAGTAATTGGGTACAGAGCTAATGCTACTCTTTGAAATTCGATAGAAAAGTTCATAAAGGCAATGGTAACAATCAACGAAAATGATGTTTTGCCGTGAGGGCTCTAGATCGAGGGTTTCAGTGCACCAGCACAGTGAATTCTCGGGCCCTGAGCACCGTTGTCGAGCGTCACCATCGGTAACGTTGATAGTGGAAGAAGCATGTTGCTTCTGCATTGGACGCGTTGTGTCAGGCGGATCGCATGCACCGCTGACGCGGCTTGCGCCGCTGCTACAGGGAGTAGACCGCGATCCCTGTAGCAGCGGCGCAAGCCGCGTCCGGGTTCATCGCATTGCATCAGGCACACCGCATCCGCCGTTGAAGCGGCTCGCGTCCGGGCTCGAAAAGCCAAAAACTAAACCCTCGAGGCGTTTATCAGTCCTACCCTTGTTAGGTAGCACCCCCTGTGCTCGCGGGAGCACGCAGTCTCAAGGAGCCCGCAATGACGCGCCCACGTAAAATCATCGCCTGGACCCTGGGCAGCCTGTTGGTCCTGCTGGTGATATTGGTGGTGGTGATCGCCACCTTCGATTGGAATCGAATCAAGCCCACGCTCAACGAAAAAGTGTCCGAAGCCCTGCATCGCCCTTTCGCCATCAATGGCGACCTGGCTGTGCATTGGCAGCGCGAAACGGATGAGGGCGGCTGGCGGGCCTGGGTGCCATGGCCGCGCTTCGTCGCCCAGGACATCACCCTGGGCAACCCCGACTGGTCGCAGAAGCCCCAGATGGCGAGCCTGCAGAAGGTCGAGTTTCGTCTCTCGCCCTTGCCTTTGCTGGCCCAGCGGGTGGTCATACCGCGTATCAACCTGACCGGGCCCGACGTAGCCCTGCAGCGCCTGGCGGATGGACGCGCCAACTGGACCTTTCAGTTCGACGAAAAAGACCCCGATGCCGAGCCCTCCAAGTGGGTCATGGACATCGGTGCCATAGGCTTCGACAAAGGCGTGGTGGCTTTCGACGACCAGACGCTCAAGACCTCGGTCAAGGTGTTGATCGATCCATTGGGCAAGCCCATCGCGTTCAGCGATATCGTCGGCAGCGGTGCGGCCAAGAAAGTCGCCGACCAGGGCGCCAGTGCGCAGGATTATGCCTTCGGCTTCAAGGTCGATGGCCGCTACAAGGACCTGCCGCTGTCGGGGTCGGGCAAGATCGGCGGGCTGCTGGCGCTGCAGGATGCAACACGACCGTTTCCGGTGCAGGTCGACGTGCGCATTGCCGATACCCGCGCAGCGGTTGCCGGTACCCTGACCGACCCACGCAATCTCGGTGCCCTGGACCTGCGCCTGCGCCTGAGTGGCAGCAGCCTGGGCAACCTGTATCCACTGACCGGGGTGACCCTGCCGGATTCGCCTGCGTACGAAACCGACGGGCACTTGCTGGTCAAACTGCACGAGCCCGGCGGCGCGTCGTTCCGCTATGAAGGCTTCAACGGCAAGATCGGCAACAGCGACATCCATGGTGATCTGGGCTTCGTCGCCAGTCAGCCAAGGCCCAAGCTGAGTGGCGCGCTGGTCTCGAACCAGTTGCTGTTTGCCGACCTCAAGCCTTTGATCGGCGCTGACTCCAATACCGAGCAGAAGGCTCGTGGCGGCGCAAGCAAGCAACCCACCGGCAAGGTGTTGCCAGTCGAAGAGTTCAAGACCGACCGCTGGCGTGCCATGGACGCCGATGTCGAATTTACCGGACGCAAGATCGTCCACAGCGAAGAATTGCCGTTCACCGATCTGTACACCCATGTGGTGTTGAACGACGGCAACCTGCGCCTGGAACCTCTGCGCTTTGGCGTGGCCGGCGGCAAGCTGGATGCACAGATCTCGCTGAACGGGCGCACTACGCCGTTGCAGGGCAGGGCCAAACTGACCGCCCGCGGGTTTCAGCTCAAGCAGCTGTTTCCCACGTTCGAACCCATGCGCACCAGCTTCGGCCAGCTCAACGGCGATGCCGACATCACCGGTACCGGTAATTCAGTCGCAGCGCTACTGGGTTCGGCAGATGGCAATTTGAAGATGCTGGTCAATGATGGCGCCGTGAGCCGCGACCTGATGGAAATTGCCGGGCTCAATGTCGGTAACTACCTGGTGGGCAAGATCTTCGGCGACAAGGAAGTGGAGATCAACTGTGCGGCGGCCTCGCTGGGCATCAAGAACGGGCTGGCCAGCACCGATCTGTTCGTTTTCGATACCGAGAACGCGATCATCTACGTCGACGGCACGGTGAATTTCAAGCAGGAACAACTGGACCTGAAGATATCGCCGGAATCGAAGGGCTTCCGCCTGCTGTCGCTGCGCTCGCCGTTGTATGTGCGCGGCCCGTTCGCCAAGCCCAATGCCGGGGTGCAAGCCGTGCCACTGCTGCTGCGCGGCGCGGGCATGATTGCGCTGGGCGCTACCATCGGGCCGGCGGCCGGGTTGCTGGCACTGGTCGCGCCTAGTGGCGGTGAGCCGAACCAGTGCACGCCATTGCTCGAACAAATGAAGTCGGGCAAGGCGCCCAAGACGGTGCCTGCTTCCTGAGGCTCGGTTGGAAGGCGGCTCCCCCGGAATGACCCGCACCTGTGTGGGAGCGGGCTCTGCCCGCGAAGCGGGCGCCGCGGTGTATCAGGTGAATTGAGGCGCGCCCTTCGCGGCCACGGACCGCTCCTACAAGCAGGCGTGGTACTCCTGTAGGAGCGGTCATCGGCCGCGAAACGGGCCTTGCGGTGTATCAGGTGAATTGAGGCGCGCCCTTCGCGGCCACGGACCGCTCCTACAAGCAGGCGCGGTACTCCTGTAGGAGCGGTCATCGGCCGCGAAACGGGCCTCGCGGTGTATCAGGTGAATTGAGGCGCGCCCTTCGCGGCCACGGACCGCTCCTACAAGCAGGCGCGGTACTCCTGTAGGAGCGGTCATCGGCCGCGAAACGGGCCCTGCGGTGTATCAGTTGAAACACATCTCCGCTGACGCGACCGTCAGGCACAAAAAAGCCAGAACCTGAGTTCTGGCTTGGGACTTGCGGCAGGTTGTTACAGCGAGCCGTAGATGTCCGCCATGTCATCGGCGTGTTCTTCTTCCTGAGCCAGGATGTCTTCGAAGATACGGCGAGTGGTAGGGTCTTTGTCGCCAATGTACTGGATGATTTCGCGGTAGCTGTCGACGGCGATCCGCTCGGCCACCAGGTCTTCGTAGACCATTTCCTTCAGGCTGTTGCCAGCCACGTACTGGGCGTGGGAATTCTTGCTCAGCAGGTCCGGGTTGAACTCCGGCTCGCCGCCCAGCTGCACGATACGTTCAGCCAGCTTGTCGGCGTGCTCGGCTTCCTGTTCGGCGTGCTCGAGGAACTCGTCGGCCGCGACGCTGGCCTTCAAGCCACTGGCCATGAAGTAATGGCGCTTGTAGCGCAGCACGCATACCAGCTCTGTCGCCAGCGAGCTGTTGAGCAGCTTGATGATCTCTTCGCGGTTGGCATCGTAGCCTTCGGTGACCGCACCGTTCTCGACACCTCGGCGCGCACGGGCACGCAGTTCATCGACGGGAGTCATTTTGGAAGTTTCTAGGTCGATCATGTTCGTCTCCAGCTATACGGTTTTGGCCGTCGCGCTCTGTTGCCCCGAATTCGGGGCCCGGCGGGATCGGTACAGAAGTCTTGCTACACAGATGTGAGTCGTGGCGGCGACGAAAAGTTTTATTACAAATGGCCCGGGGAGGGCCTTTCGTCAGCCGCCTGGGGCAGGGTTACGGTGCGGTTTCGTTGAGCTTGCGTTGCTCGCAAGTCATGAAGCCCTTGGTGGCGACGTGGCCAGAGCTGTCGAAACTCACGTAGTAAGGCTGCTGATGGCCTTCACGGGTCAGGATGTAGTTATTGCAGGTGCCGTACATGGAGTTGGCAGTGCCGGCAACGACGGTCGAAGGCGTGCCGCCGATGGCCAGCACCTGTTGCATGGTCATGCCTTTCTCGACCTGCTTGACCAGTGGCGCGTCACGGTAGGTCACGAAGTCCACCGGGTTCTGCACCGTGGTGTTCGATGAACAGCCAGCCAGCGCGGCTACGGCAAAGAGTGCTGCCAAGGATTGCTTGTACATGGGGAGTCGCTCCTTCGATGGGCCGTGAGTGGCCCCGTGATGCTTTGAGCGCATCGACCGCGCGATAGTTCTGAAATCTTTCAGGCAGCAAAGCGTCTGCAGGGCCGTTGAAAACGGGCTGCGGCGGAAAACAAATGACGCAATTTAGCCGGGGCTCGGCATGCGTCCGCCTACTGGCCCTTCGCTCACAACGCTGGCAGACTGCCTGTCCTTTCGAATCGCTCGCTTCTGAGGCTTTATGCCCATGTTTTCTTCGCGTCAAGTGCTGATCGCCAGCTGGATTCTGGTGTTCGGCGGCCTTCTGCTGGTCTTGCCGATGCGCTTGCTGCCGAGCTTGCTGGCTGGCCTGCTGGTATTCGAACTGGTCAACATGCTCACGCCGCAACTGGAGCGACTGATTGCCGGGCGGCGTGCACGGTGGGTGGCGGTGGCGTTGCTGGGCACCTTGGTGGTCAGCAGCCTGGCGTTGCTGTTCGCCGGCGTCATCAGTTTCATCCTGCACGAGGCAGAAAACCCCGGTGCTTCGCTGAACAAGTTCATGGGCGTGGTGGATCGAGCCCGCGGCCAGTTGCCGCCTTTCATCGACGCCTACCTGCCGGCCAGTGCCGCCGAGTTTCGGGTGGCTATCAGCGGCTGGCTGAGCAAGCACCTGAGCGATCTGCAACTGGTGGGCAAGGATGCGGCGCACATGTTCGTGACCTTGCTGATCGGCATGGTACTGGGCGCCATCATCGCCCTGCAGGCGATCCCCGATCCCGAAAACCGCAAGCCGTTGGCCGCGGCGCTGTTCGACCGCCTGGCCCTGCTGGTGCGAGCCTTTCGCAACATCGTTTTCGCGCAGATCAAGATTTCACTGCTGAACACCTTCTTTACCGCCATTTTCCTGGCCGTGGTGTTGCCGCTGTGCGGGATCAAGCTGCCGCTGACCAAGACCCTCATCGTGCTGACCTTCCTGCTCGGGTTGTTGCCGGTGATCGGCAACCTGATCTCGAACACGCTGATCACCATTGTCGGGCTGTCGCTGTCGATCTGGGTGGCGGTTGCGGCGCTGGGCTATCTGATATTGATCCACAAGGTCGAGTACTTCCTCAACGCGCGGATCGTGGGCGGTCAGATCAGCGCCAAGTCATGGGAACTGCTGCTGGCCATGCTGATATTCGAGGCAGCGTTCGGACTGCCCGGGGTGGTGGCGGGGCCGATCTATTATGCCTATCTGAAAAGCGAGTTGAGGCAGGCGCAGTTGGTCTAGGGTTCACTGGCCTCTGCCCGCGAAGAGGGCTCGCCGCCCGCCCCGCTCCCACAGGTATTGTGGGAATGGGCATTGTAGAAATGGGCAGTGTGGGAGCGGGCTCTGCCCGCGAAGAGGCCGGACCTGCCTTACTCGGTGCCGTAGCGCTTGCGGGCCTCGATGGCCAGGCCGCTGCCGATGCTGCCGAAGATATTGCCTTCCACATGCCGCGCGTTGGGCAGCATGGCCGCCACGCCATGGCGCAGGGCCGGGATACCGCTGGAGCCGCCGGTAAAGAACACCGTGTCGACCTGCTCAACGCCCACGCCTGCCCGGTTCAGCAACTCGGACACACTGCCACGCACCCGTTCGAGCAGGCCGTCGATGGCGGCTTCGAACAAGGCCCGGCTCAGCTCCACGCTCAGCCCCGGCTCGATGCGGTCCAGTGGCAGGTGACGGCCGGCAGCTTGCGTCAGCTGGATCTTGGTTTCCTCGACTTCCATCGCCAACCAGTGCCCGGCTTTCTGCTCGATCAGCTTGAACAGGCGGTCGATACCGTCCGTGTCCTGGATGTCGTAGCGCATGCTGGCCAGGGCCAGTTGCGCCTTCTGCAGGTACACCGAGTTGATCGTGTGCCAGGTCGCCAGGTTCATGTGGTGGCTGGTCGGCATGAAGGCGCCGCTCTTCATCCGGCTGCCATAGCCGAACAGCGGCATGACGCCCTGCAGGCTGAGCTGCTTGTCGAAGTCGGTGCCGCCGATGTGCACGCCTCCGGTCGCCAGGATGTCGTCCACGCGGTTGTCCAGCGCACGTCGCTCGGGTGCCAGGCGCACCAGGGAAAAGTCGGAGGTACCACCGCCAATGTCGACGATCAGCACCAGCTCCTCACGCTCGATGGTGGACTCGTAGTCGAACGCCGCTGCAATCGGCTCGAACTGGAAGGACACGTCCTTGAAGCCGATCTTTTTCGCCACCTCGGCCAAGGTGTCTTCGGCTTCTTGGTCGGCGGCCGCGTCGTCGTCGACGAAGTGCACCGGTCGCCCCAGCACGACCTGGTCGAACTCACGCCCGGCGTTGGCTTCGGCGCGCTGTTTGAGCTCGCCGATGAACAGGCCCAGCAAGTCCTTGAACGGCATCGCCGTGCCCAGCACACTGGTGTCGTGCTTGATCAGCTTGGAACCGAGCAGGCTCTTGAGCGATCGCATCAGGCGGCCTTCGTAGCCTTCCAGGTATTCGTGCAGCGCCAGACGCCCGTACACTGGACGCCGCTCTTCGAAGTTGAAGAAGATCACCGAGGGCAGGGTGATCTTGCCGTCTTCCAGGACGATCAGCGTCTCGCTGCCCGGGCGGTGCCAGCCGACAGTGGAGTTGGAAGTACCGAAGTCGATGCCGCAGGCGCGGGCCGGGGATGCGTTTTTCATGGCAAGGCAGGTCTGTTCAAAAAACGGCCGCGCAGTGTATGCCAGTTGCGTACAGAATCAAGGCCTGCGACCGCCTTGAAAGCGCGCCGGCGGCCCCAACCTTCTAGCCATCGACCGCGCTGTACAACCCACTGTTCACATCCAGTGGCCTGCAGCCGATAAACTTCCCATGCGTTGCCGAGTCCGACCAGTAGGCGCGGGCGGCGCGCATTCGCTCATTGATGGTGATGCTTAGATGGATTTCAAAGACTATTACAAGATTCTGGGCGTCGAGCCGACAGCGGACGAAAAGGCGATCAAGACCGCCTACCGCAAGCTGGCGCGCAAATATCACCCCGACGTCAGCAAGGAAAAGGACGCCGAAGACAAGTTCAAGGAAGCCAGTGAGGCCTATGAGGCGCTGAGCAATGCCGACAAGCGCGCTGAATACGACGAGCTGCGCAAGTATGGCCAGCATGGCCGTCCGTTCCAGGGCCCGCCCGGTTGGCAGGGTCGCGGTGGCGGTGGTTTCCATGAAGAGAACGCAGGCGACTTCTCCGATTTCTTCAGCACCATCTTCGGTAACGGCGGTGGTCGTGGTGATCCCGGTGGCAATCCGTTCGGCCGTGGCGGTCAACAGCGCAGCGCAGCGCGCAAAGGTCAGGACGTGGAAATGGAACTGACCGTGTCGCTCGAGGAAACCCTGGCCGAGGAATCGAAGAAGATCAGCTTCAAGGTGCCGCAGTACAGCGCCGCTGGCCAACGCCTGACCGATGTGGTCAAGAACCTCAACGTGAAGATTCCCGCAGGCGTTGCCGACGGCGAGCGCATGCGCCTCAAGGGCCAGGGCGCGCCCGGCGTTGCGGGCGGTGCCAGCGGCGATCTGTTCCTGACCTTGCGTCTGGCGGCCCACCCTCTGTTCGAGGTGGACGCTCCCGACCTGGTCATCCAGGTACCGCTGGCGCCTTGGGAAGTGGCGTTGGGCACCAAGGTCGCGGTGCCTACGCTGACCGGGCGGATCAACCTGACGATTCGCCCGGACAGCCAGAACGGCCAGCGCCTGCGTGTCAAAGGCATGGGCCTGAAGAACAAGCTTGGCGGCCGCGGCGACCTGTTCGCCCAGCTGAAAGTGGTGATGCCCACGCAGGCCGACGAATCCACTCGCGCGGCCTGGGCCGAGCTGGCCAGGCACGCCGAATTCGACCCGCGCGAGAACTGGGGACGCTGATACCGCTACGCCTCGATGCCGGACCCCTTGCCGGCCGCTGGCATTTTCAGGCTGATGTCGCCGCGAATCGGTATCAGCCCGGGGGTCAGCACTTCGCCGGTATCGAGGCCGAAGCGCAATGGCTGATCGCCGTCCACCAGCTTGACCCGCAGGCTTGGGGTTCCGATCAGATTGGCCAGGCCTGGGGTGCGGCTATAGTGGTTGGCCACGGTCTGGTCGGTCAGCGCCAGCCATTTTTCATCGGGCTTGAGGCTCTGCAGCGCTTCGATGCGTTTGTACGCGTAGTAAACCCGCAGGCGTTGCTGCAGATGTGGCGCCGGGTTGCTCAGGCCGTCGGTGGACAGGCTGGCAGCGCAGTCCAGGGCTTTCACGCTTATGCCTTGGCGCCGCGCTTCCACCAGCACCTGGCGCAGGGTGTAGCGACCACTGTCCAGGGTGGTGCCACGGTTGTGCAGGTCACGCAGCTTCTTCTCCAGATCGCGGCCCAATATCCCGGTCGCGTGAAAGCGGTCGAGCAGGTCCTGATGCAGGTCCTTGAGCAGGCCTTGCACGTACAGCGTCTTGACCTGCTGGGCCTTGAGCGTGGACATGTATTTGATCAACAGCTGGCAGCTGCCGACGGCATTCCTGGCCTCGTTGACCACCACCCCGGTATTGCTGGCATACACTTGAGTGAAAAACTCTTTGGGCGTCATGGTGGTGCTCACCGCCGGAAGGCGTGGGCTGTGCTGTGGGGTAGAGGTCAGGAAGAAGGCTTCGGCTTCCTTGCCCAGGTTCGTGCGCAACTCGATCAGCTGTGAGCGGGCGGTGCGCAGCACGCTGTCGATGGGCCCGGTCATCAACTGATGTGCGCCGGGATTGACCAGCATGGCGGTGATGTCACGAAAGCCAGGTGAAGTGTCGAAGGCGGCCAGCGCCTCGGTGCTGGCCGCCAGGTTCTCGGGGGCGGTCATGGTGAACAGCTCCCAATGGCCGGTCCAGCTTCTCTGCACGGGGTAGCTGCCGGTGATCTGCTCGGGGGCGATCGGATCGACGATCACCCAGCGCTCCAGCGAGTCGATGTGGGTGACCTGAAAGATCTTGCCCTCCAGGCGAATGTAGTGCTGGCCATCGGGGTTGGTGAACACGCCCTGGTAGATGCCGGTGCCTTCCGGCAATCCGGTCAGGTCTTCATCCGTGGCGATGAGGTCCAGGGGCGAACCACCGGGAGTCACGCGGTCGATCTGAGCCAGGTCAGTGCTGTCCAGGTCGAGCGCGGCGCCCAGCTCCTCGAAGTTTCCCAGCTCGGCGATGGCTTCGTCGCCCACGCCGCGCAACAGCGGCATATCCAGCAGGATGTTCAGTGCATCCAGGATCGCCGCCCTGAAGGCCGCTTGACGGGCCTTGGGTACGGTCCCGTGCACGGCGTTCGCCAGGTGCGTACCAAAGGCTATCGAACCCGCCGCCACGGCCACCAGGGCCACTGCCGGGTCCGCCGGTGCCATGGGCGTGACGATGCGCATGAATGCCTCCAGGTCGACGAGGAACAGCTCCCTGCGCAGTTCGTGATTGCCGTTCAACAGTTGCCTGGCATCGAGCTTGAGGCGTTTGCCCACGGTATCGAACAGCAGGCTGAACACGTCCTTGTCGATCGTCGTCGCGTTGCCGTTGAGCAGGCGCTGCCCGGCTTGCCATGGCGTGGTACGGATGCGCTCCAGGGTCGCCAGCAGCAGGCCCCGCGGTGGCAGGATCGACTCTCCGGGGGTGTCGAAGTGAGCGATCAGGCGCTCTCGGCCTTGCTCGTGGGCGGCCGTTTCGGCCACCCACTCGTACATCTGCTGTTCATTGTGAAAGACCCGGAACCAGGCGGCAGGGATGTACAGGATCTGCGGGCCCTTGCCAGTGGTGATGCGCAGTATGTCGAACGAGGTCAGGTCGCCCAGGGTAAAGCTCTTGACCGTTGCCTGGGTGCGAGTCGTGTGCAGCCGTTTCAGGTCCTCCAGGGTCGGCGGTCCTGCGATGGGGCCGGCCAGGGTGTCGAACACCAGTCTCAGCTCCCGATTGCTCAGCGCTCCGCTGTTGTAGGCATTCCAGCTGAAGCTGAAAAACAGGATCTTGATCAGCACGCGGCCGTCATCGGCATAGTCACGCAGGAAGGCGTCCAGGCGCTTCTTGTAGTGGCTGGAGAAATCCGTGGCCCAGAACGCTTTCATGATCTGCGAGGGCGCCAGGGGGACCTGATTGGTTTCGTTGTAGATCCCGGCCTGCTGGACGGTATAGAACCCGGACATCTGATCGAGCAGGTCGAAGTTTACTTGATAGAACGTCTTGAACCGGCGCAGGACCAGCTCCGTGACGGTCAGCGTTTCCTTGGGCTTGCCCATGTGCTGCTGTCCGGTAAAGGCGCGGGGGTTATTCTGGGCGTTGTCGAAGTCGTGCCAGTAGACGGTGTCCGGATCCAGATCCAGGTGGGTATGGAACTTGAGCAGCTTGATGCCCCAGTCCCGCGCGCACTCGCGCAGGTCAGGGAAGTTCGCGTAGTAGCGGTCGGCAATGGCACTGACGTTTTCGGCCGATAGCGGGGTGGCGCCGGTCATGGTGGAGCTCCTGGATCGAATGGAGCTGCACCATAGAAAATCCGCCGGGGGGTTACGGCCTACATAGTTAGGCTGGCCCTGTCCGGGACAGCCTTGTCGGCACGGCGCATTGAGAACAGGCCTCTTAGAACAGGCTTCTTAGAACAGGCCTCTTAGAACAGGAAGTAGCGCTGCGCCATGGGCAGCACATCCGCCGGTTCGCACCACAGCAGCACGCCATCGGCCTTGACCTGGTAGGTCTGCGGGTCGACGTCGATGTCGGGCAGGTAACCGTTGTGGATCAGGTCGGTCTTTTGCACCGAGCGACAGCCCTTGACCACCGCGATCTGCTTCTTCAAGCCCAATTGCTCGGGCACGCCTGCGTCCAGCGCGGCCTGGCTGATGAAGGTCAGGCTGGTGGCGTGGCGCGAGCCGTCGAAGCTGGCGAACATGGGGCGGTAGTGCACCGGCTGCGGCGTGGGAATAGAGGCGTTGGCGTCGCCCATGAGGCTGGCGGCGATGGCACCTCCCTTGAGGATCAAGGTTGGTTTGACGCCGAAGAAGGCCGGACGCCAGAGCACCAGGTCAGCCCATTTGCCGATTTCGACCGAGCCCACTTCGTGGCTGATGCCATGGGTGATGGCCGGGTTGATGGTGTACTTGGCGATGTAGCGTTTGGCGCGGAAGTTGTCGTTGCCCTCGGCGTCTTCGGGCAGCGGGCCGCGTTGTTTCTTCATCTTGTCGGCGGTCTGCCAGGTGCGCGTGATCACCTCGCCGACCCGACCCATGGCCTGGCTGTCGGAGCTGATCATGGAGAACGCACCGAGGTCGTGCAGGATGTCTTCGGCGGCAATGGTCTCGCGTCGAATGCGGCTTTCGGCGAAGGCCACGTCCTCGGCGATGCTGGGGTCCAGGTGATGGCAGACCATGAGCATGTCGAGGTGCTCGTCGATGGTGTTGCGGGTGAACGGGCGGGTCGGGTTGGTCGAGCTGGGCAACACGTTGGCGAAGCCGCAGGCCTTGATGATGTCCGGGGCGTGGCCGCCGCCGGCCCCTTCGGTGTGGTAGGTATGGATGGTGCGGCCCTTGAAGGCAGCCAGGGTAGTCTCGACGAAGCCCGACTCGTTGAGGGTGTCGGTATGAATCGCAACCTGCACGTCGTATTGATCGGCCACGTTCAGGCAATTATCGATGGCGGCCGGCGTGGTGCCCCAGTCTTCGTGCAGCTTGAGCCCGATGGCCCCGGCCTTGACCTGTTCTATCAGCGGCTCGGGCAGGCTGGCGTTGCCCTTGCCGGTGAAACCGATGTTCATGGCGAAGGCATCGGCGGCCTGGAGCATGCGCGCCATGTGCCACGGCCCCGAGGTGCAGGTGGTCGCATTGGTGCCGGTGGCAGGCCCGGTGCCGCCGCCGATCATGGTGGTGACGCCGCTCATCAGCGCTTCTTCGATCTGCTGCGGGCAGATGAAGTGGATGTGGGTGTCGATGCCGCCAGCGGTGAGGATCATGCCTTCGCCGGCGATGACCTCGGTGCTGGCGCCGATGGCGATGGTCACGTCCGGCTGGATGTCGGGGTTGCCGGCTTTGCCGATCGCGGCGATGCGCCCGTCCTTGAGGCCGACGTCGGCCTTGACGATACCCCAGTGATCGATGATCAGGGCATTGGTGATCAGCGTGTCGACCACTTCGGCGGCCAGCAGCTGGCCCTGGCCCATGCCATCGCGAATGACCTTGCCACCGCCGAACTTCACTTCTTCGCCGTAGGTGGTGAAGTCTTTTTCCACTTCGATCCACAGGTCGGTATCGGCCAGGCGGACCTTGTCACCGACGGTCGGGCCGAACATGTCGGCATAGGCTTGTCTGGAAATCTTCATCGGTATGCCCTGGAATTCAGTTGTGTATGGACCCTGTGGGATCAGAGGTCACCCATGATGCGCCCGGCGAAGCCATATACCCGGCGCAAGCCGGCCAGGTCCACCAGTTCCACTTCGCGGCTCTGGCCCGGTTCGAAACGCACGGCGGTTCCGGCGGGAATGTTCAGGCGCATCCCGCGAGCAGCCGGGCGGTCGAAATGCAGGGCGTCGTTGGTTTCGAAGAAGTGATAGTGCGACCCCACCTGAATGGGCCGATCGCCGCTGTTGGCCACGGTCAGGCTGAGGGTGCGCCGGCCGATGTTGAGCTCGATGTCGCCAGGCTGGATCCGGTATTGGCCAGGAATCATGAAATAGCTCCTCGAAGCGAAGAAAGACGGTGGTTCAAGCCGAGGCCCGGGGCGGCTCGGCGCCTGGCTGCAGCGCCAGTTGCATGAAGGTCAGGTCCAGCCAGCGGCCGAACTTGATGCCTACCTGGGGCATCTGCCCGGTGGTGACGAAACCCAGGCGCTCGTGCAAATGGATCGATGCCTGGTTGCCGCTTTCGATGGCGGCCACCATGACGTATTTGCCGCCCTCGCGAGCACGCTCGATGAGCGCCTGCATCAGCCGCGCGCCGAGACCTTTGCCGCGCTGGTCGTTGCGCACGTACACCGAGTGCTCGACGCTGTAGCGAAAGCCTTCGAAAGGTCGCCAGTCGCCGAAGGAGGCGTAGCCAGTGACCTCGCCTTGTTGCTCTGCCACCAGGATCGGATAACCCTGCGCCTGGCGCGCCTCGAACCAGGCCTGACGGTTGGCCAGGTCGACCGGCTTCTCGTTCCAGATCGCCGTGGTGTTGAGCACTGCATCGTTGTAGATCGCGCAGATCCCAGGCAGGTCGCGCTCGGTTGCATCACGAATCATGGCGTGCCTCAGGCGATGGGTTGATGGACGGTGACCAGTTTGGTGCCGTCGGGAAAGGTGGCTTCCACCTGGATCTCCGGGATCATTTCCGGAATACCTTCCATGACCTGTTCGCGGCTGAGCAGGGTGGTGCCGTAGTGCATCAATTGCGCCACCGTCTGGCCATCGCGGGCGCCTTCGAGCAGCGCCGCGGAGATCAGCGCCATGGCTTCCGGGTAGTTCAGCTTGAGGCCACGGGCCAGACGGCGCTCGGCTACCAGGCCGGCGGTGAAGATGAGCATCTTGTCTTTTTCGCGGGGTGTCAGGTCCATGGGTGTTCCTTCAGAACTTTGGTTGGCAGTGAGGGCCTCTTCGCGGCCACTGGCCGCTCCTACGGCTACCCGGCAGATCGCCTGTGGGCGTGGCCGGCTGCCGCAGGCAGGTATCCGGCAGATCGCCTGTGGGCGTGGCCGGCTGCCGCAAGCAGGTACCCGGCAGATCGCCTGTGGGCGTGGCCGGCTGCCGCAAGCAGGTACCCGGCAGATCGCCTGTGGGCGCGGCCGGCTGCCGCAGGCAGGTACCCGGCAGATCGCCTGTAGGAGCGGTCAGCGGCCGCGAAAGGGCTGGCAGATTCAATCAGGTGCTCCAGATCCGCGGGGCCAGCGCTTCGCGGCCGAGCACGGCCGGGCGCAGCATCTTCCACAGTTCTATCAGCCAGTCGCGCGCATGCAGTGCCTCGTCGGCCAGGCAGCGTGCCACCAGCAGCCCCGGCAACTGGCTGAGGTCGCCGCGTACGCGCGTCGGCAGTGTCCGGCAGCGTTCAAGCAGGGCCGGGTCGATCTCGCCGGTCACCAGCAAAGTGGCGAACACCGGCTTGCCTCCCAGGCCCACGGCCGAGTCGAGCAAGCCATCGTTGCCGATGATGCGCTGGCGTTCATGCCACAGCAGTTCGCCGTCTCGGCGAATTTCCAGCCGCGACTGAAAATGCCCCTGGTCGAAACGCTCGGCTGCCGCCGGTCGCCCTACGGCGACGATGTCCCAATAGAACAACCGGGCATCGCCCTGCAGGTGAATACGGGTATCCAGTTCGGCCTGGGCGGCACTGTAGACGATGGTCTCCTGGGGCAGCCATTCCAGCGTGGCGCCCGCGGCCACATGCAGTTCGGTGTTTTGACAGGCAGGGCTGTTGGCGCGGTACCACTTGGCCGCGCCCGGTGTGGTCAATTGCGCCCAGGCGTTGGCCTGCACCTGGGCGCTGATGTCCAGCCGATCGCCCCCGGCGATACCGCCAGGCGGATGCACGATGATGTGCTGGCACACCTCTGGCCCTTCGGCATAAAGGTGCTTCTGCACCCGCAACGGGCCGAAATGGCGGCGCAGGATCGGTCGCGTACTGTCGCCGAACCGCGCGTACCCCAGCTCCAGCCGGGCGTGCCAGCTGGGCGTGTAGGGCAGGGAAGTGACGGGTAGATTCATGGCCTTCATTCTTGTTCGGGTCGCGGCAGATTAAATGGTTACCAGGCCGCGTACACCCTCCGATTCCATGTTTTCACCCCGACCCTGCTGAACGATTTCACCGCGCGACATGACCAGGTACTGATCGGCCAGTTCGGCGGCGAAATCATAGAACTGCTCGACCAGCAATATCGCCATGTCGCCGCGCGCGGCCAATTGCTTGATCACCGCGCCGATCTCCTTGATCACCGACGGCTGGATGCCTTCGGTGGGCTCGTCGAGGATCAGCAGCCGTGGCCGGCTGGCCAGCGCCCGGCCGATTGCCAGTTGCTGCTGCTGCCCGCCGGACAGATCGCCACCGCGGCGGTGCTTCATCTGCAGCAGCACCGGAAACAGTTCGTAGATGAACGCCGGCACTTCGCGTGCCTCACTGCCGGGGAAGCGTGACAGCCCCATCAGCAGGTTTTCCTCGACCGTCAGGCGGCCGAAAATCTCGCGGCCCTGGGGCACGTAGGCGATGCCTGCATGCACCCGCTGGTGTGGCTTGAAGGCGGTGATCGGCTTGCCTTCCCAGGCCACGCTGCCTTGCTTGGCCGGAATCAGGCCCATCAGGCACTTGAGCAGGGTGGTCTTGCCGACGCCGTTACGCCCCAGCAGGCAGGTCACTTCGCCGATGTTCACAGCGAACGAGAGGCCGCGCAGGATGTGGCTGCCGCCGTAGTATTGGTGAAGCTGGTCGACTTGCAGCATAGGTTTTGTCCTTGTTCTTGCAGTGTCCGGGCGGGCTTCTTCGCGGCCGCTGACCGCTCCCACGGTCGATTACCGTAGGAGCGGTCAGCGGCCGCGAACGGACCTCAACGCCCCAGATAAACCTCGATCACCCGCTCATCGGCCTGCACCGCCTCGAGCGACCCTTCGGCCAGCACGCTGCCCTGATGCAGCACCGTCACATGGTCGGCAATCGAGCCGACGAAACCCATGTCGTGCTCGACCACCATCAATGAGTGCTTGCCGGCGAGGGTCTTGAACAGTTCGGCGGTGAATTCGGTTTCGGCATCGGTCATGCCCGCCACCGGCTCATCGAGCAGTAACAGCTGAGGGTCCTGCACCAGCAGCATGCCGATTTCCAGAAACTGCTTCTGGCCGTGGGACAGCAAGCCTGCCGGGCGATCGATCGACGCGCTCAGGCGAATGGTCTCCAGCACGTCGACGATGCGCTCATGCTGCTCGGCGCTCAGCCGCGCACGCAGGCTGGCCCAGACCGACTTGTCGGTCTTCTGCGCCAGCTCCAGATTCTCGAACACACTCAAGGCTTCGAACACGGTCGGCTTCTGGAACTTGCGGCCGATGCCGGCCTGGGCGATCTGCACCTCGCTCATGTGGGTCAGGTCCAGGGTTTCGCCGAACCAGGCCTTGCCCGCGGTGGGACGCGTCTTGCCGGTGATGACGTCCATCAGCGTGGTCTTGCCCGCGCCGTTGGGGCCGATGATGCAGCGCAGTTCGCCCACGCCGATGTACAGGTTGAGGTCGTTCAACGCCTTGAAACCATCGAAGCTGACGCTGATGTCCTCCAGGGTCAGGATGGTGCCGTGGCGGGTGTTCAGCCCCGGTCCGCTGGCCTGGCCCAGGCCGATGGCATCGCGGCTGGTGCCGGCGTCGCTGTTGGGGTCCAGCACCGGTTCGAGCATGAACTCGGCGGTCGCGGTGATTCTCATTGTTCACCCCTTTTCTTCAGCAGGCCGATCACGCCCTTGGGCAGGTACAAGGTCACGATGATGAACAGCGCGCCGAGGAAGAACAGCCAGTATTCGGGGAATGCCACGGTGAACCAGCTTTTCATGCCGTTGACGATGCCTGCACCCAGCAGTGGCCCGATCAGCGTGCCGCGTCCGCCCAGAGCTACCCAGACGGCGGCCTCGATGGAGTTGGTCGGCGACATCTCGCTGGGGTTGATGATGCCGACCTGCGGCACGTACAGCGCCCCGGCGAGGCCGCACAGCACCGCGCTGAGCACCCAGACGAACAGCTTGAAACCGCGCGGGTCGTAACCGCAGAACATCAAGCGGTTCTCGGCGTCGCGCAGTGCGGTCAACACCCTGCCGAACTTGCTGCGCGCCAGGCGCCAGCCCACGTACAGACTCAGAACCAGCAGCGCCACGGTGAGCAGGAACAGCACGGCACGGGTACCTTGGGAGGTGATGCTGAAGCCCAGGATGCTGCGGAAGTTAGTGAAGCCGTTGTTGCCGCCGAAACCCGTCTCGTTGCGGAAGAACAGCAGCATGCCGGCGAACGTCAGTGCCTGGGTCATGATCGAGAAGTACACGCCCTTGATCCGCGAACGGAAGGCGAAGAAACCGAACACCAGTGCCAGCAAGCCTGGGGCCAATACCGCCAGGCACATGGCCCAGAGGAAATGCTCGGTACCCACCCAGAACCAGGGCAGCTCGGTCCACGACAGAAACGTCATGAACGCCGGCAAGCCGTCACCGGCCGCCTCACGCATCAGGTACATGCCCATGGCATAGCCGCCCAGGGCGAAGAACAGCCCGTGGCCCAGCGACAGCAGGCCGGCGTAGCCCCAGACCAGGTCCAGCGCCAGGGCGACGATGGCATAGCAGAGGATCTTGCCGACCAGGGTCAGGGTGTAGGCCGAGACCTGCAAGCCGTTGCTGGTCGGCAGCAGTGACAGCAGCGGCAGGGCGATGAGGATCGACAGGATCACGACGCCGATGGCGAGGGTCACTTTCGGCCCGGCTTTCTGCGCAGCAGTGAGCATCAATGGCTGGTTCATCAGTCGATCACCCGTCCTTTCAGTGCGAAGAGGCCTTGCGGACGTTTCTGGATGAACAGAATGATCAGCGCGAGGATCAGGATCTTGCCGAGCACCGCACCGATCTGCGGTTCCAGGATCTTGTTGGCGATGCCCAGGCCGAACGCGGCGGACACGCTGCCGGCCAGTTGGCCGACGCCGCCCAGTACCACCACCAGGAAGGAATCGATGATGTAGCTCTGCCCCAGGTCGGGGCCGACGTTGCCGATCTGGCTCAGCGCCACGCCACCCAGGCCGGCAATGCCCGAGCCCAGGCCGAAGGCAAGCATGTCGACGCGGCCGGTGGGCACGCCGCAGCAGGCTGCCATGTTGCGGTTCTGGGTCACGGCGCGCACGTTCAGGCCCAGGCGGGTCTTGTTCAGCAGCAGCCAGGTCAGCACCACCACGGACAGGGCGAAAGCGATGATCACGATGCGGTTGTACGGCAGCACCAGGTTGGGCAGCACCTGCCAGCCGCCGGAGAGCCAGGCCGGGTTGGCCACTTCCACGTTCTGCGCACCGAAGATCAGGCGAATCGCCTGGATCAGCATCAGGCTGATACCCCAGGTCGCCAGCAGGGTTTCCAGGGGGCGTCCGTACAGGTGGCGGATGACGGTGCGTTCCAACACCATGCCGATCACAGCGGTAACGAAGAAGGCCACGGGCAGCGCGATCAGCGGGTAGTACTCGATGGCGCCTGGCGCCAGGCGCTGGACCAGCATCTGCACGACGTAGGTGGAGTAGGCGCCGAGCATGAGCATCTCGCCATGGGCCATGTTTATCACACCAAGCAGGCCGAAGGTGATCGCCAGGCCCAGGGCGGCCAGCAGCAGGATCGAACCCAGGGACATGCCGCTGAAGGCCTGCCCCAGGATGTCGCCGATCATCAGCTTGCGCTTCACTTGAACCAGGCTGGTCTCGGCAGCGGTGCGCACCGCCGTGTCCGCTTCGACACCGGGCGCCAACAGGTTTTCCAGACGGGTGCGCGCCAGTGGCTCGCCGGTTTCACCCAGCAGGCGTACCGCAGCCAGGCGCACGGCAGGTTCGGGATCGACCAGTTGCAGATTGGCCAGGGCCAGGGTCAAGGCGGTTTTCACCGTTTCGTCCTGTTCACCGGCGGTCTGCCGGTCGAGCAGTGGCAGTTGGCTGGGCTGCGCCGAGCGTTGCAGTTGCTGCGCGGCGGCCAAGCGTACCTGAGCATCGTTGCTCAGTAGTTGGTGGCTGGCCAGGGCGGTGTCCACCAGGCCGCGCAGACGGTTGTTGAGGCGCAACTTGCGCACCGGTTCGATGGCCGCGGCAGTGCCGTCGGCAGGAGTCATCTGGCCATTGGTTTCGATGAACGGTTTTTTCTCGGCATCGGCCGCCACTCGGCCGTCCTGAAGGGCGGTGAGCAAAGCCATCCGCGCCGGCTCGGGCTGCGCAGCCCAGGCTTCCAGCAGTCGAACCTGCTCGGCGGATGAAGCACCGGTAAAATCACTGGCGTCGTTGGCGCTCGCCACCATGGGCAAGAGCAGAACGACAGCGGTGAAGAATTTGATGAGGGACATGGCAAGTCCTTTGAATTGAAGGCAACACCCGCCCCCTTTGTGGGAGCGGTCATCGGCCGCGAAAAAAAAGCTGCGGTCTATCAGCTGCACTGCGATAGCCCTTCGCGGCCATAGACCGCTCCTACAGAAAACTCGCGGTCCACCGTAGGAGCGGTCATCGGCCGCGAAGAGAGCGCTGCGGTCTACCAGACGCACCGCGCCGCCCCTTCGCGGCCACGTGGATCAGTTGCTCTTCACCGCATGATCCGGCTTCTTGTCGTTGCCAGGAATGTACGGGCTCCATGGCTGGGCGCGGATCGGCTCCTTGGTCTGCCACACCACGTTGAACTGACCGTTGTCCTCGA
The DNA here is from genome assembly GCF_014841725.1 of Pseudomonas sp. CFBP 8758. Lineage (NCBI taxonomy): Bacteria > Pseudomonadati > Pseudomonadota > Gammaproteobacteria > Pseudomonadales > Pseudomonadaceae > Pseudomonas > Pseudomonas sp. CFBP 8758. The sequence goes on along the minus strand of NZ_JACYUK010000007.1, from coordinate 71,948 downwards.
TCTCGCCGATCATCACCGGCTTGTGCAGGTGGTGGTTGGTCTTGTCCATGGTCAGCGTGTAGCCCGACGGCGCGGCGAAGGTCTGCCCGGCCATGGCCTCACGCACCTTGTCGACATCGGTGGATTTGGCCTGGTTGGCGGCCTGTGCCCACATGTTGATGCCCACGTAGGTCGCTTCCATCGGGTCATTGGTGACCACGGTGCCGGCGTTCGGCAGGTTCTTGGCCTTGGCGTAGGCTTTCCAGTCAGCAACGAACTTGGTGTTTTCCTTGTTCTCCACCGACTGGAAGTAGTTCCATGCCGCCAGGTTGCCCACCAGCGGCTTGGTGTCGATGCCGCGCAGCTCTTCTTCGCCGACCGAGAAGGCCACCACCGGTACGTCGGTGGCCTTCAGGCCCTGGTTGGCCAGTTCCTTGTAGAACGGCACGTTGGAGTCGCCGTTGACGGTGGAGATGACCGCAGTCTTGCCGCCTGCCGAGAACTTCTTGATGTTGGCGACGATGGTCTGGTAGTCCGAGTGACCGAACGGGGTGTAGACCTCTTCGATGTCCTTGTCGGCGACGCCCTTGGAGTGCAGGAAGGCGCGCAGAATCTTGTTGGTGGTGCGTGGGTAGACGTAATCGGTGCCCAGCAGGAAATAGCGCTTGGCCGCGCCACCGTCTTCGCTCATCAGGTATTCGACCGCCGGGATCGCCTGCTGGTTGGGCGCCGCACCGGTGTAGAACACGTTCGGCGACATCTCCTCACCCTCGTACTGCACGGGGTAGAACAGCAGGCCGTTGAGTTCTTCGAAGACCGGCAGCACCGACTTGCGCGACACCGACGTCCAGCAGCCGAACACCACGGCCACCTTGTCCTGAGTGATCAACTGCCGTGCCTTCTCGGCAAACAACGGCCAGTTGGACGCCGGGTCCACCACCACCGCCTCGAGCATCTTGCCATTGACGCCACCCTTGGCGTTGATCTGGTCGATGGTCATCAAGGCCATGTCTTTCAGCGAAGTCTCCGAGATAGCCATGGTGCCAGACAGCGAATGCAGGATGCCGACCTTGATGGTCTCGGCAGCCTGGATCGTCCAGGACAAACCCATGGCAGCGATCGATGCGGAAAGGGTGAACGCCTTGATCAAGCTACGACGCTTCATTGTGCAATCTCCATGTACGGAATGTCGTTCCGGTGCGGCAGGTGGGGACTTCTCGCTGGAGTATTGCAAGGGGTGTGCCGGAGTCGCGCAGGGGCGCAATACGTGCCGGTTGAGGTAAGGCAACGCAGCGGCGCGCACCGTGCTGGTGCTCGACTGGCAGGATGGTGCGCAGGGTTGAGTGGTATTGGTGCGCCGGACTACTTGCGCGACCCATCAGGCAGATCGCGTGCACCGCCGACGCGGCTTGCGCCGCTGCTACGGGATTGCGCGCACCGCCGACGCGGCTTGCGGTGCTGCTACGGGATCGCGTGCACCGCCGACGCGGCTTGCGGTGCTGCTACGGGAATGGGTGCACCGCCGACGCGGCTTGCGCCGCTGCTACGGGGACCGTGAATCCCCTGTAGCAGCGGCGCGAGCCGCGTCCGGGCGCACCGCAGATGTATGCAGGATGACTCAGACAGCTTCGACCGAAGGCCGCACCCGCAGCAGCACCCGATCCGCCACCCACACCAGCAGCAGGGACAGGCCCACCAGCGGAAACAGCACGCCCACCGCAACCATCACCCCGACCGCCACCTTCCATCGCGGCAGATCATGGCGCAGCGGCGGTACACCGAGCTTGCCCTGTGGCCGGCGCTTCCACCAGATCACCAGGCCGCTGACCGAACTGAGCAGGATCATCAGGCACACCAGCAACACGATGATCTGATTGACCGGGCCGAACATCTTGCCCTCGTGCAGCATCACGCCGGTTTCGGTAGCACGGGCGATCAGGCCGTACTGTGCCCAGCGCACATCGGCCAGAACCTGACCGCTGTACTGATCGATGTGCAGGGTCGCGTCGTTGCGTGGGTCGTCGGCGAATACCGCCACGGTGAACACGCCGCTCGCGGTGGTCGGCAAGGTGATGCTGTAGCCCGGCTCCACCTGCAATCGCGCCGCTGTATCGACCACGCTCTGCAGGCTGATCTGCGGCGCCGCCGGGGCATGCACGTGCTCGCCATGAGCCATGTGTTCGGCATGCGCGCCGCTGGACTGTGGCATCGGCGTGTGTTCCATGGCCCACGGCACGGTCTGCCGGTGGGCCTGGTTGAGTTTGCCAGCCTGCTCGTCGGAGGTGGGCATATCGTTCCACATGGCGGCAGGGAACTGGTTCCACAGCTGGGCATACTGCTTGCCCCAGAAACCGGTCCAGGTCATGCCGCTGAGCAGCATGACCAGCAGCAACGCCGCGCCCCAGAAACCGACTGCCGCATGGACATCGCGCCACAGCGCCCGGCCACGGCTGCGCCAGCGCGGCCAGAGCACGCCGCTGGCCGCGGTGCCGCGCGGCCACCACAGGTACAGGCCGGAGATCACCAGCACAATGCCCCAGCCGGCGGCCAGCTCTATCAGCCGGTCGCCGAGGGTGCCGATCATCAATTCGCCGTGCAGCGCCCTGGCCACCGCCTGCAGGTTCCACTTGGCATCCTGCGCGCCCAGCCATTCGCCGGTGTAGGGATTGACGAATACATTCAGTTCGCGGCCATCGGCATGGACCACGAACTGAGCGCTGCGCTCGGCGGTGCTGGGCGGCAGGTACTGGCCGATGGCACCACGCGGGTAGGCGTTGTGGGTTCGCACCAGCAATTCATCGGCGCTCAGGCGCTGCTCGGCCACCGGCACCACCAGCAGGTCACGGTACATCCAAGGGTCCAGCTGTGGCTTGAACAGGTAAATGATTCCGGTCAGCGCGAGCAGGATCATGAACGGCGCGACGAACAGCCCGGCGTAGAAATGCCAACGCCAGGCAAGGTTGTAGAAAGAGGTTTTCATGGAGAAGGCGTGTTCCGACTTATCGTGTACTCAACAAGGCCCCATGCGCTGCCCGTCCCCTTCCACAGGTCAACCGCGCTCCCGCGCGGGAGCGAGCCTTGCCTGCGAAGACATTCGCAGGATCAGCAACGCCCACTGTGGGAGCGGGGCGGGCGGCGAGCCTTCTACCCGCGAAGAGGCCCGCGTTGACAACGCACAAGCGTGTGTATGTTTGGCGTGGAAGCTCAAACCAACGCAGGCGGCGCTCGCGTGCGCGCGCCGAGGAACACCGCCTGTGTAGCGTGCCCCGCGCGGGGCTCGGCCATGAATACACTGTGCGGGCGCTGCGCATTCGCCCCCGCAATGGCCAGCGCCTGAGGCAGCGCTGGGCAATGGAAGAACAGGCTGCAGTAACCGCACTTTTCCATCAGTGCGTGCAGGTCGCCGCCGCTCGCGCCGCTGCCATGGTGCTCGCCGTGAGCTGCGTGGTCCATGGCGGGCATGTCGATGGCGGGCATGGCGCTGCCCAGCGCCACGCCGGACATCCTGTGGTCCATCGGCATGGATTGGGAAATCAGCGGGCCGATGAATATCATCAGCATCGCGAACAGGCTGATCCAGCTGGCGCGCGCCTTGGCAGACGGCGTGGAAGGAGGGCGTTTGGCGCTCAGCGCATTCATTCAGTCAATGCGCATGCTCGGTGGTCTCTTCCTGCGCGGGCGCCTGCTTGAGCACCTGTACCTCCACCACGAAATCACCGGCCTTGGCAAAGTGCAGCGTCACGGGAAAGTGCTGGCCGGCCTGCAATGGGCTGCTCAGCTTGAGATCCAGCAGCATCACGTGAAACGCCATCGGCGCGAAGACCGCGTGGCCGCTCGCCGGAACGGTGACACCCTGGACCTGCTGCATTTTCATCATGCCGTCCTGGTTGATGTGCTGATGCAACTGCGCCTCTGCGGCGATGGGCGTGTCGACGCTGGTCAGCGTGTCGTCGTCGAGCCCGCGGTTGCGCAGCTCGAAGTACACCGCCGCTGTCGGCGAGCCGGGTGGCAGTTCCTGGGACCAGGGTTCGACGATGAGCAGGTCACCCGCCTTGTATTGACGGACGTCGCCTTGCGCGGCGGCAGCGAGCAGCATGAGCACACAGGCAGACCAGAACCTTTTCATCGCAGACACCCCGATACGAAAGCCGCCATTGTAGCAGCGGCGCGAGCCGCGTCGGCGGCATACCAAATAAATCTGGTCCACCGCGCAAACCGCATCATCAGGCACCGCAATACCCTGTAGCAGCGGCGCAAGCCGCGTCATCAGGCACCGCAATACCCTGTAGCAGCGGCGCAAGCCGCGTCATCAGGCGCCGCGATTCATCTGCACCAGCAATGAGGCCGCATCCATGAACATGCGATCCACCGCGGGCAGCGCCGGGCGCTTGAGCACCAACACCGGCAACCCCATCTCCCGCGCCACCTGCAGCTTGGGTTCGGTCGCGCCGCTGCCGCTGTTCTTGCTGACCAGCACGTCGATCCGGCGGCTGGCAAACAAAACGCGTTCGTCGTCCAGACAAAAGGGACCACGGGCGCCGATGACCTCGCATTGCGCCGTGCCTGGGTAGGGGTCCAGCGCCCGCAGGGTCCAATGCTGATGCGGCGGGATCTCGTGGAGGTGCTGCAGAGGTTCGCGACCCAGGGTAAACAGTGGTCGCTGGAACGGTGCCAGCGCCTGCACCAGTTCAGTCCAGTCGACCACCTCTCTCCAGTCGTCACCCGCCTGAGGCGCCCAGGCCGGACGGCGCAAGGCCCAGCACTCGATGCCGGCCACGCCCGCCGCCTTCGCCGCATTGGCGCTGATCTGCGCCGCATAGGGATGAGTCGCGTCCACTAGCAGCGTAATGCCCTCGCCACGAATGTAGGCTGCCAGCCCTTCGGCACCGCCATACCCACCGACGCGCACCTGACAGCGCAGGTCGGTCGGCACGCGGCCCACGCCCGCCAGGCTGTAGACATGTTCAGGCCCCAGGGTCCGCGCGATCGCCAGGGCCTCGGTCACGCCACCCAGCAGCAGGATGCGCTTCATGGACTCACCCCCGCCTGCCCGACGATCCCGCCCTGGCGATCGATGGCGAACACCTCCACCTGAACCCGATCCTGTACCACGCTGCGAGCGAATTGCCAGGCATGGCGGCAGACCTCATCGCCCAGCTTCACGCCCTCGGCATGGGCCAGGGCCAAGGCTTGCTGGCTGGTGTTGGCCGCGCGAATCCGCGTTTGCAGGTCACTGCCTGCGCCGACGTCGCTGGCCCAACCCGCCAGCTGTGCAAGATCGATACTCGAATGACGACTGTGCAGGTCCATGTGTCCGGCCGCCAGCTTGCTGATCTTGCCGAAACCGCCGCACAGGCTGAGTTTGTCCACGGGCACCTTGCGCAGGTGTTTGAGTACCGCACCGACGAAGTCGCCCATCTCGATCAGGGCGATCTCGGGCAACGCGTAGACCTGGCGCATGGTGTCCTCGCTGGCGTTGCCGGTGCACGCGGCGATGTGCCGGTAGCCGTTGGTGGTCGCCACATCGATACCTTGATGAATGGAAGCGATGTAAGCGGCGCACGAGAACGGCCGCACGATACCGCTGGTGCCCAGGATCGACAGCCCGCCGAGGATGCCCAGGCGCGGGTTCATGGTCTTGAGCGCCAGGCCAGCGCCGTTCTCGACGTTGACGGTAACCTCGAAGCCGCCGCCGTAGCCATGTTCCTCGGCCAAGCGCACCAGGTGCTCGCCGATCATCCGCCGCGGCACCGGATTGATCGCCGGCTCACCGACACCCAGCACCAGCCCTGGCCGGGTGACCGTGCCTACGCCGACGCCAGCCACGAAATGGATGCCGGGCTCATCGAGCAGACGCACCTGGGTGTACAGCAAGGCGCCGTGGGTCACATCCGGATCATCGCCGCCATCCTTGAGCGTACCGGCTTCAGCGCCGTCGGCATTCAGCCGGCAGAACTCCAGGCGCATCGACACCTGCTTGCCCTTGGGCAACACGATATGCACCGCATCGCTGGCGCCACCGCCGAGCAACAGGCGCGCGGCGGCCAGGCTGGTGGCCGTGGCGCAACTGCCGGTGGTCAGGCCGCTGCGCAGTGGTGCCGGCTGTTCCGCTGTTTCTTCACGCATCGAGGGGTTTGACCGCTTCGAGCAGGGTGATCGGCAACGCTTGGCGCCAGGTGTCGAACTCGCCCAACGGGCAGGCCTGGGCAATGTGCAGGCGGGTCAGTTCGCCGCCGTGGTGCTCGCGCCACTGCACCAGCGCCAGTTCGCTTTGCAGCGTGACCGCGTTGGCCACCAGACGGCCACCGGGTTTGAGCGCCGCCCAGCAGTCGGCCAGGACGTTTTCGCGGGTGACGCCACCGCCGATGAAGATCGCGTCGGGCGTGGCCAGCTCGGCCAGGGCCTGAGGCGCCCGACCGCGCACCAGCTGCAGGCCCGGCACGCCGAGGGCATCGCGGTTGTGTTCGATCAAGGCCTGGCGGCCCTCGTCGGATTCGACCGCGATGGCGCGGCAACTGCGGTGGGCACGCATCCATTCGATGCCGATCGAGCCACAGCCGGCACCGACGTCCCACAGCAACTCGCCCGGCTGGGGTGCCAGGCGTGCCAGGGTCACCGCGCGAATGTCACGCTTGGTCAGTTGGCCATCGTGGCGAAAGGCAGTGTCGGGCAGGCCGGCCAGGGGAGACAGCCGCGGAGCGTCCGGGCTTGCCTGGCATTCGAGGGCGATCAGGTTGAGCGCGGCGATCTCGCTGAAGTCATCGTTGGCGGTACCGTCGATACGACGTTCGCCGGGCCCCCCCAGGTGTTCGAGCACGGTCATGCGGCTGGCACCGAAGCCGCGCTCGCGCAGCGACCGTGCAACGGCTTGCGGGCTTGCCCCATCGTTGCTCAAGACCAACAGGCGCTGGCCGCTGTACAGGTGCGCGGCGAGCGCCGCGACCGGACGGGCGACCACCGACAGGGTCACCACGTCTTGCAGGGCCCAGCCCAGACGAGCAGCGGCCAGAGAGTAGGAGGACGGCGAGGGCAATACGTGCATCTGCGCAGCCGGGACCTGCCGCGCCAGGCTCGCGCCGACGCCATAGAGCATCGGATCACCGCTGGCCAGCACGCAGACCGCCTCGCCGGGCTCGGACAGTACCGCATCGAGGCTGAACGGACTGGGCCAGGCGACGCGGGTACCGACGATACAGCGCGGCAGCAGTTCGAGCTGGCGTGGCGAGCCGACGATGCGCCGCGCGCTCAACAACGCACGTCGCGCCTGTTTGCCCAGGCCCGCAAATCCGTCTTCACCGATACCTACCAGGGTCAGCCAGGCCGACATGAATATTCCTCATACAAAACTATTCCGACGGGCAGACTTTTCATGCCTTCGGCCAAAGCAGGCATAATACCGCGCCTTACCCATTCCAGTGGTTTTTCGCGCGTGTCCGGTGCCCCTTTGAACAAGACTTCGAACGTTGTCCGCCCCTCGGCGTGTCCGGGGTTGCTGCGTATCGTGCAGGCATTGGACGGAGGGATCTGCCGTATCAAACTCGCCGGCGGCGAACTGGGTGCGGACCAGGCCGAGGCCGTCGCCGAAGCCGCCGAGCGGTATGCCGGGGGAACGATCGAGGCGACCAACCGCAGCAATCTGCAGATTCGAGGTATCGGTGAACGTCATCAGGCCTTGATCGAGCACTTGCTGCAGGCTGGCTTGGGTCCACGGGACGCGGCCGGTGACGATGTGCGCAATGTCATGCTCGGCCCCACCGCCGGCATCGACCCCCGCCAGGTCGTCGACACGCGCCCACTGGCGGCCCAGGTCATCCACAGCCTGGAAACCGAGCCGCGCTTTCATGCGCTGTCGGCCAAGTTCGCCGTGCAGTTGCACGGCGGCGAGCGCCTGGCGATGCTCGAGCATCACCACGACCTGTGGCTGTCGGCCTTCGAACGCGATGGGCAGTGCTGGTGGGCGTTCGGCCTGGCCGGCTGTCCCGGGCGCGACCCTGCCGTGGGCGCCGTGCCTTTCGAGCAAGGCCATGCCTTGGTGGTGGCGGTGTTGGACCGCTTTCTCGAACTGGCGCGCCCTGAACACACGCGAATGCGCGATCTGCTTGCCGACGCCGTCTTCGCAGGCACAGGGCTCAGCCGCCCGCCTCGCTCCCACAGGATCCTCGTCGCTGATACCACCATGCCAGCCCCCACAGCCAAGGCAGGCAAGATTGCTGCACCAGTGGGAGCGGGCTCTGCCCGCGAAGAGGCCGCCACTGACACTACCCAGGCATTCCTCAGCACCCTGGGTCTGCCTGTTTGCCCTGCACCACTTGGCAGGCCGCTGGCCACCTTCAAACTGGGCATCCAGCCACAGCGCCAACCGGGCCTGAGCTTCATCTGCACCCTGGTCCCTCTGGGACGGCTGACCCCAGCGATGCTGCGCGGCGCCGCCCAGCTCGCTCGCGAACACGGCAACGGCACCCTGCGCATGACCCCGTGGCAGGGCCTGCTGCTACCTGACCTGCGCGATCCCGAACCCGTGCTCCAGGCCCTGACCCAGCTGGGCTTCATCACCGGGCTGCAACAGCCCTTGGCGGCCATGATCGCCTGCACGGGCGCCAGCGGCTGTGCCAAGGGCCTGGCCGACACCAAGGCGGATGCCGTTCGCCTCGCCGCTTTGCTGCCTGCGCGGGCGCCGCTGAGCGTACATCTGAGCGGCTGCCCACGTTCATGCGCCGCGGCCCATGTCGCCCCGGCGACCCTGCTGGCCAGTAGCGCCGGCCATTATGACCTGTATCTGCGCGACGCCGAACGACCCGGATTCGGGACTCTGCTCGCGCGCCATCTTTCACTGGATGCGGCCGCTGCCCTGCTGCGCGACCGCTCACGGAGCGACACCCATGATTGACTACATCCGCGATGGTCAGGAGATCTATCGCAATTCCTTCGCCATCATTCGTGCCGAAGCGAAGCTGGATCAGATCCCCGCAGACCTGGAAAAGCTCGCCGTACGGGTCATTCACGCCTGCGGCATGGTCGATGTCGTGCAGGACCTGCGCTTCTCGCCCGGCGCCGGCAAAGCCGGCCGCGACGCCCTCGCCGCCGGCGCGCCGATCCTGTGCGACGCGCGCATGGTCGCCGAAGGCATCACCCGCGCCCGACTGCCTGCGAACAACCAGGTGATCTGTACCCTCAAGGACGACAGCGTGCCAGCCCTTGCCCAAGCCTTGGGCAACACCCGCTCGGCGGCTGCGCTGGAGCTGTGGCGGCCCCATCTGCAAGGCTCGGTCGTGGTCATCGGCAATGCGCCGACCGCGCTGTTCCACCTGCTCGACATGATCGATGCCGGCGCGCCCAAGCCCGCCTTGATCCTCGGCTTTCCAGTCGGTTTCGTCGGCGCGGCCGAGTCCAAGGCCATGCTGGCGGCGGACAGCCGTGGCGTGCCGTTCGTCATCGTCGAAGGCCGCAAGGGTGGCAGTGCCATGGCCGCCGCCGCGGTCAATGCACTGGCCACGGAGGTCGAGTGATGCAACCGCGTGGCCGTCTGCTGGGACTGGGCGTAGGCCCGGGCGATCCCGAACTGATCACCGTCAAGGCGCTGCGCCTGTTGCGCGAGGCGCCGGTGGTGGCCTATTTCGTCGCCAAGGGCAAGAAGGGCAATGCCTTCGGCATCATCGAGGGCCACCTGCAGGCTCTGCAAACCTTGCTGCCGCTGGTCTACCCGGTGACCACCGAAGCACTGCCAGCGCCGCTGTCCTACGAGCACGTCATCAGCGATTTCTACGACACCGCCAGCCTGGACGTCGCCGCGCACCTGGATGCCGGCCGTGACGTGGCGGTGATCTGCGAGGGCGATCCGTTCTTCTATGGCTCCTACATGTACCTGCACGACCGGCTCGCCGAGCGCTATGAAGCCCAGGTGATCCCTGGCGTCTGTTCGATGCTCGGCGGTGCTTCGGTGCTGGGCGCACCCTTGGTGTATCGCAACCAGAGCCTCTCGGTGCTCTCGGGCGTGCTGCCGGCGGACGACCTCAAGCGTCGCCTGGCCGACGCCGACGCCGCCGTGATCATGAAGCTGGGCCGCAACTTTCCCAAGGTCCGCCAGGTGCTGATCGAACTGGGTCTGGCCGAGCGCGCCCTGTATGTCGAGCGCGCCACCATGGCCAACCAGAAGATCGTCCCCCTGGCCGAGGTCGATCCGACCTCGTCGCCCTATTTTTCCTTGATCATCGTTCCGGGTGAGAGGTGGCAAGGCTGATGAACGCCCCAGCAATCGTCATTCTCGGCAGCGGCGCCCTGACCACCGCGCGGCGCCTGCAGCAACTCTATCCACAGGCGCTGATCCACGGCCTGGTCGAGCGCGTGACCGGTGTCGAGCGCAGTTATCAGGACTTCGGCGCTACCCTGCGTCAGTTGTATCGGCAGAACACCCCGATCATTGCCCTGTGCGCGGCGGGCATCGTCATCCGCTGCCTGGCGCCGCTCCTGCTGGAGAAGGGCGCCGAACCGCCGGTGCTGGCCGTGGCCGAAGATGGCAGCGCGGTGGTGCCGCTTTTGGGTGGCCTGGCCGGGGTCAACGTGCTGGCTCGCGAGATTGGCGCAGGCCTGGGAATTGCGGCTGCGATCACCACCAGCGGCGAGCTGCGCTTCGGTACCTGCCTGCTCAACCCGCCCAGCGGCTATGCCCTGGCCGATCTGGAACTGGGCAAGCGCTTCGTTTCCGACCTGCTCGCCGGTGAGCAGGTGCGCGTCGAAGGCGCCGCGCCCTGGCTGGCCGACGCACGGCTGCCCGAAGACGCACAGGCGCGCCTGGCCATTCATGTTGGCAGCGAGGCGCGGGCACCGGTTGCCCACGAACTGCTCATCCATCCGCGCAACGTGCTGGTGGCGGTGAATTCAGCGTTGCCCCATTTGGCGGAGGCCGTGCGTGACGCACTGCAGGGCCGTCGTATTGCCCTGCCATCACTGGCGTGCCTGCTGGCGGACGAGGGCGCCATGGCCGATTCTGCGCTGCACGATGCTGCCGCCGACTTGGGCGTGCCGCTGCGGTTTGCCCCGGCGCAAGGCTCGCTGGTGCAGATGGCCGGCCACGCGGTGCCGCAGTCGTCGCCCGTGGCGATCGGCGAACACATGGCAGTCGCCATGGCCGAGCAGCCACTGGACCTGTCGGGCATTGGCCGGCCGCGCGGACGTCTGGCCGTCATCGGCCTGGGCCCCGGCGCCGCCGACCTCATGGTCCCGGCGGTCAAGACAGAGCTGGCGCGTGCCAACGACATTCTGGGCTACGAGACCTACGTGCGCATGGCCGGCCCGTTCCGCGCCGATCAGGTGCTGCACTGCACCGACAATCGCGAAGAGATGCAGCGTGCCCGGCACGCCTTCGAATTGGCCGCTCAGGGTCGCTCGGTGGTGGTGGTATCGTCCGGTGACCCCGGCGTGTTCGCCATGGCAGCTGCGGTGCTGGAGGCGCTGCACGAATCCGCCGACCCGAGTTGGCACGCGGTAGAGCTGCAGATGCTGCCAGGCGTCTCGGCCTCCCTGGCCACGGCGGCCCAGGCCGGCGCACCGCTGGGCCATGATTTTTGCGTATTGTCGCTGTCCGACAATCTCAAACCCTGGGCCATCATCGAGAAGCGCCTGGACCTGGCCTGTCAGGCTGATCTGGCCCTGGCGTTCTACAACCCGATTTCCCGCTCGCGGCCGTGGCAACTGGGCAAGGCGCTGGACATCGTCCGCCTGCATCGCACGCCTGCCACCCCCGTCGTGTTGGGCCGCGACATCGGCCGTCCCGGCCAGACCTTGCGGGTCATCACGCTGGGCGAGCTGACGCCTGAGCAGGTGGACATGCGCACCATGGTGCTGGTGGGTTCTTCCACCACCTGCACCTTCGCCAAGGCCGCGGGCGGCACCTGGGTATACACCCCACGCTGGTACGGCACCAAGCCCTGATCTACAAACGAACACCAACCGCCGCCGAACGCCCCCTGTAGCAGCGGCGCAAGCCACGTCCGCCCGCACCGCGCATTTCCTGACGTACCGCGTATGACGCCGACGCGGCTCGCGTCAGCCCTGTAGCAGCGGCGCAAGCCGCGTCCGGCTGCACCGCGCATTTCCTGACGTACCGCGTGTGACGCCGACGCGGCTCGCGCCGCTGCTACGGGGTCAGGGGGTTTTCAACGGGGGGGATGATGGCCTCGCGCTCTGAGGCCCAGTGCTCCACCAGTTCGCGCAATTGCGACATTTCGATCGGCTTGGCCATATGCCCGTCCATGCCGGCCTGGCGCGCCTGCTCCTTGTGCTCGCTGAGAATATGCGCGGTCAGCGCCACCACCGGTGTGCGCACGCGCTGGTTGCCCATTTCCCAGGCACGCAACTGACGGGTCGCCGAGAAGCCGTCGAGAATCGGCATTTCACAGTCCATCAGCACCAGGTCGTAACGCTGGGCCTTCATCGCCTTCAGCGCTTCCTCGCCATTGCTGGCCGTGTCGGGATGCAGGTTGAGCTTGCCGAGCATGCCGCGGATCACCTTGGTGGAAATGTTGTTGTCTTCGGCCACCAGAATACGAAAGTCACCTGGCACATCGATAGGCGCCAGGTGGGCGGCAGCGAGTGGCGGTGCCTCGCTTTCTCCACGATGGCTGAGCTCGTCGGCCAGGGTGGTCTTGAGGGTGTACCCTGCCACCGGTTTGGCCAGGATGCGCTTGATCCCGGCATTGCGAGCGACCACCTTGCTCGGCGCATTGCTGATACCGGTAAGCATGATCAACAGAATGTCGTGGTTCAGGCTTGGATCTTCCTTGATCTTCGCGGCCAGCTGCATGCCGGTCATGCCGGGCATGTTCTGGTCCAGCAAGACCACGTCGAAATAGTCACGCAGGTGCGCCTTGGTTCGCAGCAAGGCCAAGGCCTCCTTGCCCGACGGCACGGAGCTGACATTCAGGCCCCAGGCACTGCACTGCTGCACCAGTACCTTGCGGCAGGTCTCGTTGTCGTCGACCACCAGCACCCGCGCGTTCTTGAGCGGCAGGTCGAGGTCCGAAGAGGGCTGCTCGAGGCGTTGCGGATCCAGCGGCAGGGTCAGCCACAGGGTGCTGCCATGCTCACTGCCGCTCTTGATGCCGAAATCTCCCTTCATCAACAGCACCAGTTGGCGGGCGATCACCAGCCCCAGGTGCCCGCTCAGGCGGTTGCCGTCGAGCAGGTTGGTACTGCGCAATTCGGTGTGCAGCAGCGCTTCGCGTTCGGCGCCGGGCATTGGTTCGCCACTGTCCTGCACGGCGATGCGCAGGCGTGGGGTGGCGCTGCGCTGGTCGAGCGCCACCACCAGCAGGATCTCGCCCTGGTCGGTCTTCTTCAGCGCGTTGTCCAGCAGGCTCAGCAGCGCCTGGCGCAGGCGTGTCGGATCACCACTGATGACTCGCGGAACCTGGGGCTGGGTAAAACTGATCAACTCGATGTTCTGCTGCTCGGCCTTGGCGCGAAAGATGTTCAGGCAGTCTTCGATCAGGGCGTGCAGGTCGAACTGCACATCGTCCAGCTCGATCTGCCCGGATTCGATCTTGGAGATGTCGAGGATCTCGTTGATCAGACCGAGCAGCTCGTTGCCGGCACTGTGGATGGTCTGCACGTAGTCGCGTTGCTTGACCGACAGCGGTGTGCCCAGCAACAGTTCGGTCATGCCCAGGACGCCGTTCATGGGGGTGCGGATCTCGTGGCTGAGCTTGGCCAGGAATTCCGCCTTGGCGTTGATCTCGGCAGTGCTGGCCGCCAGTTGCCGGCTGGCGCTGAAGCGATCCTCGCTGATGCTGCGCAGGCGCTGGGTCAGCGCGGCGTTGAGGATCACCCCGCCCACCATGGCAAACCCGAGCAAGGTGAAAATCAGCCACTGCGAAGGTGTGCGGGTCAGGCCCAGCAGCGCCGGCAACACCACCAGGCAACCCAGGTTGCACACCAGCAGCCCCAGGCAGAAGGTGCGTGCCGGGCGATAGCCCTGCAGCCAGTGCCAGATGCCGATCATCAGCATGGTCATGCTGGTCAGGGCCAGCAGGCCGTAGGCGAAGAAGTTGAACGGCAGGCCGTCGATGAACAGCAACAACAGCCCACACAGGGCGATCAGGGCAACCTCGGCCTTGATGATGCGGTTGGAGCGCTGATGGCCGCGTACGGCAAAGAAACGCAGGCAGAACATCAGCCCGGTCATCGATGCCAGCAGCAGCGCGCTGTAGGCGGCGGGTGTACGCGCTGCCGGCCACAGCGAAACCCAGGGCCCGGTGAAGTTGAACAGGATCAGGGCAGAGGCCAGCAGGCAGGCCTGGGAGCAGGCCAGCCACAGGCTGCTGCTGGAGCGGCGATGGGCGAAGCACATCAGGTTGTGCAGGATGAGCATGGCAACGCAGCCCAGCAGCAGACCGAACAGCAACGGCTCCCGTTGATCGGCGGCCGCTGCGGAAGAGGATTGCAGAACGATGCTGGGGCGGATCTGGTGTTCGGAGGCGATACGCAGGTACACGTCGAGATGTTTCTGGCTCACCGGCAAGGTCAGCAGATGGTCGCTGCTGGCCAGCGGCGCCTCGGTGTTGGCATCGGTGTCCGACGACACACGTCTGATCAGCGTGTCGGCGTCGAGCACATAGAAATCCAGGGCTTTCAGGTCAGGGCAGAAAATACGCAGCAACAATTCCTGGTCGGTCGGCGGCAGGCGATAGTGCAGCCACAACGCGCCGTTGGGCCCGGCCGCGTTGACCTGGCGCAGTTGCACCGGGGCGAACTGGTTCTGGAAGCGTTCGGAGCGCACGTCGCCCAACTGCAGCCGGCCGTCTTCGTCCATCAACATCGACCAGCCGCCCACCGACTCTGCCTGGGCGCCGAGCACACAGAGCAGGGCCAGCAGGCCGGCGGTGAATCCTATGGCAGTCCTGAGCCAGCGCAAGGCGAAATCCCTTCGTAGATGAATGCCTGATTATAGCCGCGTGCGCCATGAAACGTGTGTCGGGGGCTTGAAGCCCCCGACAGTCACCACGCTTATTTGCCGCTTTCGCGGGCAATGGCCCGGTAGCCGATGTCATGGCGATAGAAACAACCCTGCCAATCGATCTTCGCGGCCAGCGCATAGGCCTGGCGCTGCGCGGCGCCGACGCTGTCGCCCAGTGCCGTGGCGCACAGCACGCGACCCCCTGCGGTGACGACCTGGCCGTCCTTGAGTGCGGTGCCGGCATGGAACACCTTGCCGGTCTCGGCAGCCGCTGCGTCCAGGCCGCCGATCGCATCACCCTTGGCATAGTCACCCGGATAGCCACCCGCCGCCAGCACGATGCCGACGCTGGGCCGTGGGTCCCACTGCGCCTCGACCTTGTCCAGCGCCTGGGCGAAAGCCGCTTCGATCAGCAGGATCAGGCTCGACTGCAGGCGCAGCATGACCGGCTGGGTTTCAGGGTCGCCGAAACGGCAGTTGAACTCGATGACCTTGGGGTTGCCGGCCTTGTCGATCATCAGCCCGGCATAGAGAAAACCGGTGTAGACATTGCCTTCGTCCGCCATGCCGCGCACAGTCGGCCAGATGACCTGATCCATGACCCGCTGGTGAACCTCGGCGGTCACCACCGGAGCAGGGGAGTACGCCCCCATGCCGCCGGTGTTCGGGCCGCTGTCGCCGTCGCCAACGCGCTTGTGGTCCTGGCTGGTGGCCATGGGCAGCACGTTCTTGCCGTCGACCATGACGATGAAACTGGCTTCCTCGCCGTCGAGGAACTCTTCGATGACCACCCGCGAGCCGGCGTCACCGAAGGCGTTGCCGGCGAGCATGTCGCGTACGGCGTCTTCGGCCTCCTGCAGGGTCATGGCAACGATCACGCCCTTGCCCGCGGCCAGACCATCGGCCTTGATCACGATCGGCGCACCTTTTTCACGCAGGTAAGCCAGTGCCGGTTCGATCTCGGTGAAATTCTGGTAATCGGCGGTGGGAATCTTGTGCCGCGCCAGGAAATCCTTGGTGAAGGCTTTCGAGCCTTCGAGTTGGGCCGCGCCCGCGGTGGGGCCGAAACAGTCCAGGTTGCGCGCGCGGAACAGGTCGACCACGCCAGCCACCAGCGGCACTTCGGGGCCGACGATGGTCAGCGAAACGTTCTGTTCGGCGAAGTCCGCCAGTTGCTCCAATGCCAGCACGTCGATAGCGACGTTCTCGCACTTGGCCTCGGTGGCGGTACCGGCATTGCCCGGTGCCACGAACACTTTCTGGACCCGTGGGTCCTGGGCGACTTTCCAGGCCAGCGCATGCTCGCGCCCGCCGCTGCCAATGATCAATACGTTCATGGTTCAAAACCTCGGTAAAGCGGAATTCTAAGGGTGTTCGCGGTATGCCGCGCAACGGCCTGACGCGGCTCGCGCCGCTGCTGAAGGGGCGGCGTACCCGTGAAACATCACGGTAGGAGGCCGCAGCTTCAATGCGGCCGTCGCCGAATCAGTGGCGGAAGTGGCGCATGCCGGTAAACACCATGGCGATGCCGGCTTCGTCAGCGGCCGCAATCACCTCGGCATCGCGCATCGAGCCGCCCGGTTGGATCACGGCGGTGATGCCCACCTTGGCGGCATTGTCCAGGCCGTCGCGGAACGGGAAGAACGCATCCGACGCCATGACCGAGCCCTGCACCTGCAGGCCGGCATGTTCAGCCTTGATCGCTGCGATGCGCGCCGAATTCACCCGGCTCATCTGCCCGGCACCGACGCCGATGGTCTGGCGGTTCCTGGCGTAAACGATGGCGTTGGACTTCACGTACTTGGCGACTTTCCAGGCGAAGATCAGGTCATGGATTTCCTGCTCGCTGGGCGCCCGGCGGGTCACTACCTTGAGGTCATCGGCACCGATCATGCCGATATCCCGGCTCTGCACCAACAGACCGCCGTTCACCCGCTTGTAGTCCCATGCCTCGGCACGCTCGGCCGACCATTGCCCACACGCCAACAGGCGCACATTGGCCTTGGCCGCCACGATGGCGCGGGCTTCCTCGCTGACGCTCGGGGCAATGATCACTTCGACGAACTGACGCTCGACGATGGCCTTGGCAGTGGCCGCGTCCAGCTCGCGGTTGAAGGCAATGATGCCGCCGAACGCCGATTCGGTATCGGTGGCGTAGGCCAGTTCGTAGGCCTGACGGATGCCGCCCTCGGCGTCCGGGCACACGGCCACGCCGCAGGGGTTGGCATGCTTGACGATGACGCAGGCTGGCTTGACGAAGCTCTTCACGCATTCCAGGGCGGCGTCGGTATCGGCCACATTGTTGTAGGACAGCTCCTTGCCCTGCAGCTGGGTTGCCGTGGCAATGCCCACTTCGGCCGGCTGCGCCTCCACATAGAATGCCGCTTTCTGGTGCGGGTTCTCGCCGTAGCGCATCTCCTGCGCCTTGACGAACTGGCTGTTGAAGGTCCGCGGAAACTCGCCGCGGCCTTCGGTGCCCAGGCGCTCGCCGGTCTGGTCGATGGTGCCCATGTAGTTGGCGATCATGCCGTCGTACGCGGCGGTATGTTCGAACGCCTTGAGCATCAGGTCGAAGCGCTGCGCGTAGGTCAGGCCGCCGGCCTTGAGCCCGGCCAGCACTTGGGCATAGTCACCGGCGTTGACCACGATGGCCACGTCCTTGTGGTTCTTCGCCGCCGAACGGACCATGGTCGGCCCGCCGATGTCGATGTTCTCGATGGCCGTGGCCAGGTCGCAGCCAGGCTTG
Source organism: Pseudomonas sp. CFBP 8758 (assembly GCF_014841725.1). Lineage (NCBI taxonomy): Bacteria > Pseudomonadati > Pseudomonadota > Gammaproteobacteria > Pseudomonadales > Pseudomonadaceae > Pseudomonas > Pseudomonas sp. CFBP 8758. The sequence continues at coordinate 54,273 of NZ_JACYUK010000007.1, read as the reverse complement.
GAAATCGTCGCCTGGAAGGGGTAGAGGTTGACCGCCACCAGATCGATCGGCTGGATGCCGTGCTCGGCCATGATCGCGTCGTCGGTACCGCGGCGGCCGAGGATGCCGCCATGGATCTTCGGATGCAGGGTTTTCACGCGGCCGTCCATCATCTCGGCGAAGCCGGTGTAGTCGGCCACTTCCACGGCGGCCACGGCGTTGTCGCGCAGCAGCTTGAAGGTACCGCCGGTGGACAGGATCTCGACGCCAAGGGCTTCCAGTTCGCGGGCGAATTCAACGATTCCGGTCTTGTCGGAAACGCTGATCAAGGCGCGGCGGATCGGCAGGCGGGTGGTCTGGTCGGTCATCACGATTTCCATCTTCAAAGCGTAGAAGTCAACAAAAAAGGCGAACCGCTGGGTCGCCTTTTCTGGTTTGAATGCTTCGGTTACAGCAGGTCGTACTGCTTGAGTTTCTTGCGCAGGGTGCCTCGATTCAGGCCCAGCATCTCGCTGGCCTTGGTCTGGTTGCCCTTGACGTGGTTCATGACGCTTTCAAGCAGGGGAGCTTCGACTTCGGACAGCACCAGGTTGTACACGTCCGTGACGGAGGCGCCTTCGAGGTGGGCAAAGTAGTTGTGCAACGCCTTCTCGACACTGCCGCGCAGGGTCTGGCCCTCTTCGCTCGGCGTGTTCAGATGCTGCTTGAGGTTTACATTGTCGCTCACAGGCGTTGTTCCACTCACTAAAGTCTCGCTCATCATCGTCATGCGGCCACCTCTTTCGCGTCCCTTTCACCAAGGCTTCTATAGCGCTCGCCGAAAAACTCGCGAACGTTGGCGCATTGCTCTTGCGTCTCTTGCAGCCCATTGAAATGGCTGCGAAATTCACGCCCGCCAGGCTGTGTACACAGGTACCAGCCAACATGCTTGCGGGCGATGCGCACGCCCATCACATCACCGTAAAAGGCGTGCAGGGCCTGCAGATGTTCCAGCAGAATGCTTTCCACTTCACTCAACTGCGGTGCCGGCAGCAGCTCGCCGGTGCGCAGGTAATGCTCGATCTCCCGGAAGATCCAGGGCCGACCCTGGGCCGCGCGCCCTATCAGCAGGCCGTCGGCACCGGTCGCCTGCAGTACCTGCCGGGCCTTGTGCGGTGAATCGATGTCGCCGTTGGCGAAGACCGGGATGGACACCGCCTGCTTGATCGCAGCGATGGTGTCGTATTCGGCTTCGCCGGTGTAGAGGTCGGCGCGTGTGCGACCGTGCACCGCCAACGCGGCAATGCCCGACTGCTCGGCAATCTTTGCAACAGCGATGCCATTGCGGTTGGAGCGGTCCCAGCCTGTGCGAATCTTCAAGGTCACCGGTACATCCACGGCGGCCACCACAGCTTCCAGAATCTGCGCCACCAGCGCTTCATCCTTGAGCAAGGCAGACCCCGCCGCCTTGTTGCACACCTTCTTCGCCGGGCAGCCCATATTGATATCGATGATCTGCGCCCCGGCCTCCACGTTCGCCCGTGCCGCCTGGGCCAGCATCTGCGCGTCCCCTCCGGCGATCTGCACCGAGCGTGGCTCGGGATCGCCCTCGTGGACCATGCGCAGACGGGACTTGCGGCTGTTCCACAGGCTCATGTCGCTGGTGACCATTTCCGACACCACCAGGCCTGCGCCCAGGCGTTTGCACAACTGACGAAAGGGCTGGTCGGTAACCCCGGCCATGGGAGCCAGGATCAGCGAGTTGCTCAAGGTGTATGGGCCGATGCGTACCGCCGACATAGGACTTCCCTGTTGTGGGGCCGGATCATGAGAGTTCGAAAAAGGGTTGGCATAATACCCGCTCTCGATGACGGGTTAAAGATAGATTTGGATAAAATCTGAACAGTTATCTGCCCGCGCGGACAGCTTTGAACGGGCGCAGTCCACCCTTGCCCCACAGCATCTGGCTATTCGGGCGAGCGGAAACTGAGGCTGTAATTGACCGCCGAAGGGCCTGGGTCGAGGATGTCCAGGGCAATGTGGATGGGCGTTTGCGGCGGCATCTCGGCCTTGCCGGCCAACTCGCCGTCGAGGTATTCGCTGGGCTTGAAGCGACGGCTGGCGATCAACTGGCCATTGAGGTCGGCAAAGCGCAACTCCAGCAACGGAAAAGGCTGCGAGAACGCAGCGCGGTTGTAGATGATCGCATCCACCACCAGCGCCCCGGCGAACTCGGGATGGCTGCGCACCACCAGGTTGCTGCTTTTTACCAGGGCAATATCGACCTTGGCCGGCACACTGCAGCCTATAACGGGGCACAGCTGCTGGAACAGCGGCCGGTACTGGTCCTGACGGGCCAGTTCGGCGAAATGATAGACCACGTACTGCACGCCCAGGCCCAACGCGGCAACGATCGCCAGGCCCAGCCACAACAGGCGCTTGCCCCAGTGCGAGCGGGGCTTCTCCCAGGCCAGTTGCATCGGCTCGTCCAGCAGGTCGGCCAGATCGTCCTCATCCCGCACGGCAGGTTCATTGCGGGTTGCCTGGCCCTTGCGAGTGCTGGTGGCGGCAGCAAGAGGCGGCTCGTCTCGATCATGCTCGTCGAGTGCCGATAACCGGCCGTGGCCATCCACCGACGGCTCGTCATCGACGTGGGCCTGGTCGAGGGCCTCGGAATGGCAAAACGAAGGCTCGGTCCGCTTGGCGGGTGTCGGCGCTTGGTCTTCGTCCAGTGCCGGCAGCCGTTCGATGATCGGTGGCAAGGCCGCCGCATCGGTATCGGCGTCGTCCCGGCGCGCGCTCAGGCTGTCCATTCTGGGAGTGTCACCCAGCTCGAGCCGATCCAGGTCTATGTCACCATTGGTCCACGGCCGCGGAGCCAGCTCCGGCGGTCTGGGCAAACTGGCCGGGGTCAAGGTCGCGCTCTGTTCGAGCAGCTGTCGGGCCGCATTGAAGACCTGCAGGCAGGAGCCGCAGCGAACCACGCCGCGCGCCACGCTCAGTTGGTTGTGGCTGACGCGGAAGCTGCTTTGGCAATGCGGGCACTGGGTGACGAAACTCTCGCTCATGCGCAGGTCCTGGTAGGGCCGGGGGACATTCTGGATGGGGCTCAGCGGCGACGGCCGCTGATGCGTACCCAGCCGTCACGGTTGGCAATCGGATCCAGCTCGAAGTCCTGTGCGTAGGCTGCCGCGACTTCTTCGCCCTGTTCGGCGAGGATGCCGGACAGCGCCAGCAGCCCGCCAGGCCGGACCAATCCGCTGAGCTGGGGTGCGAGGCTGACCAGCGGACCTGCAAGAATGTTGGCGACCAGCACATCGGCCTGCTGAGCGGGGAGGTCGGCAGGCAGGTACACCGGGAAGCGATCGTCGGCAATGCCATTGCGCTGGGCGTTGTCGCGTGAAGCCTCCAGCGCCTGCACATCGATGTCGGTGCCGACCGCCTGACGTGCGCCCAACAGCAACGCAGCGATGGCCAGAATGCCCGACCCGCAGCCGAAATCCAGCACCTGCGTGTCCTGCAGCTGCTGCCCGTCCAGCCATTCCAGGCACAGTGCCGTGGTCGGATGGGTGCCGGTGCCGAACGCCAGGCCTGGGTCCAGCAGCAGGTTGACCGCCTCGGGTTCCGGGGCCTGGTGCCAGCTGGGCACGATCCACAAACGGCGGCCGAAGCGCATGGGCTGGAAATTGTCCATCCAGCTGCGCTCCCAGTCCTGGTCCTCGATCACTTCGGCGTGATGCTCGGGCAGGGCGGCGTCGGTCAACAACTGCAAGTGGGCGAAGACTGCGCCGGCGTCGGTGTCGGCTTCGAACAGCGCCAGCAAGTGGGTGTGCGACCAGAGCGGCGTGGTATTGAGTTCGGGCTCGAAGATCGGCTGGTCCTCGGCATCCATGAACGTCACGGACACGGCACCGACTTCCAGCAGGGCGTCTTCATAGGTTTCGGCTTGTTCTGGGCTGATGGCCAGACGGACTTGCAGCCAAGGCATGGCGGGCACCTTCGATCTAAACGGGGGGCGCAGCACGTTCGCTGCGACAAGCGCGCCAGTTTACGCGAGGACAGGCGCGAGGACCAAAAAAAACCCGGCTCGAAAGCCGGGTCGTTTTTACATCTACACCTTCACGTCGACAACCGAATCATTTCTGGCCGGCCAGCTTGTGTTCCAGGTAGTGGATGTTGACGCCGCCCTTGCAGAAACCTTCATCGCGCACCAGGTCGCGGTGCAGTGCGATGTTGGTCTTGATGCCGTCCACGATGATCTCGTCCAGGGCGTTGCGCATACGGGCCATGGCCTCGTCGCGGTCCTTGCCCCAGGTGATCAGCTTGCCGATCAGCGAGTCGTAGTTCGGCGGTACCGCATAGCCACTGTACAGGTGCGAATCGACGCGAACGCCGTTGCCGCCCGGTGCGTGGAAATGCTTCACGGTGCCGGGGCTCGGAATGAAGCTCTTCGGGTCTTCGGCGTTGATCCGGCACTCGAGCGAGTGGCCGCGAATGACCACGTCGTCCTGGGTGAACGAGAGCTTGTTGCCGGCGGCGATGCTGAGCATCTCCTTGACGATGTCGATACCCGTGACCATCTCCGATACCGGATGCTCTACCTGCACGCGAGTGTTCATCTCGATGAAGTAGAACCGGCCGTTTTCGTAGAGGAACTCGAAGGTACCGGCGCCGCGGTAGCCGATCTCGATGCAGGCCTTCACGCAACGCGCCAGGACTTCCTCGCGCGCTGCTTCGTCGATGCCCGGTGCCGGTGCTTCTTCCAGCACCTTCTGGTGCCGGCGCTGCAGCGAGCAGTCACGGTCGCCCAGGTGGATTGCCTGGCCCTGACCGTCGGACAACACCTGGACTTCCACGTGACGCGGGTTGGTCAGGAATTTTTCCAGATACACCATCGGGTTGCCGAACGCGGCACCGGCTTCGGTGCGGGTCAGCTTGGCCGAGGCGATCAGGTCTTCTTCCTTGTGCACCACGCGCATGCCGCGACCACCGCCGCCGCCAGCGGCCTTGATGATCACCGGATAGCCGACTTCACGGCCGATGCGCAGGGCCTCTTCCTCGTCTTCGGGCAGCGGGCCATCGGAGCCGGGCACCGTCGGTACGCCCGTCGCGATCATCGCGTGCTTGGCCGACACCTTGTCGCCCATCAGGCGAATGGTTTCTGCAGTCGGGCCAATGAAGGCGAAACCGGATTTCTCGACCTGCTCGGCGAAGTCCGCGTTCTCGGCGAGAAAGCCGTAGCCTGGGTGAATGGCAGTAGCGCCAGTCACTTCGGCCGCTGCAATGATCGCCGGGATATGCAGATAGGACAGGTTGGCAGGCCCCGGCCCGATGCACACCGACTCGTCAGCCAGGCCAAGGTGCATGAGCTCCTTGTCGGCCTTGGAGTAGACGGCAACGGTCTTGATGCCCAGCTCTTTGCAGGCACGCAGGATCCGCAAGGCGATTTCGCCGCGGTTGGCGATCAGAACTTTTTCCAACATCGCAGGCTCTCCGCTGGTCAAACGATGGTGAACAGCGGCTGGTCGTACTCAACCGGCTGACCGTCTTCTACCAGGATCGATTCGATCACACCGCTGGTTTCAGCTTCGATGTGGTTCATCATTTTCATTGCTTCGACGATGCACAGGGTATCGCCTTTCTTGACCGTCTGGCCTACTTCGGCAAAGGCCGGCGAGGCTGGCGACGCCTTGCGGTAGAAGGTGCCGACCATCGGCGAACGGGCCACGGTGCCGTTGAGCTTGGCAGCCACAGGCTCGGCCGGGGCGGCAGGTGCAGCGGCGACGGGCGCTGCGGCAGGCGCGGCCATCGGCGCCGGTGCATAGTACTGCTGGGCCGGGGTCTTGCTGTGACGGCTGATCCGTACGGATTCTTCGCCTTCCTTGATTTCCAGCTCGTCGATGCCGGACTCTTCCAGCAGCTCGATCAGTTTCTTGACTTTACGAATATCCATCAATCATCAACTCCCAAGGGTCGGTCAGGGGCGTTCAGTAGGTGTTCTTGCCATGCGCCTTTCGAAGAAGGCTGCAAACACTCATGTGCCGTTGAAAAGGGCCGAGTGACGGCGAAAATTCTCGAACGTGCCGGTGAAAAATACGCACGTCGAACAGTGGGATGCTCATCGACAGCAGCGCGTCACGTCAGGGGTGACATCGGTCATGAAAAGCTGTCGAGTCATGTCCATTTCAAGCGGTGTCTCGCCTTCGGCTTCACGGGCAAAGCGGGCGAACTATGCCGGAAACCTCAGGCGTATGTCCAGTTAAGCGCAATAGCCCGCACGTTGTCCGATGTTTGCGCAAAATTTGTGACTCGCTTGTCGGTTTCGGTCACCACCCGAGTCATGGATTGCCAGCGGGAGGTATTTTCCCGAGGAACGTTGCCGCATCGACTTCACCGACGACCCGCGAGGCTGCCTGTTCATTGCCGTTGCCGTCGAAGAACAGCAATGCGGGCGGCCCGAACAGCTTGAAGCGATCGAGCAGGGCACGCTGTTCCGCGTTGCTCTGGGTGATGTCCAGGCGCACCTTGCGGTAACCCTGCAGCCCTGCGATCACCTGCGCATCGGTCAGCACTTCATGCTCGATGACCTTGCAGCTGATGCACCAGTCGGCATACCAGTCCAGTACCAGCGGTTGCCCGGCGGCAGTTGCCTGGCGCAGTGCCAGCTCGAAGCCTTCGGTGGTGGTCACCGTCTGCCAGGCGTCCTGTGCAGCCGTCGGGGCAGTCGCTGGCGCACCGGTCGTGGCCGGGCGCGCCAGCGGCTGGAACGGATCGGATTGGCCGCTCAAAGCGCCGTGCCAGCATGCCAGGGCATAAAACACGAAGGCCAGCCCGAGCACCTGTTGCAGACGCTGGCGCGCAGGTTTGGCCACCCACTCCAGAGCCCCCATGAACACACCGATGCCGGCTGCCAGCAGGCCGATAAGCAGCAGGGTCACGCTGCCTGGCAGCACCCGAGCGAGCAGGGCGATGGCCAGGCCCAGCAGCAAGACGCCGATGGCGTTTTTCACGGTCACCAGCCACGGCCCGCTTTTGGGCAGCCAGGCCGCGCCACCGGTAGCCACCAGCAACAACGGCGCGCCCATGCCCAGACCCAGTGCAAACAGTTTCAGTCCGCCCCCCAGGGCATCGCCGCTGGCGCTGATATAAAGCAGCGCACCGGCCAGCGGCGCCGATACGCACGGCGACACCAGCAGGCTCGACACGACCCCCAGCACGGCGGCTCCCCACAGCGAGCCGCCCTTGGCATTGCCGGCCACGCGGTCGAGGCGCTGGCTCACGGCAGCCGGCAGTTTCAGCTCGAACAGGCCGAACATGGCCAGCGCGAATACCACGAAGAACAGGGCGAACGGCACCAGCACCCACATCGACTGCAGCCGTGCCTGCAGGTTGAGTTCGGCGCCGAACTTGCCCATCAGCGCACCCAACAGGGCGAAACAAGCGGCCATCGGCAGCACATAGGCCAGCGACAGGCTGAAGCCGCGCAGCCCGCCCACCTGCCCGCGCAGCACCACGCCGGACAAGATTGGCAACATAGGCAGCACGCAGGGCGTGAAGGTCAGGCCGATACCGGCCAGAAAGAACAACGCCAACTCATGCCATTGCCAGCCTCCCGAGGCCCCGGCATCGCTCGCCGCCGGGGCAGCCTGGCCGATGCCAGGTACGGAAAGGCGCTGGGTTTCCGGTGGGTAGCACAGGCCTTTGTCGGCGCAGCCCTGGAAGCTTACAGCCAGGGTGAAGGCGCGCGAGTCTCCGGCGGGGCGAGGGATCTTCACGTCGAGAATGCCGTGGTAGACCTCGACATCGCCGAAATACTCGTCGTGTTTCTGCTCGCCGGCCGGCAGTTGCGCGGCCCCCAGCGCGATGTCGGCAGGCTCGGCCTTGAATTCGAAGCGATGGCGGTAGAGATAGTAGCCTTCGGCAATCACGAAGCGCAGGGTGATGTCCTGCGCAGAAGCCTCTACCTGTTCGAGTTGGAACGCCTGGCCGACCGGCAGGAAGTCGGCGCCGTTGTTCAGCGAAGCACCGCCCAGAGTGGCGCTGGGCCGTGCGTCGAGCAGGCCGGAGGCCGCGACGGGCAGTGCGAAAACCAACAACAGAAGGCAAAGCAGGCGGCGCATGACAGTTCTCGAACAGCAATTGAGCGCGCATCATACTGGAGCGATGCGGTACTGCCGAATCGCCAGGGCCCGATTTCATGTAACAGGATGGGTCGCCCAGATAGGGTCGCCCGGATAAGGTCGCCCGGACAGGGTCGCCCAGTCCGCTACAAGCCCTAGACCCTGAACGCCTGCACCGCCGTGCGCAATTCGCCACCCAGACGCAACAGATGCTCGCCCTGCGCGCGCCCTTGGCCGATGCGCAGCAGGTTGTCTTCACCCAAGCCATGGATGCGCTCGCCGTGCTCGCGAATCTCGCCCACGGCACCGCTCTGCTGCGCGGTTGAATCAGCGATGCGCACGGCGGTGGCAGAGATGGTCTGGATGGCCGCGACGATCTGCGCCAGCGCCCCGTCCGCTGCCTGAGCCTGGCTGGCCGTCGCCTGGGCATGAACGACCTGGGCGCGCATGCCGTGCACGGACTCGCGCGCCGCCGTCTGCAGGTTGCCAATCAAGCTCTGGATCTGATGGGTCGCCCCGGTCGTGCGCGACGCCAGCGAACGGACCTCTTCGGCAACCACCGCGAAGCCGCGGCCCATTTCTCCAGCACGCGCCGCTTCGATTGCGGCATTGAGGGCCAGCAAGTTGGTCTGGTCGGCGATCGAGCGGATAACGGTCAGCACGCCACCGATGGTGGCCGACTCCTCGGCAAGCTGCTCGATCATCTGCGCGTTGCCCTGCACTTCACCCACCAGCGCATGCAGCCCTTTGAGGCTCTGCCCGATGACATGCTGGCCATGCTCCACCGCTTCGCCCGCCGATCGGCTGGCCGCAGCTGCCTGGCTGGCATCGTCCGCTACCTGGCCGATGGTTGCCTCCAGCTCGCCCAGCGCATCGCGAATCTGTGCGGTATCGCCGGCCTGACGCAGTGCCCCCTGGTGCAGGCCACCGCTGAGTTCGGCCAGTTGGTGACTGCTGCCAGCCACTTGCTCGGCGTTCTGGCGAATGGTGCCGACCAACGCGACCAGATACAGGCGCAAGCGGTTCAGAGACGCTTCGATGGCCTGTAATTCATGGTTGGTACGGCCCAGAGCGACGGGCTTGACGAAATCCCCCTCGGCCCAGGTCGACAGGGCTGGATCCAGGCGGGTCAGCGCACCGGCCAGGCGGCGCTGCATGCGGTCGATGAGCAATGCGATCAACAGGATCAGGCCGATCATGGCCCCTTGCAGCAGACGCACTTCACCCTGGATTCTGGCATGCTCCCCACGCACGGCCGGTTCCAGTTCGCTCAGGCCATGCTGGACTGCGCCGATGCGTTGCTGGGCGGCATCGGCCAGTTCGGTACGCCGCTGGATCAGCTCGCGGGTACGGCCCAGTTCGGCTGGATAGCGCGTCAGCAAGCTGGCCAGCTCACGCTTGAGGTCCACGCCATCATCCTGAGCCTCGCCGGTATTTTCGTTCTGCAAACCCATCAGCGCCGCAAAGTCATCGGCCCCCGACGCGGTGGAGCTGGCTACCCCCAGCAGCGGCAGGCTTTGCAGCGTGTCGGCCTGGGCCCTGATGCCGGCCAGTTCGCGCTCGACGTCCGCAGCCAGTTCGCTGCGCCCGCTGCTGATCATCTTCTCGCGTGCCAGGGACAGTTTTGCCAGGTGCTGGCTGGCAGGCAGCAGTGCCGCCTGATAGGGCCCGTTGCTCGCGGCATACCGAGCCAGTTGTTCCAACGTACCGCCCAGCTCGCGCTCGGCCTGCACCAGCAGCGCCTGTGGATCGCCCGCCAGCTTGCCGGCAGCGAGCAACTGTTCGGCAGTGAAGATCCTCAGCGCATCGACATCGCCGTGCAGTGGGCCACTCAGTTCACTGGGCAAGGTGGCGATCCCCTCACGCAGCCGGGTCAAGCCCTGGGTCGCTTCGGCATGGCGCAGCGCATCGCCGCTGTTCAGGTAATCCTGGACGTTGCGCACGACGTCGTCCTGAAACTGCCGGGACAATTGCAGGTAGCGCTCCATCAACAGATAGGGTCTTTCCAGCGCCCGTTGCGACCACCACAGCGTCGCCGCCAGGGCGGTGCACACGGCGACCAGCAGCAGGGTGTTCAGATTGGTAAGCAGTTTCAGGCGCATGGGGGCACTACCAGCAGCGAAATGGTCAGTGCGTGAAGGTAGGGGCGGTCTGTTACAGACACGTGACTTCAACCTGAAAAAGATGGCATATGGCCTGTATTTTCGGTCGGCCATTGAATTCGACGCTCAGACACATCCGGATGTCTTTACCGCGACTGCGACATGCCGATGCATCCTTTATAGTGGCGATACTGCCTTGCCTGGAAAACTTTGCCCATGGGAGGCACGTTAGCCGGGTGGCGAGGTCAGAACCCATGAATTCCGCGATAGAAAGGACATAAGTCATGCTGGACTGGAAGAATCGTGCGGGCAACGGCGCAGCACGCGAGCGTGCCGACAGCAGTGGCGGCCCACGCAGCCATGTCAAGAGCCTGCTGCTGAGCAAGGCCGTGCTGGGTGCGCTGGCTGTCTATCTGGTGGTGACCCTGTTGCTGGGCTGGTACTGGAGCGAAGAGCCCGAACTGTTCCCGGTGCAGCAGAATGCCCAGTCGGCCGCACAACGTGACGGCCGTCAGATGGTGGTCGGCTACACCACGGTGGAAACCCTCAAGACAGTGGCATCGACACTGCTGAACAAGCCGGGTGGCTACATTTCCAACGACCGCTTTCCGCCTGGCTTGTGGATGGACAACATGCCCAGCTGGGAATACGGCGTACTGGTCCAGGTCCGCGATCTGAGCCGTGCGCTGCGCAAGGACTTCGCTCGTTCGCAGTCGCAGTCCGCCGAAGACGCCGACCTGGCCCGCGCCGAGCCGCGTTTCAACTTCGACAACAAGAGCTGGGTGCTGCCTTCCAGCGAGTCCGAGTTCCAGGAAGGCATCAACCTGCTTGCCCGCTACCAGAATCGGCTGTCCGATCCTAGCCAGACCAACGCATTGTTCTACACCCGTGCCGACAACCTGAACAACTGGTTGGGCGACGTCGGTACGCGCCTGGGCTCGTTGTCGCAGCGTTTGTCTGCCAGTGTCGGTCGCGTCAAGCTGAACACCACGCTCAAGACCGAAAGCGTGATTGCAGGCCAGGCGCCGCAGGTCGACGAGGAAATCGTCGAGACCCCGTGGATGCAGATCGACAACGTGTTCTACGAGGCACGCGGTCAGGCCTGGGCGCTGTCGCATCTGCTGCGCGCTATCGAAGTCGACTTTGCCGATGTGTTGGCGAAGAAGAATGCAACCGTCAGCGTGCGCCAGATCATCCGTGAACTGGAAGCGTCCCAGGCACCGGTATGGAGCCCGATGATTCTCAATGGCAGCGGTTTCGGCATGTGGGCGAACCACTCGCTGGTGATGGCCAACTACATCTCGCGGGCCAACGCCGCCGTCATCGACCTGCGCCAACTGCTGTCGCAGGGCTGAAGACATGCCGATCTCGACCCAGGAGGTCGAACATCGTGCAGCGTCCGATGCCGAGTCGATCGCCTGGGTCGACGAGTCCGATCAGCTGCTGGGGACCTTGCCCAGGTCAGAGCTGCGCGAACGTGGGCTGATCGGCCGCGGCACCTACATTCTCCTGTTCAACAGCCAGGGCGAACTGTGTGTGCACCGGCGTACCTTGAGCAAGGCGATCTACCCTGGCTATTGGGACGTGGCCGCAGGTGGCATGGTGCAGGGCAACGAGACCTACATCGAATCAGCCGCGCGCGAACTCGAGGAAGAACTGGGTGTGCGTGGCGTCCAACTGACTGCACACGAGCATTTTCTGTTCGACCAGCCGGGCAACCGAGTCTGGTGTGCGGTGTTCTCCGCGGTCTGGGATGGCCCGCTGGAGCTGCAGCCCGAGGAAGTGCTGGAGGCCCGGTTCGTCCCGGTCCAACAGGCTCTGGATGAAAGCACCACCGAGCCCTATTGCCCCGATTCCCTGGCTGCATTGCTGCGATTCCTGACCTGCCGGGACAACGCCTGACTCCGCGCACCATCATGTAGGAGCGGCCATCGGCCGTGAATCACACGACGCGGCTCGCCTGATACACCACGCTGTGCTTTTCGCGGCCACTGACCGCTCCTACGTGCATCCCCTGCACCCTGTAGGAGCGGTCATCGGCCGCGAAACGGGCATCGCGGTATTACCTGTACAGCCTCGCACTTCATGAAATCATCCGATCCTCGGCAATTGACTCCACCAGGCACTTAGCATGTACCCGGTTTCCCGCTAAACTGCTCGGCCTGATCCATTTCACATGAGGCATGCCGGTGGCCAAGAAAGCCGCATCCTTCGCCGCCCTCGGCGGCCTGGTGTTCTCCACCGACAGCGGTCGGCATTGTCCGGACTGCCGTCAGCCCATCGACGCCTGCACCTGCAAGCAAACGGCCGTGCCCGAGGGCGACGGCATCGCCCGTGTGCGGCGCGAAAGCAAAGGTCGCGGCGGCAAGACCGTGACCACGATCACCGGTGTCCCACTCCCGGCCGATGCGCTCAAGGAGCTGGCGACCACCCTCAAGCGCCGTTGCGGCACAGGCGGTGCGTTGAAAGACGGCATCATCGAAATCCAGGGCGACCATGTCGAGCTGCTGCTCGCCGAGCTGGTCAAGCAGGGCTTCAAGGCCCGCAAGTCCGGTGGTTGAGCCGCACACCCTGTAAACTTGAAGTACTCGCCGGGGTCTACCCCAGCAGGCGCAGCAATCGTCATCTTTACCCTCTACACTGCGCAGGGCCCGACGGCCCGCGACAACCGACTTTTTTCATAGGGGACCTCGATGTCCGTACGACGCACACGTAAAGACGATGGCAGCCAATGGACCGTGGCCGACAGCCGCAGCGTTTATGGCATTCGCCACTGGGGCGCTGGTTATTTCGCCATCAACGAGGCCGGCCGTGTCGAGGTTCGTCCGAACGGCCCGGACAGCTCGCCGATCGATCTTTACGAGCAGGTCGACCAACTGCGCAAGAGCGGCCTGTCGCTGCCGCTGCTGGTACGCTTCCCCGATATCCTGCAAGACCGCGTACGCCAGCTGACCGGTGCCTTCGATGCCAACATCGCTCGCCTGGACTACCAGAGTCGCTACACCGCGCTGTATCCGATCAAGGTGAACCAGCAGGAAGCGGTGGTGGAAAACATCATCGCCACCGAAGGCGTGTCGATCGGCCTGGAAGCCGGCTCCAAGCCGGAGCTGCTGGCCGTGCTGGCCCTGGCGCCCAAGGGCGGGACCATCGTCTGCAACGGCTACAAGGACCGCGAATTCATCCGCCTGGCCCTGATCGGCCAGAAGCTGGGTCACAACGTCTTCATCGTCATCGAGAAAGAGTCCGAAGTGGCGCTGGTGATCGAAGAGGCGGCCGAGCTCAAGGTCAAGCCGCAGATCGGTCTGCGCGTGCGCCTGTCGTCCCTGGCTTCGAGCAAGTGGGCCGACACCGGCGGTGAGAAATCCAAGTTCGGCCTGTCTGCCGCCCAGTTGCTGTCGGTCGTCGAGCGCTTCCGCGAAGCGGGCGTGGACCAGGGCATCCGCCTGCTGCACTTCCACATGGGCTCGCAGATTGCCAACCTGGCGGACTACCAGCACGGCTTCAAAGAAGCCATTCGCTATTACGGCGAGCTGCGTTCGCTGGGCCTGCCGGTCGATCACATCGATGTGGGCGGCGGCCTGGGTGTCGATTACGACGGCACTCACTCGCGCAATGCCAGCTCGATCAACTACGACATGGACGACTACGCCGGTGTCGTGGTGGGGATGCTCAAGGAGTTCTGCGATGCCCAGGGCATGCCGCATCCGCACATCTTCTCGGAGAGTGGCCGCTCGCTGACTGCGCACCACGCCATGCTGGTGGTGCAGGTCACCGACGTCGAGCGTCACAACGACGAAGTGCCCGAGATCGTCGACAAGCAAAGCCTGCCCGAAACCCTGCAGTGGCTGGTCGATCTGCTGGGTCCGACCGACATCGAGATGGTCACTGAAAACTACTGGCGCGCGACCCACTACATCAGCGACATCGCGGCGCAGTACGCCGACGGCAAGGTCACCCTGGCGCAGAAGGCCCTGGCCGAACAGTGCTACTTCGCCGTGTGCCGCCGCCTGCACAACTCGCTCAAGGCCCGCCAGCGCTCGCATCGCCAGGTGCTGGACGAGCTCAACGACAAGCTCGCCGACAAGTACATCTGCAACTTCTCGGTGTTCCAGAGCCTGCCCGATACCTGGGCCATCGGCCAGGTACTGCCGATCCTGCCGCTGCACCGTCTCGACGAAGAGCCGCTGCGCCGCGCCGTACTGCAGGACCTGACCTGCGATTCCGACGGCAAGATCAAGCAGTACGTCGATGAACAGAGCATCGAAACCAGCCTGCCGGTGCACGCCGTCAACCAGGGCGAGGATTACTTGCTGGGTATCTTCCTGGTCGGCGCGTACCAGGAGATCCTTGGTGACATGCACAACCTGTTCGGTGACACCGACTCGGTGAACATCTATCAGCGCCAGGACGGCAGCGTCTACAGCGCCGGCATCGAAACCCACGACACCATCGAAGACATGCTGCGCTACGTGCATCTGTCTCCCGAAGAGTTGATGACGCATTACCGCGACAAGGTTGCCAGCGCCAAGATCACCGCGCGCGAGCGCACCCAGTACCTGGACGCCTTGCGCCTGGGCTTGACGCGTTCTTCGTACCTGTCGTCGTAACGAGTGGGTCTGGTTGCCCGGCTCCTCACGCTCGCCGCCCTGCTGGGGCTGCTAAGCGCTTGTTCCGGGCTGCGCACTCTGGATGCCGTGACGGCGTCCGGCGGCTACCAGCTCACGCAGGGCGTAGCCTACGGCGCCGACCCGCGGCAGAAGCTGGACGTGTACCGCCCCACTCGACCACTGCCGGAAACTCCGGTGGTGGTTTTTTTCTATGGGGGTACCTGGAATAGCGGCGAGCGAGGCGACTATCGTTTTGTCGCCCAGGCGTTGGCCGCCCGTGGGTTGCTGGTGGTGGTCGCCGACTACCGCCTCTATCCACAGGTGCGCTATCCCAGCTTTCTCGAAGACGGCGCCGATGCCGTTGCCTGGACCTATCGAAACATTGCTCGGTACGGTGGCGACGTTCGCCGTCTGTTCGTGATGGGCCACAGCTCCGGCGGCTATAACGCGGCCATGCTTGCCCTCGATCCGCAGTGGCTGCGTAAAGCCGGGGTCCCCGCCAATGCGCTGCGCGGCTGGATCGGCCTGGCCGGCCCCTATGATTTCTTGCCGATCGAGAATCCCGAAGCCAAGCCGGTATTCTTCTTCCCCGATTCACCGCCCCAATCGCAACCCATCAACCAGTCTCTGGCAGGCTCGCCCCCGGCACTGTTGATCGCCGCCACGCACGACAGCACCGTCGACCCCGTGCGCAATAGTGAGGGCCTGGCCCGCCGACTGCGCGCCGCCGGCGTCCCCGTGCAGGAGCGCTATTACCGGCGCCTGAACCACCGCACCCTGATCGCCTCCTTTGCCTGGCCACTGCGCTGGCTGGCACCCGTGCTGGAGGACGTGGAGCGGTTCGTCAAGGCCAAGCCTGAAACAGCGGAAGTCCGTTTGCGCGAATAGATGAATCTTGCCGGTTCGCCGCAGACGTTATTGTCAGATTTTATTATGGTAGATACTGAAAGCGCGGCGTGCAGAGGTCATTGAGCCAGAGCCTGGCGCGTTTCAGGGTGAGGGCGGAATTTTACAGTTGCAAGAGCCTTGCAAGCAGTATCCAAGCATTCTGCTATTATCAAAAGTCCATATGGAAAAAGCCCGCTCTATGGCAGGCTTTTTCTGTGAGGTCAAAGGCTCACTGGTATTTATCTTCGATCTTGCGCTTTTCTAGTGTGTAGGCTTTCAGATCGATCTCATTGGTGGTGAGTTTGGAGTCAAGCTCGTTCATGTCATGTTTTCTCAAACTGGCGACATGCTCTCTGCTAGCGTGATAGTTCAAAGTTTCGGCAGCGTCGTAGCCGCTGACCGGGTCCCATAGAATGGACGCTGGCCACAGAAGCAGGTTGACGACGCCCCAGCCATAGGCGCGGCCATAAAACGACCCACCGCCAGGCAATAGCCCAAGGCCGGCACCGAGGACGGGTTGTTTGACTTCCACGGCGAGGTTTTTGGCGCGGAGCATGGCAAGTTCGGATTGCTGGGCGGAGTTGAGTCCGCTCGCGCAGCCAGTGGTTAATACGATAAGCGTGGCGGCAAACAAACTGCGAAGTGTAGGCATCCCTATTCCTTATTTACGGATTTCCAATCGATAGTGAAGTGGAAGGCGGCGTAGTCTATAGGCAGGATATGAATATGTATCGCTTGTCAGCGTGATTTTAACTAATGGTTACAGTTGGCTGGAGGCGGAGTTGTGAAAGTGCAGAGAAGGCCTTGTTACTTCTAGTAATGATCTAGCGAAGTTTTGCTGTATCCTATGCAGATTGGATGTTGACTCTTCCTGTCATAAGAAAGTGCCGGCATTGACCAATAACGTTTAGCTGATTGATTGTCAGTTTATCGTATTGAAATTTTTGCCATAGGGATATATGGGTGCTGTTCGAGGTATAGAAGCTGTGAACGGAGTGTGGAACGTCGTTCATACCCATCCCCTACGATACCCATTCATCCCTGCGCTGCAACCGCCACGCAATCCATCCCAGCGTCGCCGCACGCAGCGCCATGAACAGCAGGAAACTGATCCACAGGCCATGATTCCCGAACCCGGTGCTCCACCAGCCGATCGGAAACATCACAGCTACGCTGACCAGCATCGCATTGCGCATCTCCCGGGCGCGGGTGGCGCCGATGAACAGGCCGTCCAGCAGGTAGCTGCCTACCGCAATCAGCGGCAGCACCGCCAGGTATGGCAGGAACGGGTAGGCCGCCTCGCGGACACTGGCAATATCGGTCTGCAGGTTGATGAACACATGCCCGCCCAGCACAAACAGTACGGCAAACCCGCCGCTGGCAATCAGCGACCACCCCAGGGACACCACCATCGAGCGGCGCAGCGTCTGCCGATCGCGCGCGCCGATGGCGTGGCCGCACAGGGCTTCGACCGCATGGGCCAGGCCGTCCAGCGCATAGGCGGTTATCAATAGGCCATTGAGCAACAGCGCATTGGCGGCCACAGTGGCATCGCCGAAGCGGGCGCCCTGGATGGTGATCAGCAGAAAGACCCCGGACAGCGCCAGACTGCGCAGGAAAATATCGCGGTTGACCCCCAGCAGCGGGCGCCAGTTGCGCCATGACCTCAGCGCCGCCCAGGCCATGGCTCCCGGATACGCTCGCAGGGAGGGCCGGGTAAGTGCCAGGCCGAGCAGGGCGCCGACCCATTCGGCTATCACCGAGGCGCGCGCCGAGCCGATCACGCCCCAGTCCAGGCCGAGCACGAACCACAGGTTCAGGGCGATGTTGACCAGGTTGGTGGTCAGCAGCAGTTGCAACGGCGCGCGGGCATTCTGGGTACCAAGGAACCAGCCGATCAAGGCGTAGCTGGCGAGGGCGGCAGGCAGCCCCAGCAGACGTGTCTGGAAGAAATCGTGGGTGGCTTGTTCCAGTGCTGCAGACGGTGCCATGAAGCTCAGGGCCAGATGGCTGAAGGGCAGCGCCAGCACGCATAGCAGCAAGGAGAACAGCAGGCCGAGGGCCAGACCCTGCACCAGAATCTGGCGCAGTGCACGACCATCACGGCGTCCGGCAGCCTGTGCGGCGAACCCCGTGGTGCCCATGCGCAGAAAACTCATCAGCGACACCATGAAGGTGAACAGGCTGCCCCCCACGGCCACTGCGCCCAACTGGTGGGCATGGGGCAGATGGCCGATCACCGCGCTGTCCACCAGCGTCACCAGGGGCACCGACAGGTTGGACAGGATCATCGGCGCAGCCAGGGCCCAGACCCTCTTGTGAGTAGGGCGATGACGCCAATCGGTCAGTAGGATGGCCATGTAAGCTCCGAAGTCGGGGCCGGGATTGTAGCTCAGCCCACTGTAGGAGCGGTCCGTGGCCGCGAAGGAATCCGCGCGGTATACCCTACACACTTCACTACACTTGTCTCAGCCGGTAACCCCGGCCACGAAACCATCAATATTGATATATATTCCCAGCCTTGCTTTTCACTGCCTTGGGTACCTCGAATTGAACAAAGGACTGTTTCTGGCCTGCGCCCTGGCCCTGCTTGGCGGGTGCGATTCATCGACATCGGAGAAACCCGTCGAGCCCCCGCCACCGGCCGCCGTGAATGCTCTGCCCAAGCCTGTGGCGAGCGTCGATCTGCCGGCCCTGGCGCAACGCTACAAGGGCCGTGAACTCGCCGTAGCCGACGCCTCCGAAGTCCAGCTGGACGGTGCCAGCACCCTTTCAGTGACCTTCACCGCACCGCTGGATCCCAAGCAGAACTTCGCCGACAAGGTTCACTTGGTCGACAGCACCCGCGGCAAGCTGGACGGCGCCTGGGAACTGTCCGACAACCTCATGGAGTTGCGCTTTCGCCACCTGGAGCCCAAGCGCAAGCTGGTGCTCACGGTCGATGCCGGGCTGCTCTCCGTGAACCAGAACACCCTGGCTGCGCCACACACCGTTCGTCTCGAAACCCGAGACCTGCAACCCACCGTGGGTTTCGCCAGCCGCGGCTCGTTGTTGCCCACCCGGCTGGCTGAAGGCTTGCCGGTCATTGCCCTGAATGTCGACAAGGTCGACGTCGAGTTCTTCCGCATACGACCCGAGCAACTGCCGGCCTTTCTCAGCCGCTGGGGCCGTAACAGCAGCCTGCAAAGCTACGAATCGCGCGAGCTGTTGCCCATGGCCGAACTGGTCTACGGCGGTCGCTTCGATCTCGATCCCGCACGCAATACCCGCGAGACCCTGCTGTTGCCCCTCGGCGGCATCAAGCCATTGCAGCAACCGGGCGTCTATCTGGCGGTGATGCGTGCCTCCGGCAGCTACGACTATGCGCAGCCGGCGACGCTGTTCACCCTCAGCGATATCGGCCTGTCCGTGCATCGCTATGCCGACCGCATGGATGTATTCACCCAGGCCCTGGAGGGCGGCAAGGCCTTGGCCGACGTCAGCCTGCAGTTGCTCGACGCCCAGGGCCGGGTCATCGGCGAAGGCAAGACCGACGCCGCCGGCCATGCCCAACTCGCCTCGCCGGTGAAAGCCGAAGTATTGCTGGCGCATCAGGGCGACCAGACCAGCCTGCTGCGCCTGAACACTGCGGCACTGGATCTGGCCGAGTTCGACATCGCCGGAGCCAAGGCACACCCGTTGCAGTTTTTCGTCTTCGGTCCGCGAGACCTCTACCGTCCCGGTGAAACGGTGCTGCTCAATGCCCTGTTGCGCGACAACGACGGGCACCCGGTCAAACCGCAACCGGTAAGCGTCGAGGTGCGCCGCCCGGACGACCAGCTCAGTCGCAAATTCGTCTGGCAGCCGGACGCCTCCGGCCTGTATCAGTACCAGTTGCCACTGGCTGGCGAAGCGCCGACCGGGCGCTGGCAACTGCTGCTCGACCTGGGCGACGGCAAGCCTCAGGTTCACGAATTCCAGGTGGAAGATTTTCTCCCCGAGCGCATGGCGCTGGACCTCAAGGGCGCGGACACGCCCATCGCGCCCGCCGATGCGCTGGCTGTCGAGGTGACCGGCCGCTATCTGTACGGCGCGCCGGCTGCGGGCAATCGTTTGAGCGGCCAGGTTTACGTGCGTCCGCTGCGCGAAGCTGTGTCGACGCTGCCCGGGTTCCAGTTCGGCTCGCTGACCGAAGGCGAGCTCAGTCAGGACCTGGAGCTGGACGAGACCACCCTCGACGCGCAAGGCAGGGCGACTCTGGCCATCGACAGCCGCTGGGGCGAAACCAGGTCCCCATTGCAGGTGGTGCTGCAAGCCAGCCTGCAGGAATCCGGTGGCCGGCCCATCACCCGTCGCCTGGTGCAACCGGTATGGCCTGCGGACCGCCTGCCCGGTGTGCGAGGAACGTTCGAAGGCGAGAACGTGGACGGCGATGGACCGGCCGAGTTCGAATTGCTCGTCGCCGACGCCCAGGGTCGCAAGCTGGCTGCCGATGCCCTCAAGGTACGCCTGGTGCGCGAGCGTCGCGATTACTACTGGAACTACTCCGAAAGCGACGGCTGGAGCTACAACTACAACGAAAAATACCTGAACCTGAGCGAGGAAACCGTTGCAGTTGCCGAGGGTGGCACAGCCAAGGTCAGCTTTCCCGTTGAGTGGGGGCCGTACCGGGTCGAGGTCGAAGATCCGCAAACCGGGCTGGTCAGCAGCCTGCGTTTCTGGGCCGGCTACAGCTGGCAGGACAACACCGAAGGCGGCGCGGTACGCCCCGATCAGGTCAAGCTCGCCCTGGACAAACCCCACTACGCAGATGGCGATACGGCCAGGGTGACAGTGACACCGCCCGCAGCCGGTACCGGCTATCTGCTGGTGGAGTCCGCCGAGGGCCCCTTGTGGTGGCAGGAGATCGACGTACCCGCCGAGGGCAAGGCCTTCGACATCAAGGTCGATCCGAAATGGGCCCGCCATGACCTCTACATCAGCGCGCTGGTGGTTCGCCCCGGCGAACGCAAGGCCAACGTCACCCCCAAGCGTGCGGTCGGCCTGCTGCACCTGCCGCTCGATCGCGCCCCACGCAAGCTGGCGGTGACCCTCGACGCGCCTGCGAGCATGCGCCCGCAGCAGCCCCTCACGGTCAAGGTGACGGCCCGCAACAGCGACGGCAGCATCCCACGTCAGGCCCATGTGCTGTTGGCGGCGGTGGACGTAGGTATCCTCAATATCACCCAGTACGCCACCCCCGATCCTTTCGCTGCGCTGTTCGGCCGCAAGGGCTATGGCGTCGACCAACTGGATATCTATGGGCAGTTGATCGAAGCGGGGCAGGGCCGGCTGGCCAGCCTGGCGTTCGGTGGCGACGCGGCCGATTTGGCCAAGGGCGGCAAGCGCCCGCAGACCAGCGTCACCATCGTTGCGTTGCAAAGCGCTCCGGTGACGTTGAACGAGCAAGGCGAGGGGCAGATGACCCTCGATATCCCGGACTTCAACGGCGAACTGCGCGTGATGGCCCAGGCCTGGACCGATGATCGCTTCGGCATGGCCGAGGCGCGCACGGTGGTCGCCGCGCCGCTGGTTGCGGAACTGTCCGCGCCGCGCTTCCTGGCCGGTGGCGACCAGGCCCGCATTGCGCTCGACATCACCAACCTCACCGAACGAGCGCAAACCCTGACCGTGCAGGTGAACGCAGACGGCCCGTTGACCCTGCTGGACGCCCCCCGGCAACCGCTGCAACTGGCCAAGGGGCAACGTCAGACCCTGCATCTGCAGGTACAAGCCACGGGCGGATTGGGTCAAGGTCACATCAAGGTACGGATCGACGGGCTGAACCTCCCCGGCGAAACCTTGCCTGCCATTACCCGGGACTGGACCCTGGGCGTGCGCCCCGCCTATCCGGCGTTGGTCAGGCATCTGCGCAGCGTGCTCAAGGATCAGCCCTGGACGCTTCCCGCCGGTGCCCTGTCGCCGCTCGAGCCCGCCGGGCGCGAGGCCCTGCTCAGCTTGTCGAACCGACCGCCGCTGAACATCGGCGAGCAGATCAAGGCGCTCAAGGCGTACCCCTACGGCTGCCTCGAGCAGACCGTCAGTGGCCTCTATCCGTCGCTGTATTCCGATGCCGCCAGCCTGAAAAAGCTGGGTGTGGAAAGCGACACCGACGCCGAGCGCACGCGCAAGATGGACATCGGTATCGAGCGGCTGCTGGGCATGCAGCGCTACAACGGCAGCTTCGGCCTGTGGGGTGCGGATGGCGAGGAAGAGTACTGGCTGACTGCCTACGTGACCGATTTCCTCCTGCGTGCCCGTGATCAGGGCTACGCCGTACCGCCCGAGCCCGTGAAGAAAGCCAGCGAGCGACTGTTGCGCTATCTGCAGGAGCGCGATTTGATCGAGGCTGACTACAGCGACAATCTCGACCACACCCGCTTTGCGGTCCAGGCTTATGCCGGCCTGGTGCTGGCGCGTAGCCAACAGGCGCCGTTGGGCGCACTGCGCAGCCTGTTCGAACGGCGCAGCGATGCGCGCTCGGGCCTGCCACTGGTGCAATTGGCGATCGCCCTGCAGAAAATGGGTGATCAGCCCCGTGCCGATCAGGTACTGCAAGCCGGTCTGGCGGCAGCACGCAACGACAGCGACTGGCTCGGCGACTATGGCAGCCCGCTACGTGACCAGGCGTTGATCCTGGCCTTGCTGCAGGAGAACGATCTGAGCAAAGCCACACTCGAAGAGCGCCTGTTCACCCTCTCGGATATGCTCGCCAGTAGCAGTTGGCTATCGACCCAGGAGCGCAATGCCTTGTATCTGGCCGGTCGCAATGCGCTGGCCTTGCCCGAGCAGGCCTGGACTGCCCAGGTGCGAAGCGCCGACGTCAGTCACCTGTTGAGTGACGCCCAGCCAGCGCTGAAACTGGCGGACGGCGCGCTGTCCGAGTCGCTCACCGTTACCAGCCAGGCACAACAGCCGCTGTATCAGCAGGTGACGCTGTCGGGCTATCCGGTACGGCCGCCGGCGCCGCACGAAGACAACCTGTCGATCCGTCGCCAATACCTGGGCCTGGACGGCGAGCCGCTCAAGCTCGATACCCTCAAGAGTGGCGAGCTGGTGCTGGTGCATCTGGTGGTAGGCGCCAAGCAGCGCGTGCCCGATGCCCTGGTCGTCGACCTGCTGCCCGCTGGCCTGGAAATCGAAAACCAGAACCTGGCGCAGAGTGCCGCCAGCCTGGATAACGCCAGCAGCAGTGTCCGGCAGTGGCGTGAGTCGATGCAAAACGCCAATCTGCAGCATCAGGAGTTTCGCGATGACCGCTACGTGGCCGCACTCAAGCTCGATGGCTATGGCAGCACGCACCTGCTGTATCTGGCGCGTGCGGTAACGCCGGGTATCTACAAGGTACCGCCACCGCAGGTGGAATCGATGTACCGGCCCAACTGGCAGGCTGTCGGTGCTACGCCAGCGGACCTGACGGTACGCCCGAGGTGAGGTCGGGCAGGGGCAGCGAACGGCTGCCCTTGCCATTCGACCCATGGCTCACTGAATGATCCAGCTCAGCAACCACAGGCCCAGTACGACCCAGATGACACCCATGATGATCGATGCACGCATGAAAGCTCGGACGGCGGAGTACAGCAACAGCAAGCCGACGATCAACGCGGCGATGGTAACGACATTGGTGTCCATGCCCAGGGTCCTCGACAGGCCGTCGACGAAATTTCCGCCCGCGTTGCCGAGCAGGCTGAACAGCCAGCTCAGGCTGTCTACCACCCAGCGAATGATTGCGCCCAGGGCCTGTCCCAGCCACTCGAAAAAGCCTTCTACATGCATAGTTGCGTCCTGATTCGGTTAGTGGCATTCATGCCATTGTGCCCCCTTTGGCCATGCGCCAGCGAACCAAGTTCCCGACAGCGCCAGCAAGGTTGGCGCACTTGATCCGCAGCTTTGCAGTTTTTCCGAAAACGCGTCGAGGCAGATTCACACGCCGTGCGCTGTTGGCGATTTGTGTGCCGGTCTTTCTTCTGTGGCTGGCCGATCGACTCTGGCCACTACCGTTGCCCCGGGATGATCTGGCACGCGTGGTACTTGCCGAGGACGGCACACCGCTGTGGCGTTTCGCCGATGCCGAAGGGGTATGGCGATATCCGGTCAGCGTAGACCAGGTTTCGCCCTATTATCTCGAAGCTTTGCTGACCTACGAGGACCGCTGGTTCTACCAGCATCCAGGGGTCAACCCGCTGGCACTGGCTCGTGCTGCCTGGCTCAACCTCAGCGGCGGTCGGGTGTTGTCGGGCGGCAGTACGTTGTCGATGCAGGTGGCGCGCCTGCTCGATCCGCATTCACGGACCTTCTCCGGCAAACTGCATCAGTTATGGCGAACCGCGCAGCTGGAGTGGCACCTGAGCAAGACGCAGATCCTCACGCTGTACCTGAACCGCGCGCCATTCGGCGGCACCTTGCAGGGTGTGGCGGCGGCCAGTTGGGCGTATCTGGGCAAGTCGCCTGCGCAGCTCACCCGCAGCGAAGCCGCCTTGCTGGCGGTGTTGCCCCAAGCGCCCAGCCGCCTGCGTCCCGACCGCCATCCGCAACAGGCGCAAGCCGCTCGCAACAAAGTGCTGAAGCGCATGGCCGAGCACGGCGTGTGGCCCATTGCACAGGTACGCGAAGCACAACAGGAGCCTTTGTTGCTGGCCCCGCGCCAGGAGCCGGCGTTGGCGCCATTGCTGGCCAGGCGCCTGAACCGCAGTGACAGTCCGCCGCTGATCCACACCTTGATCGACGCCAGCCTGCAACGGCGCCTGGAAGACCTGCTGCTGGGCTGGCGTGCGCGGCTGCCCGAGCGAACCTCGGCGGCCATCCTGGTGGTGGACGCGCAGACCATGGCCGTGCGTGCCTACCTGGGCTCGGTGGACTTGGCCGATGACCGGCGCTTCGGCCATGTCGACATGGTCAGTGCTGTCAGGTCGCCGGGCTCCACGCTCAAGCCGTTTCTTTACGGCATGGCCATGGATGCCGGCCTGATTCACTCCGAGTCTCTGTTGCAGGATGTCCCGCGACGCTACGGTGATTACCGCCCCGGCAATTTTTCCGCTGGGTTCAGCGGTCCGGTCGCGGCCAGTTCGGCGCTGGCCCTGTCGCTCAATCTGCCAGCGGTGCAGGTGCTCGAGGCGCTGGGTCCCAAGCGCTTTGCCGCGCAGTTGCGCAACGGCGGCCTGCACCTGAGCTGGCCCGTGGCCGCCGAGCCCAACCTGGCGATGATCCTGGGCGGGATGGGCAGTCGGCTCGACGATCTGGTCGCCGCCTACAGTGCTTTCGCCCGCAGCGGCAACAGTGCCTCACTGCGCTGGCAACCGCAGGATGTACTGCGCGAGCGGCAGATGATGTCGGCGGGCGCGGCGTGGATCGTGCGGCGCATCCTCAGCGGCCAGGCGCGCCCGGATCAAGACCTGCACGCCGAACTCGTCCAGCGTCCGGCGCTGGCCTGGAAGACCGGTACCAGTTACGGTTTTCGTGACGCCTGGTCGATCGGCATCGGGCCGCGTTATCTGATCGGAATATGGATCGGTCGCCCGGATGGCACCCCGGTACCCGGCCAGTTCGGCCTGGCTTCGGCCGCGCCGTTGATGCTGCAGGTACACGACGTCCTGAGCAACCGCGATGCGCAGCGGGCCATCTCGACGCCTGTCCAGCGCGTACCGTCCAGCGTCGGCGTCGCCGCGATATGCTGGCCGCTGGGTCAAGCACTGGATCGCCGTGACCCCAACTGTCGGCGCCAGCGCTTTGCCTGGACACTGGACAAGACCATCCCGCCCACTTTGCAGGCGCTGGACCAACCGCTGGGTACCGGGCTGCAGGAACAGGTCTGGCTCTCGCCTGCAGGGCTGCGCACCAGTGCCTCCTGCCCCGGCGCCCAGGCACGCTCCATCGCCCTGTGGCCGGCCGCACTCGAACCCTGGCTGGCCAAGGCCGAACATCGCCGGATGCGGGTGCCGGACTCGGATCCACAATGCCCCGCGCCACCGTTGCCGGCCATGGCACCCTTGTCGATCGTCGGCGTGCGCAGCGGTGATCGGCTGCGCCATCCGGCCGCCGATGCCGGCCCGCTGCGGATACACCTCGACACGCTCGGCGGGCAGGGGCAGCGTTGGTGGTTCATCAATGGCATGCCCCAGCAAAGCAGTGCGCAGGGCACTGGCCTGAACGCGGTGTTCGAGCGCACGGGACGTTATCAGGTCACGGTGCTGGACGAGGCGGGGCAGACTGCCAGGGCCGAGCTGACCGTGGTGGACTGAGCCTGTCGGATGCCAACCCGGCATATCAGCTCAGCCAGAACAATGTCTGCGCGAACCCTGCCAGCAGAAACGGGGTGAGCGGCAGCACGGCTGCCGACTCGGGGTTCAGGTACTCCACCTTGCGCCTATAGCGAATGCTCAAGCGGTACCAGATCATCGGTGACACGAAGACCCACAGCACCAGGGCCACGATACCGCCGATCAGCGTGCCAACCAGGTGACTGCTGTCCGAAGCCAGCGCCAATGCCCAGAGCAGCTTGACCTCGCCACAGCTCAGGCGGCCATTGAGGTAGCCAGGCAAGGTCAACGCCATGCTCAATACCAGCGCTGCGGCCGCCTCGACCATGCTCGAGCCGATCCAGGTATGCCCGGTGGCGAACAGGCACACCAGCGCCAGCACCCCTGCGCCAACGGTCAGTTTGTCGGCGATGCGCCGGTGCCGGATGTCCTGCTCGGCGCACAGGGTAAACCACAGGAGAAGAACGAGACTTGGCATGGCAGCACCCACTT
Source organism: Pseudomonas sp. CFBP 8758 (assembly GCF_014841725.1). NCBI lineage: Bacteria > Pseudomonadati > Pseudomonadota > Gammaproteobacteria > Pseudomonadales > Pseudomonadaceae > Pseudomonas > Pseudomonas sp. CFBP 8758. The sequence continues at coordinate 27,832 of NZ_JACYUK010000007.1, read as the reverse complement.
GAATACGGCAGTGGCTCACTTCTGAAACAGACCTTCTGTTTCAGATTAGACGCCTGACGCTGACGATGGGGTTGCTGCGACACTTTTTTTGCTGCTGCTGCTGGCGGCAGGCTCAGCGAGGCGGGTAGGTGGACAGGATGTCGTTCACCGCCTTCTGGATGACGGTGCTGCGCTCGCTCGGCGAAACGGCATTGTCGTTGACCAGTTGCTCGGTACTGCCGCGCCACACCAGCTTGCCGTCCCGTGCATCGAGCATGTCCAGCTGCAGGGTCGCGACCTTGTAATCGACGCTGCGTGTTTCGTTCATGGCGGGCGAGGCCCAATACGGACCCCAGTAGCCCCCACCCCAGCCACCGCCATAATTGGTGGTGACCTGCTGCTGACGGTTGTCGACGATCAAGTAGGCTTGCAGCGTGACGTCGGCACGGCCACCGGCAGCCGCTGGGCGCAGTCCGCGCTGGTCGAGCTGACTGCTCACGGCCTGGCGGATGCGCTGCTCGGTGAGGTCGCTGCGCACCCGTGGATCGTCCGGCCGATATTGCACCGCCGGCTCTTTCCAGGCCCAGCTGCGGTAGGCCGCGAAGTCACGGCTGGCATCGAAATCATGATTGACTCGAGGGGTTTGACAGGCGCTCAGCAACAGCGCCAGCGGTAGAACGGCAAGGCGACGCAACATGGTGAAATCTCCTGTGGGTCAGGACGGAGGATAAGCCGTCAGCGCTTTTTGCACAGCGTTGCGTAACGCCTCGTTACGATCGCTCAGGCTGCCCTGGCTGCTGGTTTCAGCACTTGCGCTCCAGACGGGCTGGCCGCTCTTGCCGTCGAACAGGTCGATGCGCACCACCATCACCTGGATCTGGTAGGTGCGTACCACCGGATAGCTGCCATAGCCGCCATAGCGGTCGTAGCGATCATAGCCGCCGTAGCCGGCACCGTAGCCGACATCGTCGCGGGTTTGTTGCAGGCGGGTTTCCATGCGCAGGCTGGTGCCGACCCGCAAGTCCGCGCTGTCGCCACCTCGCTGGGGTCGCAAGCCGCGTTGGTCGAGGGCATTGCTGACCGCTTCGGCGATCTGCGCAGAGTCCGCCCAACTGGTCCCGGCCGGTAGCTGCCCGTTGGCCCAGGCCCAATTGCGATACCGGGCATAGTCGCGCGGGAGCGCGGGGTAGGCACTGGCATCGAATGTCTGCGCCGCCTGCGCGGGGGCAGGTGGCAGGGGCCTGGAGCTGGCGACATAGGGATTGGGGCTCTGGCAGGCCGCCAGGGTCAGGCAAACAGCGGATAGGGACAGGCGACGCATGGCAGTCTCCGAAATACCGGTCAAGCGGGGCGGCAGATCCAGTGCAGGTAGCGACCCAGACCGGCAAACGCCGGGTGTCGTCGATGGGCAAGCTCCATTGTCACCAGTTGTTCCAAGTCGGCGCGCTTCTGGAAATCGATGGGCATGTAGTCGTGGAACACGCGCACACCGCTCCTGGATTCGACACGCCAGGCGCCGTCAAGTTGCGCAGCCAGTTCGCGCGGGTCCAATGGCTGCTGAGGCGTAAGGCTCTGCTTTTCGCCTGCCAGTTCATTGCTGTTCAGTTTGCGAAAGTGACCCTTGAGCAGATTGCGGTAAACCAGCGCATCGCGGTTGTAGAACGCCAATGACAGCCAGCCGTTGGCGGCAGTCAGCGAATGCAGGACGGGCAGAATGGCATGGGGCTCGGCCAGCCATTCCAGCACGGCGTGGCAGATCACCAGGTCGAATGCGGGCAATCCGAGCGCGGGCAGCTGCTGCCAGGACGCCTGGATGAACGTGGCGCTCTGGCCCGCTGCCGCGAAGCGCTCGCGCGCGCCCTCGAGCATCGGTTCGGCCGGTTCGCTGAAGGTGACATGGTGACCTTGCTCGGCCAGCCACAAGGCCATGTGGCCCAGGCCGCCGCCAATATCCAGCACGCGCAGGGAGCGCTGTGGCAGGGTTTCGCGCAGGTCGGCCTGGAGCACGGCAAGGCGGATCGCGCCCTTGGCGCCGCCATAGATCTTTTCGGCAAAGCGGGTCGCCAGTTGATCGAAATGGCGATCGTTCATCGAGCGAACCGCCGCTCGCTGTCAGCGAGTTTGGCGCGTACCACCTGGTCCATGTCCAAGCCCAGTTCGCTGCACAGCAGCAACAGGTACAGCACCACGTCACCGACTTCTTGGCCGGCATGTTCGAGCTGCTCGGGCGACAGTTGTCGTGACTGGTCTTCGGTCAGCCACTGGAAGATTTCCAGCAGCTCGGACATTTCCACGCTGGCCGCCATGGCGAGGTTCTTCGGGCTGTGAAAGCGCCGCCAATCGTTGTTTTCGCGTATCTGGTGGAGGCGTTGGGTAAGTGCGTCTAGGTTCATTGCAAAGCTCCTGAAGGCGCATAGCTTCAAGCCGAACTTTGCCGAACGCAATAGCTACAGAGCCAGAGGTCCCCAGGTGCCGCTCATGTGCAACAGCTCGTCGCGCCCATGCAATGCCAACTGCCCGCCGAGCCCTGCAGCGCTGGCGCGCAAGATCAACTCGCTGGGCAGGCGTACCGGTTTGTGGAATTCCACCGCCAGTTGGTAATTGCTCAACGGCAGGCGTTCGCGCAGGGCTGCCACACTTTGCGCCAGGCTCCACATGCCATGGGCAATGGCACTGGGAAAGCCGAACAGACGCGCGCTCAGGGCGCTCAGATGGATCGGGTTGTAATCGCCGGAGACGCGTGCGTAACGGCGTCCGGTGTCCGCCGCCGCATACCAGCGATGCACCTCCATCAGAGCCTGGTCCTGATGCTGGGCAGGAGCGTGCACGGGCTCTTGCAGGCCTTCGATTCTGGCATGGCGACACAGAAAAGTGCTGTGTTCCTGCCACAGCGGCCCCAAGGGGTCATCGACTTGGGTCACCAGGTCGAACGTCACGCCTTTTTCATGGCGCTGCAGGTTCTGCGCATGCACGCTGACCCGTACACCGGCCACCCCGCCCAAGGGTCGCAACACCTGAATGCGGTTGCGTAGGTGCACCAGGCCCAGCAGGGGAAACGGAAAGCTTTTATCGGTCATCAAGCGCATCTGCAAGGCAAAGGCCAGCACATGCGGGTAAGTGGCCGGCAGCATGCCGCCTTCGCCGAACCCGCACAGTTCGCGGTAGGCCGCCAAGTGTCGTGGGTCTGCCGACAGACTGCAACGCAGGCCCAGCTCAGGCAGACGCTCGCCAGTGATCTTGCGGTTGAGCGCTGCTTTCAGATAGGCGCTGGGCAGGTCGGGATTGCGTGCCAAAGTCTGCCAGTGAATTGCCATGTCAGGCCCCCAGAATGCTTTGGCCGCACACGCGCAGCACTTGGCCATTGACCGCACCACTGCCGGGCTGGGCCAGCCAGGCAACGGCTTCGGCAACGTCCTGCGGTTGGCCACCCTGGCCCAGTGAGCTCATGCGCCTCCCGGCTTCGCGCAGGGCAAAGGGCATCTGCGCCGTCATGCCGGTTTCGATGAAGCCAGGGGCCACGGCGTTGATGGTCGCACCGCGCGTGGCCAGCCTGGCGGCGAACGCTTCTGCCAGGCCGATCAGTCCGGCCTTGCTCGCGGCATAGTTGCTCTGCCCACGGTTGCCGGCAATCCCTGACGTCGAGGAAAGCAGTACCACGCGCCCGTCATCGCGCAGCGTGCCGCTGTCGAACAGCGCCTGGGTCAGCCGTTGCGGAGCGAGCAGGTTGACCGCGAGCACCGAGTCCCAATAGTCGGGTGTCATGTTGACCAGGGTCTTGTCGCGGGTAATGCCGGCGTTGTGCACCACGATGTCGATTCCCTCCGGCAGCGCGGCGATCAGCTGGCTTGCAGCGTCGTCGGCGCAGATGTCGAGGTCTATCGTGCGACCGCCCAGCCGTGCCGCCAGCGCTTGCAGGTCATGGCGTGCCTGGGGCACATCGAGCAGGATCACTTCGGCGCCGTCGCGCGCCAGGGTTTCCGCGATCGACGCACCGATGCCGCGTGCGGCGCCGGTGACCAGCGCCTTGCGGCCCGCCAACGGGCGGGTCCAGTCAGTGACCTGGCGGGCGCTGGCCTGCAGCGACAGCACCTGGCCCGACACGAAGGCACTCTTGGGCGAAAGAAAGAAGCGCAACGCACCTTCCAGCTGTTCGTCGGCGTCAGGCGCGACATACAGCAGCTGCAAGGTGCCACCGTTGCGCAACTCCTTGGCCAGCGACCGGCTGAAACCTTCCACAGCGCGCTGGGCGATGTGTGCTTCAGGGTCTTCGAGGTCGCGGGGGTTGCGTCCCAGAATGACCATGTGCGCGTTGTGGTCCAGGCTCTTGATCACCGGCTGGAAGAACTCGCGCAAGCGTGCCAGTTGGGTACCATCGACGATCTCGCTGGCGTCGAACACCACGGCCTTGAGCTTGGGCCCAAGGCCAGCGGTCCAGCTTGGGAGGTCGGCGGCGCCGTACGCGGTGTCGGTCAAGCGCGAAGCGAAGCTGGCCACCTTGTTGGCGAGCCCGCCGCCGCCCAGTAGCAGAGCACCTTCTACCGGTCGCAACCGTCCGGCTTGCCAGCGCTCCAGGCGTGCCGGCGAAGGCAGGCCGATGGCCCCTACCAGGCGACGACCGAGGTCGGAGTTGGCGAAGTCGATATATCGATCGGACATGGAACGTGCTCCGGTTCAAAGGGTTCAAAGTGTGGACCACGGCAAGGCGCGCGTCGTTCGCCCGGGCCCCGTGCCATGCATCATGCTCGACCCGGAATCTCGCTTCCGCCTTTCAATCCAGGAGGTTCGACATGAACCTAGACACGCATACGGTGCGCCGGGTTGCCATCGTTGGCAGCAATCGTATCCCGTTCGCTCGCGCCAACGGGCCCTACGCCCGAGTCGGCAATCAGGCCATGCTCACGGCCGCACTCGAAGGCCTGATCGAACGTTATGGTCTGCACGGCCTGCGCCTGGGTGAGGTCGCGGCCGGTGCGGTGCTCAAGCATTCCCGCGATTTCAACCTGACCCGTGAAAGCGTACTGGGCTCGCGGCTGTCGGCACAAACGCCGGCCTACGATGTTCAGCAAGCGTGTGGCACAGGTCTGGAAAGCGCGCTGCTGGTGGCCAACAAGATCGCTTTGGGCCAGATCGAATGCGGCATTGCCGGCGGTGTCGACAGTGCATCCGATGCGCCCATCGCGGTCGATGAAGGCTTGCGTCAGATCCTGTTGCAGACGCATCGAGCCAAATCGCTCGGCGAACGGGCCAAGGCATTGCTGCAACTGCGGCCGCAGCATTTGCGGCCCGAACTGCCGCGCAATGGCGAGCCGCGCACCGGTCTGTCGATGGGGCAGCATTGCGAGCTGATGGCGCAGCACTGGAACATCCCGCGTCACGAACAGGATGAGCTGGCGCTGCGCAGTCACCAGAACCTGGCCGCCGCCTATGCGCAAGGTTGGCAGGACGATCTCACCACGCCATTCGGCGGGCTGGTCCGCGACCATAATCTGCGTCCCGACCTGACCCTGGAAAAACTTTCGGCGCTCAAGCCCGTGTTCGAGAAAAACCGGCAGGGCACGCTCACGGCAGGCAATTCCACGCCCTTGACCGACGGCGCGTCGGTGGTGCTGTTGGCCAGCGAAGCCTGGGCCAGGGAGCGCGGGCTGCCGGTGCTGGCGTACTGGCGCGATGGGGAAACCGCTGCAGTGGACTTCGTGGGGGGGCAGGAAGGGCTGCTGATGGCGCCGGTCTACGCGGTTCCGCGGCTGTTGGCGCGCAACGGCTTGAGCCTGCAGGATTTCGATTACTACGAAATACATGAGGCCTTCGCCGCACAAGTGCTCTGCACCCTCAAGGCCTGGGAGGATGCAGACTACTGCCGCACGCGCTTGAACCTGGATGCGTCGCTGGGTTCGATTGACCGCAGCCGCCTCAACGTCAAGGGCAGTTCACTGGCGGCAGGGCACCCGTTCGCGGCCACCGGTGGCCGCATCCTCGGCAACCTGAGCAAGCTTCTGGACAACGCAGGCAGCGGTCGCGGCCTGATTTCGATTTGCGCAGCCGGTGGCCAGGGCGTCACGGCAATCATCGAGCGCTGACGGTTGCGCCCACAGGCACGCTGGTCGCTTCCACGCGCAGTTGGTTGGCATAGTTTTCCGCCATGATCGAACACACGATCAGCTGCAGCGGGTGATAGATCATGATCGGCAGCAGAATCAAGCCCAGTCCGGGGTTGCTGCCGAAGATCAACGCCGCCATCGGTGCGCCTGCCGCCAATGACTTCTTGCTGGCGCAGAACACGGCGGCCACCTTGTCGGCGTGGCTGAAGCCCAGCAGTTTGGCGGTGCGTGTGGTCAGCAGCAGGATCAGCGCCAACAGCAAGGCGCTCCCGCCCACGGCCATGGCCAATACCGATGCGCCCTGCTGCTGCCACAGCCCCGATACCATCGAATTGCAGAAGGCGGCATACACCAGCAGCAGGATCACGGCCTTGTCGATCAAGTTGGTGTAGCGCTTGTGCCGGCCGAAGAATTTGCCGAACAACGGCCGCATTAGTTGCCCCAGCACCAGCGGCAACAGCAGCATGGCGCACAGGTCGAGCAGGGTTTCCCCCAGGTCGATGCCCCCCGAACCGCCACCGACCACCAGCGCGCACAGAAACGGCGTGATGAAGATACCCAGCACGCTCGACAGGCTGGCGTTGAGGATCGCTGCCGGCACGTTGCCGCCCGCACTGCCCGTCAATGCCACCGATGACGAAATGGTCGAGGGCAGGGCGGCAAGGTACAGAAAGCCCACCATCAAGGTGCCGGGAATGAACGCGCCAAGGGTCTTGTCGCAGGCCAGCCACAGCAGCGGGAACACCACGAAGGTGAAGGCTTGCACCATCACATGCAGGCGCCAGTTCTTCAATCCGTGGCGGATCTGCTCGCTGGACAGGTTCATGCCATGCAGAAAGAACACCACGAACACGCCGATATTGGTCACCAGACCTGCGTGCATGGCACCGCCGGTGGCGCCGAACCTTGGAAAAATCCAGGCCAGCAGGACTGCCAGCACCATGCCGCAGAGGAACCAGTCGGTTACCACGCGCTTGAGGTGTTTGAGAATGTGCATGAATGAATCGCCTGTGCGTCGATGGACATTGAGAACGGCAGGCTAACTCAGGCACTCTATTACCGTCTTGCGACAGAGGGCCAATCAATGCCGCCAAACGGACATGCATCGTCACCACGCCCCATACCCGCCCTGGCAAGCCTGCCTCGACCGTTGTATGCGCGTGCCGAAAGCCTGGGTGCGGGATCGTGGACGCCCGCCCATCGACATGATTGGGCGCAGTTTTCCTACGCCATCAGCGGCGTCCTCGGCGTGCACACCGATGAAGGCAGTTTCTTCGCGCCGCCGCAGTGGGGTATCTGGATTCCGGCGGGAGTGGAACACAAGGTCGTCACCTCGATGCGCGCCGAGATGCGCAGTCTGTACGTGCGCAGAGAAGAGTCGCCCTTCCTCACGGAGCACTGCAAGGTGCTTGAGGTCACCCCGCTGGCACGCGAACTGATCAAGGGTTTCTGCGAGTTGCCCCATGACTACCCAGCCGGTGACACCGCTCAGTCACGTCTGGTGCAGGTATTGCTGGATCAGTTGGCAGGCCTGCCCGAGGTGGCGTTCTCGTTGCCCCTGCCCAGGGAACATCGGCTGTTGGCGTTGTGCAACCAGCTGATCGCTGCTCCCGATCAGGCCACCACGCTGACCCAGTGGGCAGGGCGCCTGGGAACGTCGGAAAAGACCCTGATGCGCCTGTTCCAGCGCGAAACCGGCATGAGCTATCGGGCCTGGCGGCAGCGCATGCGGCTGCTGTCGTCGCTGCAGGCGCTGGAAAACGGTGACAGTGTGACCACGGCCGCACTGAACAACGGTTATGAATCGACATCGGCCTTCATCGCAGCTTTCAAGGCGCTGTTCGGTTTCACCCCTGGCGAGCTTTAATGCGTGAGCGCCGCTGTCCATCAGCTGCGAAAGCGCTATGATCGTCCACCGCTTGGCGAGTTGTTTGCATCCTTTTACAGGCTCGGGTCGGCAAGCCGCGCTCGCTGTGAGACGATGCCGCCAGAATTCGCGTGTTTGGCTACGAAGGACCCAGAATAAAAGCTGATGAAGACTCCAAAACGCATTGAACCGCTGATCGAGGACGGTCTGGTGGACGAGGTGCTGCGACCGCTGATGAGCGGTAAAGAAGCAGCTGTCTATGTGGTGCGCTGTGGCAAGGAATTGCGCTGCGCCAAGGTCTACAAGGAGGCGAACAAACGAAGCTTTCGCCAGGCGGCCGAATATCAGGAAGGCCGCAAGGTGCGCAACAGCCGACAGGCTCGGGCCATGGCCAAGGGCTCCAAGTTCGGCCGCAAGGAAACCGAGGACGCCTGGCAGAACGCCGAGGTCGCGGCGTTGTTCCGGCTGGCCAGCGCCGGTGTGCGTGTGCCCAAGCCGTACGATTTTCTCGAGGGCGTCTTGCTCATGGAGATGATCTGCGACGAGGACGGCGATGCAGCCCCACGTCTCAACGACGTCGAGCTGGAACCGGACCAGGCGCGCGAGTACCACGCGTTCCTCATCCACCAGATCGTGCTGATGCTGTGCACAGGCCTGGTGCACGGCGACCTCTCCGAGTTCAACGTGCTGCTGACACCCGATGGCCCGGTGATCATCGATCTGCCGCAGGCCGTGGATGCGGCGGGCAACAACCACGCCTTCAGCATGCTCGAGCGTGACGTCGGCAACATGGCCAGCTATTTCGGCAGGTTCGCTCCCGAGCTTCGCCAGACGCGCTACGCCAAGGAAATGTGGGCGTTGTACGAAGAAGGCAAACTGCACCCGGCCAGCGTGCTGACCGGCGAGTTCGCAGAAGAAGAAGTGGAAGCCGATGTGGGCGGGGTCATGCGTGAAATCGAGGCCGCGCGCCTGGACGACATTCGCCGACGCGCCGCACGCGAGGCCGATGACCAGCCGACCAAGACAACGGAAGAACCGCCTCCGCCCTGGTTGCAATAAGCGGCCTGCTTGCCAGCTGACGCCGTTTTCCCTTGGTCAGCTGCAACAGCCCCCGGATGCCAGCTCCTGAAGGATCGGGCAGTCCGGGCGGTCATCGCCGTGACAGTGTTCCACCAGGTGTTCAAGGGTGTTGCGCAGGCTGCTCAGCTCGCCGATGCGGCGGTCGAGCTCGTCGATATGCCGGCGAGCCAGCTGCTTCACGTCGGCGCTGGCACGCTTGCGGTCTTGCCACAGCGTGAGCAGCCTGGCCACTTCCTCCAGGGAAAACCCAAGGTCGCGCGAGCGCTTGATGAAACCGAGCGTGTGCACGTCCGCTGCCTGATACAGGCGGTAGCCGCTGTCGGTGCGCACGGCTGGCGCGAGCAGGCCGATCGACTCGTAGTAACGGATCATCTTTGCGCTGAGGCCGCTTTCGCGGGCGGCCTGGCCAATGTTCATGCTCGAAATGTCCTCGGATGCGTTTGCGCCAGTATCAACCTTGCCCCTCTGGCAAGGTCAATACTCCAGAGGCTCGGGCTTCAAGTACAAGCCGGCGCTGCCTGCAGCGATACGGAATTTCTGAATCTGCCCGGCCTGCAGGGTCACGATTACCGGTTTGTACTCGGTCATGCCCGGCGCGCACCCAGGCGTTTGCCCCGGAAGCTGACGCAAACCGACCGACACGGGGCCTGGCGGCAGGTTGAACGACGTGGCCTGCTCCTGAAACAGTCGCCCGACCAGTTGGTCCTGCAGGTACACCCCGATCTCGCAGGACGTGGCGACTTCCAGGCGCTCGCGGGAAACGATCAGAATGCCGTATGGCTGACCGGTACTGGCACCGGCCCAACAGCTCTGCGCTGCCAGGGCACACATTCCGAAAAGCCATGCAGTGGTAGGGCGCATCGAGTTACTCCTGGCAGGGTGGCAAGCGTCCAGCTTGGACGAGCTGCACGGGGAATTCCAGCCCGGCCGATCCGTGCAGAACTTGATCTTTACCTTGACCTTGCCCCGATGGGAAGGTTGAGAATGATCGCAATCCCGTCCCGCGAGGTATTACCCATGCAACAGTTCACCGTGCAAGGCATGACCTGTGGCCACTGCGTACGCGCCGTGACCCAGGCAATCACCGCTCAGGATCCGGCTGCCCAGGTCCAGATCGACCTGGCAGTCGGCAAGGTCGAAATCGACAGCAACCTGCCGCCCGAGCGAATCGTCCAGCTGATCAGCGAAGAAGGCTACAGCGCGACACCCGCGTAACCCGGTTAGACTACGTCGCCTGTATTGTCAGGACGTAGTGAATACCCGATGAACTTCAAGACCATTCTGATCCTGGGGGCGCTCAGCGCATTCGGCCCCCTGGCAATCGACTTCTACCTGCCGGGCTTCCCTGCCATGGCGCTTGCCTTCGGCACCGACGAAAAGCACATCCAGACCACCCTGGCTGCCTACTTCCTCGGTCTGTCGATCGGCCAACTGATCTACGGCCCGGTCGCCGATCGCTTCGGTCGCCGGGTGCCCCTGCTCGTGGGCGTTTCGCTGTTCACCGCAGCTTCGCTGGCCTGTGCCTTCGCACCCACCCTGGACTGGCTCATTGTTGCCCGTTTCGTCCAGGCCCTGGGCGGTTGCGCTGGCATGGTGCTGGCCCGCGCCATCGTCAGTGACAAATGCGATGCAGTCGGCTCGGCCAAGGTGTTCTCGCAACTGATGCTGGTCATGGGCCTGGCGCCGATCCTGGCACCCATGCTCGGTGGCGTACTGGTCAACAGTTGGGGCTGGCAGTGGATCTTCATCCTGCTCACCCTGTTCAGCGCCGCCTGCACTTTGGCCGTCGCCCTGGGCCTGCCGGAAAGCATGCCCGCCGACAGGCCCAGACGCCCCCTTGCAGGCGCCCCCAGGCTGTACGGCGGCTTGTTGCTGGACCCTGTGTTCATGGGGCATGCGCTGACCGGCGGAATCGCCATGGCCGGCATGTTCGCCTACATCGCCGGGTCACCGTTCGTATTCATCAAGCTCTACGGCGTACCTGCCGAACACTATGGCTGGCTGTTCGGCAGCAATGCCGCAGGGTTCATCCTGATGGCGCAGGTCAATGCGCGCCTTCTGTCGCGCCGCGGTCCGGCGTTGCTGCTGTCACGCACCGTGTGGGTGTACATGGCAGCGGGTGCGGTACTGCTGGCACTCAGTGCGCTGCGGCCAACGGTCTTGTGGCCATTGCTGATCCCACTGTTCGTCTGTCTGGCGAGCCTGGGCGGGATCATCCCCAACGCCTCGGCGTGTGCCATGAGCGGACAGGGCTCACGCGCCGGCAGCGCTTCGGCGCTGTTGGGGTGCCTGCAATTCAGTCTTGCCGCCGCCGCCGCGTCGTTGGTCGGATTACTGCATGACGGCACGGCAATGCCGATGGCCTGGGTGATCGCTGGCTGCGGCATCCTTGCCGTCTGTGCGGCGGTACTGACACGCCGCTGCCAGCAGCGTCGCGACCTGCAGACAGCCCGCTAACCGGCGCTGGCCCCCCGCGCCTGCGGCAGGCCGTGGGGCGCCTGCAAGCGGGCTTCGAGGGTGGCGATGAAGGCCCGCGCCTCGGCTTCGCTGCGGAATGACACCGCATGCTGGTCCATACGCACCTGCCAGCAGCTGCCACGTGGTTGCTTCAACTCAGAAAGAAGAACTTTCATTGCGATGTCCTCGGGCTCGAGATGAGGACCCAGTGTAGTCCTCATTTCGGGCGTGCGAGCGTCATCGGATGCCCGTCAGACTGACGGCGAGGCAGCGCGAACCAAACAATCATGTAGGTCTGCAAGGACGGACATTGCGGGAAAAGTCCGCCCCGGCTGTGGGGTCAAACCTGTAATGAATGATGTATCCAACCGGTCTTCAGGCAACAGAGCGACGCGTTGCGGGCGCTTGAGCAAGCGTCCCGGAAAATGCCGATGGTAAGGGCGGGCCATACAAGTACAGGGTATTGCACACCCCTCGCATTCGATGCTGGTCCCCGGTGCTTTCGTCCAATTCCGTACAACGGCGGGGTGCATATAATCACCCCGGCAACCATTGCCAGATTGACGAACGTTTCCACAGGGAGTGAACACATGCAACCAACACCTTGCATCAGCCGGATCGCCACATTGCTGGCCGACCCCAAGCGCAGCGCCATGCTCTGGGCGCTCATCGACGGCACCACGCGAGGCGCCGACGAGCTGGCATCGCTGGCAGGTGTCTCGCCCTCGTCGGCAGGCGCGCATCTGGCGCGGCTGTCGGCAGGTGGTCTGCTGACCCTCGAAGCGCGTGGGCGCAAGCGTTTCTTCCGTCTGGCCAAGCCTGAAGTAGGGGCGGCGGTGGAGGCATTGGCCAGCGTCTCGTTGGTGCAAGCCAATGCGGGAATGGCGGCGCGCATCAGCGTGCCCAAACCGCGCTCGCCCAAGGCCCTGCATCAGGTGCGGCTGTGCGGTGATCATCTGGGCGGCGTGCTGGCGGCCGACCTGTTCCAGCGCATGGTCCAGAACGGCTGGCTCGAACACTATGAACAGCGGCTCGAAGTGACGGCGCTGGGCAGCAGCCGCCTGGCCAGCCAAGGCATCTATACGCAGGCATTGGTCAATCGCGAGCGCCAGCCGCTGCACAGCTGTTGCGACTGGAGCACCCAGCGCCCGCACGTCGGCGGCGCACTGGGTGCAGGGTTGCTGACCCTGTTCCTGCAGTCGGGCTGGCTCAAGCTCAACGAAGACAGCCGCACGCTGCAGGTTACCCGTCTGGGCATGAGCGAGATCGGTCGCTTGGGTACGTGATGGGGCGGGGGAGGCCGGGGTTCGACCCCGCCGGCCTCATTGCTTGATCAGGCGAGCATCCAGGCTGTTCTGCGCCAGGCGTTTGGCTTGGTCCTCGGTCATACCCAGATGGGTGTGCAGCGCGTAGTAGTTCTCGGTGACGTAGCCGCCGAAATAGGCCGGGTCATCGGAATTGACCGTGACCTTCACCCCACGTTCGAGCATGTCGAGAATGTTGTGCTGGCTCATGTGATCGAATACACACAGCTTGGTGTTGGAGAGCGGGCACACGGTCAGTGGAATCTGCTCGTCGATGATGCGCTGCATCAGGCGCTCATCCTCGATGGCGCGCACACCGTGGTCGATGCGCTGGATCTTGAGCAAGTCCAGGGCTTCCCAGATGTACTCGGGCGGGCCTTCCTCACCGGCATGGGCGACCGTCAGGAAGCCCTCTTCGCGGGCGCGGTCGAACACGCGCTTGAACTTGCTCGGCGGATGGCCCATCTCGGAGCTGTCCAGACCCACGGCAACGAACGCATCACGGAAAGGCAAGGCCTGATCCAGGGTCTTCTGCGCCTCGTCTTCGCTCAAATGGCGCAGAAAACTGAGGATCAGCCCGCTGTCGACGCCCAGCCGGGTACGGCCGTCATTCAGTGCGGCAGTGATGCCGCCCAGCACCGTTTCAAAGGCGATACCGCGGTCGGTGTGGGTCTGCGGATCGAAGAACGGCTCGGTGTGTACGACGTTCTGGGCCTGGCAGCGCAACAGATAGGCCCAGGTCAGGTCGTAGAAATCCTGCTCGGTGCGCAACACGTCGGCACCGCGGTAATACAGGTCGAGAAACTCCTGCAGGTTATTGAACGCATAGGCTCCACGCAGCGCCTCCACATCATTCCAGGGCAACGCGATCTTGTTGCGCTCGGCCAGGGCGAACAGCAGCTCGGGTTCCAGCGAGCCTTCCAGGTGCATGTGCAGTTCGGCCTTGGGCAAGGCATTGAGCCAGTCGTACATGGTGTTTTCGTTCTCTCATCAGGTGCAATCGTGCCCGATTCTACAGGTATTGCCCTTCACTCGCAGCCGCGAGGGCCCAACCGGCAGGTTCGTGCCGACGCCCGGCGGGTCGGCCCCGGTCGGAGGCCAGGCCATTCACGTCGAGGCGCGCGTGCTTTTTTCCACCACGCACATCGGCGTGCCCGCCACCGGCTCACGGACGATCTGCACCTGCACCTCGAATACCTGCTGCATCAATTGGGCATCGACGACCTGCCCAGGCGGACCATCGGCCACCAGCCGACCTTGATGCATGACCGCCAGATGATCGGCGTAGCGGCAGGCCTGGTTGATATCGTGCAACACCGTAACCACGGTCTTGCCTTCGGCGGCAAGCTGGCGCATCAGGTCGAGCAGCTCGACCTGATGGCTGATATCCAGGTAGGTCGTGGGCTCGTCGAGCAACACCACCGGCGTATCCTGCGCCAGCACCATGGCCAGCCAGGCCCTTTGCCGCTGGCCGCCGGAGAGGTCCGCCAGCGCGGTGTCGGCCAGTGATTCCAGGCCCATGCGCTTCAGGGCCTGCTCCACGGCGTTGCGGTCCGCGCCGCTCAGGCGCCCCCAGAAGCTGTTGTGCGGGCTGCGCCCATAGGCCACCAGCTGGGCAACGCTGACCCCTTCGGGAATGGGCAATACCTGCGGCAGGAACGCCACATGCTGCGCCAACGCGCGCGACGACAGCTGCGCGTAGGGTTGGCCATCCAGGCTCACCGTCCCGCATTGCGGCGTGATGATGCGTGCCAGGGCCTTGAGCAGCGTCGATTTGCCACAGCCATTGGGCCCGATCAGCGCGGTGACTTGCCCGCCAGGCGGGGTGAACGAGAGATTGCGTACGATAGGCGTGGCGCCGTAGCCGATATCGACGCCGTCGGCCTTGATGATGCTCATGATGTCAGCCCTTGAAGCGTGCCAGCAGCCAGAGAAAGTAAGGTGCGCCGATGACCGCGGTCAGAACGCCCGCCGGGATCTCGCTGGGCGCGATCAGTGTGCGTCCCAGCGTGTCGGCCAGCACCAGCAACAGAGCACCGATCAACATCGAGGCCGGCAGCAGGTGCTGATGATGCCCGCCCACCAGGCGGCGCGCCATGTGCGGCGCGACCAAGCCAAGAAAGCCAACCGGGCCGATGATGCCCACCCCCAGGCTGCTCAACAGCACCGCTGCGCCCATCGCCAGCCAGCGTGTGCGCTTGAGTGCGGTACCCAGGCTGTGGGCCGCTTCGTCGCCCAGGCCGATCAGGTTCAGCGGTTTCGCCAGGCCCAGCGCCAATGGCATCAGCACCACGAACGGCAGGGCCAGCGCCAGATGATGCCAACTGCGGCTCCACAAGCTGCCCGTCAAGGCCAGCAACGCCGTGTTGATGTCCAGCGGGTGCGACAGAATCAGAAACTCGGTGATGCTCGACAGGGTCACGGCGATCGCCACCCCGGACAACGCAAAGCGCACGCCGGAAAAACTCACACCGCTGTTGTACAGCGCCAGCAGCAGTGCGCCACCGGCGCCGCCCACGCCGGCCACCAGCGGGAGCCAGGTGAAGGGCAATTGCGGCACCGCGATGATGGCGATGGTCAGGGCCAGCCCCGCGCCCTGGGTCACCCCCAGAATCTCCGGGGAAGCCAGCGGGTTGCGAATCACCCCCTGCACCAGGGCGCCGGCCAGGCCCAGGGCGCTGCCGGTCAGGATCGCGATCAATCCGCGCGGCAAGCGATGATTCCACACTTCGAAGTCCAGCGGGTCATGCGCCAGCAAACGCTCGAACACTGCACTTGGCGCCAGCCAGGAGGTGCCTGCGCTCAGGCTCAGCCACAAGGCAGCGAGCAACAGCGCCAGCAGGATCAGCAGGCGAGGGTAGGGCCGGGTCATTGCGTACGCCTGGCTAGGTAGAGGAAGAACGGTGCACCGATCAGCGCGGTCACCACCCCAGCCGGCGTTTCCGCCGGGAAGGCCACGGCGCGGCTCACAAGGTCGGCCGCCAGCACGATCGCCGCACCCAGCAAGGCGCTCGCCGGAATCAGCCAGCGATAGTCGTTGCCCAGGTATTGCCGGGCGATGTTCGGCGCGATCAGGCCCACGAAGCCGATCGGACCGACCGCGCAGACACTGGCACCCACCAGCAGCAGACTGGCGAAAAACACCTGCAGGCGCAGGCTGGCGATACCGACGCCCAGCGAGCGAGCCGCCTCCTCGCCCAGATTCACCAGGTTCAGGCGTGGCGCGCAGAAGAGTGCCCACAGGGCACCGATCAGAGTGCAGGGCCACAACAGTTGCAGTTGCGCAGCACCGACGTTGGCCAGCGATCCGGCCAGCCAGTTGAGCACGCTCTGTGCCTGCGCCTCGACCAGTATCACGGTCAGCCGCGTCAACGCCGCACACAGTGCCGCCACGGTCACTCCGGCCAGCACCAGTCGGCCTTGCGCCGCCGCTGGGGACCAGGCGCCACCCAGGCTGAAAACGATCACCCAGGCCAGGGCACCCCCCACACACGTCATCAGCAACGCGCCGCCTGCGAACGGCAGGGCCACCAGGCCCGTGGAGAACAACGCCAGGCCCAGCGCGGCGCCTGCCGTGACCCCGAACAGGGACGGCGACGCCAAGCGGTTGCGGGTAATGCCCTGCATCAATGCACCGGCCAGTCCCAGGCAGGCACCGACCAACGCCGCGCAAAGTGCCCGTGGCACCCGCAGCTGGGCGACGATATAGGCCATGTTGCCGCCCTCACGGCCCTGGCTGAACAGCCCGTTGAAGGCATCCGCCTGGCTGATCGTGAACGGCGACCAGGCGTACAGCGACATCCAGAACAGCCCGGCGACGACCACCGTGCCCAGCGCCATCGCCCACCAACGCCTCATTCAGGGCGTCATGGCGGCTTTGCCGCCCTTGAGAATGGCCAGGGCGTCTTCGGCAATCTGCTCGGACGCCATCACCCCGCGGTTGCGGGCCCAGGTGTCACCGTCGACCTCTGCAACCTGATGATTGCGCACTGCGCCCAGCACTTGCCACAGCGGCTGCTGGCTCCAGCTGTCGACCAGGCTCGGATGCCGGTAGTGCCCGACGAGCAGCCACGCAGGGTCCAGCGCCAGCAGTTGTTCCAGGCTGACGAACTCGGTCGGTGCCGCGTTGCTGCGTACCGGCGGAACCTGCAAACCGATTGCCGCCAATACGCTGCCCGCATAGGAGTGCGGTCCATGTACGGAGAAGCTGTCTTCCCGCGCCACACCGAACAGCACCTTGGTACCGGCGGGCACCTGCCCGGCGATGTCGGCGAGGCTGCGACGGTTCTGCGCGATCCGCGCCTGCATCGCTTCGCTCTTGCCCAACGCCCGGCCAATCAACTCGGCGGACTTCAAGCTGCCTTCATAGTCTTCCCCGCGCGAAGGCAGCAGCAAGGTCGGCGCCAGGCTTGCCAGGTCGGCGTAGAGCGCCTGATGGCGATTGAGATCGGCAATGATCAGGTCAGGCTTGAGCCGCGCGATCTGTTCGATGCTGGGCTGGGCGCGCAGGCCCACCGAGCTCCACTGACCAATGGCCTGACGTACTCTGGGCAATACGCGATTGGCATCGCCATCGTCGGCGGCGCCAACCGGGGTGACGCCGACTGCCGCCAGGCTATCGAGAAAGGAGAATTCCAGCACCACCACACGTTGCGGCGCCTGGGGCAGATGGACGGTGTGTTGGCCATCGTTGATATCGATGGGCGCTGCGACGACCAGTCGTGTGCACAAGGCCAGGGCACTGGCGACGATCATCGAGGTGAGGCGGGAACTGCGCATGGACAAATACCTTCGCTGTGGAACCTGCGCGCTGGGCAGGCGCGCAAAAACGGCGGGTACTATTCCATATCAAGCTGTTGTGATCAAAAAACATTCTCTTTTACGAGTGTTTCGCGCTTTCGGGCTTACCTTCGAAACGGTGGGTGCGACTCAGCACTCCACCAGGTTGACCGCCAACCCGCCGCGCGAGGTTTCCTTGTACTTGTCGTGCATGTCGGCGCCAGTGTCACGCATGGTCCGGATGGCGTGATCCAGCGAGATGAAGTGCTCGCCATCACCGCGCAGCGCCATTTGCGCGGCATTGATCGCCTTGACCGCGGCAATCGCATTGCGCTCGATGCACGGCACCTGGACCAGCCCTCCGACCGGATCGCAGGTCAGCCCCAAGTTGTGCTCCAGGCCGATTTCCGCTGCGTTCTCGACCTGTTCGGGCGTGGCACCCAGCACCTCGGCCAAGCCGGCAGCCGCCATGGCGCAAGCCGAACCCACTTCACCCTGGCAGCCCACCTCGGCGCCGGAAATCGACGCGTTCTTCTTGCACAGGATGCCTACCGCCGCAGCTGCCAGGAAGAACCGGACCACGTCGTCGGCCGACGCTTCCGGGCAGAACTTCATGTAGTAGTGCAACACCGCCGGAATGATCCCGGCCGCGCCGTTGGTGGGGGCGGTCACCATGCGCCCGCCGGCGGCATTCTCCTCGTTCACCGCCAGAGCAAAGACGTTGACCCATTCCATGGCACTGAGGGTGGAGCCAATGACGTTGGGCTTGCCGATCTCTTGCAGATTCTGGTGCAGACGATAGGCCCGGCGGCGCACGTTCAGCCCGCCTGGCAGAATGCCTTGCCCGGTCAGACCTTTATCCACGCAGGCCTGCATCGCTTGCCAGATCACCGCCAACTGTTCGCGGATCTGCGCTTCGGAACGCCAGGCCTTTTCGTTTTCCATCATCAGTGCCGCAATGCTCAGGCCGGTGCGCTTGCACAGGCTCAGCAACTGCGCCGCCGAGGAAAAGTCGTAGGGCAGGACGGTGGTGTCGTTGTCCAGCACACCGCTGGCAGCCTGCTCGGCATCGACCACGAAACCGCCACCGACCGAATAGTAGGTCTGCTCATGCACCTCGCCGTTCTGCAGGTGCGCCACCAAGGTCATGCCATTGGGGTGGTAGGGCAGGCTCTCATCGAGCAGAAGCATGTCGCGCTGCCAGTCGAAATGAATCATGTGATCGCCCAGCTGCAGGCATTGCCGCTGGATCACTTCGTCGACCCGAGGCCCGACGGTGTCCGGGTCGACCCGATCGGGCCATTCGCCCATCAAGCCCATCAGGGTCGCGCGGTCACTGCCATGGCCTATGCCGGTGGCGGACAGCGAGCCATACAAGCGGGCTTCGATCCGCTCCACCAGCGGTGCCATGCCTTGTTCGGTGAGATTTTTGGCAAACAGGGCAGCGGCGCGCATCGGGCCCACCGTATGCGAACTGGAGGGGCCGATGCCGATCTTGAACATGTCGAATACGCTGATAGCCATGTCTGCCTCATTCTCTCTCTATACACTCGTGCCTTATCTTTGGCCTGACAGACATTTCAGACAAACGATACTTACTAAGTCACTGTTTAGCGGGGCTCACCGATGAGCAAGATCCTCAATGCCCAAATGCACGCCTGGCTGCAGGTGTTTGCCTGCGCCGCACGGCATCTGTCCTTCACCCGCTGCGCCGATGAATTGCATGTGACCCCCGGTGCCATCAGCCAGCAGATGAAGCAATTGGAAGATCGCCTGGGCTTTGCGCTGTTCCATCGGGTGGGTCGCGGCCTGCAATTGACTGCGCAGGGCCAGCGCCTTGCGGTGGTCGCCAACGAAGTGCACAGCCGCATCGACGAAGAACTGCGGCTGTTGCATTCCGGCACCATCGGCGGGGTGTTCAAGCTGCGCAGCATCCCTTCCTTTTTGAGCAAGTGGCTGATGCCACGGTTGCCCAGCCTCGAGCGGGCTTTTCCCGAGCTCCAGCTGCGGGTGATCGCCGAGGACAGCAGCGGCTCACTGCGTGACGACGATTTCGACCTGGCCATCGACCTCAACGATGGCAGCTACCCAGGCCTGGTCACTACACCGTTGCTGGAAGAGGAACTGTTCCCGGTGTGCTCGCCCACTCTGCTTGAGGGTCGTCCGCCCTTGGACAGCCCTGGCCAGCTGGTGCACTTCCCATTGCTGCACGACATAACCGCCTGGCGCGGCAGCTATGAATATGCAGAGTGGGAGTTCTACCTCTCGGCGATAGGCGCCGAAGGCATCGATGTGCGCCGCGGCCACACTTTCAATCGCAATCACCTGACCATCGATGCGGCGCGCATGGGCATGGGTGTTGCCATCGCCCGTCGCGCGCTGATCACCGACGAGCTGGAACAAGGCTCGCTGATCGTGCCGTTCGGATGGCCCATCCAGGCCCGCAAGAAATACGTGCTGGCGTACCGCGAAGGCGCCCTCAATACCCCCACCCGACGCGCCATCCATGACTGGCTGGTGGCCCAGGCACAGGGCCGGCCCTGAACCTTTGCCGTGATCGCACACTCTGATCCGCTGATTCTTGTTACATCCAGTTACTTACCGCGGCACAGGTCGCAGCAATCAGCGAAGGCAGGCCATGATCGCGTTACTCAAGCAGGAAAAATTTCTACTTCTGGCGGTGATCGCCGCATGCGTCGCCTTTCCGGCCGAGCACTACCTGCTCAGCCACGGCCAAGGCGTGGCTCTGGGCGCAGGCATCGCCCTGGTCGTGGCGATCATCTTCGCCTCGGTGCGCGTGGCGGGACATGCCGAATTGCTTGCCGAAAAATTCGGCGACCCCTACGGCACCATGATCCTCACCCTCTCGGCGGTACTGGTCGAAGTGGTGGTACTGGGCATCATGATGAGCAACGAGCCGTCACCGACTTTGGTGCGCGACACCATCTATTCGGCGGTGATGCTCGACATCAACGGCATCCTCGGCCTCGCCGCACTGATGGGTGGCCTCAAGCACGGCGAGCAGTCCTACAACGACGATTCGGCGCGTAGCTACAGCGTCATGATCCTCACCGCCATGGGCGTGTCCATGGTGGTCCCCGAGTTCATCCCCGAGGGCAACTGGAAGGTCTATTCGGGCTTCACCATCGGCGCCATGCTGGTGCTCTACGCGTTGTTCCTGCGCATGCAGGTCGGCCCGCACAGCTACTTCTTCAGCTACAACTACCCGGAAAAGAAGAAGCGCAAGGGCGTGACCACCGAACCCGAGAAGCCGGTTCATCTGGGTTGGTCGGTGGGTACCCTGGTGTTCGGTATCGTCGTCATCGGCGCCCTGGCCGAAGTCATGTCCAAGACCATCGACCTGGGTCTCGAGGGCACCGGCGCACCACCGGTGATGACGGCCATTCTGGTGGCAGCCATTTCCGCTGCGCCGGAAATCCTGACGGCACTGCGTGCAGCATTGGCCAACCGCATGCAGTCGGTGGTCAACATTGCCCTGGGTGCCTCGCTGTCAACGGTGATCCTTACCGTACCGGTCATGGAAGGCCTGGCCCTGTACAGCGGCCAGCCGTTCCAGATGGCAATGACACCGGTGCAGACAGTGATGATCTTCATCACCCTGCTGGTCTGCGCGATCAACCTCAACGACGGCGAAACCAACGCCATCGAAGGCATGACTCACTTCGTGTTGTTCGCGACCTTCATCATGCTATCGATCCTGGGCCTGTAAACCACCGTCTAACTGGCAACGCCCGCATCCTGTAGGAGCGGGCAGTGCCCGCGAAGAGGCCCCCGCTGACACCACCGCTTCCCTCGGACCTCACCAGTCGATCTTCTCGCCCTTGTAATCGAGAAACTGCAACCCACCCTTGCCCAGCTGCGCGGTGATCACATCCACCAATCCACGGGTACTGGTGGCAACGTCCAGACTGGCACCGTCGCCGCCCATGTCGGTCTTCACCCAGCCCGGATGCATCGACAGCACCGTCAACTGCGGCCGCGCCAACTCGGTCACGAAGGTATTGGTCATCGAATTCAAGGCCGCCTTGCTCGCTTTGTACAAGGCCATGGGCGACCCTTCAGGCATCGCCACACTGCCCAGCACCGAACTCATGAAGGCGATCGCACCGCCATCGGCGACATTGCCCGCCAGTCGCTGGGCCAGACGGATCGGCGCCACGGCATTGATGACGAACAGTTCACCGATGTCTGCATCGCTGGCCTGGTCGGTGTTGTAGCCCGCCGGCCCGGACACCCCGGCATTGATGAACAGCAGGTCGAAGGTCTGCTGCTGCAGCCGCAGGCTCAGGGCGTCCATGGACTCCAGGCGAGTCATCTCCAGCGCCTCCACCTTCGCGCCGGTGGCCGTCAGCGCCGGCGGCACCTTGTCCAGATCGCGAACCGTGGCCGTCACCTCCCAGCCATCTTCGCTCAAGCGTTCCACCAGCCCCAGACCCAGGCCACGGGATGCACCAATCACCAACGCTTTCTTTGCAGTTGTCATTGCCACTCTCCTGAACAAAGGAAACAGACTAGCACTCGCTGTCAGCAACGACGCGCTCAAGACGCGATGGCTTGCAGCACGATCCGTCCCCTGGAAAGGTCGGCAAGCTGCTGCGCCAGGGTAGCGATGGCCTCACTGGCCACTGCCAGCTGCAGATCGACCCCATTGCTGGTGAAATCTTCTGCAGTCACCAACCCCTGAACCTCGGCCACCCGAAGCTTGACCAGGGCCAGCTCACTGAATGTGCAGGAACAGCTCACCGCCACCCGCGCGATCAACAGGCGCTTGGGCGCCTGCTGCAGGCATTTGTTCGCCCCTCCGCCATAGGCACGGGCCAACCCTCCTGTACCCAACTGAATGCCGCCGTACCAGCGAATCACCAGCACCACCACCTGATCGCAATCCTGTGCCTCGATCGCCGCCAGGATCGGTCGGCCTGCGGTACCGCCTGGCTCGCCATCGTCGTTGCTGCGGTACTGATCGCCCAGTTTCCACGCCCAGCAGTTATGGGTCGCGGCCAGGTCACTGGTCTGTTCGATGAAGGCCTGGGCGTCCTGCACGCTGGCTATCGGCGCGGCGAGGGTGATGAATCGACTCTTGCGAATCTCCTCGCGGTACTCGCAGGGTCCCAGCAGGGTAGAAGGCATGCTTATCTCTTGGCTGTTGCAGTGGTCACACTGCAGGGGTCAAGCCGCATCCTTTCAGAATGATGCGGATCAGGTTGTCACTGGCGTGTTCGAAGTCTTGCCGCGTCAGGCGCGCCTGTCCGGTCACCCGGCAGATCTGCGTGGCGAAGTCGGCGTAATGCTGGGTACTGCCCCACAGCAGAAAGATCAGGTGCACGGGGTCGACGGGGTCCATCTTGCCGGCGTCGATCCAGGCCTGGAACACCGCGGCACGCCCCGCGAACCAGCTGCGGTAGTCCTGGCTGAAGTACTCGCTCAGGCACTCGCCGCCGCTGATGATCTCCATCGCGAAGATCCGTGACGCCAGT
The DNA here is from genome assembly GCF_014841725.1 of Pseudomonas sp. CFBP 8758. Lineage (NCBI taxonomy): Bacteria > Pseudomonadati > Pseudomonadota > Gammaproteobacteria > Pseudomonadales > Pseudomonadaceae > Pseudomonas > Pseudomonas sp. CFBP 8758. Next base: position 4,770 of record NZ_JACYUK010000007.1, on the reverse strand, counting down.
GGCTGGCGGCGCGAGAACTCCATCTTGGCACGGATGTAGCGGGTCAGCGCCTGCGCCGGATCATCCTCGGCGCGCAACGTATTGAAGGTGCTGTCCCACAGCTCGATGATGTTGCTCAGCACCGCAATGTACAGGCCGAGTTTGTTGGTGAAGTAATAGTGCAGGTTGGCCTTGGGCAAGCCTGCATTCAACGCAATGGTGTTCATGCTGGTGCCCTTGAAACCGTGCCGGGCGAACTCGTCTTCGGCCGCTTTTAGAATCGCTTCTTCATTCTTCTGGCGGATGCGGCTGGCAGGTTTGCCACTGGCCGAGGCGCTGTGCGCGGGGACTTCAAGACTCATGGGCGATTTCCGAACCGATCGTTTGAATACTGCAGATGCGTTGATAGCGTACCCGCCCTGATCCGACAAGCCTTGATGGATAAACCACGACGATCCTTCAGCGCGTCTGCGCCAGGCTTTCCAGAAAGCTTTCCAGCACCAGATGGGGCCTTCTGCCCTTGCGCGTCACCCAGGACAACGTCAGGTCATAGAACCGCTCGCTCGGTTTCAACGCCCGCAGACGCCCCTGTTGTACCCAGAAAGTGGCGTAATGGTCGGGCAGGTAGCCGATGTAGCGTCCCGTCAGAATCAGAAACGCCATGCCCTCGCGATCCGAGGCGCTGGCTGTGCACTTGAGCACCTGGTAACGCGCCTGGATATCGGCTGGCAGACGAAATGTCGGCGCGATGGCTTCCTGTGCGTTGAGGCGGTCGCCATCGAGCGCCTCGTCACTGGCGTAGAACAGCGGGTGGCCGACCGCGCAGTACAACAACGAACGCTCACTGTACAGCGGCTGGTACTCCAGCCCCGACAGCGGGCTCGACTGCGGCACCACGCCAACATGCAAGCTGCCATCGAGCACGCCCTGCTCGACCTGGCTGGGCGCGATCATCCGGATCTGGATGCGCACATCGGGCCCACGGTCCTTGAGTTGCGCCAGCGCATGGGTGATGCGCATGTGCGGCAGCGTCACCAGGTTATCGGTCAGGCCAATGTTCAACTCGCCACGCAGGTGCTGGTGCAGGCCGTTGACGCCGGTGCGGAAGCTTTCCAGCGCCGCCAGCAACTGCAGCGCCGATTGATAGACCTCGCGGCCTTCTTCGGTCAGGGAAAACCCTGCGCGGCCACGCTGACACAGGCGCAGGCCCAAACGCTGCTCGAGGTCGCTCATCTGCTGGCTGATCGCCGAACGACCGATGCCCAGGACGTTTTCCGCCGCAGAAAAGCCGCCGCACTCCACCACGCTGCGAAAGATGCGCAGCAGGCGAATATCGAAATCACTGACCTGCGCGAGCGGATCGGGGCGACGGCTCATAGTTTAGTAGCTGCCTGACTGAAGATCGAAAAAGTTGGGTTTTCCAGACTTTATCGTCGTGACACCGTAGAGGCAACACGCTTGTCATCGCGTCTTCAATCGCTCAATGAGGTCTGTGCACATGAACATGCCCGAGAACGCCCCTGTCGGCATCACCAGCCAGCTCAAGCTGGATGCTCACTGGATGCCGTACACCGCCAACCGCAGCTTCCAGCGTGACCCGCGGATCATCGTCGCGGCCCAAGGCAGCTGGCTGACCGACGACAAGGGCCGGCAGATCTACGACAGCCTCTCCGGTCTGTGGACCTGCGGTGCGGGCCATACGCGCAAGGAAATCCAGGAAGCGGTATCGCGTCAGCTCGGTGTGCTCGACTACTCGCCCGCGTTCCAGTACGGCCATCCGCTGTCCTTCCAGCTGGCGGAAAAAATCACCGACCTGACTCCCGGCAATCTCAATCACGTCTTCTATACCAACTCCGGCTCCGAGTGCTGCGACACCGCCGTGAAAATGGTCCGTGCCTATTGGCGCCTGAAAGGCCAGGCCACCAAGACCAAGATGATTGGCCGGGCCCGTGGCTACCACGGTGTCAACGTTGCCGGCACCAGCCTGGGCGGCGTCAACGGCAACCGCAAGATGTTCGGCCAGATGATGGATGTCGACCACATCCCCCATACCCTGCTGCCGGGCAATACCTATTCCAAGGGATCGCCGGAGGAGGGTGGCATTGCCTTGGCCGATGAAATGCTCAAGGTCATCGAGCTGCACGACGCTTCCAACATCGCCGCCCTGATCGTCGAGCCCATGGCGGGTTCGGCAGGCGTGCTGCCACCGCCCAAGGGCTACCTCAAGCGCCTTCGTGAAATCTGCGACCAGCACAATATCCTGCTGATCTTCGACGAGGTCATCACCGGCTTCGGGCGCACCGGCGCCATGTTCGGTGCCGACACCTTCGGCGTGACCCCGGACCTGATGTGCATCGCCAAGCAGATCACCAACGGCGCCATTCCGATGGGCGCCGTCATCGCCAGCACCGAGATCTACCAGACCTTCATGAACCAGGCGACGCCCGAGTACGCCGTGGAATTCCCCCACGGCTATACCTACTCGGCGCACCCGGTGGCCTGCGCCGCCGGCCTTGCCGCGCTGGAGCTGCTGCAGCGCGAAAACCTGGTGCAGAACGTCGCCGAGCTGGCACCGCATTTCGAAAACGTGCTGCACGGCGTCAAGGGCGCGAAGAACATCGTCGACATTCGCAACTATGGCCTTGCCGGCGCGATCCAGCTGGCGCCACGCGATGGCGATGCCATCGTGCGCCCCTATGAGGTGTCCATGAAGCTATGGAAAGCCGGATTCTACGTGCGTTTCGGCGGCGACACCCTGCAGTTCGGCCCAACCTTCAACGCCCAGCCGCAAGACCTCGATCGCCTGTTCGATGCTGTTGGCGAAGCCCTCAACCAGATCGACTGACCTTTTTTCCAAGGAGCCCATTGCATGAGCACTATCCAACACTTGATCAACGGCGATCTGGTTTCCAGCGGCGACCGTACGGCCGATGTCTTCAACCCGTCGACCGGCCAGGCCATCCGCAAACTCCAGCTGGCCAGCCGCGAGACCGTGCAACTGGCCATCGACGCCGCCAAGGCCGCGTTTCCAGCCTGGCGCAAGACTCCAGCGGCCAAGCGTGCCCAGGTGATGTTCCGTTTCAAGCAACTGCTCGAGCAGAACGAAGCCAAGATCGCCCAGATGATCAGTGAAGAGCATGGCAAAACGCTGGAAGACGCTGCAGGTGAACTCAAGCGCGGCATCGAAAACGTCGAGTTCGCCTGCGCAGCACCTGAGGTGCTCAAGGGTGAGTACAGCCGCAACGTCGGTCCCAATATCGATGCCTGGTCCGATTTCCAGCCACTGGGTATCGTTGCCGGTATCACGCCGTTCAACTTTCCGGCCATGGTCCCGCTGTGGATGTACCCCTTGGCCATCGTCTGCGGCAACTGCTTCATCCTCAAGCCGTCCGAGCGTGATCCCAGCTCTACACTCTATATAGCGCAACTGCTGTTGGAGGCGGGCCTCCCGGCTGGCGTACTCAATGTCGTGCACGGTGACAAGGTCGCGGTGGACGCGCTCATCGAAGCGCCGGAGGTCAAGGCACTGAGTTTCGTTGGCTCCACGCCGATCGCCGAGTACATCTACAGCGAAGGCACCCGTCGCGGTAAACGCGTTCAGGCCCTGGGTGGCGCGAAAAACCACGCGGTGTTGATGCCCGACGCTGATCTCGACAACGCGGTCAGCGCCTTGATGGGCGCAGCCTACGGTTCCTGCGGTGAGCGCTGCATGGCCATTTCGGTAGCCGTGTGCGTCGGCGACCAGGTCGCCGACGCCCTCGTGGCCAAGCTGACTCCGCAGATCAAGTCGCTGAAGATCGGCGCCGGCACGTCTTGTGGTCTGGACATGGGCCCACTGGTGACCGCCCAGGCCCGTGACAAGGTCTCAGGCTATGTCGACGACGGTGAGCAGGCCGGCGCCAAGCTGGTCGTGGACGGTCGCGGTCTGAGTGTATCGGGCAACGAAGAAGGCTTCTTCCTCGGCGGGTGCCTGTTCGACCACGTCACTCCGCAGATGCGTATCTATAAAGAAGAAATCTTCGGCCCGGTGTTGTGCATCGTCCGTGTCGAAAGCCTCGAGCAGGCCATGCAGTTGATCAACGACCATGAATACGGCAACGGCACTTGCATCTTCACCCGCGACGGTGAAGCGGCACGCCTGTTCTGCGACGAGATCGAAGTCGGCATGGTCGGCGTCAACGTACCGCTGCCGGTGCCGGTCGCCTATCACAGCTTCGGCGGCTGGAAGCGCTCCCTGTTCGGCGACCTGCATGCCTATGGCCCGGATGGCGTACGCTTCTACACGCGACGCAAGGCCATTACCCAGCGGTGGCCACAACGTGCCAGCCACGAAGCGTCGCAGTTCGCCTTCCCTAGCCTTTAAGCGTCGAGAAAGGGCGGGCCGCCAGGCCCGCCCTTTGCTTTTAGGGATATATGACAGTTTTTTGAAATTACCTGTTGACGCCCCTCTCAATGTGTCTATAATTCGCCCCACTTCCGGCGCAGCCGAAACGATAAACTCCTTGTTAATCAATGAGTTGGCCGTTTCAGAAGGTTCGGAAGGGTTTCGATCGTCAAGGTCGGAAGCGGTGAAAAAGGCAGTTGACAGCGGTTTGAAACGCTGTAGAATTCGCCTCCCGCTGACGAGCGATCGAAGCGAGTCAAGTGTTTGAAGTTGTTCAGGTTTCTGGCCAAATACTTCGAAATAAACGCTTGACAGAATGTGAGGCTAGCGTAAAATGCGCGCCTCGGTTGAGACGAAAGAATCAACCCACCGCTCTTTAACAATTGAATCAAGCAATTCGTGTGGGT